>NZ_JBDGLR010000002.1:0-578469 GCF_057655755.1 Lysobacter sp. Soil_N_51 | reverse complement strand
ATCTTACAGCATGTTTTCGACTCGTCAACACTTGTCGAAACCGCCGCTTTCCGCGCGTCCCGCCAACCTACAAACCGGTCAGCGGGCCGCGCATCTTACAGCAATGTTTCAGACCGTCAACTCCTGTCGAAACCGCTGCTTTTGCGCGTCCCCGTCAACCAATCAACCGGTCAGCGGGGCCGCGCATTATGCAGATCTGAATGGGGATTGGGAAGAGCTGATCGAAAATAATTTCGCCCGCTGCGATCTTGACGATCGAGGGGCGCTGTCGGATGTTCGCGACGTCCTGTCCCGCACTGTAAGGAACCGCTCCATGTCGAAGCTGCGCGTGCTGATCGTATGTTGTGGCCTGGCTCTGTCGGGCTGCGGGTCCGGCAACGGCGCCTGGGTCGAGATCGGCGGCCAGCGCTATACGGTGGAAGTGGCCAAGGACGACGAATCGCGGGCGCGCGGGCTGATGTTCCGCGACGAAATGGCGGCCGACCGCGGCATGGTGTTCGTGCATGAGCGCGAGGAGCCGCTGGCTTACTGGATGAAGAACACCCATATCCCGCTGGATATCCTTTACTTCGACGGCAAGCGCCGGCTGGTGTCGCAGCAGCGCGACGTCCCGCCCTGCTCGGGCGGCAACAGCTGTCCGCCCTATCCCAGCGATGCGCCGGCGAAGTACGTGCTGGAGCTCAATGCTGGCCAGGCGGCCAGGTTGAAGCTCAAGGATGGGGCGGAACTGCGGTTCGGGCCCGGTATCGAGTAAACGGACGAGCAATGCCGGTCCGTGGTTCTACGCAGGTCCGCCGCGGACGCGTGGTCCACGGCCACCTTCAGCCCTCTCAGACTTCCATCATCTCGAAGTCGTCCTTGGTCACGCCGCAGTCCGGGCAGGTCCAGGTGTCCGGAACGTCCGCCCAGCGGGTGCCCGGGGACAAGCCCTCTTCCGGCAGCCCCAGGGCTTCGTCGTAAATAAAGCCGCACACGACGCACATCCAGGTGCGGTAAGCGGTGGTCGCGGCGATCTCGGACATGGGCGGATAATGGTTCTGCGGGACGGTATTGTCCCATCCCGCCCTCTCCGACGGAAGCAGACGCATGAATTCACCATGGCCGCAGCGCGGCCTGTACGCGATAACACCCGACGATGCCGACACCCGGCGTCTGGCAGCGCGAGTCGAAACGGTGCTGGTCGCCGGCGCGCAATGGCTGCAATACCGCAACAAGGCGGCCGATCCGCAGTTGCGCCGCGAGCAAGCGTTGGCGCTGCTGCCGATCTGCCGCCGCCACGGCGTGCCGCTGATCGTCAACGACGACTGGCGCCTGGCCGCGCAGATCGGCGCCGACGGCGCGCATCTGGGCGAAGACGACGGCGAACTGGCCGCGGCGCGCGCGACGATGGGCGATCGCGCTCTGATCGGTGCATCGTGCTACGACCGCTTCGATCTGGCCCGCGCGGCGGCCGCGACCGGCGCCAGTTACATCGCCTTCGGCGCGTTCTTCGCTTCGCCGACCAAACCCAATGCGCGCCGCGCGACGCCCGAGTTATTGAAGCAATCGGCGATCCTGCGCCTGCCGCGGGTGGCGATCGGCGGAATCACCCCGGACAATGCGCGCTCGTTGGTCGACGCCGGCGCCGATCTGCTGGCCGTCATCAGCGGCGTGTTCGACGCGCCCGATCCGACCGCCGCGGTGCGCGCCTACCTCTCCTGCTTCGATGAAGCCCGATCCGAAGAATTGCCAAATGAATAACCCCCGCTCCCACGAACTCTTCACCCGCGCCAGCGAACTGTTGCCCGGCGGCGTCAATTCGCCGGTGCGCGCGTTCAAGTCGGTCGGCGGCGAGCCGTTCTTCGCCGAGCGCGCGCAAGGCGCGTACCTGTACGACGTCGACGGTCATCGCTATATCGATTACGTCGGTTCGTGGGGCCCGATGATCGCCGGCCATGCGCACCCGCAAGTGCTGGCCGCGGTCGAGAAAACCATGCGCAACGGCCTGAGCTTCGGCGTGCCCAACGCGCTGGAAGTGACGATGGCCGAGGCGATCACCCGGATCGTGCCGAGCTGCGAGATGGTGCGCATGGTCAATTCGGGCACTGAGGCGACCTTGTCGGCGATCCGGGTGGCGCGCGGCGCGACCGGGCGCACCCGCATCGTCAAATTCGAGGGCTGTTACCACGGCCACGGCGACAGTTTTCTGGTCAAGGCCGGCAGCGGCGCGCTGACCCTGGGTCTGCCGAATTCGCCGGGCGTGCCGGCGGCGCTGGCCGATTTGACCCTGACCCTGCCCTACAACGATTTCGATGCGGCGACGCAGTTGTTCGACGAAGCCGGCAGCGATATCGCCGGCCTCATCATCGAACCGATCGTCGGCAACGCCAATTGCATCCTGCCGAAGGACGGCTATCTGCAGCACCTGCGCGCGCTCTGCACCAAGCACGGCGTGCTGTTGATCTTCGACGAAGTGATGACCGGTTTCCGGGTCGCGCTCGGCGGCGCGCAGCAGCGTTACGGCATCACGCCGGACCTGAGCACGTTCGGCAAGATCATCGGCGGCGGCATGCCGGTCGGCGCTTACGGCGGCCGGCGCGATCTGATGAGTCAGGTCGCGCCGAGCGGACCGATCTATCAGGCCGGCACGCTCAGCGGCAATCCGGTGGCGATGGCCGCGGGCTTGGCGACCTTGGAGCTGATCCAGCAACCCGGTTTCCACGACGCGCTGGAACGCAGCACGCATGCGTTGTGCGACGGCCTGGAAGCGGCCGCGCGCGAGGCCGGCATCGCCTTCCACACCACGCGCGCGCCGGGCATGTTCGGGCTGTATTTCCGCGAAGGGCCGGTGCAGAGTTTCGCCGATGCGATGGGCTCGGATACGCAGCGCTTCAATCGCTTCTTCCACGGCATGCTCGAGCGCGGCGTGTATCTCGCGCCGTCGGCGTTCGAGGCCGGGTTCATGTCGAGCGCGCATGGCGAGGCGGAAATCGCCGAGACCATCGAGGCGGCGCGGGCGACGTTCGCCACGCTGTAAGCGATTCGGTCGCCTCGTCGCGATCGCGCAAACGAAAGAGCCGGCGAATTCGCCGGCCCTTTCGCTTTTCGATCCAGGCGCGATCAGAAGGTGAACGTAGCGCTCAAGCCGATAGTGCGGCGCGAGCCGAACCAGCAGTCGCCGCGCCCCATGCAGATGCTGAAATAGCGCTTGTCGGTCAGATTGTTGACGTTGAGCGCCCAACGCCATGCACCAGTGTCGTAGGACATCATCGCGTCGGCCAGGGTCACCGACGGCGTGGTTGGCGCCGGCAGGCTGTCGAACGCGCTCATATAACGCACGCCCAGGCCGGCGGCGAAACCGTCGCGGCCGCCGATGCTGAAGCGTTGCTTGCCCCACACCGCGGCCTGATGGCGCGGGGTGCTTTCCAATTGTTTGTCGTTGTCGAGATAGTTGTAGTGCGCGGTGAGGTCGAAGTTGGAGGTCAGCTTGCCGGTCAATTCCAACTCAAAACCGCTGACCTTGGTCTTGCCGGCCTGGATATTGGTGTTGGGATGGTCCGGGTCGGACACCAGACGGTTCTCTTCGCGTAGTTCATAAGTGGCCGCAGTGAAGCTCAAGTCGCGCGCGGCCGGCTCGAACTTGACGCCGGCTTCGATCTGCTCGCCTTTCTGCGGCCTGTAACGCGCGCCGGTAATCGCGTGGGTGCCGGCCACCGGGGTGAAGGATTCGCTGTAGCTCACGTATGGCGACCAGCCCGCCCAGTCGTGGAACATCACGCCCAGACGCTTGGTGGTGGCGCTGGACTCTTCGCTGCCGGCGCCGACCAGACCGTTCTTGGCGCGATCGTGACGCAGGCCGGCAACGACGATCCAATGTTCGCCGACGTGCATCTGATCCTGCAGATACACACCGACCTGACGCTGGCTGCTCTTGACCGCCGGACCGAACGGCGGCGGCGTGTGCGACAGATAGACCGGATTGAAGATATCGATCGCCGGCATGGTGCCGCCGCGGTCTTCCGCGCCCTCGAACAACTGCTGTTCCTCTTGCTTGAAGCGCGCGGCATCCAGGCCCAGCAGCATCTGATGCGAGACCGCGCCGGTGTTGAAGTGGCCCTCGATGTGCTGATCGATGTTCTGCATCCGCACATTGGTGTTGGCGTACCAGCCTTCGCGGCGGATGACCCGTTGCTGCGAATCGACGAAAGGATTCAACGGATCGGTGAAGGGGTCGCCATACGCGCTGGCGTAATCGACCTTGTTGCGCGCGGCGCGGAAGGACTGGCGAATCGTCCAGTTTTCGTTGAAGCGATGCTCGAACAGCCAGCCCGCGGTGGTACGGTCGGTGTCGTAGTGGTCGCCCGGGTTGCCGATGAAGCGATGGGACGGGACGCGGCCGTTCGGATTGGGCGCGATCGAGCCGCTCCAGCCGAAGAACTGCGAGGTCGAGCCGGTGCGGTCCTGCTGCCAGCGCAGCTGCAGCGTCAGCGAGGTGTCTTCGCTCGGCTTCCAGGTCAGCGACGGCGCGATCAGGCGGCGGTCGTCGTCGACGTGATCGACCTGGGTTTCGCTGTCGCGATAGACCCCGACGACGCGGTACAGCCAAGTGCCGTCGTCGGTCAGCGCACCGGTGAAGTCGGCGTTGACCTGGCGACGATCGAAGCTGCCGAGCTGCACGCCGATTTCGCGCCGCGTCTGCGCGTGCGGGCGCTTGCTGACCAGATTGACCACGCCGGCGGTGCTGCCTTGGCCGAACAGCATCGACGCCGGGCCGCGCAACACTTCGATGCGCTCGAGCGTGAAAGGATCGGTGCGCGCGGTGCTGGTGTAGTAGTTGAACGAGCTGCGCAGGCCGTCGAGATATTCCTGCGGCGAACTGCCGCGGATCAGCACCGAATCGGTGCGCGAGTCCAGGCCGTAAGCGTCCGAACGCACACCGGCGGCGTAGTTGAGCGCATCCTGGACGTTCTGCGCGCCCTGATCGCGTATCCGCTCGCCGGTGACCACGGTGATCGCCTGCGGGGTTTGCGAAATCGGCGTGTCGGTCTTGGTCGCGGTACTGGCGTTGTCGGCCTTGTAACCGGTCGATTGACCCTGAACGACGATGTGATCGAGGGTCGTGGCCTGGGGATCAGCGGCCTCGGCCTCGGCGGGGACTGCCGCCCACGCGGGCGCGCTCAGGGAAAAAGCGATGGCCAGGGCCAAGGGCGCCGGAAGGTGGCGGCTGCGGGACATGCGGGGGGACTCCGAAGTTGAAGCAAACGAGAATTATTATCGTTTGATCCAAAAGCCCGCGTAAAGCCCCCTGGCGGCGATCAAAGGCACTGTGAAACCACTCGGACGGCATCGAAAGGGGTGGCACAGCGCCGCACGCGGGCCGCATGGAAGCTGTCTTACCGGCCTGCCAACCACCGCGAAATCGGCCCGACTCAGGCGTCACTTGGCTCAGGCGCCGCTGCTCTCAAGCGCCTGGCCTCAGGGGCACGGGGTCAAAGCCGGGCGGCGATGCGCTTGGCGAGCGCGTCCAGGCTCGCGCGATCGCTGGGCGCCGGCACCTCGTGCTGGTAGCGGCGCAGAATGCCGTCGTCCACCCGCGGCTGTACGTGCAGATGCACGTGCGGGACTTCCTGGCCACCCGCCTCGCCATTGGACTGCCACAGGTTCAGCCCGGCCGGCGGCTGATCGGCGGCCAGGGCCTTGGCGATGCGCACCGCGATCGCCATCAAATGCCCAGCCGTGGCCTCATCGATGACATACAGATCGGGAATATGCCGCAGCGGCACGATCAACACGTGGCCGGGCACGGCTTGACGCAAATCCATGAACGCGGCGACCCGATCGTCGCGGTACACGAAACTCGCCGGCGCCCGGCCGGCGACGATGTCGCAGAACACGCATTCGCTTTCGCTCATCGCCGCTACCGTCGCGCTCAGCGACCGAGAAACTGCAGCAGCGCCGCGCGCAGACGCGCCAGCCCCTCGGCCACGTCGACGTCGCCGATGTTGAGCGCCGGGACGAAACGCAGCACGTCCGGACCGGCCTGCAAGGTCAGCAAGCCGTGTTCGACGCAGCGATCGAGAATTTCGCCGGCCTTGCCCGCGTGTTGCTCGCGCAACTGCGCGCCGATCATCAGGCCGCGGCCGCGCACTTCCACGAACAGATTCAACTCGGCGTCGAGCGCGGCCAAGCCGTCGCGGATCGCCTGCGCCTGACGCTCGACGTTGGCCATCAACTCGGGCGAGCGCAGTTCGCGCAAGGCCGCGCCCGCGACCGCCGCCGCCAGCGGATTGCCACCGAAGGTGGTGCCGTGCGCGCCGAACTGCATCGACTGCGCGGCCTTGGAGCCGACCAGCATCGCACCGATCGGAAAGCCGCTGCCCAATGCCTTGGCCAGAGTGACCACATCGGGCGTCACGCCATAGGCATGACAGGCGAACAACTCGCCGGTGCGGCCCATGCCGCACTGGATTTCGTCGAGGATCAACAGCGCGCCGTGGCGATCGCACAACTCGCGCAGGCCGCGCAGGAACGCGTCGGTGGCCGGAGTCACCCCGCCCTCGCCCTGCACCGGTTCGACCAGCACCGCGCACACCGCGCCGTCGACCATCGCCGCTTCGGCGGCGGCCAGATCGTTGAAATCGCTGTAGCGAAAGCCCGGCGGCAGCGGTTCGAAACCTTCGTGGTACTTGGGCTGCGCGGTGGCGGTGACCGCGGCCAGGGTGCGGCCGTGGAAACTGCCGCGAAAACTCAGGATCGCGCGGCGCTCGGGTTCGCGGCCCTGCGCGGTGGCCCATTTGCGCGCCAGCTTGATTGCCGCCTCGTTGGCTTCGGCGCCGGAGTTGCACAGGAACACGCGCTCGGCGAAACCCGAGGCCGACACCAGTTGTTCGGCCAGACGCAGCGGCGGTTCGCTGATGAACACGTTGCTGGTATGCCACAGCTTACCGGCCTGCTCGGTCAGCGCCGCGATCAGCGCCGGATGCGCGTGGCCGAGCGCGTTGACCGCGATGCCGGCGCCGAAGTCCACGTACTCGCGACCGTCCAGATCCCAGATCCGCGAGCCTTTGCCGTGATCGAGCACGATCCGGCGCGGACGGTAGACGGGCAGGTAATAGCGCTCGGAAAGCGCGTACAGCGAGGCGGTGTCCATGGGGGCGGCAGCGAGGTGGGGAGCGGAACGGCCATTGTCGCCGATCGCCGCTGCGCTTGCAGTGTCGGTGGTAGCCGCTGCGCGATGCGGGCGCTGCGACGCACCGCGCCGGCGCGGTTGCAGTCATGATCGGTCCACGCCGATGGTCGGGGCCCCGCTTGCCACGAACCCACCCGACCTGCCGTATCGGCGCTTCGCGCCCTGCCCGCTTCAAGCTTGCCTACGACGAGGGAAACGCCATGAGTTCACGCAGTCGCCGCACCGCTTCGTTGTTGTCCGCCGCACTCGCACTGGCCTTGTTGCCGATCGCATCGGCGGCGGCCACGCCGCCCAGGATCGAAATCACCGAAACCGCCGCCTTCGACGCCTCCAGCGTGGCGCCCTTCGCCGGCGATTACGCCGACGTCTACGCGTACCTGCATCAGCATCGCGACGCCGACCTCGCCCAGTTGCAGCGCTGGGTGCGGCAGCCGTCGATCAGCGCGCAGAACCAAGGCATCGCGCAGATGGCCGAGTTGCTGCGCGAAGACCTGCAGACCTTGGGCTTTCGCGACACCGCGCTGGTGCCGACCTCGGGTCACCCGGGCGTCTACGGTTATTACGATGCCGGCGCCGAGCACACGCTGGTGGTCTACATGATGTACGACGTGCAGCCGATCGAGCCGACCGGCTGGAAGGTCGACGCCTTCGCCGGCACCCTGGTCGACGACCCCGCGCTCGGCAAGGTGCTGATGGCGCGCGGCGCGACCAACCAGAAAGGGCCGCAGCGCGCGTTCCTCAATGCGCTCGACGCGATCATCAAGGTGCGCGGCAAACCGCCGGTGAATCTGATCGTGCTGGCCGAGGGCGAGGAAGAACTCGGCTCGCCGCACTATCCGCAAGTGGTCGCCAAGTACGAAGCGCAACTGCGCAAGGCCGACGGCGTGTTCTTCCCGATGAACACTCAGGATCGCGACGGACAGGCGTCGATGTTCCTCGGGGTCAAGGGCATTCTCTACATGGAACTGGAAGCCAAGGGCAACGCCAGCAGCGGCGGCCCGCAGCGCGCCGAAGTGCATGGCTCGCTCGCCGCCAAACTCGATTCGCCGAGCTGGCGCCTGGTGCAGGCGCTGGCGACCTTGACCACGCCCGACGGCGAGATCGCGGTGCCCGGCTATCGCGATGCGATCCGCGCACCCAACGCGGAAGAGCAGCGATTGTTCAACGGCATCGTGCGCGGCCGCGAGAGCGAGCAGGCCAAGCAGCTTGAATCGCTGGGCGCGGCGCGCTGGAAGAACGGCCGCGGTTTTCGCGACGCGGCCGCGGCGGAGTTGTTCGACACCACGCTCAATATCGATGGGCTGGTGGCGGGCTACACCGGCGAAGGCGTCAAGACCATCCTGCCGCATCGCGCGGTGGCCAAGGTCGACTCGCGCCTGGTCCCGGACCAGACCCCGGACCAGGCGTTGGCGTTGATCCGCAAACAACTCGATGCGAAGGGGTTCGACGACATCGAAATACGCAAATTGTCGGGTTATCCGCCGGCGCAGACCTCGGTGGACGCGCCGCTGACGCGCGCGGCGTTGGGTGTGTATCGCAAGTACGGCCAAACCCCGCCGGTCGCGCCGCGCATCGGCGGCAGCGCGCCGTATTACGTGTTCACCCAGACCCTGGGGTTGCCGATGATCGCCGGTGGGCTGGGGCATGGCAGCGGGGCGCATGCGCCTAACGAGTACATGGTGGTGGAGCCGCTCAAGGGGTCGAAAGTTGCGGGGTTGGAGGAAGGTGAGCGGTTCTATGTGGATCTGTTGTATTCGTTGGCGGATGCGTTGAAGCAGCCGGGGAAATGATCGGGTTGATTGGGGTTTCGCGATTGATCGATTTTCGCGGTCGGTGCTGAGGTCCATCCACAAAAGTGGTCGGATTCGATCTGGATTCGTCGGATCGGCTCGTGCTGTTGTTGTTTGCTCTTTTGGCTTTGGCCCGGCGCAGCCTGGCTTCAAGCGCAAGCCAAAGCTGCATAGCCTGCCTGTAGGAGCGGCGCAAGCCGCGACCGCGCCATCACGGCAACGGCGCAACATTCGTCGTAACTGCGTTCTCGCGGTCGCGGCTCGCGCCGCTCCTACAGGGGCCAACAGGGCCGGCTTGTGCGGGTACACGTCATAAGGAACGCGTGTGCCGCGCTTACGAATCGATCACCACCGACGACTCAACCCAGAAACAAATCCGGCAACAACGACTTGCTCGGATCGACCGCGTACTTGCTGAAATCGGTCACGCCCGCCTCGGTCAACACCTCCTCGTCGATCAGGAAGCGCCCATAAAAATCCTGCGCCGGACGCACCAACACAGCATGCACCGCGTCGGCCACGATCTGCGGCTTGCGGCAGCGATCCAGCGCAACCCCGGGAATCAGATTCAAGGCATCGGTGGCGATGATGGTCTTCGGCCACAACGCATTGACCGCGATCCCGCGCGGACCGAACTCGCCGGCCAGGCCCAGGGTCACGAAGCTCATGCCCATCTTCGCCAGGGTGTAACCGGTATGCGGCGCCCACCACTTCACGTCCAGACTCGGCGGCGGCGCCAGGGTCAGGATGTGCGGGTTGGCGGCCTGCTGCAGATACGGCAGGCAGGCCTGCGCGCACAGGAAACTGCCGCGCGCGTTGACCTGCTGCATCAGGTCGAAACGCTTCATCGGCGTGTCCAGCGCGCCGCGCAGCCAGATCGCGCTGGCGTTGTTGACCAGGATGTCGAGACCGCCGAACGCGTCGACGGTCGCGGCGACCGCGGCGTTGACTTCGTCTTCTTCGCGGATATCGCACTTGAGCGCCAGCGCGCGGCCGCCGGCGGCTTCGACTTCGGCGGCGACGCTGTGGATGGTGCCCGGCAGCTTGGGATTGGCGACCGAGGACTTGGCCGCGATCGCGATGTTGGCGCCGTCGCGCGCGGCGCGCAGCGCGATCTCGCGGCCGATGCCGCGCGAGGCGCCGGTGATGAAGAGGGTCTTGCCTGAGAGGCTGGTCATGATGAGGCCGTGATTGGGGATTCGGGATTAGGGATTCGCAAAAGCATCAGGCCCCATCCTAATCCCGAATCCCCAATCCCGAATCCCGGCCGTCAGGGCTTCGGCCCCTGCCCCTCGTTGTCTTCCCAATGCAGGATGCGCCGGGTCACGAAGCGGTAGACCGGCTTGCCGGTCGCGAACCAGACCTCGCGCAGCCAGGAATGACGCTTGAGCACACGCCGTTCGACCGGGGTCAGCGCCTGCGGGCAATAGGTGCGCTTGTGCTTGAGCAGGTGGCGCAGGTCTTCGCGCGCGAGCAGGCGCATCCAGCGCGAGCGCGGGTCGCCGCGGGTGGCGAGCTGGAAATCGATGATCGCCGGGGTGCCGTCGATCAGCACCAGCCAGTTGGCCTCCTTGGCCAGATCGTTATGCGCCAGGCCGCGCCGGTGCAGGCGCTGCAGCAGGCGCCGTGCTTGCCGGAAATAGGCCAAATCGCCGCGCGGCGGGCGCTGGTACATGGCCGCGCCGTCGAGATAACTGCGATCGAGCCGGCGACCGTCCCAGCGCAACAGCTGCGGCGTCGCCTCCAGCCCGTCGACGCGTTGCAGCGCGCGCGCCTCGCGCCGCGCCAGCCACCACGCCGGCAGGCGCAGCCACCACGGCACATGGGCCAGATCGCGGCGCACGAACAGGCCATCGCCGTCGCGCATCAACGCGATCCGGCCGAAACTGTCGGCCTTGAGCGCGGCCACTTCGGTAACTTCGGGGGACATTAGGGGAAGTGTACTTCGGAGCCGGGATTGGGGATTCGAGATTGGGGATTCGGCAACAGCAAGCGCCATTCACTGGCCGTATGCGCCAGGCCTTTACAAATCCCGAATCCCCAATCCCGAATCCCGGCACCAAAACCAGTCACCCGCGCCACAGAGAGCGCTGCCTATAATCGTGCGATGGACTCAGCCTGGCTTGAAAGCGCGACCGCATGGATCGCGGCCCACCCCATCGCCGCGGGCGTGGTGATCTTCCTGATCGCCTTCTGCGACGCGCTCATCATTCTCGGCATCGTGGTGCCGGCGCTGCCGCTGCTGTTCGCGGTCGGCACCCTGGTCGGCCTGGGCCATATCAGCGGCCCGTACGCGCTGGCCTGCTCGACCCTCGGCGCGTTCGCCGGCGACGGCCTGAGCTATTGGATCGGTCGTCGCTGGGGGCCGCAGTTGCGTCAACGCTGGCCGTTCTCGCGTTATCCACAATGGCTCGACCGCGGCGAAGCCATCTTCCACCGCCACGGCAGCAAGAGCATCCTGATCGCCCGATTCGTCGGCGCGATCCGGCCGTTCGTGCCGGCCATCGCCGGCATGCTGCGCATGCCGATGCGCCGCTACGCCTTGCCCAGTTTCGTCGCCTGCGTCGGCTGGTCGGCGTTGTTTCTCGCCCCGGGCTGGGTGCTGGGCGCGTCCTACGACGCGGTCGCGGCGGTCGCCGACCGGCTCGCGCTGGTGCTCGGCGCGCTGCTGGTCGCGGTGGCGCTGGTGTGGGCGACGGTGCTCTACACCTGGCGCTGGTTCGCCTCGCACGCCAACAACCTGCTCGCGCGCGCGCTGCGCTGGACCCGCGCACATCCGCACCTGGGCCGCTACGCCGGCGCGCTGATCGATCCCAATCGGCCCGAATCGGCCTCGCTGGTGATGCTGGCGGTGTGTCTGCTCGCGATCAGCTGGATCTGGTTCACCCTGCTGGCGACCTTGCTCGCCAGCGGCGGGCCGCTGCAGATCGATCACACCATCCACGAGTTCATGTGGACTTTGCGCAATCCGCTCGCCGACCGGTTGATGGCCGCGCTGGCCTGCCTCGGCGACGCGCAGGTGCTGGGCCCGGCCTCGCTGGCGGTACTGGCGTATCTGGCCTGGCGGCGGCGCTGGATGGCCGCGGCGCACTGGGTCGGCGCGATCGTGTTCGGACTGGTGCTGACCTCGTTGCTGGAGGCGGCGATCGACATGCCGCGTCCGCCGACCGCGCCGGCCGGTTTCGGCTTCCCCTCGGTCGCGGTCACCATGACCACGATCGTATTCGGTTTTTTCGCGGTTTTGATCGCGCGCGAATTGCCCGGGCGGCAGCGGGTGTGGCCTTACCTGCTGGCCGGCGTGGTCACCACCCTCGTCGGATTTTCGCGGCTGTACCTGGGCGCGCATTGGCCCAGCGATCTGGTCGGCGGCACCTTGTTCGGCATCGTCTGGCTGCTGGTGCTCGGCATCGCCTATCGCCGCCACGTCGCGCGTTCGTTCTGGATGCGGCCGCTGGCGTGGCTGTTCTACAGCGTCTTCGTCGCCGCCGCGCTGTGGCATGCGCCGCGCTCGGCCGATGCGCTGTTGGCCAAGTTCGCCTCGGCCACGCCGAGCACGGTGTTGAACGCCGATGCGTGGTGGAAACACGACTGGACGACCTTGCCCGCGCAACGCAACGAAAGCGATGCGCGTCGGCGCTGGCCGCTGGACCTGCAGATCGCCGGCCCCTTGCCGCCGTTGCGCGCGACCCTGGAAGCCAATGGCTGGCGGGTGCAACCGCAGGCCGATTGGTTGGCGACGATCGCCTTGCTCGACGACGACACCGCGCCGCGCGATCAAGTGGTCCTGCCGGCGACCCTCGACGCGCAGGCCGAAACCCTGCTGATGCTGCGCGACGGGCCGACCCCGGATGTTCAATACGCACTGCGCCTGTGGCCGGCGCCGGCGGTGCTGTCCGACGGGACGCCGTTGTGGATCGGCACCACTCAGACCTTGAAGCTCAACAAGCCGTTCGACTCGGCCGCGCTGTGGTTGCCGCAGCCCGACGACGGCAACGCGCATGCGCAGGTGCGCCGGGCCTTGACCGGGTTCACCATGGTCCAGCAAGCGCATCCGAAGAACGGGGTGGAGGTGCTGCGGATGCAGTCGCAGTATCGGGTGCCGGGGGCTGTGCCGGGGCCTTGAGTGGGGTGTGGGATGCGTTGGGGGATGGAGTAGAAGCGAATCCCCCCTGCCCCTTTTCCAAAGGGGGAAAGCTTTGGGCGAGGTCACCGCGTCGGATTGGTTCGATCAGTTTCTCCCGAGCGGATTGGTTCGGCCGATTGCGAGCTATTGAACTCATTGCGATCGATCCGGTATGAGCCACCGCCACGACGGCGCACTCCATTCGAATCAGCCTCTATTCGAAGCTTCGCCGTATCCGCTACCTCAAAGCCACGAGACGGATTCCCCCCTTTGCAAAAGGGGGGCCAGGGGGGATTTGCTTTTGCTTTTGCTTTTGCTTTTGCTTTTGCTTTTGCTTCTGATGCGGCCGAGGCTCTAAACCCCACTCAAGGCAACAACGCCAACACCTGATCCAGCCGCGCATGCGGATCGTCCAGCTGCAGCAGCAGCTGCCGCTGCGACAACGTCAACGGCAACAGTTCGGCCAGACGCCAGCCGACCCAGGCCGCGTCGTCGAAGCGCGAATGCGCGGCCTTGCTGTGCTCGCCGCCGGCTTGTTCGAACAAACGCTCCAGCAAGGTCACCAGCAGCGAATGCTCGGGCCGCACGACCTCGTCGGGATCGGGTTCGCACCAGCGCACGTCCGCGACCTGCAAACCGTTGTCGCGCACCCGCACGCGGTCGGCGTGGAAGCGCCGCGCGCCGCGCACCCGCAAGGTCAACAGGCCGTCGTCGCCGGTGCCGAAATCCTCGATTACCGCTTCGGTTCCGAACGCCGCGGCCGCGGCCGGCGCGCCGACTTCTTCGCCGTCGATGATCAGACAGACCCCGAAGCCGCGACCGACCCGGCCGCATTCGCGCACCAGATCGAGATAACGGCGTTCGAACACGCGCAGGCTCAACGAGCCGCCCGGCAGCAGCACGGTATGCAGCGGGAACAATCCCAGCGATTCGGCGACGGCGGGCTCGGAGGACATGGCCGCAGTGTACCCGGCCCCAGGCCGGTGTTTCGAGCGCTTATCGGCGCTATGGAAACGCGTAGCGGCTAGCGCCAGCGGCATCACGGCGCGACGCGTCGGCGTCCGCTGACGGCAAAACAAAACCGCGATCGCATCATGGCTGTCGAGGCAACGACCAACGCCTCAACGCATCGCGCAAGCCTGAGCGAATCCCGCTTTTACCAATCCCGCCTTTGCCAATCCCGAATCACGAATCCCCAATCCCGGCCCCAAAAAACCGCCGCGGCGCCCCATCGAAACCGCCGTTGGACATGAACACGACATGGTCCCCGGCGCGCACGCGTTCGCGCAACGCGGCGATCAAGCCATCGGCGTCGGCCACGGTCACGCCTTCGCCGCGCAGGCCAGCGAGAACCTTGCCCGCGTCCCAGACCAATTCCGGCCGATGCAGGAACACGACGACGTCGGCGCCGTCGAGCGACGGCGCGAGCGCGTCGGAATGCGCGCCCAGCCGCATCGAATTGCTGCGCGGTTCCATCGCCACCACGATCCGCGCCGTGCCCACGCGCGCGCGCAAGCCGGCGAGCGTGGTCGCGATCGCGGTCGGATGGTGAGCGAAATCGTCGTACACGGTGATCCCACCGGTCTCGCCGATCACTTCGAGCCGGCGCTTGACGCTGCGGAACCCGGCCAGCGCCGGCAGCACCGAGGCGACCTCGACCCCGACCGCATTGGCCGCGGCGAGCGCGGCCAATGCGTTCATGACGTTGTGGCGACCGAGCAAGGGCCAGCGCACTTCGCCGATATCGCGGCCGCGGTGGATCACCACGAACGCGCTGCCGTCCTCGGCCAGCAGCCGCGCGGTCCATTCGTAACCGGCCTTGCCTTCCAGGCCGAAGCGTTCGACCGGCGTCCAGCAGCCCATCGCCAACACTTCGCTCAGACGCTCGTCTTCGCCGTTGACGATCAGGCGGCCGCGGCGCGGCACGGTACGCACCAGATGGTGGAACTGGCGCTGGATCGCGGCCACGTCGGGGAAGATATCGGCGTGGTCGTATTCAAGATTATTGAGGATCGCCACCAGCGGCCGGTAGTGGACGAACTTGCTGCGCTTGTCGAAGAACGCGGTGTCGTATTCGTCGGCCTCGACCACGAATTCGCGACCGCCGCCGATGCGCGCGGACACGCCGAAATCCTCGGCCACCCCGCCGATCAGGAAGCCGGGCTCGCGGCCGGTGGCCTGCAACAGCCAGGTCAGGATCGAGGTGGTCGTGGTCTTGCCGTGGGTGCCGGCGACCGCGAGCGTGTCGCGTCCCGGCAGCACCTGTTCGGACAACCACTGCGCGCCGGAGGTGTACTTGCGTCCGTCGTCGAGCACCTGCTCGACCGCGGCGTTGCCGCGCGACAGCGCGTTGCCGACCACGATCTCGTCGCAATCGGCGGAAATGTGTTCGGGCTTGTAGCCCTGCTGCAACGCGATGCCGAGCTGTTCGAGCTGGGTCGACATCGGCGGGTACACCGCCTGATCGCTGCCTTCGACCGCATGCCCGAGTTCGCGCGCGAGCGCGGCGACGCCGCCCATGAAGGTGCCGGCGATGCCCAAGATATGGAGCTTCAAGATCCGAAATTCCGAAAGAGGATGCGGGTGTTCAACAAAGCGACTCCCGCTGGCACCAACGCCCCCTGTTCCGCTTGCGGGAGAGGGCTGGGGTGAGGGCACGCGAGGATCGGTCAACGACGGCGGTTGCTATCGCGCGCAAGCCCTGCTCGACGGCCTCGGATTCCCCGCTCACGACAGGATTGCGGGCGCGTGTGCCCTCACCCCGGCCCTCTCCCGCGGGCGGGAGAGGGAGCAACGCCACTGCGAAAAACTCAACCCACCGTCGGCGCCGGCTCCAGCGCCTCGATGATGCGGGTGAACACTTCGTCCAGCGAACCCACGCCGTCGACCACGGTCAGGCGGCCGTGCTGGCGGTAGTACTCGATGACCGGCGCGGTCACGTCGTCGTACACCTTCAGACGGGTGCGCACGGCTTCGGGACTGTCGTCCTTGCGGCCCTGCTCGGCGGCGCGGCCGGCGATGCGCTCGACCAGCAGCTCGATCGGCACTTCCAGCTGCACGGCGAAGTCCATCGGCTGGCCGATCTTCTTGAGCAGCGCGTCCATCGCATCGGCCTGGGCCAGATTGCGCGGGTAGCCGTCGAGAATGAAACCCCCGGCGGTGTCGGGACGCGAGAAACGGCCCTCGAGCATGCCCAGCAGGATTTCGTCGCTGACCAGATTGCCGGCGTCCATCACCGCCTTGGCTTCCAGGCCCAGCTTGCTGCCGGCGGCGACTTCGGCGCGCAACAGATCGCCGGTGGAAATATGCGGCACCTGCAGATGCTCCTTGAGCCGCGTGGCTTGCGTGCCCTTGCCGGAACCGGGCGCGCCCAGTAATACCAATCGCATCAACATCGCTCCTGAGACAACATGAAACCGTCGCGCCCGCGCGCACTGCGCCGGGGCGGCCCGTCGGGCCGCGCCCCAGATCGGCGATCGCCGACCTCGTCGCTGGCCCGTCCGCGGGGCGGCGCTACACTCACAGCCGCCATTCACCCGCCGGGGAATATTGCGGTCAGCTTACCGCAAACCGGCGCAAATCCTGGAATCCCCATGCCGACCGCGAAGTCCTCCGCAAAACCCGCTGGAAACCTGCTGTACGCGCAATCGGGCGGTGTGACCGCCGTCATCAACGCCACCGCCTCGGCGGTGATCGAGACCGCGCGGGCGCGCGGAATCAAGGTATTGGCGGCCCGCAACGGCATCCTCGGCGCGCTGCGCGAGGAGCTGATCGACACCTCCAAGGAGTCGGCCGCGGCGATCGCGGCCCTGGGCCACACCCCGGGCGGCGCGTTCGGCTCGTGCCGGGTCAAGCTGAAGTCGCTGGACGCCGACCGCGCCCGCTACGAGCGCCTGCTGGCCGTGCTCAAGGCCCACGACGTGCGCTGGTTCCTCTACAACGGCGGCAACGATTCGGCCGACACCGCGCTCAAGGTTTCGCGCCTGGCGGCCGAATTCGGCTATCCGCTGACCTGCATCGGCGTGCCCAAGACGGTCGACAACGACCTGGCGGTGACCGACTGCTGCCCGGGTTTCGGCTCGGCCGCCAAGTACACCGCGGTGTCGGTGCGCGAGGCCGCGCTGGACGTGGCGGCGATGGCCGAGACCTCGACCAAGGTGTTCGTGTACGAGGCGATGGGCCGCCACGCCGGCTGGCTCGCGGCCGCGGCCGGCCTGGCCGGCGACGGCGCGGACGCCGCGCCGCACCTGATCCTGTTTCCCGAGCGCCCCTATGACGAAGCCGATTTCTTCGCCAAGGTCAAAGCCACGGTCGAACGCGTGGGCTATTGCGTGGTGGTCGCCAGCGAAGGCATCCAGACCGCCGACGGCCGCTTCGTCGCCGATGCCGGCGGCGGCAAGGATTCGTTCGGCCACACCCAGCTCGGCGGGGTCGCCTCGCATCTGGCCGGCCGGGTCAAGGACGCGCTGGGCTACAAGGTGCATTGGGCGCTGCCGGATTATCTGCAGCGCTCGGCCCGGCATGTCGCCTCCAAGACCGACGTCGAGCAGGCGCGCGCGGTCGGCAAGGCCGCGGTCGAGTACGCGCTCAAGGGCATGAACTCGGTGATGCCGGTGATCGTGCGCACCTCCGATGCGCCGTATCGCTGGAAGATCGAGGCCGCGCCGCTGGACAAGGTGGCCAATCACGAGAAGAAGATGCCGGCCGGGTTTCTGCGCAAGGACGGCTACGGCATCACCGCGGCCGCGCGACGCTATCTGGAACCGTTGATCCGCGGCGAGGCGCCGCCGCCGTATGGGCGCGATGGCCTGCCGAAGTACGTCACGCTCAAGAACGTCGCGGTCAAGCCCAAGCTGCCGCCGTTCGAGGGCTGAACCCAGGCCCATGTCCGCCGACGCGCCGTTGCTGCCGGAACTGCGGCCCTGGATCGAACAGGTCTGGGTCAGCGCGCGTCCGGCCGCGGCGCCCGCGCATGCGCGCGAGCATTCGCTGCCCAGCGGCGCGATGCATCTGGCGATCCGCCTCGATGGGCCGTCGCTGCGCTTGTATGCGGATGCGGGCGATCGGATCGGGCGGGTGTATTCGCCCGCGGTGGTGGGTGGGGTGCGGGCTTCTTACTGCATCAAGGACACTTCATTGCCGGCCGCTTCGGTTGGCGCGGTGCTGAGGCCGGGCGCCGCGCTGGCCTTGTTCGGCGTTTCCGCGTCCGAACTGGAAGGCGCGCATACCGACCTGCGTGATCTGTGCGGCGCCCAGGCCGATGGCTTGTACGAACGCCTGGCCGCGACGGCCGATCCGATCCGCCGCCGCGCGGTCTTCGAACGCTTCCTGCGCGCGCGCCTGCGGCCGTTGCATGGGCTCGATCCGCAGATCGCCGACGCTCTGCACCGACTGCAGCACGAACCGATCGGCGCCGATCGCATCGCCGCGCTCGCGCATGGCAGCGGCCGCAGTCACCGCCATTTCATCGCCCGCTTTCGCGAGGCCGCCGGTCTGGCGCCCAAGCGCTATGCGCGGGTGCTGCGTTTCAAGCGCCTGCTGAAGGCGTTGTCGGCGACGCCGCGGCCGGGCTGGGCGCAACTCGCGTTGGATGCCGGGTACTTCGATCAATCGCATCTGATCCGCGAATTCCGCGAGTTCACCGGAGTGAGCCCGCGCGAGTACGTGGCCGCCGCCGCCGCGAGTGCGCACCATTTGCCGGTGGCTTGAGCGAGAGGCGCTGCGGGTACGATCCCGGGCCTGGCTGGGTCCGCGCGATCAGACAGCGAAGTGTGTAACCGAAGCGGGGATGGATACTTGGGCAGATGCCCGAGCCTCATCTTGAACCTTCGAGCCTTTCGAATGCCCCGAGTTTTTGTGGGAGGGGCTTCAGCCCCGACGCTTTTCTTTCAGATCGCGATGTCGGATCGGAAGGCGTCGGGGCTCAAGCCCCTCCCACAAAAGACCTCGGGCATGCGCACTCGACTCGTGGCTCCTGCAGGCCAGACTGACTCAGTCAGCCAAGACAGGAAAACCATCGACGGCCGACGCCGCCCAGGTAAATTCCATCCAATCCAGCGCCCAACCACCGGCGCAGACTTGCGATCACATCCTCCCGGAGCCCGCCATGGCCGTCCATGAATTGTTCTCCTACCTGTGCGTCGCCGATGCCCAGGCCGCGGTCGAGTTCTACTGCAAGGTGTTCGACGCGAGCGAAAAATTCCGTCTGGTCGAACCCGGCGGCCGCATCGGCCATGTCGAACTCGATCTGGGCGGCACCACCTTGATGCTGTGCGAGGAATTCCCCGAAGTCGACATCCGCCGCCCCGAACCCGCGCGCGGCCACAGCCACACCCTGCACCTGCATGTCGACGACGCCGACGATGTGGTCGCGCGCGCGGTCGCGGCCGGCGCGCAGTTGGCGATGGCGCCGCGCGATCATTTCTACGGCGAACGCTCCGGCACCGTGATCGACCCGTTCGGCCATCGCTGGAATATCGGCCACAGCATCGAAAAGATCGAACCGGACGAAATGCAGCGCCGTTACGATCAAGATCCCGACTGCTGAGTCGAACCCCGCGCGGCGGAACGAACAGACCGAATCGGCCAAGCCGCGGACCAAGCGCCGCAGCGGGCGCACGACACCTCGCGTCCGCTGCGGGCAAATCCGCGCTTGTCCGCCCGGGCCAAGCGCCCCGTCACACTGTGCGCTGCGTCCGGTAATCAGGCCGCTGCACGCGTGCGGTCATCGCCTGCACATTGAATAGCCACTGAGATTGCGGCAATCTGCCGCCGCAAGCGTTCATGCGACACAGGGGCGCACGGACGCACAGTGTCATCACTCAGGGAGTGCTCGATGAAAGGCAAGTTCTTACCGCTGCTGCTGCTCGTTCCGTCGCTGTCGGCTTTCGCCGACCAATGCGACGACAACTTCACCAAGAAGGGCAACCCCATCACCGGCGGCGAGTATTCCACCTCGGTGAAGGTCGCCGGCCTGAGCACCGCCAGCGCGATCGGCCAGATGCGCAACATCGCCATCGGCAACAGCATGCAGATCCTCGACGAGGACATTCAGGGCGGCTCGCTGCTGGTCGAGGAACCGGCCAGCGCCGTGCATCGTCCGCTGCCGATCAGCATCAGCGCGACCGCCGACGGCGAAGTCAGCATGGTGCTCAAGACCCGCAAGGGCTCGTTCGGCAACGCCGGCGAGATCAAGAAGGCCATGTGCGGCATGCTGACCCAGCTCAAGCCGGGCAAGACCGCGCCGGCGCGCGCCGCGGCCGCGGCGGCCAAGCCGATCGCGATGTCGGCCACCGCGCTGGCCACCGAGGTCGAGCAGCAGGCCAAGGAAAACGTCGCGGTTGTCGACACCCGCTACAAAGGCCGCGTCTACACGCTCAAGGGCGTGAACAAGGGCGTGACCACCGACGGCGGCATCCTGCGCGTGTTCTACGACATGAACCCATCGCTGATCCCCGGCCTGACTCAGAGCCGCACCCTGCTCTATCAGACCCGGGTGATGTGCAAGCTGGCCTCCGACCAGAAGGGCTATGCGCTGTCGCTGCGCACCAACGACCGCATCAACCTCACCGGCACCTTCGATTACTACGAAGACGCCGAGCGTCTGGTGATCCTCAAGGATTGCCGCGCGGCCAAGTAATCGCCGCGCAGCTCGCGGTCGGCGAGACCAGAAAAAGGGCCGCATCGCGGCCCTTTTTCGTTATCCGGCGGATTTGTCATCCGGCATGTCCGTCATCCGGCACGGACACGGATCGATCGCCCCCTGCGGCTCAACCTCCGCAGGGCTTGCCCTCGACCGACATCGCCGCGGCGAACATCGGGATCGCCGCCAGCTTGTTGGCCGCGGCCTTTTCCTTTTCGTCCTGCAGGTACAGGCGCGACTTGCCCTGCGCATCCAGGCTCGGCGGCACTGCGGCCGCGGCCGGCTTGCGCCAGATCCGCACCACTGCCTGCTGCTGCGGACAGGCCGCGCTGGGCACCCGGATCAGGTCGTTGAATTTCCAGCCGGAGGCTTCGGACGGCTTGGCCTTGGCCGCATCGACGAAGCGCGCACGCGGCTGACAGTTCGGGCTGGTGCGCACGACCGCGAATTTGTACGCCGGTTCGGCCTGGCCGGTGAACTGGCCTTCGATGCGCGCGCAGGCTTCGGGGATCTGCCGCAACGTATGCACGCCGCCGACCGGCTGGGCGGCGATCGCGGCATCGCGCTTGATCTCCGGGACCGGATCGGCGGCCGCCGAGGCCAGCATGGGGGCCAGCGCGAACAAGGCGCAGGCCAAGACGGGGACGGTTCGCATCGTCGGCTCCTGACTACAAGGCCGGGGCAGACTGGCACGCATCGGCTGAACCATCACTTCACCCCATGCGCTGCCGTTGCGACGTGTCGGCCATGACGCCGGCGCGCCGGCGCCGGTCGTTCACTCGAGCCCCGCTGGTTCGATCTCGCTTGGTCGAGCCTGCTCGGTCGAATTCGTTTGCTCGGGTTCACTCGCTCGCTCCGCGCGAACGCATCATCAGCGCGAGACTCGCATTCAGCCACGCGCCGCACTTACGACAGCGCTCCACTCGCCCCGCATGAAACGTATCGATCCTGAAACCCGCCGCACACGATCCGTGACTGGGGTCGCAAGCCCGGCCGCGGCACGCGGACGCGCGTCGCAGCACGGCCTCGCCCGCTGACGCCGGCCCGGCGCCTATGCCATAGTCGCCGCACGCCGTGCTCGCATCACGGCGTCGCTGCAATGCAACACAACGCAGCGCACAGACGCGATTCCGCGGCACATCGGCCAACGAGCGACTCGCGACTTACAACTCGATCCGTTGTCCTGTGATGTCCACTTTCTACCTTGGGGAGGGGTTCATGCTGGAGAAGTACGGTTTGATCATGGCGCTTGGCTGCGCCGTCATCGCGATCCTGTATGGCATCGTGTCCGCGCGCTGGATCAGCGCTCAACCCGCCGGCAACGCACGCATGCAGGAGATCGCCGGCGCGATCCAGGAAGGCGCACGCGCCTATCTCAATCGTCAATACACCACCATCGCCATCGCCGGCGCGGTGTTGTTCGTACTGATCGGCATCTTCCTCAACTGGCATACCGCGATCGGCTTTCTGATCGGCGCGGTGCTGTCGGGCGCGGCCGGTTACATCGGCATGAACGTGTCGGTGCGCGCCAACGTGCGCACCGCCGAAGCCGCGCGCAAGGGCATCGGCGCGGCGATGGACGTCGCGTTCCGCGGCGGCGCGATCACCGGCATGTTGGTGGTTGGCCTGGGCCTGCTCGGCGTCGCCGGTTACTGGCTGGTGCTGGCGAAACTCGGGGTCAGCAACGAGAAAGCGCTGCACGCGTTGGTGGGTCTGGCGTTCGGCTCCTCGCTGATCTCGATCTTCGCGCGCCTGGGCGGCGGCATCTTCACCAAGGGCGCCGACGTCGGCGCGGATCTGGTCGGCAAGGTCGAAGCCGGCATTCCCGAGGACGACCCGCGCAACCCGGCGGTGATCGCCGACAACGTCGGCGACAACGTCGGCGACTGCGCCGGCATGGCCGCGGACTTGTTCGAAACCTACGCGGTGACGGTGATCGCGACCATGCTGCTCGGTTCGCTGATGGCCAGCCAGGTCGGCGGCAACGGCGTGCTGTATCCGCTGGTGCTCGGCGGCGTGTCGATCATCGCTTCGATCATCGGCGCGTTCTTCGTCAAGGTGAAGGCAGGCGGCTCGATCATGGGCGCGCTGTACAAGGGCGTGATCGTCTCGGCGGTGCTCGCCGCGATCGCGTTCTACCCGATCACCACCGAGCTGATGCGCGACGCCAGCTACGGCGCCTTGAACGTGTACGGTTGCGCGCTGATCGGCCTGATCCTGACCGGCGCGATCGTGTGGATCACCGAGTACTACACCGGCACTCAGTACGCGCCGGTCAAGCACGTGGCGCAGGCCTCGACCACCGGTCACGGCACCAACATCATCGCCGGCCTGGGCGTGTCGATGAAGTCGACCGCACTGCCGGTGATCGCGGTGTGCATCGCGATCTGGGGTTCGCATTATCTCGCCGGCCTGTACGGCATCGCGATCGCCGCGACCTCGATGCTGTCGATGGCCGGCATGATCGTGGCGCTGGACGCTTACGGCCCGATCACCGACAACGCCGGCGGCATCGCCGAGATGGCCGAACTGCCGCCGGAAATCCGCGCGATCACCGATCCGCTGGATGCGGTCGGCAACACCACCAAGGCGGTGACCAAGGGCTACGCGATCGGCTCGGCTGCACTGGCCGCGCTGGTGCTGTTCGCCGACTACACCCACAACCTGCAGGCCGCGCATCCGGGCGTGGTGTTCAACTTCGATCTGTCCGACCACATGGTCATCATCGGCCTGTTGATCGGCGGCTTGATTCCGTATCTGTTCGGCGCGATGGCGATGGAAGCGGTCGGCCGCGCGGCCGGCGCGGTGGTCGAGGAAGTGCGCCGTCAGTTCCGCGACATTCCCGGGATCATGGACGGCACCGGCAAGCCGCAGTACGACAAAGCCGTGGACATGCTGACCAAGTCGGCGATCAAGGAAATGATCGTACCCTCGCTGTTGCCGGTCGCGGTACCGGTGGTGGTCGGCCTGTTGCTCGGGCCGAAGGCGCTCGGTGGTCTGTTGATCGGTACCATCGTCACCGGCATCTTCGTCGCGATTTCGATGACCACCGGCGGCGGCGCCTGGGACAACGCCAAGAAGTACATCGAGGACGGCCATCACGGCGGCAAGGGCTCGGAAGCGCACAAGGCCGCGGTCACCGGCGACACCGTCGGCGATCCGTACAAGGACACGGCGGGCCCGGCGATCAATCCGTTGATCAAGATCATCAACATCGTCGCCTTGTTGCTGGTGCCGTTGTTGCCGGTGTCGGCGACCAGCGAAACCGCGGCGGCCGCGGCGCACGGCGCGAACGACACCAGCATGGCCATGACCGCGCCGGCCGCGGACGGCACCGGCGCGGCGTCGATGTCGGATCAGCCGGCGGACACCCAGGCCGGTGCTAGCACGGCCGATGGCACCGAAAGCGGCGGTGGTGCTCCGGCCGCGGCGCAGCGCAACGCCAAGCTCTACTTCGAGGTCGGCTCGTCGACGCCGCCGGCCAACGCATCGGCCGATCTGGCCGGCGTGGTCGCGGCGCTCAAGGACGATGCCAACGCCAAGGCGCGCATCTCCGGTTTCCACGACGAAACCGGCGGCGCCGCGACCAACGCCGAGCTGGCCAAGAAGCGTGCGCAAGCGGTGCAACAGTGGCTCGAGTCGCAGGGCATCGCGGCCGAGCGCATCGTGCTGGACAAACCGGCGGTGACCGAAGGCGGCGGCAAGCCCGAGGAAGCGCGTCGGGTGGAAGTGTCGGTCGAGTAAGCGAGCCGGCGGCGAGGATCTCGCCGCTGCGGTCGAAACACGATCGCCAGGATGAAAAAACGGCGGCTTCGGCCGCCGTTTTTTTATCGCCTTCGTTTTCTCGCGTCGTCTTTTTCTTTGCGCCAACACCGATCAGGTCGAACTGCTGCGCGAGAGCAGCAAGAACCCGAAAGCACAGTTCTTCGTAGTGCCGCGCGCGGATCACTTCAGCGTGCTGGCGCCGACCACGGAGTTGATCGCGAAGAAGATCCTGGCCGATACCGGCGCGCAGACCGCGATCGGGTTCAGCGACGCGGAGATCGATGACTTGCTGAAGTAAGCCTCGGGTCTCGCCGCGAGGCTTTCAGAAGGATTGAGTCCGGAGCATCGGCCATGCACGATGGCTCCGGATCGCCAGGTCATCTTGCGCGGCGACCCGTGCTCAGGATTCGAACCCGCCCTTGGCGATATCGAACCACGGCGTGCACAGCATCTGCTGAGCCTCGGCGGCGGTGAACGGCGCGCTCCACACTTGCCCGTCCGCGCTTTTGGCCGGCGCATCGAAGAACTTCTCGTCGAACGGCATCACCCCGACGCACCAACGCAGGCGCTTGGGCACGGTGGTGCTCCAGATCTCCGATTCGAACTGGCCCGACAGGGTCGAACCGGGCGCGACCCGGATCGCGAGCGGCGTCGGCGGCGAAGTCGGCGCCGGGTCGGGCAACGGCAACGCGGCGTGCAGCATTTCCACGTCGGTGCCTTCGGTGACGAAACCGGGCTGGCCGATCGCGCCGAGTTTCTGCCGGCCGATCTGCACCGTGTGCAGGTCGCCGCGATCGAACACCGCCAACGGCGGTGCCGCATCGGGGTTATGCAATTGGTAGTTCACCTCGACCGAACGCGCCTGCGCTTGATAGCGCAACTCGACGTCCAGCTTGACGCCGTTGGCGCCTGGGACGGTGATCTTGGTGCGTGCTGCATCCGGCGCTGAAGGAGCCGCAGTGGTCATCGTTTGCTCCGCGGGAGAAGGGGTGCGGGCCTGGGTGCAGCCCGATATGACGAGCGCGGCGAGGGCGAGCGTCATCAGAGGGGAACGGCGCGACGGCGCGACGCGCGCAAGCGGCGCCGACCGCGAATCGCCGTCGCGCTGAAACGAGCGGCGCGTCATCGGCTCGGCCCGGCGCGCACCGGATTGTCCGGTTGCTGCGCCTGCTGTTGCTGTTCGCGTTGCTGCGCGGCGAACTGGTCCTGGCGATCGGCGCCGGCCACCGCTTCGTTACGCAAGGCCTGGCCGGGTTCGGCGTTGGCGGCGGCCTGGGTCAACTTGCGGAAGTCTTCGCGATTGCCGGACTGCGACGCGCTCAGCATGCGATCGACGAAATCGTGCGGATCGTCCTGCAGCGAGGTGCGCGCGGCCGGGCCCGAAGTCGCCGGCGCGCGGTAGCTGGGGCGATCGTTGAATCCCAGTTCCCGACGCATGCCGTTTTCGGTCAACGGCAACGGGTTGGCGGTGGTCGCCGGGGTTCGGGGGTTGTGATCGAAATCGTAGGCGGTGCCGGTATTGCTCAAGCCCACGGCCTGACGCTCGCGATTGTTGACACCTGGGTAGGTGGTCGTGCCGACCGTGCGCGGGCCGTCCGGTCCGGCGCCGGTGTAGGTGCCGGGCTGGAAGGTTCCGGTCACGCCGTTATAAGCGTGCGACAACTCGTGATACAGGACCACGCCCGGAGTCGGGAACCGCTCGGCGAAGAAGCTGGGGTTGTAACGCACCTCCACATCGCCGCCCGCGCCCGGGCGTCCGTCCGGACGAATCGACGCATCGCCCGACGGTGTGGTGCGGGCGAAGCCGTTCTGCTCGTTTTCCAGTTCGCGGATCGTCACCTGATTGCCGCGGGTGCGCGATGCCTCGTCCAACTGGGTCAGCATCTGGCGGCCGTTCGGCGAGCCGCGCAGGAATTCGATGTCCGCCTCGACCCGCTGGCGGAACGCGTCGGAACCTTCGACCCGGATCGACCTGCCCAGGTTGGGATCGGAGCGGCCGTCGCGCACCAGGTCCACCGACTGCCGGCCTTCGATCTGGTTGCGGTCCGCGCCCGGGTAGAGCCGGTCGCCGCCCTCGCCGCCGTTCAAGCGATCGTTGCCGCGGCCTCCGGCGAGAATGTCGCGCCCGGCGCCGCCCTGGATCAGGTCGTTGCCCTTGCCGCCGTCGAGGAAGTCGCGGCCGTGATTGCCGATCAGGTGATCGTTGCCGTCGCCGCCGTAGATCACGTCATTGCCGGCGCCGCCGTTGAGGCGGTCGTTGCCGCGGTTGCCGAAGATGTAGTCGTTGCCGCCGGCGGTGTAGATGCGGTCGTCGCCAAGGCCGCCGTCGACGCGGTCGTTGCCGGCGCCGGTGGTGATGCGGTCGTTACCGGCGCCGCCGTTGACGTCCATGGTGACGTTGACGTCCGGCCGGGCATGGATGACGTCGTTGCCGGCGCCGCTGCGCACGGCGAGTTCCTGGCCGGGCGCGAGCGCGACGTCGTAGCGAGTGCCGTTGATGCTGACATCGAGCCGGCCGCCGGTACCGCGGGCCACCTGGATATTGTCGTTGGCCGCGCCGGTGCTCAGCACGAGTTGATCGAGCCCCGGGTACAGCACGCTGCGCCCGCTGGCGTCGCGGCGGGTCTCCATCGTGGTTTCGCGGGTGATCGCGACATCGCCTTGACGGAACAGCTCGTCGTAGTGGATCGGCTTGCCGTCCGCGGTGGTGCGGCCTACCACGGGCGGGCCGGATCGCGGCGTATGCGTGCCATCGATCGGAATGGGGCGTTGGGTTTCGTCTGCCACCGTCACTCTCCATGTGTGAACGCGGGTGCCGGGGAACGGCTGCTGGAAATTAGCACGCCAGGCGTGATGGGCAGAACCGGTTGCCGATGGCCGGCCTCATGTTGCCGGGACGATTGCCAGGGCGGAGCCGAAAGCGTCGGGGCTGAAGCCCCTCCCACAAAAAACCTCGCCGCCACCGCCGTGCTTGTCGATTCCCGATTCCCGAATCCCCAATCCCGCCCTTACAACGTATAGCTCGGCCGATCCGGCAGCCCCAACTCGCCGCGCAAGCCATTCTCGGTCAGATGATCGGGATTGGCCGTGGTCTTGGGCGTGCTCGGGTCGCCGTCGAAGTCGTAGGCCGGCGCGCTGGTTTCCAGGCCCACCGCCTGACGCTCGGCGTTCGGGACACGGCCGTTGTCCTTGCCGGTGCCGTTGTAGGTGCCCGGCTGGAAGGTGCCGGTCACGCCGTTATAGGCATGCGACATCTCGTGGTACAGCACGACGACCGGAGCCGGGAATGCGTCCATGTGGAACGACGGGTTGTAGCTGATCTGCACGTCGCCGCCGGCGCCGGGCTTGCCGCCCACGATATCGGCGTCGTTGCTGAAGGTCTGGGCGTAGCCGTTCTGCTCGTTGGCCAGTTCCTTGATCGTCACGCTGTTGCCGCGCGCGGCGGCCTGATCGAACTGGGTCAGCATCTGCTGGCCGTTGGGCGAGCTGCGCAGGAAATCGATCTCGGCGCCGACGCGCTGCTTGAACGCGTCGGAACCTTCGATGGTCACGCCCTTGCTGGAACTGATCTCGACATTGATCACGGTGTTCTTGGCGCCGGTCGCGGCGTTGATCACGTCGCTCGCGGTCTGCGCGTACACCGTATCGTTGCCAGACTGATTGTCGATGGTGTCCTTGCCGGCGCCGGTGTAGACCGCGTCGTCGCCATCGCCGCCGCGCAGGGTGTCATCGCCGACGCCGCCCGACAGCATGTCCTTGCCGGCGCCGCCTTCGAGCGTGTCGTTGCCCTGCCCGCCTTCGAGGAAATCCACGCCTTCGCCGCCGGCCAGACGATCCGCGCCGTCGCCGCCGTAAACCACGTCGTCGCCGGCGCCGGCATCGAGGCGGTCGTCGCCGCTGTTGCCGAACACGTCGTCGCGACCGGCGCCGCTGTTGATCTCGTCGTTGCCCAGGCCGCCGTCGATGCGGTCGTTGCCGGCGCCGGTGGCGATCTTGTCGTCGCCCGCGCCGCCGTCGACGACGATGTTGACCGTCACGTTGGAGGCGACGTTGATGGTGTCGTTGCCGGCGCCGCTGCGGATCGTGAGTTCCTGGTTCTCGCCCAGGCGCACCTCGTACTTCTCGCCGTTGATGCCGACATCCAGGGTGCCGTCGTCGCGCTGGCTGATCTGCACGTCGTCGTTCTTGGCGCCGGTGGTCAGCACGACCTGATCGGTGCTGACGTAGGTGCGGCCCAGACCGGCATCGGCCAGGGTCTGCTCGCGGGCGATGGTTACTTCCGCGCCCTGGTGCAGCGGGTCGATCTGGATGGTCTTGCCGTCGGGGGTCTGGCCCTGGGTGCGCTGCTGCGGATTGGTATCGCCGCCGTTGATCGCGACTGCGTCGTCGATCGCCTCGCGCTGCGGCTCGCCCATGGCCCGCAACGGAGCGGCGGGCGACGTCGGATCGGCCGTGCGGTTGGGATCGGTCGAAGCCGGGTTGTCCCAGTACTGCTCGGTCGGGTTGGAAGTCGCGGAGCGGGCGGCGTCGAGCGAAGCGGACATGGCGGACCTGCGTTGACGGGATCGAGTGGCTTTAGATACGCCACGGTATGTAGTCCGTCCAAGCTAGGGCCTACCCCACGCTAGGGTCGTCCCCAGGCCTCTCGCGCGGTGTTCTTGAGGGTCAACCGCGCGGCCTCACCACGCTTCCAGCTCGTAGATCCGCGTGGCCGGATCGGCCGGGTCCTGCGCGGGCTGGCGGATGTCCAGACGCACGTAACGCGCACGCACCGGCGCGATGCGATGCACGCTGACGCCTTCGACGTTGTCGTCGACCTTCACCACCTGCCGCCAGTTCAATCCGTCGCGCGACACCGACAGCGCGAACGCGCGGGTGTTCATCGAGGCCGGCTCATCGCCCGCCTGCGCATGCTTCACGGTGAAGCCGCGAAGCGTGCGTTCGGATTGCAGATCGACGCGCAGCCAAGCCGGCCGCGCCAGCGAACAGAATTTGTCGTGGGTCTTGCTGGCGAGCAGGCCGTTGACGGCCTTCTCCGCCTCTTCGCCGGGCTTGCAGATCGCCGAGCCGGTGCTCGGGCGATGCAGGGCGAAATTGACCGGCGCCGCATCCGCGGCCGTGGCCGTCGCGACCGACAGCGACGCCGCGCACAGCGTCATCGCGACAGATACGAAACGCCGCCTCATGACGCCCCCTGCTGCGCCAGCCAGGCGCGCTTGCTGGCCTGCGCGGTCTTGTGTTCGCCGTCGTGACTCCAGCCCGGCGGCATCACCAGATACAGCAGTTTGTTGCGCCATCCGGGCGCCTTGGCGATGTCGCGCCCCAGCGCATGGAACTCGCCGACATAGGCATCGAGGAAGCTGCCGGGCTTCATCGGCCGGGTGATGCCGTACTC
This sequence comes from Lysobacter sp. Soil_N_51, assembly GCF_057655755.1. NCBI lineage: Bacteria > Pseudomonadati > Pseudomonadota > Gammaproteobacteria > Lysobacterales > Lysobacteraceae > Lysobacter > Lysobacter sp. Soil_N_51. Next base: position 548,586 of record NZ_JBDGLR010000002.1, on the reverse strand, counting down.
GATCCGGATGTCGTCGCGCTGCGGCTGATAGGTGCCGAACACGCGGTCCCAGACATTGAGCAGATTGCAGAAATTGGTGTCCATGTAGAGCTCATTGCGCGCGTGATGCACGCGGTGATGCGCCGGGGTCAGGATGATCCGGTGCAGCGCGCCCAGGCGTCCGTCCTTGAGCGCGTGCTCGCCCAGATGGATGAACTGCCCCCACAGACCGTCGATGAACATGATCAGCAGCAACAGCGGCGGCTCGACCCCGGCGAGGATGCAGATCGTGGTCCGCACCAGATCGGCGTAGGGCGCTTCCAGAAACAGATGCGCGTAGTTGACCGACAGGTTCATCGCGGTCGGCGCGTGGTGGGTAGAGTGCAGGCACCACAGCAGCCGCACCTTGTGGGCGAGGAAGTGGTAGACGAAGTGGGCGAACTCCCACACCAGATAGCCGTAGATCAGCCCGACCACGCCGATGCCGACCTGGAACGGCGCATACGGCTGGAACAGGCCGATGCACAGGGTCACCACGCCGAAGGTCAGGAACGCGGAGATCAGCCGGTTGGCCAGCATGGTCAGGAACGGAAGCTTGTAGTCCTCCAGCTTGAACCGGCGCGCGGCCACGGTGCGCAGCAGCTCGTACACCAGCAGCAGCGGGATCACCGGATACAGCAGCGCCGCGGCCCCGTCGGCGCTGAGCAACGCCCGGTAGCCCTGCTCGGACAGCAACTTCAGCAAGGCCCCCAGGCCGAAGAAACCGATCACCTCGTGTTGTACGTGCTGCCACCACTGCATCGCGGCCTCTGCGTTTGTATCGATCTAAATGCAGGATTAACACCGTCGGCGGGTAGCGGCAAGCCGCGCGCGCCAACCGGGCCCGACGGGTATTGGACGGTGACTTGTCGCTTTTGGACGCAGAGCGAACCGGACCGGCGCGGTCCCGCCGCTGGCCCGTGGTTCGGCGCCGATCGGCGCACGAAGGCGCGGCTTTGCCGACGATTGGACATTTACGCATCGCCCCGGCCCGCCCCGGCGGCGCCGGCCGCGTGTGCTGCAATGCAACACCCGGCCGCGTAGAATGCGCCACCCCTTTCTTTCACGGCCCGCACCTGCGCGGGCCTCAGCAGTCGGAGCACACATGGGTCTGGACCTCGTTACCACCGGCAATAATCCGCCGCACGAGCTCAACGTCATCATCGAAATCCCGAAGGACGCCGAGCCGGTCAAGTACGAGGTCGACAAAGCCTCCGGCGCGATCTTCGTCGATCGCATCCTCTCGACCCCGATGCGCTATCCGTGCAACTACGGCTACGTCCCGCATACCGTCTGCGGCGACGGCGACCCGGCCGACGTGCTGGTGGTGCTGCCGCTGCCGCTGATCCCCGGCTCGGTGATCCGCTGCCGTCCGGTCGGCGTGCTGCGCATGGTCGACGAGGCCGGCGGCGACGAGAAGATCCTGGCCGTGCCGGTCGACAAGGTGTTCGCCGGTTACAGCCACATCCACGACATCGATCAGGTCAGCCCGCACTGGCTCGAGCGCATCGGCCACTTCTTCGAGCACTACAAGGACCTGGAGAAGGGCAAGTGGGTCAAGCTCGACGGTTGGGGCAACGCCGAAGAGGCCAAGAAGATTCTGGTCGAGTCGATCGAGCGGTATGCGGCTGAGGTCGAGAAGCCGAATTTCTGAGTTTGATCGCAGCCCAACAAAAAGGCCGCCTCATGGGCGGCCTTTTTGTTGGGCTGCGATCGGGAATGGGGAATCGGGAGTCGGGAATCGCAAGGGCAAGAGCGCTTGCGTCGCGGCCGGCCGATCGCCGCGTGCCGGCTCTTACGATTCCCGACTCCCGATTCCCCATTCCCCATTCCCGGCCCCAAAAAACTACGGCCCCTTCCGGAGCCGTAGTTCACAACCTTACCGCCTGATTCGAGATCAGAACCGCTGGGTGTACTTCATGTACACGAAGCGGCCGATGTCGAAGCTGCCGTTGTAGCTGAAGCTGCTGTTCGGCTGGCTGTACATGGTCTGGCCGATGTGGTCGAACACGTTGTTCGCGCCGACCGCCACGGTGGCATTCCACGGGGTGTTGTAGCGGACCTGCATGTCGTGGAAGGTGTTCGAACCCACTTCACGCACGCCCACCTGACCCTTGTACGCCGAACGGTAATCCGGGATGTCGCATTCCGGGCCGCCGTCCAGATCGTACGCGCACTCTTCCTTCAGACCGGAGTAGTAACGCACGTTCCAGCTCGCCCCGAAATCGCCCATGCTCCAGTCCGCGTTGAAGCTCGAACGCACGCGGAAGTTGGCGCTGTCGTTGGCGACCCAGCTGGTGCGCTGCTCGACCGGGGTGGTCGACTCGCTGTCGCGCTTGTATTCCAGGTAGTCGACGTAGGTCGTCTTCCAGTTGAACGCGAAGTTGCCGAAACGGGTCTCGGGCAGACGGTAGGAAATGCCCAGGTCGTAACCCGCGGTTTCCTGGTAGCCGCCGTTGATCAGGGTGCGGGTCACGCCCACGACCTGGCCCAGGCTGCGCGGGTTGGTGCTGCGCACGAAGCGGCTGCAGGCTTCGTCGATGCCGAGCACGTAGCAGTTGTTCAACAGCGAGGTCACGGTCTCGGCCGCGATCACGTCGTCGATCTTGATCTTCCACCAGTCCAGGCTGACGTCGAGGCCGCTGACCCAGCTCGGGCTGTAGACGAAACCGATCGTGGTCGACTTGGAGGTTTCCGGGATCAGGTTCGGGTTGGAACCCGACAGGAACGCGGTGTTGGACTGCGCGTTCGGACCGGTCGCCGGCGAACCGCCGGAAGCGGCCTGACGGAAGTTCACCGGCACCGCGGCGGCGCAACGCGCGTTGCCACGGACCGCGCCGAACACGGTGTCGCACGGATCGGTGTAGTTGTCGAAGCTCTCGCCCACGCCGCCGTACAGGTCGGCCACGGTCGGGGCGCGGAAGCCCGTCGCGTAGGTGCCGCGGATCAGCAGGTCGTCGATCGGCTTCCACTTCAGGCTGAACTTGCCGTTGGTGGTGTCGCCGAAGGTGTTGTAGTCGGAGTAACGGCCGGCGATGTTGAACGACAGTTCCTTCGCGAAGGCCACGTCCGACAGCAACGGCACGGCCAGTTCGACGTAGAACTCGTCGAGCGAGTAGCCGCCTTCGGTTTCGCTGCCGGCCAGGCTGGTGCTCAGGCCGGACTGCAGCAGCGCGTCGGGCGAGTAATGCGCCGATTCCTTGCGGTGTTCATAACCGGCCGCGATGCCGAGGTCGCCCGCCGGCAGCGTGGCGAGCACGCCGCTGAGGTTGAGGCTGTAGACCTGGGTTTCGGTGGTCGAGGTGTCGTGGGTCGGCAGGAACAGGTACTTCTGCAGTTCCTTGTTGTTCATCGAACCCGGCGCGTTGACGTCCGGACCCAGCAGCGGGTTCCACGCCAGGCAGCCGGCGATCGGAGCCGCCGCGGTGCCGCAGCGCGCGACGCCGCTGGCGTCGATGAACGACGGGCCCAGCGCCTTCTCGGCGTTCGGCAGGAACAGGTTGCCGGTCTGGGTCTTGACGCCCTTGTTCTGGTTGTAGACGTAGCCGATGTCCCAATCCCACGGCTTGCCCGCGAACTCGAACGTGCCTTCCAGGCCGCCGCTGAAGCGGTAGGTGGTCAGCTCGGACTTGGTCTGACGCGGCACTTCCCAGCCGCGGCGGTAGAAGTCGGCGTCGTAGCCCAGCGGGTTGAACGCGCTGTTGCCGTCCAGGCGCAGGTCGCCCGCGTAGCGGCTGGTGAAACCGTTGGAACGGAACGGATAGCCGGCGATCTGCTGGGTCGCTTCGCGATCCGTGTACAGCACGTCGGCCTTGGCGCGCACGTTGTCGGTGATGTCGAACTCGGCGTTCGCGAACACCGAGCGACGCTCCAGACCGGTCGACAGGTACATCTGCTCGTTGGCGTTGGCCTGGTCGAGGATGCCGTCGGTCGGGTGGAAGTTGTTCGGGTTCTTGGTGTCGGTCGTGCCGCGGTTGGCGGTCAGCGGGTTACCGGCGGCGTCGAACAGCGTGCCCCACTGGTTGATCGGGCTCCAACCGTTGGTGTCGTCGGCGGTCGGGAACGGATGGCGCGGGCCATTCGGGTAACGGGTGAACGAACGGTCCTTGGCCAGGACCGGATCTTCCTTGCTGTATTCCGCGCCCAAGGTGATCGAACCGCGCTCGCCGGTCTGGCCGATGACGAAGTTGTAGATCTCCTTGTTGCCGTCGCCCTGGCCGTACTGGCCGAGGTAGGCGCTGGCTTCCAGGCCGTCGAAACGCTTGCGGGTGATGATGTTGATCACGCCGGCGATGGCGTCGGAGCCGTACAGCGCGGACGCGCCGTCGGTCAGCACTTCGATGCGTTCGACGATCGAGCTCGGGATCGCGGCCAGGTCGGAGTAACCGGCCGAGCTGATGCCCATGCGCTTGCCGTCGATCAGCACCAGGGTGCGCTGCGGGCCGAGGTTGCGCAGGTCGACGTACTGACCGCCCACCTCTTCGCCCGACGACAGCGCGTCGGCGCGCGAGATCGCCGGCGAGCCGCTGGCGGTGATGTTCTGGACGATGTCGGCGACGCTGGTGAAACCCTGCTTCTGGATTTCGGCGCGCGACATGGTGACGACCGGCTGCGCGGTTTCCAGGCTGGCCTGGCGAATGCGCGAACCGGTGACTTCAATGCGATCGAGCGTGGTGGTCGCCTGATTGGAGGCGTCGGCTTCCTGTGCGCCCGCGATGGCGGGGACGAAGGCCGACACTAACGCCGCAGCGATAGCGGACGGCAGCAAGCCGTACCGCGCCGTCGGGCGCAGACTGCGATGGTTCATCTATCTCTCTCCAGTGATCTCGTTATGAGCGTGTTAAAACGCCCAGCAAAATTACGTTCGAAGTGTCACTGCTGCTTTGCGGCGAGGGCCGGGAAAATTTGCCGAATCGGCCCTAGCAATGGACTGCATACGCGCCATGAAATGTCGATACGCATCGCGTTGCATTCGCGCGTTGCGACTTGCAAATAATTTTTTATTTTGCGATACGCGTGTGCGTGGCGAGCGACGAATTCGTCGCGCGCTTTGCCGAATTTGACTCGATCGTTTGCGATGACGCGCGAGTGCGTTCATCGCGCGTGCTCGCATTCGCTCGCCAGCGTAAATAGCGATTAAACGACGCGATAATTTTTGCGATAACCCGCAAGTTGCGTTAGGCAGTCGTTCATTCCTGCGTAGTGTTGCGCGGATTCGCACGCGCGCTGCAACGCGATACGATGGATGCGGGGTTGATGAGGCCGTGAAGTTGCGCAAGCGCTGATTTTTTGTGTGCGCGGCGGGAGCGGCCCATGTGTGCGCGGTCGCGGCATGTCCGGGTTCAAGCGCTCCACGCGCGGAGCTACGAGCAGCTACGCGCAGCTACGAGCAGCTACGAGCAGCAGCATCCGAATAGTGGCCGGCAATGTCGACCGCGTGATCACGCGCGCTGCCACTTCCGCTTTCCACCACGTCCATTCGACGTTTGGGTCCATCTAAGCGCAGGCATCCAAGCACCCCCAAGCCCGTCATTCCCGCGAACGCGGGAATCCAGTGACTTTCGGTCCGGTGAAGGCATTTCCCACCCGCAGATACTCGCCCTGAAGATCAAAGTCACTGGATTCCCGCGTTCGCGGGAATGACGGCGTGGAGAGAGGCGCGATCGCCTGGCCATGGGTAATAGTCGCCAGTCGCATGGCAAAAACCGGCAGTCGCACGGCAAACACGAACCACCAACCGGACCCAGCCACCGCCAACCCATCCCACAAACGACAACGCCGAGGCTCACAGCGCCAATAGCGCTTGCGAAACCTCGGCGTGTCATACGCGACGCGGGTTGCCGTGTGGGATGAAGCCGGAACCTTGCCTACTTGGGGGAGGGCGGGTTGTTCTTGGGTGCCGCCGCAACCGCGCTCGCGTGGGTCTACTGCAACTGCCTGTCTGGCGCCGGCGGAACCTCGCGACTGCGAAGCGGTTCCATCCAACGGCGCCGGTATTGCGAAGTTGCTGCGGCATGAGCCGTAGCCATTCACAACCTACTGCTTTGTAACGTTTCGCTTTAAGACGTTTGGTTCTACAACGCTTGGATCTGCAGGACTGGGATAGGCAACTCCAGCATCTGCCTCTGGCGAAAGCTCAAGCGCCCCAGCCTCACGAACCCGAAAGTCCGAGAGCCCAGCCGCGCTGATCAAACCACCAGCAATCAAGCCGCCAGCTTGTGCAACGGTGCCGTCGCGCGCACCGCTTCGAGCTTGGCGTTCGCCGCCGCGCTGCGGTAACGGGTCGCCGAGGTGCCGAAGCGGGCGCGGAACGCGCGGGCGAAGCTGCAGCAGTTGTCGAAGCCGCTGGCGGCGGCGACTTCGCCGACCATCATCGAGGTGCTCTTCAACAGGTCGGCCGCGTGCTCCAGACGCATCCGCGCCGAAGCGGCCTGCGGGCTTTCTTCGTACAGGCTGTGGAAGGTCTTGGAGAAGTACCAGCTGGAGAAGCTGGTCAGCTCGGCCAGTTCGCTGATCCGCACGACCCGGTCGCAGTTGCCTTCCAGGTACAGGCGGGCGCGCTGCAGACGGCCGAACACCTGGCGCTTGCGGCTGCGCGAGCGGCCCGGGCAACGCTGGATGCGCGCGGTCAGCTCGCGCTGGACGCCGGCCAGATGCAGCAGGATCGGACGCAGGGCGTTGAAATCGAAGCCCAGGTCGGCCTCGCCGTTGCGGGTATGGGCCTGGCGCCACAGGCGCAGGGCGATGCGGGCGTCGTGACGGCTCATGCGGCCACGGCCGGCATACAGGCTGGCGTCGGCCAGACGGGCCATGGCCTTGATCGCGTCGGCGGTCAGGTTCAGGCCGATGCACACGCCGTAACGGTCGGCCTGGAGGACCGGCTTGGAGTCGCGTTCGAACGCGATCCAGTCGCCGCGCTTCAGGCGGAACTTACCTTCCTTGGCTTCGACCCAGGAGCTGCCGCGCAGTTGGACCCAGATCGAGAAGTGACTGCCGGACAACTGCGCGCTGCCCAGCCGCGAGACGCCGACGCAACTGGCTTGGATGGCGGGGTCCTGCGCGTCCAGCTGCACCAGCTGTCCACGATCCGCCCACAATGCTTGCTCCATTGGTCCACCTCATTTGCAAGTAATGAGGTTTTTATTTGCCTACGCAACGACTGCCGGCGCCGGAAATTTGACGGAGAGTTACCCGAAATCGGAACGACGTCACAACCGAAGCTTTTCCGAAAGAGGTTTTTCGTTCTTATTCAATCAGTTGAGCCAGCCCGGTACGAAGGTCTTCGGCTCTTCGGGCAGGTCCATGTAACCGATATCAGCACCATCCCACTTGGCCAGCGACAGATATACGGTGTCGCCGCGCGGGCTCAGGCTGAATCCGTTGATCGCCGAGCGCCGGCTCTGGTCCAGGCACAGCACCGACGGCGGCAGTTCCGGGCTGGCGATCCGGCGCAACAGCGCCAGGCAGGTCGGCTGCTGGTCGAGGTAGCGCAATTCGCCGGTCTGGGTGGCCACGTCCCACAGCCGGTAGCGCTCGGCGACCGGTTCGCGGTCGTCGATGCGACGCACGCTGGCCGGGGTCAGCGCCAGGTCGGACTGCCACAGGCCGGTCTGGGTCTGGCGGGCGAACAGCAGCCGGTTGCGGGCGCCGTCGACCCGGACCTCGGACACGTCCTCGATCGCGCCGAGCAGCTTCCAAGGCGAGCGCCGGCGGTCGAACAGGTTCAGCCGCAGGCGGCCGTCGCCGACGCTGGCCAGGACCAGCAGCCGGTCCGGATCGGGCAGTTGCACCGCCTGGATCGGCTCGGTTCCCGGCACCGCCAGACGCGTCACCCGGCCGCTGGCCGGGACGATCTCGTGAATCACATTGCGGCCGTCGGCATCCGGCCCGACCACGGTGACCCGGGTGCTGTCGGCCGACCACGATGAGGCATAGCGCGTGCCCGGCTGCACGCCCGGCAGCATGCGCAGCGAGTCGGGCTGGTCGAGGTCGGCCCACCACAGATGGTTGCTGCCCGAGCGGTCGGAGAAGAACACGATCTGGCGACCGTCCGGCGCGACCATCGGCAGCATGTCGCGCGCCGACGACGGGAACAGCGGGTCGACCACGTGCACCGCGCCCTTGGAGGTGTCGCCGAGCACCACCCGGAACAGGCCGAAGTACGGCTTGCGCTGGACGAAGGCCGCGGCCGGCCGCGAGGCCGCGACCGCGGGCGCCTGGGCCGACTCGATGCCCAGGTCGCGGGCCTGGCCGGTTTCCAGGTCGAGGCGGAACATGCGGGTATCGCCGTCGATCATGCGGCCAAACAGGATGCTGCGGTTGTCCGGCAGCCAGTCCCAGCCGCGCACGTCGGCGCTCAGCTGGCTCATCCGCTCGGCGGTGCCGCCCTCGGCCGGCAAGCGCCAGAAATCGCCTTGCGGGTTGTTGCGCAGGAACACGATCCAGCGCCCGTCGGGCGAGAACCGCGGCGACAGATCGAGGTTGCCGGTGCCGGAGCGGTACGGCACCGCGCGCCATTCGCCGCTGGCCAGATCAAGCACGCGCATGCCGGCCATGCCCTGCGCGGTCAGCATGCTGCCGAAGATCAGGCCGCGCCCGTCGGGGGTCCATTCGAAGGTCGGCGGGCTGCGCGGGTCGCATTGGCCGATCTCGCGTTCGGCGCCGCCGTTGGCCGCGATCATCAGCACTTGGCAATCCACGCCGGGCTCGACCCGCAGGAACGCGATCGAGCGACCGTCCGGCGACCACGCCGGCGCGCTGTCCTCGGCCAGGCCGGTGGGACGGGTCAGCTGCCGCGGCGGGGTCTGGTCGGTGGTCTGGACCAGGATCGCGGTGCCGCGCTGGCCGTCGGGCACCGCCACGTAGGCGACCATGGCCGCGTCGGGCGACAAGGTCGGCGCCAGTTCGAAACCCGGCATCGACGTGATCAGGCGGTACGGCCGGGCGGTGCTGGCGACCCGGGTCGGGTCGACCGCCGGCTCGGCGGCATCGGACGCGCGCGGCGGACGCGCCAGCGACCACCAGACCAGGCCGCCGACCAGCACGATCACCGCCGCGATCACCCCGAACATCGAGCCCAGGGTGCCGCGCGACTGCGGCTGCAACGGCAGCGGCACAGGCGCGAGCGGCGCGGGCGCCGGGGTCGCCACGACCGCGGCCGCGAGCGCTTCGCTGTCGGCGGCCGAGGCGGCCTCGCTCTCGCGCGGCTCGCTCTCGCGCGGCGCGTTATCGCGGACCAGCCACTCGACCTGAGCCAGCAGCCGATACCCGTTCTTGGCGATGGTCTCGATGTAGCGCGGGTTGCCGCGGTCTTCGTCGAAGGCCTTGCGCAGTTGGGTGATGGCCTGGGTCACCACGTCGTCGGTCGGCAAGGTGTCCGGCCAGACCTCGGCCAGCAACGCATCGCGACTGACCACCCGGTCGGCGTGGTCGACCAGCACCAGCAGCACGCCCATGGTCTTGGGCGTGATCCGGCGCGGCCGCCGCGCGCCCGGCGCGCGAATCTCGCGCAACGGGATATCGACCACGCAATCGCCTACCCGCAGGTGTTCGGCGGGCAGAGGCGAGGTCGCTGGGTCGTGGATGCGGGGCATGAATCCTGTGGATGGTGCGCAATGGCGCGATGCCGGTCATGTGCCTGAACGCATAGGGCACATAAATGATTAACCGACAAATCCGGCACGGCGCGGTGGCGCGATCGGAAAAGCGCGCCGCGGCTCAGTGTTTTAGCCGCCCATTCTAACGCCCGCCGGCCGGGGCCGGATCGGTCGGAACGTCGCGGGGGCCGTTTCAGGCGCCAAAACGCCGAAACGTATCGTTCCAAAAGTCTGTGCCACAGGCGTGTTTATCCGTAACAAACCCGTGCATCGTTTCAGCGCCGTTCATGCCGCAGAATCGTCAGGCCGATCAGCCGCGACACCACCGCGGCGATATAACCGACCCCGGCGAACTGCTCGAACATGGTCAGCACCCGCGCCGCCGGGCTCATCGGCAGGATATCGCCCAGGCCGACCGCCGACAGGTTGGTGAAACTCAGGAACAGCAGCTCGATCCAGGTGCGCGGCTCGCCTGGCCGTTCGGCGCCGACGAAGCTGCCCGGATACCACGCCTGGCACACCAGGAACGCATAGGCGAAGCCCCAGGCCAACAGCGTGAACGTCGCCCCGGCCGCGAACAGCTCGTCGGCGGTGACCTTGTGGTCGCTCATCATGTAGCAGATCAAGGCCATGGCCGCATAGAAATACAGCGCCGCCTCCAGCGCCGACGACAGGATCAGCAGGCCCGGACTGGCGTAGATCACCGACAGGATCGACAGCGCGAACGCGGGGATCGCGATCAGCCACGCGATCCACTTGATCGCCGGGCTGCGGTTGACCACCCACACCGCCAGCGCGAGCACCAGCACGCCGAACGCGCCGAACACCACGCGCCCGCCGCCGACCGGATCGAACAGCGGATACGCCAGCATGCTCAGCAACTGCGCCGCGAGCAGGAACGCGGACGGATGCCTGCGCGCGATCACGCGCCATTTTAGGGTGGCGTATTGGGGCATGGGTTGAGGCGAGTAGTGAGTGGAGAGGAGTGAGGAGTGAGGAGTGAGTAGGAGCGGGGCAAGCATGCCTTGCTTCGGGCAATTTCTCACTCTTCGATTTTCTCCGCTGCGCGCCCTGCCCGGATTGCTTGCGGCGGGCCTGGTGACGGATAGAGGGCTAGGGTCGTCGCGTCCTGAAAAGCGAATCCCCCTCAATCCCCCTTTTACAAAGGGGGAAGACAAGCGGCTTCGCGGGTCGATCGATTGACGCTTGCAAACGAGGTGGCCGACTCAGCGCCATCGCGGTAACAGCATCATCGCCATAAACGCCCCATGCAGCCTGATGTCGTCGAAGCATCGTCGCCACCCGCTACCTGCGCCTCAAGTCGAAGCGCTTCCCTTTTTTGTAAAAGGGGGATCGAGGGGGATTCGCTTTTCGCCGCGCGAGCCGACGCAACCAACCATCACATTGCAGCCAATCAGCGCGCCGCCCCAAGGCAGCGCGCCGATCGCAACGACTCAAGCCCGCCGATAAACCTCGGCGCCCTGCGCCAAGAACTCCGCCGACTTCTCCGCCATGCCTTCGCTCAAGGCCGCGACCTCTTCCACACCGTGTTCCTTGGCGTAGTCGCGCACGTCCTGGGTGATCTTCATCGAGCAGAAGTGCGGGCCGCACATCGAGCAGAAGTGGGCGACCTTGTGCGCGTCCTTCGGCAGGGTTTCGTCGTGGTATTCGCGAGCGCGTTCCGGGTCCAGGCCCAGGTTGAACTGGTCTTCCCAGCGGAATTCGAAGCGCGCCTTGCTCATGGCGTTGTCTCGCGCCTGCGCGCCCGGATGGCCCTTGGCCAGATCGGCCGCGTGCGCGGCGATCTTGTACGCCATCAGGCCTTCGCGCACATCTTCCTTGTTCGGCAGACCCAGGTGCTCCTTCGGCGTCACGTAGCACAGCATCGCGGTGCCGAACCAGCCGATCATCGCCGCGCCGATCGCGCTGGTGATGTGGTCGTAGCCCGGCGCGATGTCGGTGGTCAGCGGCCCGAGGGTGTAGAACGGCGCTTCGCCGCAGACCTCGAGCTGCTTGTCCATGTTCTCCTTGATCAACTGCATCGGCACGTGGCCGGGGCCTTCGATCATCGTCTGCACATCGTGCTTCCAGGCGATCTTGGTCAGCTCGCCGAGGGTTTCCAGTTCACCGAACTGCGCCGCGTCGTTGGCATCGGCGATCGAACCCGGACGCAGGCCGTCGCCGAGCGAGAAGGCCACGTCGTAGGCCTTCATGATTTCGCAGATGTCTTCGAAATGGGTGTAGAGGAAATTTTCCTTGTGATGCGCCAGGCACCACTTGGCCAGGATCGAACCGCCGCGCGAAACGATGCCGGTCACGCGCTTGGCGGTCAGCGGCACGTAGCGCAGCAGCACGCCGGCGTGGATGGTGAAGTAATCCACGCCCTGCTCGGCCTGCTCGATCAAGGTGTCGCGGAAGATTTCCCAGGTCAGTTCCTCGGCGCGGCCGTCGACTTTTTCCAGCGCCTGATAGATCGGCACCGTGCCGATCGGCACCGGCGAATTGCGCAGGATCCATTCGCGGGTTTCGTGGATGTGCTTGCCGGTCGACAGGTCCATCACCGTGTCCGCGCCCCAGCGGATCGACCACACCAGCTTCTCGACTTCCTCGGCGATGCCCGAGGACACCGCCGAGTTGCCGATGTTCGCGTTGACCTTGGTCAGGAAGTTGCGGCCGATGATCATCGGCTCGCTTTCGGGGTGGTTGATGTTGTTCGGGATGATCGCGCGGCCGCGCGCGACTTCGTCGCGGACGAATTCGGGAGTGATGATCTTCTGGATGTTGGCGCCGAAGCTCTGGCCCGGATGCTGGGTGAGCAGGTGCGCTTCGCGGATCGACTCCAGCCGCTGGTTCTCGCGGATCGCGATGTATTCCATTTCCGGGGTGACGATGCCGCGGCGCGCGTAATGCATCTGGGTGACGTTGGCGCCGCCGATCGCACGGCGCGGCAGCGGCCGGTTGCCGAAGCGCACATGCGCCAGCTTGGGATCGTGCTCGCGCTTGCGGCCGAATTCCGACGACAGCCCGCTCAGCGCCTCGGTGTCGCCGCGTTCGGCGATCCAGGCCGCGCGCAACGGCGCCAGCCCGGCGACCAGATCGATGTTGGCGCCGGTCTGGGTGTAGATGCCCGAGGTGTCGTACACCGCCAGCGGCACGTTGTCTTCGCCGCCGAAGATGGTCGGCGTGCGCGCCAGTTCGATCTCGCGCATCGGCACCTGCAGATCCGGGCGCGAACCTTGCACGTGGATCTTGCGCGACCCGGGAATCGGACGGGTCACGTCGGCCGACAGTTTCTCGGCTTGCTGGATCAGGTCTTGCTTGCTCGAGGGCACCGCATTCATTGGCATTCGTCCTGGTAAAAACTCATGGCGTGGGCTCATGAGCGCGCTCTGGCGAGCAGGGACGAAGCGGGCGGCGCACGGCCACGGCAGGGCCGTGTCCGGCGAAGCTTCCCTACGGCGGTGTCAACCGCATCAGGTTCGAAGGGACTGTCTCAACCGCCGGCCGTGGGCCGCGGTACCCCCGCTTCAACGCACATTAGACATGGAAACGGGCGTGGGCGCCAATTCCGACGGGGATCGCGGCGGCGGGCGGCGACGAAGTCGCGAAATCTTTTGTGGGCGGGGCTTCAGCCCCGACGCCTTTCGTTCAGATCGCTGCGAGCCGACCGAACAGCTTCGGGGCAGAAGCTCCTCCCACAGACCTCGGCGGACACGGATTTGCCCGGCGCGGTCGCGCCCGGTTAGCGTGTGGCCATGACTACTCATTCAAGCCAGCACTCGCCCCGCCCCGTCACCGCAGGCCGCGCCTGCCTGGCGACGGCATTCGCAATCGCCTTGTCGGCCTGCGCCGCGCCCGCGGTCAAGCCAGCGCAAGCGATGCCGAACGCCGCCGACGCCGCGATGGCCGTGGCCGATCCGCTGCAACGTCTGCGCCGGCTGTGCGGCAAGGCCTTCGCCGGCCGCATCGTGACCGACACGCCCAAGAGCACCGACGACCCCTTCGCCGGCAAGCGCCTGGTCATGAATGTGCGCGAATGCGGCGGCGACGAGATCCGCGTGCCGTTCCATGTCGGCGACGATCGCTCGCGCACCTGGGTTTTCACCGAGCACGATGGCGAACTGCGCCTCAAGCACGACCACCGTCATGCCGACGGCAGCGACGATGCGTTGACGATGTACGGCGGCGACCAACGCGCGGGCACGTCGTACGTCCGTTACGAATTCCCCGCCGACGATTACAGCAAGGCGATGTTCCGCAAGCTCGGCCGCGAAGTCTCGATACCGAACGTATGGGCGATCGAGATCGACGATCAGCGCTTCGTCTACGAACTCGCGCGTCCCGGCCGACTGTTCCGGGTCGAATTCGATCTGACCCGGCCGGTGCCCGCGCCCCCGCCGCCGTGGGGCGACTGAGGACGCGGGCGATACGCGCCGACCTCAGTTCGGGCCGGGGTTGGTGTAATAGCCGTAGCAGTAGTTCTGACCGTTCTTGGTCAGGTAGAACCGGCTGCAGTTGGTGTCGTAGCTGCTGCCGGTCGCGGTGATGCGATAGCCCGACAGGTAGGTGCCGTTGAGGTGGTAGAAGCTGCCATTCTGCTTCAGCGACCAATGCTCGTGCGGACCGGTCGAGCTGCCGCCGTTGCACAGCGCCTGCGCCTGGGTGTTGGCCGGGTTGGCGATGGCGGTGTTCATCGACACGTTGGCGCCGGTGTTGTACTGGATGTTCATCAGGTGGTAGTAGGTCGTCGACCAGCCGCCGCTGTGCACGACTTCGGCGAAACACGAGGAGTGGCGCTTGAACGAACCCGCCGCCGACGCCGACACCCAGGTGCCGCTCTGGTTGCTGCCCCAGCCGCCGCCCTGCGACATGTCGAGCGAGGACATCGGGTAATTGCCCGAGCCGGTGTTGGTATGCGCGCCGCCGACGTGCCAGCGCGCGCCGCGCGGGAACGGGAACTGCAGCAGGCCGTTGGGCGACAGCGGCTGCACGTCCGGTCCGGCCTTGGCGAAGCGGTCGGACGTCGGCCGGGCCTGGCGCGGCTCGTTGAACAAACGGCCGTACACCAGCTGGAATTCGCCGTCGCCACGCAGCGCGGCCGCCGGCTCGTTGTCGCCGGAACGTTCGAACAGCGCCTGCAGCGGGTTGGCGCGGGCCAATGTCACCGGCCCCTTGGCGCCTTCGGGATCGCGCTCGTACAACGACTCGCGCAGCGCCAGCGCGACTTCGCGGGTCTGCGCGCCGAAGCCGTCGGCGCGGGCCAGCTTGCCGAACGGACGGTTCGTCGCGCGCTTGGCGCTGATCGCGCCGCTTTGCTGCTCCATCAACGCGATCAGCACTTTCGGGCTGATGCCGCTGTAGCCGGCCCAATGCGAAATCTCTTCCGAATGCTTGCGCAGATGCGGCGCGTGCTTGGCCAGGTAAGTGTCGGTGTCGAAGTCGAACATCTCGTCGTAGGAATAGACCAGATCCTCGCCCGACAACCCGCCGCCGCGTTCCGCCGCTGCCGCCCCGCCGCAGATCGCGATCAACACGCAACCCGCCAACAGCGTCATTCTTGCTGCCGAAATCGCCTTCATTGCCTTGCTCCCGATGATTGAATGAGCGAGCGTCGCGCGCCGCTCCGAATCGTCGTCGGTCGGTGTCGCGTGATGGGTCGATCGTTCGCATCCGTCGCTCATTGGTGATGCGAGCAGCGAAAACTCTGCGGGCCGGGGCATGCCGTGTCGCGCGACGCAGGTCCGTTCCTATGGTTTCAAGTGAGACTGTTTCTCCAGTTCTGACATTCAGCTTCCACATTCGCCGAGGGATGGAATGGGCGATGGCACCGGTGCACGCTGAACTGAATTGATAAACCACATAAATTCAGTATGAAATTCACTGTTTGCGTATTCGTCGTGTCGGTTTTCGGCGGATGCGCAGATCGCAGCGGACCCGCGCCTCGGCGCCGTCATCGCACGGCACCGCGGGTTCGCGCGGCATAATCCGCCGCTCGCGCGCCGCCCGCGCGGTATTCCCCTGCACTCCAACGGATCGGATCGCCATGAAATCGCTGTCTCGCCTCGCCCTTCCCCTGTCGCTGCTGTTGCTGTCGCCGCTCGCACACGCCGCCGATTTCGTGCTGGAAAGCATCGATATCCACGAAGGCGACCGCATCAGCATCCGCCACGCCTACCCCGAGCTGGGCTGCAAGGGCGGCAACCTCGCGCCGATGCTGATGTGGCGCAATCCGCCGGCCGGCACGCGCAGTTTCGCGGTCACCGTCCAGGACCTCGACGCGCCCGGCGGCAACGGCGCGTGGAACTGGATCGTGGTCAATCTTCCGGCCGGAACCACCGAGTTGAAGGAAGGCGCCGCCGGTCTGCCGCCCGGCGCGGTGCAGACCCGCAACGACTACGGCCGTCCCGGTTACGGCGGGCCGTGCTCGCTGCCGGGCAAGACCCATCGCTATGAATTCACGGTCTGGGCGCTCAAGAGCGACAAACTCAAGATCGACGCGAAAGCTAATGCCGCGCTGGCCGCTTTCATGATCAAGAGCGATGCGCTGGGGCAGGCGAAGATCACGGCGACTTACAGTCGTTGAGAGAGTGGGCGGTGAGGCCGCATGCATGCAGTGGTCGTGCATGCGGCGGCTGAGTTGGTTGGTTTCGTCGTCAGTGAAATATCGCGGTCGCGGCTTACGCCGCTCCTACAGTTGCTCCCTGTAGGAGCGGCGTAAGCCGCGACCGCGATACTGCGACTACCGCGCAGCGCACAAGTAGTGCGCACAAACCACCACATCGCGCGGCCAGGCCGCGCAACGCCCCGATCCGCCGACCGCCGGCCGAACCCGCCGCCCGCCACATTCCTCTCGATTGCCCCTTGACGCGCCGCACAACGGCGGGTTATTGCTAGCCCATGCACCCCGCCTTCGCCATCGACCGCAACGCCTCGACCCAGCCCACCGGCTGGGGTTCGCGCGTAGCGTCGATGTCGATTACCACCACCGGTACCGGTACCACTCCCACAGGGGTGCGGACGGGCGTGTCCAGCTAACAGACCACGCCGCTCCGCACCCGACCAGGGTGCGGGCCGCTGGCCTCACCCGAGTCGGGACGCGGAGCTCCACCAGGAGCTTTCCATGTCGTCCGCACCGCACCAAGCCGCTTTCGATGCCCAGCCCGACGTGGTCGAGGCAGAACCGTCCGAAGCCCGGCCAGATCTTTCCGCCGCCCTGACGCCCGCCGCCGCGGCGGTCGCCCCGTTCGCCTCCACCTCCGCGTTGGCGCCCGCTCGCCACACCCACAAGTTCGGCGGCAGCAGCCTGGCCGATGCCGATCGTTATCGGGTCGCGGTCGGCCTGCTCGACGACGGCTCGCCGCATCGCATCGCCGTGGTCTCGGCGATGCAGGGCGTGACCGACGCCCTGGTCGCGCTGGTCGCGGCCGCGCGCGACGGCCAGGACTGGGCGCCGGCCTGGGCCGCGTTGCGCCGCCGTCATCTGGACACCGCCGATTCGCTCGACCCGCATCGCCGTCACGCCACCCGCGCTGTGCTGGAAACCGAATTCGACGCCTTGCGTGGCGCGCTGGAACGGGTCGCCGCGCAGGCCGACGATCAGTTCGCCGCCGCCCTGCCCGGCCTGGGCGAAGTGCTGTCCTCGCATCTGATGCTGGCCGCGGTCGGCGGTGAAGCGGCCGGCTGGACCCGGCTGGACGCACGCGAGGTATTGGTCGTGCATCCCGGCGAAATGGGCGTGGGCGTCGACTGGGCGCTGAGCCGCGAACGCCTGGACGCGTGGCGCAAACAGCATGCCGGCCGCAACGTGGTGATCACCGGCTTCGTCGCCCGCGACAGCCACGGCCGCGACACCACCCTGGGCCGCAACGGCAGCGATTACTCCGCGGCGATCTTCGCCAAGCTGTTCGACGCCGACGCGCTGACCATCTGGACCGACGTCGACGGCGTGCTGTCGGCCGATCCGCGACTGGTGCCCGACGCGGTCTGCCTGCCGTCGATGTCGTACGCCGAAGCCTGCGAACTGGCCTATTTCGGCGCCAAGGTGCTGCATCCGCAGACGCTCGCGCCGGTACAGCAGCGCGGCATTCCGCTGCGCATCCGCAACACCCGCAACCCGCATTCGCCGGGCACGCTGATCAGCCTGCACTCTCAGGCCGACGGCGCGCCGGTCAAGGGGCTAAGTCTGGTTCACGACCTCGCGGTGCTTGAGTTGGTCGGTAACGGCATGGTCGGCGTGCCCGGCACCGCCGAGCGTCTGTTCGGCGCGCTGCGCGGCGCCGGCGTGTCGGTGACGATGATCTCGCAAGGCTCGTCCGAGCATTCGATCTGCTGCGCGGTGCGCGCCGATCAGGCCGAACGCGGACGCGCCGCGATCCTGGCCGCGTTTGCCGACGCGATGGCCGACGGGCAGGCGCAGGACGTCACCATCACCCCCGACATCTGCGTGCTCGCCGCGGTCGGTGACGGCATGGTCGGTCTGCCCGGCGTCGCCGCGCAGTTGTTCGACGGTCTGGCCAAGGCGCGCATCAACCTGCGCGCGATCGCCCAGGGCGCGGGCGAACGCAATATCTCGGTGGCGATCGGCGCGCGCGACGCGACCCGCGCGCTGCGCGCCGCGCACTCGGCGTTCTGGCTGTCGCCGCAATGCATTTCGCTCGGTCTGATCGGGCCGGGCAAGGTCGGGCGCGCGTTGCTCGCGCAACTGGCCGCGGCGCAGCCGCGTTTCCAGCGCGATTCGCGCCTCGACCTGCGCCTGCGCGCGCTCGCCGACAGCCGCCGCATGCATCTGGCGCCGCGCGCGATGGCGTTCGACGAAGCCGGCGAACACTTCGCCGCCGAGGCCGAAACGCTGGACCTGCAACGCTTCGCCGAACACGTCCGCGCCGAGCACATCCCGCATGCGTTGATCGTCGATTGCAGCGGCAGCGACGCGGTCGCCGCGTATTACCCGCAGTGGATCGCCGCCGGCATCCACATCGTCACTCCGAGCAAGCACGCCGGCGCCGGCCCGCTGGAACGCTACGAAGCGATCCGCGAAGCCTCGCGCAACGGCGGCCAGTTCCGCTACGAAGCCACGGTCGGCGCCGGCCTGCCGATCATCCAGACCTTGCGCTCGCTGCTCGACACCGGCGACGAGCTGACCGAAGTCGAAGGCATTCTGTCGGGCACGTTGGCGTGGCTGTTCAACCGCTACGACGGCCAGACCGCGTTTTCCGAACTGGTGCGCGAGGCGCATTCGCTGGGCTACACCGAACCCGATCCGCGCGACGATCTGTCCGGCACCGACGTCGCGCGCAAGCTGGTGATCCTGGCGCGCGAGGCCGGGCGTTCGCTCTCGCTGGACCAGATCGAGGTCGAAAGCCTGGTGCCCGCCTCGCTGCGCGACGTGTCGAAGGACGAATTCTTCGAGCGCCTGCACGAACTCGACGCGCCGCTGCAGCAACGCTTCGACGCCGCGCGCGCGGCCGGGCTGAGCCTGCGTTATCTGGCCCGGCTCGATCGCGACGGCCGCGCCAGCGTCGGCGTGGTTTCGCCGCCGCCGGGACATGCCTCCTTGCACGGCGCGCTGACCGATAATCTGATCCAGTTCCGCACCCGCCGTTACGCGGATAATCCGCTGGTGGTGCAGGGCCCCGGCGCGGGCCCGGATGTCACCGCCGCCGGCGTGTTCGGCGACCTGTTGACGATCGCGCAAACCCTCGGAGCCCGTGCATGAGCGCTGCGTCGCCCGCTTCTCCCGCCCGATCAGACGCCGATGCCGACGGCGCGCAGCAGGCGCGCGCATTCGCGCCCGGCAGCGTCGGCAATATCGGGGTCGGCTTCGATGTGCTTGGTCATTCGATCGACGGGCCGCGCGATGTCGCCACGGTGCGGCGCATCGAAGAACCCGTGGTGCGCATCCGCGCGATCCGCGGCGATGTGCCCGGCGCCGATTCGCTGCCGCTGGAGCCCGAACGCAATACCGCGGGCCAAGCGCTCATCAGCCTGCGCGCCAAGCTCGGGCTTGCGCATGGGTTCGAACTGGAACTCGACAAGGGCATTCCGCTGGGTTCGGGGCTTGGCGGTTCGGCCGCTTCGTGCGTCGCGGCCCTGGTCGCGGCGAATGCCTTGCTCGCCAAGCCGCTGTCGCGCGATGCGCTGTACGAATTCGCGCTCGACGGCGAATCGGTGTCCAGCGGCAGCCGCCACGGCGACAACGTCGCGCCGATGCTGCTCGGTGGCGTGGTGATGGCGACCTCGACCCGGATGATTCCGCTGTCGGTGCCCGACTGGTTGTACGCGGTGGTGGTGCATCCCGATCAGGTCCTGGAAACGCGCCGCGCGCGCGCCGTGCTCAGCGACCCGTATCCGCTGTCGCTGGTGGTCAAGCAAAGCGCGCACCTGGCCTTGTTCCTGACCGGGCTGCAGCGCGGCGATACCCAGTTGCTGCGCGAAGGCCTGGTCGACCTGCTGGTCGAACCGCGCCGCGCGCCGTTGATCCCCGGATTCGCCGCGGTCAAGGCCGCCGCGCTCGATCACGCCGCGCTCGGCGCGAGCATCTCCGGCGCCGGCCCGAGCTGCTTCGCCTGGTTCGCCTCGAAAGCGCAGGCCAGCGTCGCCGCGCCGGCGATGCGCGCCGCGTTCGCCGACGCCGGTTTCGATTCGCGCGCTTATGTCACGGCGGTGAGCGGGCCGCGCGCGGATGTGATCGGTTGATGGGACGCGGTGGCTTGGGGGAAAAGCAAATCCCCCCTAGCCCCCCTTTTTCAAAGGGGGGAACCGCTCTGCGCGTATCTGGAGTTGCTCAACGACCTGAGGCCGTGCTCCTCGTCGTAAGCACATCTGCGCGCGACCGACTCATCACATTCCCACATATCGAGTGCCTCTTCGAAAAACGGCGGCCAGGTGAACTTGGGCTTTAGCTCACTCCTCACTCCTCACTCCTCTTTCCTCATTCCTCATTCGCCTCCAACCCCACCCAACGCCGCCGCCTCCCCCAGAGACCCACCATGAACTTCCTCAGCACCCGCGAACGAACGCCGCCCACCGCCATCGACGCGGCGCTGTCGGCCGGCCTCGCGCCGGACGGCGGCCTGTACGTGCCCGAGCGATTCGCGCCATTGGCGCAGCCGCTCGACACCGATACCCTCGCCGACACCGCGCACGCCGTGCTCGCGCCCTACTTCGAACACTCCGCGCTTGAACCGGACCTCGCCGAGATCTGCGCGCGCGCCTATTCGTTCGACGCACCGCTGCGCCCGCTCGCGCGCGCCGACGATTGGTTGCTGGAGCTGTTCCACGGCCCCACCGCCGCGTTCAAGGACTATGCCGCGCGCTTCCTGGCCGAAGCGCTGGCCGGATTGAAGGCACCGTCCGAAGCACCCACCACCATTCTGGTCGCCACTTCCGGCGACACCGGCGCCGCGGTCGCCGCCGCGTTCCATCGACGCCCCGGCTTCAACGTGGTCATTCTCTACCCCGACGGCCGGGTCTCGCCGCGGCAGGCGCACGGCCTGGGCTGCTGGGGCGACAACGTGCGCGCGCTGCGCGTCGACGGCGATTTCGACGCCTGCCAACGCCTCGCCAAGCAGGCTTTGTCGGACGAAGACCTGCGCGCGCAGCGCCCGCTGAGTTCGGCCAACAGCATCAGCCTGGGCCGTCTGCTGCCGCAGGCGGCTTACTACGCGCACGCGGCATCGCGTCATTACGCGCAACGCGGCGAACCGCTCAACTTCATCGTGCCGACCGGCAACCTGGGCAACGCCTGCGCCGCGTTCGTGGCCAAGCGCATGGGCCTGCCGATCGGCGAGATCCGCCTGGCGACCAACGCCAACGACACCTTGCC
Source organism: Lysobacter sp. Soil_N_51 (assembly GCF_057655755.1). NCBI lineage: Bacteria > Pseudomonadati > Pseudomonadota > Gammaproteobacteria > Lysobacterales > Lysobacteraceae > Lysobacter > Lysobacter sp. Soil_N_51. The sequence continues at coordinate 527,148 of NZ_JBDGLR010000002.1, read as the reverse complement.
GCGTTATTTCGGTGGCGACGACTACGCCGCCCAGCCGACCCGCGCCACCCTCGCCAACGCGATGGACGTCGGCGCGCCGAGCAACTTCGAACGCCTGCGCCACTGGCATTGCGACGACGCGCAACTGCGCGCGGCGATCCAGGCTGAAGGCGTCGACGACGCGACCATCGTTGACACCATTCGCGCCGCGCCGCAACGCCATGGCATCGTGCCCTGCCCGCACACCGCGACCGGCCTGCATGTGCTGGAAACGCTGCGCGCACAGGGCGATGAACGCCCGTGGGCGGTGGTCGCCACCGCGCATCCGGCCAAGTTCGACAGCATCGTCGAGCCGTTGGTGGGGCATGCGGTCGAACCGCCGCCGGCGTTGGCCGAATCGCTGGCACGGCCGGCCTCGGCCGAACCGCTGCGCGCGAACTACGCGGCCTTGCGCGCGCGGTTGCTGGCCTGAGCTGTTGCCGGCCGGTCCTGAAGCGACCGGCCCGGAGCCGATGCCCGGACCCGTCATCGCGATCCGATCGCGGCGCCGGCCTTGCTCACTGCGTCGTGCAGGTCAGATCGAAGTTCACCGACTCACCGTTGGCCAAGGCGCCGAGCGCGACACCCGCGCCCTGCAGCGCCGCCACGGTCACCGATCCCGGACACGCCGTGCCCGCGCACGTCACCGCGGTGCAATCGAGGCCGGGCGAGGCCGGATCGCGCACCAGCGCGCCGGTCACCGCGTCGGGACCGTGATTGGTCACGACGACTCGATAGACCATGGCGGTTTCGCGCGTCACCACGTCGCCCGCCTGATCCGTCGCGCCCGCGGCCGGCGTGTTGGTCTTGGTGATGGACAGATCGGACAAGGGGTTGCGGGTATTGGCGAAGGTGCAGGTGAAGTCGTCGCCGGCCGCCGGTACCAGCTCGAACGTCGCGGCGGCGCCGGACGGCCCCGCGCTGCCGGCCGCGTTGGCGTTGGTGCATGCGTAGCTGATCGCATAGTTGCCGAGATCGGCGCCCGCCGTCGCCGTTTCCGACAGCGTGTAACTCGTGCCGGCGACGGCTGGATCGACCACCGCCTGGCCCGCCGCGACGTCGCCGCTGCCGGCGGTGGTGAACGTCGCCGCCCCCGTGCCCGGCGGCGCGATGCTCAGGACGAACTGGTCGGCGGCGGCGAAACGTCCGTTCGGCAGGCGCTTGCCCAGGCGTACGATCGGCGAGCGGCCATTGCGGAAGGTGCAGGTCAGCGACGCGCCGGCAGCGGTGGCCGCGCCCGGAATGGTCAGCGTGCCGCCAACGAGACTGGTGCCGGCCACCGGCGCATTGGCGGCATCCACGCACTCGGCCGAATTCAGCACCCAGCCCGGCGGGATCGTTTCGGCGATCGTGACGGCCGCGCCGGGCGTTACCACCGCGCTGCCTTGCGCGCCCGCCGCGCCGGCGTCGGCGTCGTGCAAGGCCGCGGTGCCGCTCGCGCTGGTGGCGATGGCGGCGGCGGCCTGGGTGCCGGCGGCGAGCAGATCGGTATCGGCATTGCCGAAGGCGAAGTTGAAGCTGCCGACGGCGCCGTCGCTGATCTTCGCCAGCCGCACCTGCGATTGCCCGGTGATGACGAAATCCGGGGTGGTGGTGGTCTGGGTGCTGCAGGTCGGCGCGCTGCTGAGCCAGTTGTTGCTCGAACTCGAGGCGCCGGGATTGACGATCTGGAAGCGGAACGATTCGCGCGGCTCGATCAGCGCATCGGTAAGGGCATCGACATCGATGCTGATGCCGTCGGGCGGATTGCTCGCGCCGGCGGCGCCCGGCGCGACCCCGCCGTCGAATTCCGCGCCGGCCGGAATCGTGATCAACCAGATGTCGCTGCCGGCGGCATGGCTCATGGTGGCGCCCGCGCCGACGGTGAGGATGAAATCGCTGTCCAGCGCCGCCGCGTCGCCGTTGGCCGCAGCGATGCGCTGCAGCGCGATCACCGTGCCGCCGGGCTGCGAGGTGCCGTTGAGGCGAATGAAGATATCGCCGAGGTCCTGTCCTTCGGCTTGCGCGCCCAACGACGCCGAGCCGCCGAGATCGACCAGCGGACGCAGGCTGATGCTGACGCTGTCGAGCAGGTTGCCGGCGCTGATGTTGCCGGACGAGGTCGCGATGGCCTCGAAGCCCAGGCGCAGGATGCCCGACACGCCCGCGCCGACCGTCGCGCTGCCGGTGCGGATGGCCCAGCTGCTGCCGGTGACGCTGGAAGTGGTGATGGTCTGGACCAGGCCGTTGGCCTGATTCTTGATCCGCAACGCCGCGCTGTCGGGATTGTTTCCGCTGCCGGCGAGCACGCGGCGACGGTGAGCGAAGCGATAGCTCAAGACATCGTCGGCGACCAGGCAGACATTCTGGTAAATCATCGAACCCACGAACGCGTTCAGTTCGACGAAGTTGGTCCCGCTATTGGCCGCGACCGGGCCGGTCAGGTCCGGGTTGACGTTGGACCCCCAGGTTTCGACCGGATGACAGACTCCGACGGCTCCGAAGGCCGCGCTGCACTGCCCCGGCTGGGCCTGGTGCGAGGTGAACCAGGGATTGGATGCGTTCACGCCGCCGTCGAAGGTGGCGCCGAAACCGAAATCGGTGTCCATCATCACCACCGACGCGTTCGGTACACCGAACTCCAGGTCGCCGTTGACGATCACGCGCGAACCGGACTGGGCGAACACGCCCGGGCAGAACCCCGCCAGCAGCGCCCAGCCGAGCAACACCCAGGCATGACGGCGAATCGCCCGTCGCAACCTCGACCGTCGCGGCGACGGCGCCCCCAAACGCCCGTTCATCGAGCCGTGCATCTGCGTTTCCCCCTGATGGCGCATCCGGCAGGTGCGGGCATCCAGGTCGAAGCGCGCGACACCGGGGGGCTCGACCCCGCTGCTTCGTTCTTGAATCGAATGCCGCGTCCCTGTGCGATCCGGCTGCTCCGGTTAAAAGGAGGACACGATCTCATATTGGAGAAATATTTCAATTCAGGACGGCGCTATCCGATCGAACCCGGTCGGCGGCAGCGCTGCCGTCCGCAGCCACGCGGCATGCGCACGCCCTCGATCCGCGCCCAGGCGGAGGCGCAGGCCACAGTTCGCGATGGTTTTTCCAGAAACTGTTGACAAGCCGCAAACGGGCATGCTCTTCTCGACCCCATGACGCAGCGCAACAACCACTCGCAGACGACTTCGCTCCAGGCTCCGGCCTCGAACGACGCCGCGCGCGTCGCGCTTCGCTCCGCGCCCTTGATCGCCACGATTATTCTCGTCCTCGTACTTATTACCGGGCTTACCAGCGCGGGAGTCGGGTTCGTGTAGAAAACCACACAACCCAAGGTCGAAAGAACCTGAACCCCGCGCCCAAAAGGCGCGGGGTTTTTCGTTTTACGGCCCTGGGTTCCTGAAAACACCGCACGCGGACGTGCGGGCACTGCGAAGGATTCGCAGCAAAGGAATCGCCGTTCGTGAGAAGCAACGCCATCAAGCAAGGCCCGGCCCGAGCCCCCGCGCGCGCGATGCTGCGCGCCACCGGTCTCGACGACGCGGCCATCGCCAGACCGCTGGTCGCCGTCGTCCACACCTGGACCGACGTGTCGCCGTGCAACATCACCCTGCGCGATCTGGCCCAGCACGTGCGTCGCGGCGTCGTCGACGGCGGCGGCACGCCGATCGAGTTCAACACCATCGCCGTCACCGACGGCATCGCGATGGGCACCGACGGCATGCGCGCCTCGCTGGCCTCGCGCGAAACCATCGCCGATTCGATCGAACTGGCGGTGTCCGGCCACTGCCTTGACGCGATGGTGCTGCTGGTCGGCTGCGACAAGACCATCCCGGCCGCGGCGATGGCGGCGGCGCGCCTGGATATCCCGACCGTGATCCTCTACGGCGGCACGATCATGCCGGGCCATTGCCCGTCGAAAAAAGGCGCCAGCGACGACAAGCCGCTGACCGTGCAGGACGTGTTCGAAGCGGTCGGCGCGCATTCGGCCGGACGCATCGACGACCGCGAACTGCATCGCATCGAATCGCATGCCTGCCCCGGCGCCGGCGCCTGCGGCGGCCAGTTCACCGCCAACACCATGGCGATGGTGCTGACCTTCCTGGGCCTGTCGCCGCTGGGCTACAACGACATCCCCGCGATCCACGACGACAAGCCCGAAGCCGCGCGCCTGTGCGGCGAACTGGTCATGCAGCAACTGCGTAACGGCGGTCCCACGCCGCGCACGCTGCTGACCCCGCATGCGCTGCGCAACGCCGCGCGCGCGGTCTCGGCCACCGCCGGCTCGACCAACGCCGCGCTGCATCTGCTGGCGATCGCGCACGAAGCCGGCGTCGCCTTCGACCTGGAAGAATTCGAAGCCGCCGCGCACACGCCGGTGATCGCCGACCTGAAACCCGGCGGACGCTACACCGCCGCGGAAATGTTCGAATTCGGCGGCGCGGCGCTGGTGGCGCGCGAACTGAAGACGGCCGGTCTGATCGAGGATATTCCGACGGTCACCGGCCGTTCCTTTTTCGCCGAACTGTCCGAAGCGGTGATGGCCGACGAGCAGGACGTCGTGCGTCCGGTCAGCGATCCGATCAAGCCGCGCGGCGGCTACTCGATCATCTACGGCAACCTCGCGCCGGAAGGCTGCATCCTCAAGCTGGCCGGTCACGGCCGCGAACATTTCGAAGGCCCGGCGCGGGTGTTCGATTCGGAAGAAGCCGCGTTCGCCGCGGTGCAGGCGCGGCAGATCCAGGCCGGCGACATCGTGGTGATCCGCTTCGAAGGCCCGACCGGCGGCCCGGGCATGCGCGAGATGTTGGCGGTGACCGCGGCCTTGGTCGGGCAAGGTCTGAGCAACGACGTGGCCTTGATCACCGACGGCCGCTTCAGCGGCGCGACGCATGGCTTCATGGTCGGCCACATCTCGCCCGAAGCCGCGCACGGCGGCCCGATCGCGCGTCTGCGCGAAGGCGACCGGGTCAGCATCGACGTGAAGACGCGCAAGTTGGAAGTCGCCGCCGATCTGTCCACGCGCGAACCCGCGCGCATCGCGCCGCGCGTGACCACCGGCGTGCTGGCCAAGTACGCACGAATCGTCGGCTCGGCGTCGCAAGGCGCGGTCACCGCGCCCGGCCCGCTGCAATCGCCGACGACGAAAAAAATCGAAGCAACGCTTATCGAACGCCCCGCTCCCGAACCCGCCTGAAACAAAAACTCACTCCTCACTCCTCTCCACTCGTTCCTCCCCTTCCCGAGATCACAGACATGACCGCAACCACCCACCGTCCCAAGATCGCCGTCGTCGGCTACGGCAGCCAAGGCCGCGCGCACGCGCTCAACCTTCGCGATTCCGGTTTCGACGTCACCGTCGGCCTGCGCCCGGGCGGCCCGACCGAACTCAAGGCCAAGGCCGACGGCTTCACCGTCAAGACCCCGGCCGAAGCCGTCGCCGAAGCCGAACTGGTCGCGGTGCTGACGCCCGACATGGTCCAGCCGCAGCTGTACCGCGACGTGATCGAACCCAACATCAAGCAAGGCGCCTGCCTGCTGTTCGCGCACGGCTTCAACGTGCATTACGGCCAGATCACCCCGCGCGCGGATCTCGACGTGGTACTCGTCGCGCCGAAGGGCCCGGGCGCGCTGGTGCGTCGCGAATACGAAATCGGCCGCGGCGTGCCGAGCGTCTACGCCGTGCATCAGGACCAGACCGGCCGCGCGGAAGAGTTCGCCCTGACCTACTGCGGCGGCATCGGCGGCGCGCGCCAGAACGCGATCAAGACCACGTTCAAGGAAGAAACCGAAACCGATCTGTTCGGCGAACAGGCGGTGCTGTGCGGCGGCGCGACCAAGCTGGTCCAGGCCGGTTGGGAAACCCTGGTCGAAGCCGGTTATCAGCCGGAAGTCGCCTATTACGAATGCCTGCACGAACTGAAGCTGATCGTCGATCTGTTCTACGAAGGCGGCGTCACCCGCATGCACGAGTTCATCAGCGAGACCGCGCAGTACGGCGCGCTGACCCGCGGCACCTACATCGTCGACGATCACACCAAGGCGCAGATGCGCAAAGTGCTGACCGAAATCCAGGACGGCACCTTCGCCAAGCAGTGGATCGCCGAGTACGCCGCCGGCAACGCCAACTACAAGGCGCTCAAGCAGGGCGACCTGGAGCATCCGATCGAAGCGGTCGGCAAGAAGCTGCGCGCCAACATGAAGTGGCTGGACAACGCGCCGAAAACACCGGCGGCCGCGCAGGCCGCTCCCGCCGCCGCACAGGGCGAACGACAAGAAGAGGCTGCGTGATGAACGGTGCCCGCTGGCTGGTGCAAGCACTGGCCGCAGAAGGGGTGGACGTGTTGTTCGGTTATCCGGGCGGCACGATCATGCCTTTCTACGATGCCCTGCACGGGTCGGACCTGAAACACATCCTGGTCCGTCACGAGCAAGGCGCGGCTTTCGCGGCGAACGGCTACGCCCGTGCCAGCGGGCGAGTCGGCGTGTGCGTAGCCACTTCCGGTCCCGGCGCGTCCAACCTGGTCACCGGTATCGCCGACGCGATGCTGGACTCGGTGCCGATGGTGGCGATCACCGGGCAAGTCGCGACCTCGCTGATGGGCACCGACGCGTTCCAGGAACTGGACGTGTTCGGCATGACCATGCCGATCGTCAAGCACAGCTTCCTCGCGCGCAGCGTCGATGAGTTGCCGCGCATCGTCGCCGAAGCCTTTCGTCTGGCGCGTTCGGGCCGTCCCGGCCCGGTGCTGATCGATCTGCCGAAGGACGTGCAGAACCAGGATGCCTCGCATCTGGCCGCGCACATGCCGCTGCCGACCGATCCGGTGCCGACCGCGCCGGACGCGGCCTATCACGAAGCCGCGGCCTTGATCGCACATGCGAAGAAGCCGCTGATCTACGGCGGCGGCGGCATTTCGCTGGGCGATGCGGTCGAATCGTTCCGCGCCTTCGTCGAGGGCAGCCAGATCCCGTCGGTGCTGACCTTGAAGGGACTGGGCGCGCTGCCGGCCGAGCACGCCCTGAACCTGGGCATGCTCGGCATGCACGGCAACCGCGCGGCGAATCTGTCGGTGCAGGAATGCGATCTGCTGATCGTGGTCGGCGCGCGTTTCGACGATCGCGCCACCGGCAAGCTGGCCGAGTTCGCGCCGAACGCGCGCGTGGTCCACATGGACCTGGACGCCTGCGAGATCGGCAAGCTGCGTTATGCCGATGCCGCGGTGCAGGGCGACCTGCGCCGTTCGCTGGACGCCCTGACCCCGCCGGTGACCGCGCAACTGCAGGCCCGCAACGGCGGCGCGCGCCGCGCCTGGCGCGACACCTGCCTGCAGCGCAAGCGCGATTGCGCGCCGCGTTACGACGCGCCCGGCGAAACCGTGTACGCGCCGGCGCTGCTGCGTCGTCTGTCGGAACTGGCGCCGGACGCCATCGTCTCGTGCGATGTCGGCCAGCACCAGATGTGGGTCGCGCAGCACTGGCAGTTCAACCACCCGCGCAAGCATCTGACCAGCGGCGCGCTGGGCGCGATGGGCTTCGGCGTTCCCGCCGCGCTGGGTGCGCAGTTGGAAAGCCCCGACGCGCAGGTCATCTGCGTCAGCGGCGACGGCTCGTTCCTGATGAACGTGCAGGAGTTGGCGACGATCGCGCGCTACCGCCTGCCGGTGAAGATCGTGCTGCTCGACAACCAGGCCCTGGGCATGGTCCGGCAGTGGCAGGAGCTGTTCTTCGAACGCCGCTATTCCGAAGTCGATCTGTCCGACAACCCGGACTTCTGCGCATTGGCCGCCGCGTTCGGGGTCAAGGCGATGTATGTCGACCGCGCCGATTCGGTCGAGGAAGCGCTGCACTACATGCTGCACACGCCCGGTCCAGTGCTGCTGCACGTCGCCATCGATCAGGCCGCCAACGTCTGGCCGCTGGTTCCGCCGAATCACAACAACGCGCAGATGCTCGACCCGGAAGCGGGCGACGCCGACGCGATCACCAGCCTCACCCCGCCCACCACCGCCGAAAAGGAGGACGCCCATGCGATACCAGCTTGAACTGACCCTGCGCCAGGCCGAAGGCGCGCTGGCTCGCGTACTGGGCGCCGCCGAACGCCGCGGTTTCCGTCCCCTGTCGGTGGACGGCGAAGCGCAACCCGACGGCGATCGCTGGCATCTGCGCATGACGGTGGAAGGCGATCGCGCCGACACCGCGCTGCAGAGCCAGCTCGCCAAGCTTTACGACTGTCTTGCCGTTGAGGTCTCGCCATGCACCTGAGTACTGAAATTCTCGAACAACCGGCGGCGACGCCAACTCAGCATGCCGGCCTGGCGGCTGCGGCGGTGCGGGAGCGCAGTTATGCGCCGGCGCGTAGCGATCGCGGTGAAACATCCGAGAATCATGATTCGACCGCGTCTGGACGTTCTAAGTCCTACGATCGTGGTGAAGTCCCGCTGGCGGTTGATCTTCCACTGGTGTGGTTCGACGGAAACTTCATCGCCGGCGACGCGCCCGAAGCCCCGCTCACCACCCACGCCATGCACTACGGCACCGCGGTGTTCGAAGGCATCCGCAGCTACGCCACCGCCGACGGCGGCGCGGCGGTGTTCCGTCTGCCCGAGCACATGCAGCGCATGCGCAAGGGCGCGGACATGTTCGGCATCGAATTCGATATCGAACGCGCGACCCAGGCCACGCTCGCCACCTTGCGCGCCAACGGCCACCGCGACGCCTACATCCGTCCGTTGACCTGGATGGGCACCGGCACCATCGGCCTGGACGTCGATCCGCTGACCCAGCACCTGATGATCGCGACCCTGGCCAAGGTCGTGCACCTGGGCGGCGCGCGCACCCGCCTGACCGTGTCGCCGTGGAAGCGCAACCCGGCCACCTCGATGCCGCCGCTCAAGCTCAGCGGCGCCTACGTCAATTCGATCCTGGCCAAGCGCGAAGCCAAGCAACGCGGCTTCGACGAAGCGCTGTTCACCGACGACAAGGGTTATGTCGTCGAATGCACCGGCGCCAACGTGTTCATGGTCAAGAACTCGGTGATCACCTCGGTCGATCATCGCGACGCGCTGCCCGGCATCACCCGCGACACCATGATCGAACTGTCCGGCGCGCAGTCGCGCGAAGTGACCTTGCACGAGTTGCTGGATGCGGACGAAGTGTTCGTCTGCGGCACCGCCGCCGAAGCCACCGCGATCGCGGTGCTGGACCGCCGCGAATTCGGCGACAACCCGGTCACCCGCGAACTGGCCGCGCTGTATGCACGCGTGGTGCGCGGACAGGAAAGCCGCTACGCCTCCTGGCTGACCCCGGTCTGATGGACTGCGACGTAGCCAGCCTGGCCCAGATCAGCGCCGCCGACTTGTTGGCGGCGCAGGCGCGGCTGCGCCGCTACCTGGACCCCACGCCGCTGCACCACGCCGAGCGGTTCGGTTGCTGGTTGAAACTGGAAAACCTGCAGCGCACCGGTTCGTACAAGGTGCGCGGCGCGCTCAACGCACTGTTGGCCGGACGCGAACGCGGCGATCACCGCACGGTGATCGCCGCCTCGGCCGGCAACCATGCGCAAGGCCTGGCCTGGGCGGCGTACCGGCTGGGCGTCAACGCGATCACGGTGATGCCGCGCTGCGCGCCGCAGACCAAGATCGCCGGCGTCGCCCACTGGGGCGCGACCGTGCGCCTGCATGGCGACACCTACGACGAAGCCAAGGCCTTCGCGATCGAACTGGCCGATCAACACGATTACCGACTGCTGTCGGCGTTCGACGATCCCGATGTGATCGCCGGACAAGGCACGGTCGCGCTGGAACTGGCCTCGTTCGCGCCCGACGTGATGCTGGTGCCGATCGGCGGCGGCGGTCTGGCCGCCGGCGTGGCGATCGCATTGAAGTCGGAACTGCTGTCGGGTTCGGCCGCGGCCAAGCGCGTGCGGGTGATCGGCGCGCAAGTAGAAGGCGTCGACTCGATGGCGCGCGCCCTGCGCGGCGACCACCGCCTGATCGAACCGGCCGCGACCTTGGCCGACGGCGTGCGGGTGAAAGACCCCGGCCGCCTGACCGAGCGCGTGCTGAGCAGCTTGCTGGACGACGTGGTGATCGTGCGCGAAGCCGAGCTGCGCGAAACCCTGGTCCGCCTGGCCCTGGAAGAACACATCATCGCCGAAGGCGCCGGCGCGCTGGCGCTGGCCGCCGGCCGGCGCATCGCCGGCAAGCGCAAATGCGCGGTGGTCTCCGGCGGCAATCTCGATGCCGGCGTGCTCGCGCGGCTGCTGTCGGAAGTGCGCCCGCGCGCGCCGCGCCGTCCGCGCCGCCGCACCCGCGAAGCGCTCGGCCGCGACACCGCCGTCGAGGCGGACATTTATCAGCTCGCCAATCTTTCCTTCGACTCCGCGGCCAAACCGGCGCGGAGCCACGCAGCAAGCCCTTCCCCGCAGCATTCAGACGCAACAGAGGAACTGCCCGCATGAACGATCCGTCCGGCCCGGTAAGCCCCATTACCGACGCCCAGCCCCACGTCACGATCTTCGACACCAGCCTGCGCGACGGCGAACAGTCGCCGGGCTGCAGCATGAGCGCCACGCAGAAGCTCCGCTTCGCGCATGCCCTCAGCGAACTCGGCGTGGACGTGATCGAAGCCGGATTCCCCGCCAGTTCCGAAGCCGACCTCGAAGGCACCCGCGCAATCGTGCGCGAAGTGCGCGGCTCCACCCTCGCCACCCTGGCGCGCTGCCACCCGGGCGACATCGAAGCCTGCGCGCGCGCGCTCGAAGGCGCGGCCAAGCCGCGCATCCACGTGTTCATCTCGACCAGCCCGCTGCATCGTCAGCACAAGTTGAATCTGGACAAGCAGCAGGTGCTCGAGCGCGCGGTCGCGGCGGTCGAACAGGCGCGCAAGTACGTCGACGATGTCGAATTCTCGGCCGAAGACGCACTGCGCACCGAGCACGATTACTTGGCCGAGATCTGCAGCGCCGCGGTCGCCGCCGGCGCGCGCACCCTCAACATTCCCGATACGGTCGGCTACACCACCCCGAGCGAGATCCGCGCGCTGTTCGAATACCTGCGCGCCAACGTCCGCGATGCCGACCAGGCCGTGTTCAGCGCCCACTGCCACAACGACCTGGGCCTGGCGGTGGCCAACAGCCTGGCCGCGATCGAAGGCGGCGCGCGCCAGGTCGAATGCACCGTCAACGGCATCGGCGAGCGCGCCGGCAATTGCGCGCTGGAAGAACTGGTGATGGCGCTGCGCGTACGCAACGCCTACTACGGCGTCGGCACCCGCATCGACACACGCCGGCTGGTACCGACCTCGCGTCTGCTGTCGCGCATCACCGGCATGGTGGTCCAGCGCAACAAGGCGATCGTCGGCCAGAACGCGTTCGCGCACGAGTCGGGTATTCATCAGCACGGCATGCTCAAGCATCGCGGCACCTACGAAATCATGCATCCGGAAACCGTCGGCTGGGCGCAGTCGCAGATGGTGATGGGCCGCCACAGCGGCCGCGCGGCATTGAGCGATCGTCTGCAGACCCTGGGTTTCACTCTCGACGAAGCGCGCTTGAACGCGGTGTTCGCCGCGTTCAAGACCTTGGCCGAGAAGAAGCGCGAAGTGTTCGACGCCGACCTGGAAGCGCTGGTGCTCGGCGCCGACGCCAAGGCCGCGCGTGGCTATCGCCTGATGCGTGCCCACGTCAGCACCGGTGTGTCCGACGGCAGCCTGCCGACCGCGAGCGTGCAACTGGTCGACCCCGAGGGCGCGACGGTCAGCGAAGCCGCGGTCGGCGACGGCCCGGTGCACGCGCTGTTCGCCGCCTTGGCGCGCGCGACCGGCGTGGCGCTGCGCATCGACAGCTACAACGTGTCCAGCGTGACCACCGGCGACGATGCGCAGGGGCAGGCCAGCGTGACCGCGCGCGTGGACGGCGTGGAACTGACCGGTTCGGGCACCAGCACCGACATCATCGAGGCCAGTGCGCTGGCCTGGCTGGAGTTGGCGAATCGGATGCATCGGACGAAGCAGGCGCCGCAGCAACGACTAGCCGCAACCGCCTAAGCCCCTCTCCCGCATGCGGGAGAGGGGTTGGGTGAGGGCACGAAGTCGCCGCGAATCTACCTGTGCGACAGCCAAAGCGCCCTCATCCCGGCCTTCTCCCGCAAGCGGGAGAAGGAGCCAAAAGAAATAGCCAACACCATGCTCAAGCCGAACGCCAAAGCGAACCAACTCAACTCATGACTACACCCACCACCCTGTTCGAAAAACTGTGGAACGCACACCTGGTCGCGCCAGAAAGCGACGCCGCGCCCGCCGTGCTCTACATCGATCTGCACCTGATCCACGAGGTCACCTCGCCGCAAGCCTTCGCCGAACTCGAAGCGCGCGGCCTGTCGCCGCGCCGGCCCGACCTGACCAAGGGCACCCTCGATCACTCCACCCCGACCCTGCCCGCCGGCAACGACGGCCGTCTGCCCTACTACACCGCCGAAGCCGAGCATCAGGTCGACACCCTGCGCCGCAACTGCGAACGCCATGGCGTCGAACTGTTCGACTTCGATAGCGATTACCGCGGCATCGTGCATGTGATCGGCCCCGAACTGGGCCTGACCCAGCCCGGCCAGACCATCGTCTGCGGCGACAGCCACACCGCCACGCATGGCGCGTTCGGCGCGCTGGCGTTCGGCATCGGCACCAGCGAAGTCGGCCATGTGCTCGCGACCCAATGCTTGCTGCAACGCCGCGCCAAGACCCTGGCGATCAACGTCGAGGGCGAGCTCGCGCCCGGCGTCGGCGCCAAGGATCTGATCCTGCACGTCATCGGCGAGATCGGCGTCAACGGCGGCACCGGCCATGTCATCGAATACCGCGGCTCGACCATCCGCGCGCTGTCGATGGACGAACGCATGACCGTCTGCAACATGTCGATCGAAGCCGGCGCCCGCGCCGGTTTGATCGCGCCCGATCAAGTCACCTACGACTACCTGGCCAAGACCCCGCGCGCGCCGCGCGGCGCCGATTGGGACCGCGCGGTCGCGCGCTGGAGCGAGTTCAAGACCGACGACGGCGCCACGTTCGACCGCGAAGTGCATATCGACGCGAGCGCGATCAAGCCGACCCTGACCTGGGGCACGCATCCGGGTCAGGTCGCGGCGATCGACGCGAACCTGCCGCGGGGTCGCGACGCCGACGAAGCCAAGGCGCTGGCCTACATGGGTTTCGACGGTGGCGCGGCGATGGCCGGTCGGCCGGTCGATGTGGTGTTCGTCGGCAGCTGCACCAATTCGCGTCTGTCCGATCTGCGTCAGGCCGCCGAGGTGTTGCGCGGCCGTCACGTGCATCCGCGCGTGCGCATGCTGGTGGTGCCCGGTTCCGAACAGGTCAAGCGCGACGCCGAGGCCGAAGGCATCGACGCGATCGTGCGCGCGGCCGGCGCCGAATGGCGCGAGCCGGGCTGCTCGATGTGCATCGCCATGAACGGCGATCTGGTAGGCGCCGGCCAGTTGGCGGTGTCCACCAGCAATCGCAATTTCGAAGGCCGCCAGGGCAAGGGCGCTCGCACTCTGCTGGCTTCGCCGCTGACGGCCGCGGCGTGCGCGGTCGCCGGGCACGTGGTCGATCCGCGCGCTTACCTCGACCCCGCATTCAACCCGTCGATCAAGGAGGTCGCGTAATGTCCGCATCCGTCCATGCCGCGTCCGCCGACGCCGGCTTCGTCGAACTGATCTCGCGCACCGCGGTGCTGCGCGAACGCAATATCGACACCGACCAGATCATTCCCGCGCGTTTTTTGACCACCACCGAACGCAAGGGCCTGGGCCGGTTCGCCTTCAACGACTGGCGTTACCTCGCCGATGGTTCGCCCAATCCGGAGTTCGAACTCAACAAGCCGCACAACGCCGGCGCGGCGATCCTGGTCGCCGGGCGCAATTTCGGTTGCGGTTCCTCGCGCGAACACGCGCCGTGGGCCTTGACCGACCTCGGCCTGCGCGCGGTCATCAGCAGCGAGATCGCCGACATCTTCCGCAGCAATTCTCTCAAGAACGGCCTGCTGCCGATCGTGGTCGCGCAGGACCTGCTCAACGAACTACTCGATCAGCCCGGTATCGAACTGCGCATCGACGTGCGTACTCGCAGCTTGCATTTGCCCGACGGCCGCGCGGTCGAGTTTCCGCTCGACGCCTTCGCCCAGACCTGTCTGATCGAAGGCGTCGACCAACTCGGCTATCTGCTGCGCCAGATCGACGCCATCCACCATTTCGAACAGCGCCGCGAGGCGGCGCGGAATAATTCACAGGAGCAAACCCATGCGCGCTGACATCGTCGTTCTGCCGGGCGACGGCATCGGTCCGGAAGTCACCGCCGCCGCGGTCGAAGTGCTGCGCGCGGTCGCGATCCGCTACGGCCACCAGTTCAACCTGCACGAACACGCGATCGGCGGCGCCGCGATCGACGCCAGCGGCGAGCCGCTGCCGGCCGCCACCCTCGATGCCTGCCGCCGCGCCGACGCGGTGCTGCTCGGCGCGGTCGGCGGGCCGAAGTGGTCCGACCCCAAGGCCAAGGTGCGTCCCGAGCAAGGTCTGCTGGCGCTGCGCAAAGGCCTGGGCCTGTACGCCAACCTGCGCCCGGTGCAGCCGCATGCGGCCACGCTCGGCGCGTCGCCGATCAAGCCGCATCTGCTGGCCGGGGTCGACCTGATCGTGGTGCGCGAACTCACCGGCGGCATCTATTTCGGCCAGAAGCAGCGCAGCGAAACCAGCGCCAGCGATCTGTGCGAATACAGCGTCGCGGAAATCGAACGCGTGGTGCGCCGCGCCTGCGAACTCGCGCGCGGACGCCGCAACCACGTGGTCAGCGTCGACAAGGCCAACGTGCTGGAGACCTCGCGGTTGTGGCGCGAAGTCGCCACGCGGGTCGCGCGCGATGAATTCCCCGATGTGACCCTCGAGCATCAACTGGTCGATTCGATGGCCATGCACCTGATCGCCAAGCCGCGCGCGTTCGACGTGATCGTCACCGAGAACATGTTCGGCGACATCCTCACCGACGAGGCCTCGATGCTGGCCGGTTCGCTGGGCCTGCTGCCTTCGGCCTCGCTCGGCGAAGGCAAGGTCGGCCTGTACGAACCGATCCACGGCTCGGCCCCGGACATCGCCGGCCGCGGCATCGCCAACCCCTGCGGCACCATCCTCAGCGTGGCGATGCTGTTGCGCCATTCGCTGGGCCTGCAGGCCGAAGCCGAATGCATCGAGCAAGCGGTCGCCGCGGTGCTGGACGCCGGCGTGCTCACCGCCGACCTGGCGCCGGCCGGTCAGGCCGCGACCACCGCGGACGTCACCGCGGCGGTGCTGGCCCAGCTGGAATTGCCGTGCCAGATCGCCGAACTGCGCGACTGAGCCGGCCCGGTCGAACCATGCGGCCGCGCCGTCATCGAAACGCAAACCCCGTGAGTGTCCCGCTGTAAAACAAGCACGTCATAAGAGCGATCCATGCAGTGGTATACCCCTTCCCGGTGCCGAGAGGCACCGGGATTTTTTTGCCTGGCCCGCGCCGCGCGTCGCGCGCATCCGACACATTCCCCTCACCCGCCATTGATGTGAACCCAGGCAACAATCGCGCGGTAACCGTATGCCATCATCCTGACGCAACCTGGGTCGGCGACGCGCGACCCGCAGCCAGTCGCGGGAGCGCATGACCGAGCACGAAGTATCCGGCGTCGACCCGCCCGCTGTTGACCAGCCTGGCGTCGTACAGCCCGTTGTCGCCCCGTCTGCCACGGTTTTGCCCGAGGTCGATGTGTTGATCGTCGGCGGCGGTATCAACGGCGTGGCGATCGCGCGCGACGCCGCCGGTCGCGGCCTGTCGGTGCTGCTGTGCGAACGCGACGACATCGCCTCGCACACCTCCAGCGCCAGCACCAAGCTCATCCACGGCGGCCTGCGCTATCTGGAACAGTTCGAGTTCGCCCTGGTCGGCAAGGCCCTGGCCGAACGCAAGCGGCTGTTGCGAATGGCGCCGCACATCATCTGGCCGCTGCGCTTCGTGCTGCCGCATCAGCCGCATCTGCGTCCGGCGTGGATGATCCGCATCGGCCTGTTCCTGTACGACCGCCTCGGGGGCCGGCGCGGCCGCGACCTGCCGGGTTCGCGTTCGGTCAACCTGCGCAAGCACATCGCCGGACGGCCGCTGCGCGACGAATTCTTCCGCGGCTTCGTCTATTCCGATGCCTGGGTGCAGGACGCGCGCCTGGCCGTGCTCAATGCGATGGACGCCAGCGAGCGCGGCGCGCGCGTGCTGACCCGCACCGCCTGCGTGCACGCGCAACGCGGCGCCGAGCATTGGGACGTGCAGTTGCGCGGCCCCGACGGCACGATGCATCACGTGCGTGCACGCGCCCTGGTCAATGCCACCGGCCCGTGGGCGGTGAGCTTTCTCGACAAAGTCGCCCACGTCACCCATTCGCACAACCTGCGCCTGATCAAGGGCAGCCACATCGTCGTCCCCAGATTGTTCGATCACGACCACGCCTACATCTTCCAGCAGCCCGACCGACGCATCGTGTTCGCGATTCCGTACGAACACGACTACACCCTGATCGGCACCACCGATGTCGATTACCAGGCCGATCCGTCCGCGCCGCGCATCGACGACAGCGAAACCACGTATCTGTGCGAGGCGGCCTCGCGCTATTTCAAGCAGCCGATCCAGCCTGGCGATGTGGTCTGGACTTACAGCGGCGTGCGTCCGCTGCTCGACGACGACAGCGACAAGGCCTCGGAGATCACCCGCGACTATCTGCTGCTGCTCGACCGCGAGGGCGCGCCCTTGCTCAACATCTTCGGCGGCAAGCTGACCACCTCGCGCAAACTCGCCGAAGAAGCCTGCGACACGCTGTCGCCGCTGTTCGGCGCGCCGCGCGCTGCCTGGACCGGCGACGCGCCGCTGCCGGGCGGCGACCTGCCCGATGCGGACTTCGAAGCCTTCCACGAGGACTTCAGCCTGCGCCGCCCGTGGCTGCCCGATGCGCTGGCCTTGCGGCTGTGCCGCAATTACGGCAGCCGCGCGTTGCGGATCGTCGAGAGTTGCGTGCGTTTGGAAGAATTGGGCGAATGCTTCGGTGCGGATCTATATCGGGCCGAGGTGGATTATCTGATCGACTTCGAATGGGCGCGTACGGCGGAGGATATTTTGTGGCGGCGGTCGAAGCTGGGTTTGCGCTTCAGTCCGGCGCAGGGTGAAGCCTTGCAGCGCTACGTGTCGCAACGCGCCATCGACGCATGAATCCGCGCCGGGAACGACAGCCCCCTGTAGGAGCGGCGCGAGCCGCGACCGCGACATCGCGTTTGCGTCGTGGGTGTGGTGTCGCGGTCGCGGCTTGCGCCGCTCCTACAGGCCGATACGAACCTGTCGGAAGGCCCTGTATTGCGCTATCTGGCTGGTCGAAAATCCGCAGGCTTCAGCGCCATGCCACTAGAACGTCATTCCCGCGAAGGCGGGAATCCAGTGACTTCAAGCGTTCTCGCACGAAAGGCCCTGGATTCCCGCCTTCGCGGGAATGACGGGCTGAGAGATTCGCGCGCGATGGGGCCGTATACGGATAAGAAAAGCGATAAGCAAAATAGTACAACCCACCAGCATTCGCATTACCAGCACCACCCAAAACAATAAAAGCACCACCAGCACCAGGGAGACCCACCGCAATGGCCACACCGATGTCGCAATACCTCAGCGAGTTCATCGCCACCGGCATGCTGATCCTGCTCGGCAACGGCGTGGTCGCCGGCGCGCTGTTGAACAAATCCAAGGCGCAGGGCGCCGGCTGGGGCGTGATCACCGCGGCCTGGGGGCTCGCGGTGCTGATCGGCATCTTCATCGCCGGCCCGACCAGCGGCGCGATCATGAATCCCGCGCTCACCATCGCCCTGGCCGCGATCGGAAAATTGTCGTGGGCGGTGGTGCCCGGCTTCGTCGCCGCGCAGATCGCCGGCGCCTTCGCCGGCGCGACCCTGGTATGGCTCGCCTACCTCGCGCATTGGAAAGTCAGCGACGATCCCGCCGCCAAGCTCGCGATCTTCTGCACCGCGCCGGCGATCCGCGACACCAAGGCCAATGTGCTGACCGAAGTGATCGGCACCTTCGCCCTGACCTTCGGCGCGCTCGCGGTTGGCGCCAACACCCTCGCGCCCGGCATGGGTCCGCTCGGCGTCGGCCTGTTGGTGGTCGTCGTCGGCATGTCGCTCGGCGGCCCGACCGGTTACGCGATCAACCCCGCGCGCGACCTCGGCCCGCGCATCGCCCACGCCCTGCTGCCGATCGCCGGCAAGGGCGGCTCGGACTGGGGCTATGCGTGGGTGCCCGTCGTCGCGCCGATCATTGGCGCGCTGATCGGGGCGTTCGCGTTCGTAGCGGTTTACAGCTAAAAACGAGTTCAGAGGAGTGAGGAGTGAGTAGAAGCGGCGAATCATGCAACTGCTACGCTCCCCCAACGCCCCTGACCCCGCCTTTACTCATTCCTCACTTCTCTCCACCAGTTCCTAGCTCTTACTCACTCCTCACTCCTCTCAACTCATTTCTAGCCCCATGACCGACACCTACATCCTCGCCATCGACCAAGGCACCACCAGCTCGCGCGCGATGCTGTTCGATCGCAGCGGCGCGGTGGTCGGCGTGGCGCAGCGCGAGTTCGAACAGATCTTTCCGCGGCCGGGCTGGGTCGAGCACGATCCGCGCGAGATCCTCGCCAGCGTGCAGACCACCGCGATCGAGGTGATGACCAAGGCGCAGATCAGCGCCTCGCAGATCGCCGGTATCGGCATCACCAATCAGCGCGAAACCACGGTGGTGTGGGATCGCCACACCGGCCAGGCGGTGCACAACGCGATCGTGTGGCAATCGCGGCAGACCGCGGCGATCTGCGATCAGCTCAAGGCCGACGGTTATTCGCAGATGGTGCGCGAACGCACCGGCCTGCTGATCGATGCGTATTTCTCCGGGACCAAGGTCAAGTGGATTCTCGACAACGTCGAGGGCGCGCGCGAAAAGGCCGAGCGCGGCGATCTGCTGTTCGGCACCATCGACACCTGGTTGATCTGGAATCTGTCGGAGAACAAGGCCCACGTCACCGACTACAGCAACGCCTCGCGCACGCTGATGTACGACATCCACAAGCGCCAGTGGTGCCCTGAGCTTTTGGAGATGCTCGGGGTGCCGGCGTCGATGCTGCCGGAGGTCCGCTCCAGCAGCGAGGTCTACGCGCACACCGGTGCGCGTCATTTCTTCAACAACTCGGTGCCGATCTGCGGCGTCGCCGGCGATCAGCAGGCGGCGCTGTTCGGCCAGGCCTGTTTCGAGGCCGGCATGGCCAAGAACACTTACGGCACCGGCTGTTTCCTGCTGATGAACACCGGCGAGAAAGCGGTGCGTTCGGACAACGGCCTGCTGACCACGATCGCCTGGGGCATCGATGGAAAAGTCGAGTACGCGCTGGAGGGCAGCATCTTCGTCGCCGGTTCGGCGGTGCAGTGGCTGCGCGACGGATTGCGCATGCTCGGCAAGGCCGGCGACTCGCAGGCCTACGCCGAACGCGCGCGTTCGACCGAGGGCGTGTACTTCGTCCCGGCCTTCGTCGGCCTGGGCGCGCCGTACTGGCGCAGCGACGTGCGCGGCGCGATGTTCGGCTTGACCCGCGGCACCAGCAAGGAACATTTCATTCGCGCGGTGCTCGAATCCCTGGCCTACCAGACCCGCGACGTGCTCAGCGCGATGCAGGCCGACTCCGGTATCGAACTCAAGGCATTGCGCGCCGACGGCGGAGCAATCGCCAACGATTTCACCGCGCAGTTCCAGGCCGACATTCTCAACGTGCCGCTCAATCGTCCGCGGGTCAACGAGACCACCGCGCTGGGCGCGGCGTATCTGGCCGGGTTGGCGGTCGGGTTCTGGGAAAGCCGCGAGCAGATCGCGCAGCAGTGGCAGGTCGAGCGCAGCTTCGAGCCGCGGATGCTCGCGGACGAGCGCGAGAAGTTGTATGCGGGATGGAAGCGCGCGATCGAAGCGACCTTGGCTTTCAGCGTCGAACACGCCTGAAGAACCCGCTTTAGCCCCTCTCCCGCGCAGCGGGAGAGGGGTTGGGGTGAGGGCGCGCGCGACTTCAAGATGGCGTCGCCCGTGCGATGTCACTTGCCCTCACCCCGGCCGCACCCCAGCCCAAACGCACAGCGTTTGGGCGTTCGTGGACGCGCGAGCCAATGGCTCGCACGCAGCGCCCACTCACCCCGCTGTGCGGGAGAGGGAGACAAGCCTAATCCTCAGGTTTCCTCCGGCACCTTCACCTTGAACCAAGCCGCATACAACGCCGGCAGGAACAACAAGGTCAGCAAGGTCGCCACCATCAACCCGCCCATGATCGCCACCGCCATCGGCCCGAAGAAGGCGCTGCGCGACAGCGGGATCATCGCCAGGATCGCCGCCAGCGCGGTCAGCACGATCGGGCGGAATCGCCGCACCGTCGCATCGACGATCGCCTTCCACGGCTCATGCCCTTCGCCGCGATCCTGTTCGATCTGATCGACCAGGATCACCGAGTTGCGCATGATCATGCCGGCCAGCGCGATCGTGCCGAGCATCGCGACGAAGCCGAACGGCACCCGGAAGATCAGCAGGAACAAGGTCACGCCGATCAAACCCAGCGGCGCGGTCAACAGCACCATGAACGCACGCGAGAAGCTGCGCAGTTGCAGCATCAACAAGGTGAATACCGCGAACAGGAACAGCGGCATGCCGGCGTTGATCGACTTCTGTCCGCGCGCGGAATCCTCGACGCTGCCGCCGACCTCGATCGAGTAACCGTAGGGCAGCTGCGCGCGCAGTCCGTCCAGGGTCGGCGAGATCTGCGCCATCACCGAGGCCGGCTGGGTGCCGTCGTAGATGTCGGCGCGCACGGTCATGGTCGGCAGGCGATCGCGATGCCAGATGATGCCTTCCTCGAAGCCGTATTCGAGCGTGGCGATCTGGGTCAGCGGCACGCTGCGGTTGTTGCTGGTCGGCACCATCAGGCTGCCGAGCATGTCCAGTTGCAGACGTTCCTGATCCGGTCCGCGCAGCAGCATCTCGATCAGTTCGTTGCTCTCGCGGTAGGTGCTGATGTGCGAGCCCGACAGCGAGCTGGACAGGAACTGCGACAACTGCGCCGAGGTGATGCCCAGCGCGCGAGCGCGCTCCTGATCGACCTGCAGGCGCACGACCTTGCTGGGTTCGTCCCAATCCAGATTGACGTTGGCCACATGCGCGTTGGCGCGGATCTTTTCGCGCGCCTGGTAGGCGATCTTGCGCACCACGTCGATGTGTTCGCCGGACACGCGGAACTGCACCGGATAACCGACCGGCGGGCCGTTCTCCAGGCGCGTCACCCGCAATTGCAGCTCGGGGAAGTGCGGCACCACGTCCTTGATGATCCAGGTGCGCAGGATTTCGCGATCGGCCAGGGTCTTGGGCATCAGCACGAACTGGGCGAAATTCGCCGCCGGCAGCTGTTGATCCAGCGGCAGGTAGAAACGCGGCGAACCGGTGCCGACGTAGGCGACGTAGTTGCCAAGGTCCTTGCGCTGCTTGAGCATCGCTTCCAGCCGCTTGGCCTGTTCGGTGGTCTGGCGCAGCGAGCTGCCTTCGGCCAGCTCCATGTCGACCATCAGTTCCGGACGCACCGAGTCGGGGAAGAACTGCTGCGGCACGAAACGGAACAGGAAGATCGAACCGATGAACGCGGCGACGGTGATGCCGATCACCAGCCAGCGCCGACGCACGCACCAGGTCACCCAGCCGCGGAAGCGCACATAGAACTTGGTTTCGTACGGATCGTGCGCGTGGCCCACCGGCTCCTTCGGCGCGAGCACGCTTTCGAACATCGGCACGCGCTTGGCCATGCGGCTGCGCGCATCGCGCCAGCGCGCGGCGAGCGAACCGGGCTTGGGCAACTGGGCCGCGGCGCCGTGGTCGGGCAACAGTTTGTCGCCGAGGAACGGAATGAACGCGACCGCGGCGATCCACGACACGCACAGCGCGATCGTCACCACCTGGAACAACGAGCGGGTGTATTCGCCGGTGCTGGATGCGGCGGTCGCGATCGGCAGGAAGCCGGCCGCGGTGATCAAGGTACCGGTCAGCATCGGGAACGCGGTGCTGTCCCAGGCGAACGCGGCCGCGCGCAGGCGATCGAAGCCCTGCTCCATCTTGATCGCCATCATCTCGACCGCGATGATCGCGTCGTCGACCAACAGCCCCAGCGCCAGCACCAGCGCGCCGAGCGAAATCTTGTGCAGGCCGACGCCGAAGAAATCCATCACCGCGAAGGTCATCGCCAGCACCAGCGGAATCGACAGCGCCACCACCAGACCGGTGCGCAGGCCGAGCGAGAAGAAACTCACCAGCAATACGATCGCGACCGCCTCGGCCAGCACGCGCACGAACTCGCCGACCGATTCTTCGACCGCGGCGGGTTGATCGGCGACCTTGCGCAGCTGCATGCCGGCCGGCAGGGTCTTCTGCAGCGCGGCGAATTCGGTTTCAAGCGTCTTGCCGAGCTTGAGGATGTCGCCGCCCTGCTTCATCGACACGCCGATGCCGATCGCGTCCTGACCCATGAAACGCATGCGCGGCTGCGGCGGATCGGAGAAACCGCGACGCACCTCGGCGACATCGCCCAGGCGGAAGGTGCGGTCGCCGACCCGGATCGGGAACTGCTTGATCTGTTCGACCGAGGTGAACTGGCCGCCGACCCGCAGCGGCACGCGGCTCGACGCGGTTTCGAAGAAACCCGCGGGAGCCAGCGCGTTCTGCTGGTTGAGCGC
Source organism: Lysobacter sp. Soil_N_51 (assembly GCF_057655755.1). Lineage (NCBI taxonomy): Bacteria > Pseudomonadati > Pseudomonadota > Gammaproteobacteria > Lysobacterales > Lysobacteraceae > Lysobacter > Lysobacter sp. Soil_N_51. Next base: position 504,316 of record NZ_JBDGLR010000002.1, on the reverse strand, counting down.
GTCCTGCACCGCCTGCGCGGGCACGCCGAGGGTCGAGAGCTTCACGTTCGACAGCTCGACCCAGATCTTTTCGTCCTGCACGCCGATCAGTTCGATCTTGCCCACGTCGGTCTGGCTTTGCAGGGCCAGCTGGACGCGTTCGGCGTAATCCTTGAGCACGGCGTAGTCGAAACCTTCGCCGGTCAACGCGTAGATGTTGCCGAAGGTGTCGCCGAATTCGTCGTTGAAGAACGGGCCGACCACGTCGCCGGGCAAGGTCGGGCGGATGTCGCTGATCTTCTTGCGCACCTGATACCACAGCGGCTGGATCTCGGCCGAATGCATCGAGTCGCGCGCGGCGAAGATCACCTGCGATTCGCCCGGCCGCGAGTACGAGCGGATGAACTCGTATTCGCCGGTTTCCATGAGCTTTTTCTCGATTCGCTCGGTGACTTGACGCGAGACTTCCTCGGCGGTCGCGCCGGGCCACAAGGTGCGCACGACCATGACCTTGAAGGTGAACGCCGGGTCTTCGCTGCGGCCCAGGCGCAGGTACGACATCGCGCCGGCGATCGCCAGCACCAGCATCGCGTAGACGATCAGGCTGCGATGGCGCAGGGCCCATTCGGAAAGGTTGAAGCGCATAGATAAACCCACTTCATTGTCCCCCTCTCCCGCTTGGCGGGAGAGGGCAGGGGTGAGGGCGCGAGCGCCGGCAAACTAGAATTCAGTGATGCGCGGGCCGTCAGGCGCACGCATCGCGATCACTTCCCGACCGGATGGTTGTCGCGATCGACCGCGACCACTTTTTGTCCGTCGCGCAGCAGGTGGCCGCCGGCGGTGACGACCCAGTCGTTGGCGCCCAGTCCCTTGGTGACCGGCACGCGCTCCTGGCCGTAAGGTCCGACGACGATGGGCTTCAACTTCACGATCCCGCTGCCGATATCGGCGACGAACACCGCCGTGCCGTTGCCGGTGCGCTGCACCGCCGCGAGCGGCACGCTGAGCCCGGAAGCGGCGGCATCGGCCTGGTAGATGCGCGCGCTCTGGCCCAGCTCCAGCGTTCCGTCCGGCGCATCGACGGTGACCCGCGCCGCATAGGTGCGCGAGGCCGGATCGGCCGCGGGCGACACCTCGCGGACCCGGCCCGGCCAGCGCTTGCCGGCCTGTGACCACAGTTCGATCAGCACCTGCTGGCCGGGCTTGAAGGTCGCGATCGCGCCTTCGGGCACGGCGAAGGCGATTTCGCGCGCGCCGTCGGCGGCCAGCGCGAACACCTGCTGGCCGGCGGCGACGACCTGCCCGGCTTCGGCGTTGCGCGAGGCGATCACCCCGGCGCTTGGCGCGCGCAACTGGGTGTAGGCCGACTGGTTCTTCGCCACTTCCAGATTGGCGCGGGCCGAATTGAGCTGGCCTTGCGCGGCCTTGGCCGCGGCGTCCTGCGCGTCCTGGGCCGAGCGGCTGACCAACTGGTCCTTGCTCAGCTGGGCGAAACGGAGTTGATCGGCGCGGGCCCGCGCGTATTCGGCCTCGGCCGCCGCGTACTGGGCCTGGGCCGCGCGCGCCTGGGCGTCGAGATCGCCCGGGTCGAGCACCGCCAGCACCTGCCCGGCGGCGACGTGCGCGCCGACATCGACCTTGCGCTCGATCAGCTTGCCGGCCACCCGGAACGACAGCGGGCTTTCTTCGCGCGCCCGCACCTCGCCGGCATAGGCCGAGACCGCGTTGATCGCGCCGCTGGGCTGGGCGACCAGCACCGGTCGCGGCGCCTCGACCGCCGGCTTGCCGTCGCCGCAGGCGGCCAGGCTCAACGCCAGGGCCGCGGCCAGCAATGCCGGTACCGGGGTGGAAGCGGAAAAAATCCGGCTGCGCATTGCGGATGGCCTCATAGGGAATTAATGTACTTGGCGGTACTGTATAAATATCGAACCACGTAGTCCAGTATTGTTGCCATGCCGACGCCCCCCACCACGTCCACCGCGCCCCCACCCGCCACCGCAGACCAGCCGAAGCCCACCGCGAACACCTCCGCGGACAAGCCGGCCGCCTCCGCGCCTCCAGCGGCCTCGCCCAAGCCCGCCGGCCCCGGCCGTCCGAAGGACCTGAGCAAGCGCAACGCCATCCTCGAGGCCGCCAAGCGCCTGTTCCTGAGCGACGGCTACGACGGCGTGAGCATGGACCAGATCGCGGCCGGCGCCGGGGTCTCGAAACTCACCGTCTACAGCCATTTCGGCGACAAGGAAACCTTGTTCAGCGCGGCGGTGCAGGCGTATTGCGAGCAGCATCTGCCGCCGCCGCTGTTCGAGCCGGCGCCGGCGACCGCGCTGCGCGAGCGCCTGGTCGAGATCGCCACCGCCTTCTACGAAATGATCAGCACCCCCGAGGCGATCCAGATCCACCGCCTGCTGTGCTCGCCGCAACTGGCCGAATCGCCGCTGTCGAAGATGTTCTGGGACGCCGGTCCGCAACGCCTGCACGGCGAATTCGCCGCGCTGCTGCGGCGGCGGGTCGAGGCCGGCGAGCTCGATATCCAGGATCCGGCCCGCGCCGCGACCCAGTTCTTCGCCCTGATCAAGGGCGAACCGCACGCCATGCTGATGTTCGGCTGCGGCCTCACCGCGCCGGCCGAGCTGACCGTCCACATCGAGGCCTCGGTCGCGATGTTCCTGCGCGCCTATGCCCGGCGCGAGCAATGACTGTGCCGGGTCTGCCCGCCCGCGCCGCCGCGGCGAACACGCCGCCAAACGGCACGGTGCCGGGAGTTCCGGTGACTTTCGGCACTAAGCCCGGCCCCCGCCGTGGTTGATTCTTTTTGCGCCGGGGGCCGTGCGGTCCCGGTAGAATTCGCGGTTCCCGCGCACGATTCAGAAGACTGCTCATGATTACGATCGATTACGCCAAGGCCCGCGAAACAATGGTCGAACAACAGGTTCGGCCGTGGGACGTGCTCGACCCGCGCGTGCTCGATGTGCTGGCGACCGTGCCGCGCGAGGCCTTCGTCGCCGACGCGCATCGCAACCTCGCCTACACCGACATCTCGCTGCCGCTGGCGCACGGTCAGTTCATGATGAAGCCGGTGCTGGAAGGCCGCACCCTGCAGTCGCTGGCGGTGGACCCGACCGACGACGTGCTCGAGATCGGCACCGGCAGCGGCTACCTCACTGCCTGCCTCGGCCGGCTGGCGCGCGAAGTGGTGAGCCTGGAACTCCATGCCGACCTGGCCGCGACCGCGCGCGCGCGCCTGGCCGCGCAGAACGTACTCAACGTCCAGGTCATTCAGGCCGACGCGCTCAACTACAGCACCGACCGCCGCTTCAACGCGATCTGCGTGACCGGCGCGGTCTATCAGATTCCGCAGCAATGGCTGCAGTGGCTGCAGCCGGGCGGACGCCTGTTCGTGATGCGCGGCCGCTCGCCGGCAATGGAAGGCATCGTGGTCACCGCGTCGGCCGAGCGCAACGAAGTCAACGCTTCGCGCATCCAATCGTTGTTCGAAACCGATCTGCCTTACCTCGAAGGCGCGGCGCCCGCGCCGGCCTTCGAGTTCTGACGATCCTGTCAGTCAACCGTCAGTCCCTCGTAAGAACCCGCGTGCCAGCATGCGGGTTCTCAAATACCAGCAAGTTCAAGGAAGCCGCATGATCCGCCGTCCGCTCGCTCTTGCCCTGGCTCTCGTCCTGCTGCCGGCCGCCGCGTCGGCGGAAGATCTGTTGCAGACCTATGAGCTCGCGCGCCAGGGCGACCCGGTGCTGTCGGCCGCCGAGTCCAACCGGCTGGTGACCCAGGAAGACCGCATCCAGGCCCGCGCCCGGCTGCTGCCGTCGCTGTCGGGCGAGGCGCGCCTGAGCCGCAGCCGCAACGACAGCGAAGCCAACGGCCTCGTCGATCCGACCGATCCCACGTCCGGCATCGCGCCGGGCACCAACGTGCGATCGGACACCACCTCGCGCAATTATTCGATCAGCGCCAGCCAGCCGATCTACAACCGCGCCAGCATCAAGAACCTGCAAAGCCAGAACGCACTGAGCGAAGCCAGCGACTTCACCCTGGAATCGACCAGCCAGGCGCTGATCACCCGCACCTCGCAGGCGTATTTCAACGTGCTGGTCGCGTTGGAAAACCTGGCCGCGGCCGAGGCGGCCGAAACCGCACTGCAGAAGCAGTTCGATTACGCCTCCAAGCGCCTGGAGGTCGGCTTGGCGCCGATCACCGACGTGCACGAAGCGCGCGCCCAGTACGACGACGCGCGCGCGCGCACCATCACCACCCGCAACACGGTCGAAGACTCGTATCAGGCGCTGAGCGAAATCACCGGCCAGCCGGTGCGCACGCTCAAGGCGCTGCCGGCCGACTTCAAGCCGGCGCTGCCCGAAGCGCAGCAGGTCGAGACCTGGGTCAACAACGCGGTGCAGGGCAATCCCTCGCTGCGCGCGCAGGAACTGGCGGTGCGCGCCGCCGACATCGGCGTGGAAACCGCGCGCGCCGGCCACTGGCCGACGCTGACCCTGAGCGGCAGCTACGGCGACAACGCGAGTTGGGGCGACCGTACCTTCGGCGGCCAGACTCAGGCGCTCAGCGGCAGCGCCAGCCACGGCCCGAGCATCGGCCTGACCCTGTCGGTGCCGCTGTATTCCGGCGGCTCGGTCCAGTCCGGCGTGCGCCAGGCCCTGGCCCGTCGCGACGCCGCGCAGGACGAACTCGAGCGCCAGAAGCGCTTGTTGGTGCGCAACACCCGCAACGCGTACCAGACCCTGGTCGCCGGCATCAGCGAAGTCGAAGCGCGCCGCCTGGCGGTGGTCTCGGCGCAGGCCGCGTACGACGCTTCGCAGGTCGGCCTGGAAGTCGGCACCCGCACCGTGCTGGACGTGTTAAACAACCAGCGCACCTTGCTGCAGGCGCAGCAGGCCTACGCCCAGTCCAAGTACAACTTCCTGCAGAACCGCCTGCTGCTGGAGCAGTCGGCCGGTTCGCTCGACGTCTCCGACGTGCAGGACATCAACCGCCTGCTGACCGCCGACGCCGCGACCAACCTCGCGCCGCCGCCGGGGATGCAGTGATCGGGTAGCGCTTGATCGGATGCGTCTCGTGAAAGATTGGGATGCGTTTGCGAGGGGTTGATACTCGCAATGGATTCGCGATACGAAAAAACCGCCGGCATGTCCGGCGGTTTTTTGTTGGGTGGATTTTGTTGGGTCAGCTTTTTTGGGGCGGTTTCGCCGCGCCTTTGCTGTTCCCCCCTTTGGAAAAGGGGGGGTGGGGGGATTCGCTTTTGCTCTGTGCTGTTGCTCTGTCGGGAGCAATTGCAAGAACAAAGGCCAAAGCAAAAGCAAATCCCCCCTGCCCCCCCTTTTCCAAAGGGGGGAACGGCAACAACAACGGCAACAGCAAGAACTACGGCGAACCAGCCGAAACCCCGTGCTACTTCCCCAACGGCGGCAACGCCGGCTGCAGCAACGCCATCGTCCTCGCCAGCGCGCCACGCCCCAGCTCGACCAGCGCGCGCCCCGCATCGATCATCTGCGCGCGTTCGATCGGATCGTCGAGCAAGCGCTCCACCGCCGCCTCGACCGCATCCGCGTCCGGACCGATGCGCAAGGCGCCGGCATCCTCCAGCCGCTGCGCGATCTCGACGAAGTTGTGCAGATGCGGGCCGGTGACGATCGGCGTGCCGGTCGCGGCCGGTTCGAGCAGGTTGTGCCCGCCGATCGCCTGCAGGCTGCCGCCGACGAAGGCCACGTCGGCGCAGGCGTAGAAACTCATCAGTTCGCCGAGCGTGTCGATCACGAACACGTCGTCGCCCGGTTGCGGCCAGCGCGCGCGCGAACGCGTCGACACTTGCCAGCCGGCGCTGCGCGCGGTCTCGGCAACCACCCGGAAGCGTTCGGGATGACGTGGCGCCCACAGCAACAGCAGGCCCGGAAAGCGTTCGCGCAGGCGCCGGTGCATGCCGACCGTCGCGGCTTCCTCGTCCTCGTGCGTGCTCGCCGCGATCCACACCGGCCGCTCGCCGGTGTGGCGATGGCATTCCAGCGCGAATTCCTCCAGCGCGTCGGGCACGTTGACGTCGAACTTCAGATTGCCGGTCTCGATGACCTGTTCGGGCCGCGCGCCCAACTGGATGAAACGCTCGCCGTCGGCGCGCGACTGCGCCGCGACCGTGCGCACCGTGCGCAATGCGCGGCTCACCAGCGGCGCCAGCGCGCGATAGCCGCGCAGCGAACGTTCCGACAGGCGCGCATTGAGGATGTAGGCCGGAATCCCGCGATCGCGGCAGCCGAACAACAGGTTCGGCCACAACTCGGTTTCCATGATCAGCGCCGCGCACGGCTTGTGATGGCGCAGGAAACGCCCGACCGCGCCGGGCAGGTCGTAGGGCAGATACACGTGTTCGACCGAATCGCCCCAGGCCGCGCGCGCGCGGTCCGAGCCGGTCGGGGTGATCGTGCTGACCAGCAATCGCAGATCCGGACGGCCGCGGCGCAAGGCGTTCACCAACGGAATCGCCGCGTTGACCTCGCCGACCGAAACCGCGTGCAGCCACAGGGTGCGGGTCTGCGCCGGGCCGCGGTAGATCGCGTAACGCTCCAGCCAGCGCTGGAAATACGCCGGCTGGCGGAAACCGCGCCAGATCAGGTGATACACCGTGACCGGGGCCAACAGGTACAGCGCGACCGAATACAGGCCGCGCAACAGGCGCTCGATCAAATCCTTCCGCATGGGCGTAAGGATAAAGGCTGCGGCGGCGATGCGGTGGCCACGACGGCGAGAAGGCGATCCACGCCCCACTCCACCGCGCGCGCATCGGCCCCGGCCCGAATGCCTCCGGCGCGCGCCTTCGGCCGATGGCGCGGCATTCATCGCCTCACCGCATAAACTACCCGGCATGGCCGAATCGACCCTGCCCCCACGTCCGTCCCTGCTCTCGCCGCGCCTGTGGCCCATGTGGCTCGCGCTGGCCGCGATGTGCGCGGGCGCGCGCCTGCCCTGGGGCCTGCAGCGCGGCCTGGGCGCGCTGATCGGCGCATTCGCGCTGCGCGCGGCGGGCGAACGCCGGCGCGCGGCGCGGATCAACCTGACGCTGTGCTTCCCGGAGAAAAGTGAGGCCGAGCGCGAGGTGCTGCTGCGCGAAAGCTTCCGCGACCTGGGCGTGGGCTTCTTCGAATTCGCCCGCGCGTGGTGGGGCGAGGTCGCGCCGATGCGGAGCACGGTGAAGATCGAGGGGCTGGAACTGCTCGACGAGGTGCGCGCGTCCGGACGCGGCGTGCTGATGATCTCCGGCCATTTCATGACCCTGGAGATGTGCGGCCGGCTGATGTGCGATCACCTGCCGCTGGCCGGCATGTACCGCAAGCACCGCAATCCGGTGATGGAATGGGCGGTCAAGCGCGGACGCCTGCGCTATGCCGCGGCGATGTTCACCAACGAGGAAATCCGCCCGGCGATGCGCCACCTCAAGCAGGGCGGTTTCCTGTGGTACGCGCCGGATCAGGACATGCGCGGCAAGGACACCGTGTTCGCGCCGTTCTTCGGCGTGCCGGCGGCGACGATCACCGCGACCCACCAGTTCGCGCGCCTGAGCGGCTGCGCGGTGGTGCCGTTCTTCCATCGTCGCGAAGGCGCCGATTACATCCTGCGCGTCGGCGCGCCGCTGCCCGAGTTTCCGTCCAGCGATGCGACCGACGACAGCGCGCGGGTCAACGCGCAGATCGAAGCGATGGTGCGACAGGCGCCGACGCAATACCTGTGGATTCATCGGCGTTTCAAGCGGCGGCCCGCGGGCATGGTGTCGCCGTACAAGGTCGAGGAGTGAGTGCAGAGGAGTGAGAAGTGAGTAGGAGCAGGCGCTCTGCTACTCACTCCTCACTCCTCACTCCTCTGCACTCGTTACTCGCTTCGCGGCGGCTGCGCGAGCAGGCTGCCGGTATACAACGCCGCCAGCAACAACGTCAGCCCGCCCCAGAAGGTCGAATAGAACGCCAGGTGGGTGTTGAACGGAAACACCGTCACCGACAACGCCACCATCGCCGGGCGCGCGCGTTCGCGCGCGGCGCCGTCGGCGAAGGTCCACGCGCGCCAGGCCAGCGCCGCGCCGGCCAGCCACATCAGCAGGCCGAACGCGCCCGTTTCGCTGAGCACTTCCAGCAGCAGTTGATGCGCGTGCAAGGCCGGGCCGTAACCCCAGGAGGTGGTCACACCGGGTTGCGGATCGCAGGCCGGAAACGCTTCGCGGAAACCGCGCGCGCCGACGCCGTTGACCGGATGCTCGGCGACCATGCACAGCGCCGCGCGCCAGATCCGGGTGCGTCCCGACAACGCGGTATCGACGCCGGCCAGATCAGCGCCGACGATCTGCGCGGTGCGCTCCAGGCGCTGATGCACCTGGGTCGAGGTCTGATTCAAGATCACCAGCGCCAGCAGGCCCGCGGCGAACAGCCCGAGCAGACGCTTCCAGCCGAGCATGCGCCAGCCCGACAGCAACAGCACCAGGGCGAAGGTGATCCACGACGCGCGCGAGCCGGCCAGCACCACCACGATGCCGACCGCCGCGGTCGCCGCGACCCAGCCGCCGCGGCCGAAACGCCGCCCCACCGCGTACAGCACGAACGGCGAGAAACTCGCGATCACCTGGCCGAGCTTGAGATTGCACGGCCCGAGAATGCCGCCGAGCCGATCGACCGCGGCGATTTCCTCGGCGCTGCAGGTGCCATGGCCGCTGATCGCGTGCTTGAGCGAGTCGATCGCGAAGAACAGCGGGCTGGTGCCGCTGATCGCCTGCAGCAGCGCGTCGACGGTCCAGACACCGACGATGATCGCCAGGCCGCCGAAGGTGGTGCGTCGTCCCTGCGCGGATGCGACCGCGGCCGCGACCAGCCACAGGAACGGCAGATAACGCAGGTCCACCGCCGCTTCGCGCAGCGCGCGGGCGGGATCGACCGCGTCGATCGCCGAAATCAGTTCGGGCAGCCAATAGGCCGCGAACAACACGCTGGTCAAGGCCCAGGCAGGATCGCTGAGCAAACGCGCGCCGGTGTTGAAGCGCGCCAGCACCAGCTTCACCAGCATGGTGATCGCGCCCAGGCTCAGCACCGTCTCGGCGATGCCGGGCGCGAACAACAAGGCGACATAGGCCAGGATCCACACCGGCGCCCAACGCCAGCCAACGATCGCCGGCGGCGGCTCGGGCGGACGCGCGCCGGCCCAATGCACGGGATCGGCCACGCCTTCGCCGGTCGCGGTCGCGACGGTCGCGTCAGGGGGTGTCGACGAGTTCGGCATAGACGGCAAGCGTGGCCTCCTGCATCGCCCGCAGGGAAAACGCCATCGTATCCACTGCCGCCGGCGCTTGCGTTAGCAATTCGCAAGCCGCGTCGTACAAGGCGCGCTCATCGAACGCGGCCACCGCGCCACGCGGCTGCAGCCGCGCGAGCAATTCGCCGACGCCGCCGTGGTCCCAGCCCAGCACCGGTCGACCGACCGACAAGGCTTCGATCACGGTGCGGCCGAAAGCCTCGGGTTTGCGCGACAGCTGCAGCACCAGATCGCTGGCGGCGTAGGCGGGCGCGATCGCATCGGTGGGCGCGGTCAAGGCTATCGCCGCATCGATGCCCAAGGCCTGCGCCTGCGCTTCGAGTTCGGCGATATAGGCCTCACGCCCGTCGGCGCGCGCGCCGGGCAGCCACAGGCGCGCGTCGCGCCCGTCGGCGCGTAACGCGGCGAGCAGGTTCAACGCGTCGGCATGGCCTTTCAAGCGGGTGCCGCGACCGGGCAACAGCAGCAGCGGTCCGTCGCCGGCCAGGGCCGGATGCAGCGATGCGGCCCATGCGCGCGCTTGCGGATCGGGCGACGGCGCGCGCGCGAACGCGGCCGGATCGATGCCGCGCGGAATCACCCGCAGGATGTCGGGATCGGTGTCGGGGTAATGCTGCAGCACGTAGTCGCGGACCGTGTTCGATACGCAGATCACCCGCTCGCCGCGGGTCATCACCGCGCTGTAGCGCGACGGCGAATTCAAGCCGTGGACGGTGGTGACCCAATGCGGCCGCGCCGATTCGGGCAGGCCGCGCCAGGCCATCAGGCCGATCCAGGCCGGCAGGCGCGAGCGCGCATGCACCAGGTCGACACCGAGCTGCGCCCACAACCGGCGCAGCGCGAACACGTGCAGCAAGGTCGACGGCGACTTGCGTCCGATCGTCAGTTCGATGTGTTCGGCGCCGGACGCGAGCAACCGCGGCACCAGGCGGCCACCGGCGGACACGACGATGGCTCGATGGCCGGCGCGCACCAGCGCCTCGGCGATTTCCAGGGTGGAGCGTTCGACCCCGCCGGATTCCAGCGCCGGCAGCAACTGCATCACCGTCAGCCGGCGCGCGTGGGTCGGCTGCACGGGCGTCATGGCCGCTGGATCAGTCGTCGACCAGGGTGAAATGCGAGCCGCAGTACGGGCACAGGCACTCGCGCTCGGCTTCGATCGGCAGGTACACGCGCGGATGCGAGTTCCACAGCGCCATCGACGGCAGCGGGCAGCTCAGCGGCAGATCGGCGCGGATGACGGTGTAGCGCAGGTCGGCGCTGGCCTGGGTGGGATGGGCGTTGGCTGCGGTGGTCATGGGGGACTACGGATGGCGACGCGGGCGGGCAGTTTAGCAGTGTTGGGGCGCTGGGCCGGGGCGCGGGGTATGTGAGTTCGCTTTCGGGTGAGGCTAAAAGCAAATCCCCCCTGCCCCCCTTCTCCAAAGGGGGAAAAGCAACAGCAGGGGCGTGACCTTGGCGGACCGTGAGCCGCGACGACACCTACCTAACGGGTTCCCCCCTTTGCAAAAGGGGGGCCAGGGGGGATTCGCTTTTGCTTTGTGCTTTTGCAGCTTTTGCTTTTTGCTGCCTTCGCTCCAACCACTCAACCCGCCGGCAACTCAAACCAAAGCACATCCGCCGGCGCATCGCCCAACCCAATCAACACCCTCTCGCCGGATTCCTCGCGGAACCCTAACGCATCGCCCGCCTCGAGCACGCGCCCGTCGACCTCGATCCGCCCTTGCGCCACCTGCAGCCAATACCAGCGCCCGCCATCCAGCGTGCGCCGCGCACTGACCCCAGCGCCCAAGGTAAGCGAATACAGCAACAGATCCTGCCGAATCGGCAGACCGCCATGCACCCCGTCGCGCGAAGCGCGCAACACGAACTCGCCATCGCCATCGGCCGGCGCATCGCTGTGCGCATACGCCGGCTGCGCATTCAAACGATCGGATTGCACCCATATCTGCAGAAAATGCACCGGCTCGGTCTGCGAGGCGTTGTACTCGCTGTGCTCCACGCCGTGACCGGCGCTCATCCATTGCAAGGTACGAGGGCCGATCACGCCGCCCCCGCCGCTGCTGTCGCGATGCGCCAGCGCGCCGCTCAGCACGTAGCTGAGGATTTCCATGTTGGCGTGGCGGTGCGGGGCGAAGCCCGCGCCGGGATCGACGCGGTCTTCGTTGATCACCCGCAGACAGCCGAAGCCCATCCAGGCCGGATCGTAGTAGCCGCCAAACGAAAACGTGTGGCGGCTGTCGAGCCAGCCGGCCTGGACGCGGCCGCGGGCGCTGGAGAGACGTTCGATGATCATGCCGAACAGTTTATCGGTTCGGCCTTGCGACGGCTCAGGGCTTGGGCACGATCGCTTCGGTGGTGATGCGGATCTTGATCTCGTCGCTGACGTTCGGCACGTACTTGCCGATGCCGAAATCGCTGCGCTTGAGCGTGGTGGTGGCGTCGAAACCGGCCGCCGCGCGCTTGGCCATCGGCTGCTCGCCGATCTTGTTGATGGTCACGTCGAGCACCGTCGGCTTGGTCACGCCGTGCACGGTCAGGTCGCCGGTGACCTTGAGCTTCTTGGCGCCGGCCGCTTCGACCTTGGTGCTCTTGAAGGTGATGGTCGGATACTTGGCGGCGTCGAAGAAATCCGCGCTCTTGAGGTGTTCGTCGAAATCGGCGACGTGCGAATCCAGGCCCGACAGCGGAATGGTCACCTCGACCTTGGACGCGGCCGGCTTGGCCGGATCGTAGGTGATGCTGCCGTCGACCTTGCCGAAATGCGCGACCGGGTTGGAGAAGCCGAAGTGGCTCCAGCTGGCGACCACATCGGTGTGGTTCGGATCGATCTTGTAGGTCAGGGCGGCGGCGCTGGCGGTGCCGGCGAAAGCCAGGCCGAGGGCGGCGGCGAGCAGGATACGCTTCATGAGGGAACTCCTGGATCTGGGTTTGGGAAGGGACGTGCTCGGGGTGTTTCGCTGAAAAACCAACAAAGTCGGGTGAACGTTCGCCGGGGCACTATCGCGCAAACCGCGCGGAGCCGAAGCGTCCGCGCCGCGAAACCGTGGCCGGCGGCACGCCTCAGTCGATGCGCGCGGCTTCGTCGAACGGCAGGCGCGGCGAGCGCGGGAACAGCTGGGCGTGATCGCCGGCGCCCAGGTTGATCAGGAAGTTGGACTTGATCTTGGTGCCGGCGAAGAAGGCCTCGTCGACCTTGGCGTTGTCGAAACCCGACATCGCGCCGGTGTCCAGGCCCAGCGCGCGCGCGGCCAGGATCAGGTAGGCGCCCTGCAGGCTGCCGTTGCGGAACGCGGTGGTGTTGATCGCCGCGTCGTTGCCGGCGAACCAGCTGCGCGCGTCGTCGTGCGGAAACAGGTACGGCAGCTTTTCGTAGAACTCCAGATCGTGGCCGACGATCACCGTGACCGGCGCGGCCAGGGTCTTGGCCAGGTTGCCGGGCGACAGCGCCGGGGCCAGCTTCTGCTTGGCTTCCTGGGATTTGACGAACACGAAACGCGCCGGCGAACCGTTGGCGCTGGTCGGGCCCCACTTCACCAGATCGTAGAGCTGGCGCAGCGTCTCGTCGCTGACCTGCCCGCCGAGCACGTTGTGGGTGCGCGCGGTGCGGAACAGCTGATCGAGCGCCTGGTCGTCAAGAGCCTTGGACATCGTCTTCTCCGTGGGGCTGCCATGCTTGGCAAAGTGGTCGGGAGACGGAAGTGTAGAGTCTCGATCGGACCGCTAGACCGCCACTCCCGGAACGGATTGACTGCATCTGTGCAACGAAACGGCTTTTCCGCAAAGAATGACCCCATTTCTGCAACCTGGATCCTGACCGACGGCCACGCCGGCAATCAGCGCCAGGCCAGCGCCCTGTCCCAGGCGCTGGGGCGGGCGGCCACCGACTGGACTCTGCACCCGCGCGCGCCCTGGCGCTGGCTGGCGCCGCGACAGCTGCCCGGCGCCGAACGCGCCTTCGGTCCCGACTTCGTCCGCGCCCTGAGCGCGCGCCCGCGCCTGGCGATCGGCTGCGGCCGCCAGGCCGCGCTGGCCACCCGACTGCTGCGCGGCCCGGGCTGCGCGGCGGTGCAGATCCTCGACCCACGCATCGACCCCGCGCATTGGGACCTGGTGATCGCGCCCGAACACGACGGCCTGCGCGGCGGCAACGTCATCACCCTGCTCGGCAGCCTCAACCCGGTCGACGACCTGTGGCTGGCCGGCGCGCGCAAGGCGTTTCCCGCGTTCGGCGCCCTGCCCGGTCCGCGCACCGCTTTGCTGCTCGGTGGCCCGAGCGCGCATGCCGCGTTCGACCAGACCGCGTTCGACACCCTGGCCGTGCAGCTGCAGGCCTTGCTCGAACGCGAAGGCGGCAGCCTGTTGGCGACGACCTCGCGGCGCACCCCGGTCGAAATCCGCGCGCGCCTGCGCGAACGTCTGGCGCGGCTGCCGCGGGTGTCGTGGTACGAGCCCGGCGAAGGCACCAATCCCTATCCCGGCCTGCTCGGCTGGGCCGACCGCATCGTCTGCACCGCCGACTCGGTCAACATGCTGTCGGAGGCCGCGGCCACCTGCGTGCCGGTGTTCGCGTTCGGGGTCGAGCGCGTCGACGGCCGGCCGCGGCGTTTCATCGACAGCCTGCTGAGCCTGGGCCGCGTGCGGGTGTTCGATCAGTCGCTGCTGGCGTATCCGGTGGTGCCGTTGCGCGAGACCATGCGGGTGGCGCAGGAGGTTCGGCAACGGCTCGCGCTGCAGGACTGAGCGCGGCTTGTCGATCGAATCGACCATCGAGTAATCGACGGCGTCACGAAGCCCGTGTAGGAGCGGCGTGAGCCGCGACCGCGAAACCACGCATTCGACGCAAGCACGTTCCGCGGTCGCGGCTCACGCCGCTCCTACAGGGGCATCCGCAGTTGCGAGGGAAAGCGCCTCAGCCGATCCGGCGGCGCGGGTCGGCGAAGCTGCCGATGAAGCGCAGCTCGTTATACAGCCGGCCCGGCGCGTCTTCGCGAAAGCTGCAGTGATCGTAGTAGTACAACGCGTTGCCTTCGGTCACGCCGAGCGCATGGCAGCGCGCGAGGATCGCCTGCTCGGTCTCGATCGCGTTGACGCCCACTTCCTTGACCAGTCGTTCGACCGGAATCACTTCGTTGCCGGCGGTGCGCCAGGCGGCGAAGAAATCCGAGTCGATGAAGTCGCAACCCAGATCGCGATGCGCGGGGCAACCGGAGCCGCGCGACTCCATGCCGTCGGTGTAGCGGTTGAAGACTTCAAGCGACTGCGTGGATGTTCCCATCCAGACCGAAATCACGCCTCGGGTGGTGTCGTCGATCATGGGCGGGGTCCTGAAGCTTGTGCGGCGTGACCTTAGCATCGCCGCGGGTCGATCGCGATCCGGGCGCGAGCGTCGGGGCGGTAGCTGCGGTGCCTGTTCAAAGCCTAGGCCTGTTCGAACACCAGCCCCTGCCCGGCCACCGCCGCGCGAATCGCCGCGCGCGCCGTTTCCACCGCCGCATCCGGCGCGATCCGTCGCGCGCGCCGATCCAAGGTGCAATCCAAGCCACGCGACAACAAGGTCGCATGCGCGGCCAGCAGCGACGACGCGGTCGCATCGTCGAAGGCGCCGATCCCGTGCGCGGTGTCGATCAACCCGGCGGTGTCGCGCGGCGCCAGCAGCGCCGCGTGCCGCCGCGCGTCGCGCAACACCAGCGCCTGCAACAGAAACTCCAGATCGACCAATCCGCCTTCGCCCTGTTTCAAGTCGAACGCCGCCGCATCGCTGCGATCGAGTTCGGCGCGCATGCGCCGGCGCATCGCGCCGACGTCTTCGTAGACCTTGGCCGGATCGCGCTCGCTCGCCAGGGTCTGCGCGCGCACCGCTTCGAAGCGTTCGCCCAACGCGGCATCGCCGGCGACGAAGCGCGCGCGCACCAGGGCCTGATGCTCCCAGGTCCAGGCGCGCTCGCGCTGGTAGTCGGCGAAGCTCGCCAATGACGACACCAGCAGACCCTTGGCGCCATCGGGTCGCAGCCGCACGTCGATGTCGAACAAGCGACCGCCCGCGGTCACTGCGCCGAGCAGCGCTACGATTTTCTGCGCCAGCCGCGCGAACCAGCGCGGCGCGTCGAGGGGGCGCGCGCCGTCGGAGCTTGCCGCTTCCTCGCCGGCTTCAGTCGCCGGCAAGTCGTACAGAAACACCAGATCCAGATCCGAACCAAAGCCTAGCTCCTCGCCGCCGAGGCTGCCGTAACCGAGCACGGCGAAACGCGCGCCCGGCACTCGGCCATGGGCGGAGGCGACTTCCTGCTCGGCCAGGCGCAACACCCGCGCGGCCACGCCGTCGGCGAGCCAGGCCAGCTGACGCGCGCTGTCCTGGGCCGACTGGCGACCGTCGCGCAGCGCCATCGCGATGCGGAAACTCAGCGACTGGCGCACTTCGTTGAGCGCCTGCAAGGTCAGTTCGGTGTCGTCGCCGCCATCGACCTCGGCGCAGGCCGCGAGCAGTTCCTCGCGTCCCGGCAACGGACCGACCACGCGGGCGTCGAGCAATTCGTCCAGCAACAAGGGATGCGAGGCCAGGCGTTCGGCCAACAGCGCGCTGCGCGAGACCACTTCGATCAGGCGCGACAACGCCGCCGGCTGTTCGTCGAGCAAGGCCAGATAGGCGCTGCGGCGCAATACATTGTGCAGCAGCGCGAGCAACCGCTTGAGCGCGAGCATCGGCTGCGACGACGACGCGGTGCCTTGCAGCAAGGCCGGCAACACCCGGTCCAGGCGCGTGCGCGCCGCATCCGACAGGCCGCGCACGCCGGGACTGCGGGCGAAGTCGCGCAACACCGCGTCGGCATCGGCGGCCGCATCGAACCCGGCGTCGGCCAGGATGGTCGCGTCGCCGGCCTCGGGCAGCGCGTTCCAGTACGCGGTCAGCGCATCGGGCGCGGCGCGGCGGCGGCGCGGCGCGAGCAAGGCATCGAATTCGGCGGTGATGCGTTCGCGGCGGCGTTCCAGATCGCTCAGCAACGCGGCCCAGTCGGGATAGTCCAGGCCGGCGGCGATGCGTTCGCGATCGGCCTGCAGGCTCGGCAAGGCGTGGGTCTGCGCATCGCGCAACATCTGCAGGCGGTTTTCCAGGCGGCGCAGGAAACGGTAGTCCTCGCCGAGCGCCGCGCCGGCCTCGTCGCTGATCTGCCGTTGCGCGATCAGTTCGCGCAGCGCCGGCAACAGACGGCGTCCGCGCAGTTCGGCCTCGCGCCCGCCGCGGATCAGTTGCAAGGCCTGGACCAGGAATTCGATTTCGCGGATGCCGCCGGGCCCGCGCTTGATGTCGTCGGCGAGTTCCTTGCGCGCGACCTCGGCGCTGATCGCGGCCTTCATCGCGCGCAGGCCGTCGAGCGCGCCGAAATCCAGATAGCGCCGGTACACGAACGGACGCAGGCTATCGAGGAAGCGTTCGCCCGCGTCGGCATCGCCGGCGACCGGACGCGCCTTCTGCCAGGCGTAGCGCTCCCAATCGCGGCCTTCGCGCTGGAAGTACTGCTCCATCGCCGCGAACGACCAGGCCACGCGGCCGGCATTGCCGTACGGGCGCAGGCGCAAGTCGACGCGATGGCAGAAGCCTTCGGCGGTGAGTTCGTCGAGCAATCGCGCGAGCTGCTGGCCGAGCTTGGCGAAATAGGTTTCCGCATCGAGCGCGCGCGCGGCATCGCGGCCATCGAATTGGGTACTGCCGTCGTGTTCGTAGGCGTAGACCAGATCGACATCGGAACTGAAATTGAGTTCGCCGCCGCCGAGCTTGCCCAAGCCAAACACGACCAGCCCCACCCGCTGCCCGTCGGGCGTGCGGATCACGCCGTGGCGCTGGGCGAATTCGTCCTCCAATGCTCGCAGTGCGGTCTGCAAGCAAACCTCGGCCAGATGGGTGCTGCCCTCGAGCGTGTCCTCGACGCTGTCCAGGCCGAGCGCGTCGCGCCAGATCAGCCGGGTCGAGCCGGCGCTGCGGTAACGGCGCAGGCGCGTGCCCCAGTCGGCGCGATGCTCGGTATCGAGTTGCGGCGGCGGCAGTGGTATGGCGCCGTCGTCGGCCGCTAGCGCGAGCAACAGGTCGGGCTGGCGCGCCAGCGTGTCGATGGCGAAATCGCTGACTACGGCCACGCGCGCGAGTCGCGCGAGCAACGATGGCTCATCGAGCGCGGCCGACAGCTGCGGCGAAGCGGCGCGCAAACGCGCGATGGCGCGTTCGACCTGAGCGGATTCGAATATGGTGCGATCGGAAGAAGCCATCGAAGCTGCGAATGCGGGCGTGCATGAATGATCGCATGGCGATGACGGTGGCCGATGCGTGCGCGAGCGCGATGGTGTTTCGTCGCGGTGATATCGCGATCGCCCGCTGTAGGAGCGGCGCAAGCCGCGACCGCGCCACCGCGATCACGGCGAAAGCCTCGGCTCGGCCGACGACACGCCACGCGACTTCGGCGAGCGGCCACAACCCACCCCAAAACCCCAGCCAATAAAAAAGCCCGCTTCCGGTAGAACCGGTAGCGGGCTTTGCTCCCTCCCCCACGTCGGGATGCGGGGCGATCGTGAAGGAAGCGTTATCCCCTTTGCACGCTGCACTGCAAAACAGAACTAACCGGTTCATTTGAAACGCCCGGACCCGATCCCGAGCGCTTATGCCGAAAGCTAATAACGACAGGGCTGTTACCGATGACATCGAATTCGCCGCTGTGACGCTGCACCGGCTCGCCAGCTTCGCCCCGACAAAACTGAACAGGCGAAGCCGATCCGGGTTTGCGCCGAACGGCGCAGACGACGCGCCCGCCGCCGGCCCGCGCTTGTGACCGCGATGCCCTGAGCGGCATGCTGGCTGCGTTAACCCGCTAGCCGCCACATAAGCGAGCCCCAACGCAGCGAACCGCCCCCGCGGCCGCCCCCGCGTTCCAAGGAGGAGACGCATGCCCCGCCCGACGCATTACCGCCGAAGGCGGCAAGCCGCAGGTCCACATCAACATGAAAGCGCTGCACCTGGATCGCGAAATCATGGAGACCAACGGCCTCAACCTGGGCGCGGCCGCGACCGTGCAGCCGTATTGCGACACCAGCACCGCCCCGCCGACCCAGGCCAGGTTTCACCACACCACCGACACTCACTTGCCGGTGCGCGATCCGATCGCGCCGAGCGTTGATGTGGCTGCGCAAGCACAACCCGAGTGCGCCGCGCGGGCGAGCGCGGGCCATCGCGATCAATCCCTGATCGGCGACATCCGCGACAAGGTCCAGGCCGAATTCGCGCGTCACCGCAGCCCGTTGTCCGAACCGGACGCCGAGCGCGTCGCCGCGGCCCTGCGGTGCAAGGCAAGACCGCCGGCATCGGCGGCGGCGATCACGTGGTGTTGAGGGTCGACCCGGCGACCAAGGAGATCGGCAAGACCGTGTTCCTGGTCAAGGGCGAACTCGACAGCCGCTCGCACACCCGGGTCAGCGCCTCGCCGCAACAGGCGCCGGCCACCGAAGAGTCCTTGCGTCAGCTCGACGCGATCGGCCCGGCCGGTCCGGCGCAGGCCGCGCCGCAAGCCGCGAAGACGATGCAGCACTAAGCCGGTATCGCAACTCCCTTGAGTTCACTCGGCCCCTGCGGCGACGTGGGGCGGCATGCCTTGCGCCGCATTGGCCTGCCGCGCGGGCTTTCGCCGTTGATCAAGCGAGCGCGCCGACTCCGCCGAAGGAGACGCCGTTCTCAATGCCGAGCCGGCAGCACGACGCAGCGCGATCGCGTTCTTAGTTCCAGCGATCCCGCCGCCGTGCGAACGGAGCGAATCATCAGCAGCACCGTCGAAGCGGCCGCCGCGCGGTTTTCCGCGATCGGGCAGCCGTAGACGACGGGCAACAGGGGCCATGACCGAAACGCAACAACACAGCCGCACGCGACGGCGCGGCGCGTGCGCACGCGCGTGTCGATCGTATGTGTCGATCGTATGTGTCGATCGCACTCGTCATCGCGCGCTGCCATCGCCGGCGCCGTCACCGCATTCCTCTCATTCCATCAGGAGCCCAGCATGGAACGCCTTTCTTCGATTCCCGCCGTCCAATCGCGATCGCGCGCGCGCAATCCGCTCGCGCTCGCGCTGTGCGTGCTCATCGCCGCGCCCATGACCCTGCCCGCGCAGGAAAAACCCGCTTCGCGCGACCTCGAACAGCCGGTGTTCGCGCGCATGCTGCGCTCCAGCGACGACGTCAAACCCTTGCTGAGCCTGACCGAAGCCGGAACCAGGCCGCTGGACACGCGCGAAGCCAGGCTCGATCTGCGCATCGCTTTCACCACGTCCAAAATCTGGGACCCCAACAGCCAGAAGTTCGACACGGTCAAGCTGCGCTCCTATCAAAGCCCGGGCACCAATCCCGAGGTGCCGTTCCTCGCGCCGACCATCGTCACCTCGCCCGGCGAAACCGTGCGCGTCGCGCTCGACAATCAGTTGCCGCCGCAGCCCGACTGCCATCCGGTCGACATCAACGTCCCGCATTGCTTCAACTCGACCAACCTGCATTCGCACGGCCTGTGGGTCAGCCCGACCGGCAACAGCGACAACGTGCTGCTCACCTTGCGTCCCGGAGTGAAGTTCGAGTACGAGTACAACCTGCCCGCCGACCATCCGGCCGGCACCTTCTGGTATCACCCGCATCTGCACGGCTCGACCGCGCTGCAGGTGTCCAGCGGCATGGCCGGCGCGCTGCTGGTGCGCGGCGAGCGCCTGCCGTCCAGCAACCGCACCGGCGACATCGACACCTTGCTGCGCGACCCGACCGGCGCGGCGATGCCCGAACGCCTGCTGATCTTCCAACAGGTCGCCTATGCCTGCCGCGACGGCGACGGCAAGATCAGGACCGATGAGAAGACCGGCTTTTGGATCTGTAACAAGGACGACGTCGGCGAGATCGAAAAATACGACGATCAGTTCGGCTTCGGCGTGTGGCAGAAATCCGGCCGCCACACCAGCATCAACGGCACCGTGCTGCCGACCTTCGACGACCTGGTCGCCGGCCGCATCGAACGTTTTCGCCTGCTGCATGCCGGCGTGCGCGATACCGTCAACCTGCAATTGCGCGAAATGAAGACGGCCTCGGCCAGTATCGAAGGCCTGTCCGGCGCGGCATTGGAAAATTGGGTGACCGCCAACTGCACCGGCGCGCCGTTGAAGCAGTTCGAAGTCGCCAGCGACGGCCTGACCCACGCCAAGACCATCGTCAAGACCGAGAACGTGCTGCAGCCCGGTTATCGCAGCGATGCGCTGGTGGTGTTTCCGAAGGCCGGCAGGTACTGCGTGCTCGACGCCGCCGCGCCGGCCAGCGCCAGCATCACCAACGCCGCCGAGGACCGTCAGCTGCTCGGCGTCGCCGACGTCACCGGCGATGCGAAGGTCGCCGACGTCGAAGCCTATGTGACCGATGCATTGGTCGCCTCGGCGCACAAGCGCATGCCCGAGGGCGTGCGCGAATCCGTTGTCGCCGGCCTGCGCGATCATCTGCGCCTGGATGCGTTCGTC
Source organism: Lysobacter sp. Soil_N_51 (assembly GCF_057655755.1). NCBI lineage: Bacteria > Pseudomonadati > Pseudomonadota > Gammaproteobacteria > Lysobacterales > Lysobacteraceae > Lysobacter > Lysobacter sp. Soil_N_51. The sequence continues at coordinate 483,509 of NZ_JBDGLR010000002.1, read as the reverse complement.
CCGCACAAGACCATTACCAAGGGCGAGGTGAACGGCAAAGGCCAGGCGGTGGTATTCGACATCAAGGACAAGATCGTCGACGGCAAGAAGGTGGGCGACATCTACCTGGTCGACGGCAAGCCCTACGACCCGGGCGCCGCGCGCGACCTGATCCTCGGCCAGACCGAAGAGTGGCATCTGACCTCGCTGGTCGGCGGCCATCCCTTCCACATCCACGTCAATCCGTTCCAGATCGTCAGCATCCTCGACGCGAACGGCAAGGAAGTCAGCGTCACCGGCGACCTCGACAAGGATGGCAAGGTCATCGATCCGCAGTACGCGAATCTGCAAGGCACCTGGAAGGACACCTTGTTCGTCAAGAAGGGTTACAACCTGTACGTGCGCACCCGTTATGAGCGCTATATCGGCGAATACGTCCTGCATTGCCACATCCTCGATCACGAGGACCAAGGGATGATGCAGAACGTGCGCGTGCTGGTGCCCGACGGCAAGGGCGGCGGGATTTCGGCCACGAGCCACCACTGAGGCTGACGATGCGGCCTGCCGTAGCAGCGGTGGGCCGCATTCGATGATGACGTCCGAACCGCGATTGCGCGGTTAGTCGGGCATGGCGGTCGCGGCTCACGCTGCTCCTACAGTCGGAAATGCAGCAACGTCCAGCGACAACGCGATAGCCCCCTGTAGGAGCTGCGTAAGCTGCGACCGCGCAACTTCGCCTACCGCGCCGTCACCGCTTCCCGTTCTTCTCGTACTGCGCCATATCCACGCGCAGAATCCGCCGCAACTCCAGGATCGCCTGCGGCGTCTCCTGCACGCTGTGGCCGGACACGATCACCTTCTCCGACAAGGCGCCATCCAGATGCGCGCTGCGGTACGGCACCGCGCCGTCGCTGGATTGCAGCAGCGCGATCTTGGGATCGCGTTGGCCGACAATCGTGTGGTACGGCATGCCCGCTTCGATCGGCAGGTTCTCGGTGCTGCGCATGAACAAGGAATTCGGACTCAGGTCGTCCGGGCCGGTCGGCGGACGGCCCTTGCGGAAACCGATCTTCTGCAACTCGTCCTGATCGACCTTGGTGCGCTGCGCCAGTTCGGCGGTCTCGCGCAGGACATCGAACGGCAGACGAATCAGCTTGCGCACCATCCGCAGCGGCCAACCGTCGGTGACCACCGCGCCGCGATGCGGCGAGGCCAGGAACACCACCCGGCCGAATTGCGGCAGCGGCTGGAACACGGTCAGCGCGCGCACCAGCGGTTCGTTACGCAGACGCTGCGCGACGGCCGGATCGAAGGCCTTGAGCGTTTCGTCGAGCACCCGTTCGCCGCTGTCGCTGACCAACAGCCGCGAAATCACCCCGCCCATGCTGTGACCCACCAACACCGCATCGCGACTGGCGACATCGTCGCCCTCGGGATCGTAATGTTTGAAGGTCTTGTCCAGCGCCGAAGCGATCGCCGCGCGATTGGACAGGATGCCGATGTTGGTCGGATAGAACACCTGCCACAGCTGATAGTGCTTGCGCAGCGCTTCGTCGCCGAGGATCTCGTTGGCCAGATTGACCCACGCCTCCGGGCTGCTGGCCAGGCCATGCACCAGCACGATCACCCGCTTGTTCGGATCGTAAGGCTGATTGAGGTAGATGCGCGGCTTGAACGCGCGCGCCTGCTTGGGCCGCAACAGACTCGACAGGCTCAACCGCGCCAGTTCCGAACGCGCCAGCCACACGCCATAGGCGGCCGAATAATTCGCCGCGAGCGGAACCTTGCGTCCGCCGATGGTCTCGCTGTCGATGCGATACGGGTTGTAGACGTCCATGCTGGCCTGATCGCTCGCCAGCACCGCGTCCAGGCTGTCGCCGTCGAAGCGCAGGGTCGCGGTCACCGGCAGATAGCGGGTGTCGCGATACGGCGTGTCGTCCGCGCTGGCTTCGTCGGCCGGCGTGACCGGCGCCGGCGACGGCGCGCGCCGCGGAAACACCGCGACCAGGCCGGTACCGAAACCGTCGCGGCGATACACCGCGCGCAGGTTGTCGAAGCCGAGCGTGTCGGAGGCGAGCAGCGCTTCGGGTTGCTGGCTGATCTCCGAGGCTTCGTAACCGTGCAGGCCGATGCCGAGATTCAAACCGCCGACCTGCAGCGGCGAGGCACCGATCTGGCCGCGGCTGGCTTCGAACGCGGCCTGGGCAACGACATCGACGGCGCGGTTGTAGTACTGCAGCACGCGTTGCTGGCGCGCTTCGAACACGCGCTGCTCGGGCGTGCGCGCGGTCAGGAACAGATAGGCGTAGGCATAGCGCGCGGTCTCGACCGCGGCGCGGGTGCGCTCGTCGGTGGCGACCTGCCCAGCGATCGCCGCGTTGGCGTCGACCGTCGCCGCGTCGCCCGCTTCGATCGCCTCGGCCTTGCGCCGCGACAGGCCCGCGCTCTCGGCGGCCTTGCTGACCGTCGCCGGCGCGGCGTTCATGCGCAACAGTTGCAGTTCCGACGCCGTCGCCAGCCACGACTCGCTCGACGCGAGCGGCCGCAGCTGTTCGATGCACGGTGCGGGGTCGCGCGCGCACAGCTCCGGATCGAGCCCGGCCGAACCCAGCGCGGTCGCCGACGCGGTGCTCAGCTTGCCGCCGTTGAGCGCGTCGAGATTGCGCTCGGCGGCGATATCGCCGAACGCGCGCTCCTTGACCTTGACCACCGCGCAGCCGCTGCCCAGCAGCATGAGGAGGCTCGTCAGGACGAGGGCGATCGAGCGCAGGGGCATGCTGGATCCGGGGGGAAGCGTGAAGGGCATTGTCGAGGGCGCTGTGAGCGGAGTAAATCGATTTCAGGGCGTGGATCGATCAAGACCGCGAGATTAGCGTCCACGGATTAGGGATTCATAAGACCGCCCGCGCCGGGCAGTTGGGGCCGGATCGATACGATGCCGGGGCGACGGCCAGCGCCCGGGCTCGGCGGCGAGGACCCGGCGGGGCTTCAGCCTCGACGCTTTCCGCCAGGGTTTCGATGCGGCTTTCGGCGGCGAGAGCATCGGGCCGACACCCCAACCGCGCAGACTTCCGATTGGTCGCGTTCGCGCATTCGCGGCGCGGCCGGCGCCGCAAAAAAGAACCCCGCCTTTCGGCGGGGTTCCTCGTGTTGCTTCACGGCGATCGGTGGATCAGAAGTCCATGCCGCCCATGCCGCCCATGCCGCCGCCGCCCGGCATCGCCGGCTCGTCCTTCTTCGGCAGCTCGGCGACCATCGCTTCGGTCGTGATCATCAGACCGGCGATCGACGCGGCGTTCTGCAGCGCGGTGCGGGTGACCTTGGTCGGGTCCAGGATGCCGAACTCGAGCATGTCGCCGTATTCGCCGTTGGCGGCGTTGTAGCCGAACGCGCCGGTGCCTTCCTGGACCTTGTTCAGGATGACCGACGGCTCTTCGCCGGCGTTGGTGACGATCTCGCGCAGCGGCGCTTCCATCGCGCGCAGGGCGATCTGGATGCCGTGGTTCTGGTCTTCGTTGGCGCCCTTCAGACCGCTGATCGCGGCCTTGGCGCGCAGCAGCGCGACGCCGCCGCCCGGGACGATGCCTTCTTCCACGGCAGCGCGGGTGGCGTGCAGCGCGTCTTCAACGCGAGCCTTCTTTTCCTTCATTTCGATTTCGGTCGACGCGCCGACCTTGATCACCGCGACGCCGCCGGCCAGCTTGGCCACGCGCTCCTGCAGCTTCTCGCGATCGTAGTCCGACGAGGTCTCTTCGATCTGCGCCTTGATCTGCTTGATGCGCGACTGGATCGTCTCGCCGTCGCCGGCGCCGTCGATGATGGTGGTGTTCTCCTTGGAGACCTGCACCTTCTTCGCGCGGCCCAGGTCCTTGATCGTGGCCTTCTCGAGCTGCAGGCCGACTTCCTCGGAGATCACGGTGCCGCCGGTCAGCACGGCCATGTCTTCGAGCATCGCCTTGCGACGGTCGCCGAAGCCCGGCGCCTTCACGGCGCAGACCTTGACGATGCCGCGGATGGTGTTGACCACCAGGGTCGCCAGCGCTTCGCCTTCGACTTCCTCGGCGACGATCAGCAGCGGCTTGCCGGACTTGGCCACGCCTTCCAGCACGGGCAGCAGGTCGCGCACGTTGGAGATCTTCTTGTCGTACAGCAGCACGTACGGGTCGTCCAGCTCGGCCGACATCGACTGCTGGTTGTTGATGAAGTACGGCGACAGGTAGCCGCGATCGAACTGCATGCCCTCGACCACGTCGAGCTCGTTCTCCAGGCCCGAACCGTCTTCAACGGTGATCACGCCTTCCTTGCCGACCTTGTCCATCGCCTGAGCGATGAGGTCGCCGATGTCGGCGTCGGAGTTGGCCGAGATCGCGCCGACCTGGGCGATTTCCTTGCTGGTCGAGGACGGCTTGGACAGCTTCTTGAGCTCGCCGACGGCTTCAACCACGGCCTTGTCGATGCCGCGCTTGAGGTCCATCGGGTTCATGCCGGCGGCGACCGCCTTCATGCCCTCGCGGATCAGCGCCTGCGCCAGCACGGTCGCGGTGGTGGTGCCGTCACCGGCGTTGTCGGAGGTCTTGGAAGCGACTTCCTTGACCATCTGCGCGCCCATGTTCTCGAACTTGTCGGCCAGCTCGATTTCCTTGGCGACGGACACGCCGTCCTTGGTGATCGTCGGCGCGCCGAAGCTCTTCTCGAGCACGACGTTGCGGCCCTTCGGACCGAGGGTGGCCTTTACGGCATTGGCGAGAATGTTGACGCCGCGCACCATCTTGGCGCGTGCGTCCTCACCGAAACGAATTTCTTTGGCAGCCATTTGAAACTCCGGGATTTGAGATTGGGGATTTGGGATTGGCAAGAGCTGAAGCGGGTCGTCGGGTGGGGCGGGATCGCAGCGCAAGCGCTTTGCGAATCCCGAATGCCCAATCCCGAATCGCGGCTCTTAACCGACGATCGCCAGCACGTCGTCTTCTTTCAAAATCTTGTACTCGACGCCGTCCTGCTTGTAGGAGCTGCCCGAGTACTGGCCGTAGATGACCTTGTCACCGACCTTGAGCTTCGGCGCGCGCAGGCTGCCGTTGTCCAGGGCCTTGCCTTCGCCGACGGCGACGACTTCACCCTTGGTCGACTTTTCCTTGGCGGCGTCGGGGATGATGATGCCGCCGGCGGAGATTTCGTCGGCTTCGATCGGCTTGACCACAACGCGGTCGTAAAGCGGCTTGAGATTCATGGCGACCCTCTGTAAGTGATTGAATGGGTGGAGAAAGAACGGGAATTTTAGCAGTCGCCCCCGTCGAGTGCCAACGCCGGGGACAAAAGCGCCCGGGCGAACCGGGACTGCACGGAACATGAGGCGTCCTGGCGGCCTTTCAAGGGCCCGGGCGAAGAAATTCTCGATGCCGCCCGGATGCCGGCGGGCGCGGACTCCCGGCGCGGATGCCGGACGCGCGGGGCAAAGCTCACTAATAAGAAGGACAGCGGTGCCTGGACCGATGGGGATCTGCGCATGGCCGAACCGTCAGGCCACGCCCGCCCCGTCCGGCCGCTCAGCCCCGCGAGGGCTTGAGGTACTGGGTCGGCGCGGCGCCAAGGTGGCGCCGGAACATGGCGGTGAACGCGCTGACGCTGTCGTAACCCATCTCCAGCGCGACCGTGGTCACCGCCTCGCCGGCCGCCAGCCGTTCCAGCGCGCGCATCAGCCGCGCGCGTTGCCGCCATTGCAGCAGGCTGTAGCCGGTTTCGGCGCTGAAGTGGCGGCTCAGGCTGCGCTCGGACAAATGCGCGTAAGCCGCCCATTCGGCCAGACCGCGTGGATCGGCCGGGTCGTCGATCAGGGCCTGGGCCACGCGCAGCGCGCGCGGATCGCTCGGCATCGGCAGGCCGATGCGTTCGCCGGCCCGGCTGTGGGCATGGCAATCGACGATCTCGTCCAGCAGCACCCGCGCCAGCCGCTCCCGGGCCTCGTCCAACGGCAACGAAGCCGGCCAGGTCGCGGCTCGGGCGATCGCTGCACGCAGCAGCGCCGACACCCGGATCGCACACGGCCGCGTCGGCAACGCCACGCAATCGGCCTGGGCGACATACACGCTCCAGCCGGAAAACGCCTCGCCGTGCGAGCGCAGCGAATGCGGCGCGTGCGGCGGCAGCCACACCGCATCGGTCGCCGGCACCAGCCAGCGGCCCTGCCCGGTGCCGACGGACAGCAGGCCGCGATGGGCGCCCAGCAATTGCCCGCGCGCGTGCTGGTGCGGCGCGGTGTCGCGCACGCCATGGGCGACCAGGCTCACCGCGATCACGAACGGCCCCGCATCCGAATCGGCGCGGGCCGGGGCAAGCAAAGGATCGGACATGGCCGGAACGCGCTATGGGATGGCCGGGGCAACGTAGCAGAGCCGGCCCGGCCCACCCAGCATGGACCCACCTTTTCGACCGTCACGATGGAGTTTCCGATGCGCGCTCACGACATCCTGCCCGACCACCTCGATGAAGCCCGGATCGACGGCGTGGCCGTACGCAAAGGCTCGGTCGCCGCGTTCCTGGCCAATGCCCGCGCCTTGAGCGACCCGCAAACCGCCGACGCCGCGCGCGCCGAGGCCGAACAGCACATCCGCGAAGCCCTGCCCGCCTTGCGCGCGGTGGGTTTGTTCGAAGTGCTGGAGATTCGCGACGCCAGGCTGCGCACGTGGGTCGAATCGCAGGATTGACGCACGCGGCGCCATGGCGCGCGTGCGGCCTCTGCATGGCCGGACACGCCGCGTCGGGCGGCGTGCCATGCGGCGTACCAGGGCGTACTAGACTGGGATTCCCAGCCTTCGCCAGGATTTCGCATGTCGTCCGTGACTTCTCCCGCCGAGATCGCCGCAACGCTCACCGAACTGTGGTCGCCGCGGGTGATCGCCGAAGTCGACGACGCCTATATCAAGGTCGCGCGCGTGCACGGCACCCTGGCCTGGCACAGCCATGCCGACGAGGACGAATTGTTCATGGTGCTCAAAGGCAGGCTGGCGATCGAGATGGAAGACCGCACCGTCGAACTGGGCGCGGGCGAGTTGTTCGTGGTGCCCAAGGGCGTACGCCACAACCCGGTCGCCAGCGAGGAATGCCACATCCTGCTGATCGAACGCAAAACCACCCGGCACACCGGGGACGTGGTCACCGACAAGACCCGCTCGCTCGACGAGCAGTTGCGGCCGCTGGCCTGAGCGCGCGGCCGGTCGGCCATCGTGCGGATCGGAATCGACGGCCCGCGCGGCGCACAAAAAGAAAGAGCGCGTCCCGTGGAACGCGCTCTTTGGTACGGAGATGGCCGTCCTACGCATGGCGCAATCCAGCGCCCGTCCCCCGAACCGACCTCGTGTCCAGCCGAAGTCCATATCAGCGTGTGAGCATCTTGCGAAGTCCTTGCGACGGTTGCCACACGTCGGCCGGCTGGGCGCCGCCACTACCGGTATCAACAGGACTTGTCCGAGCACTTAACTTGCTGTATTTGTTGGAAGCGACAGCGCACACGGCTAGCTAAAGCGCACTAGGTACGGCGTCTATCGATCACTAGGTGAGCATAGGTAGCACTTGCTGATTTTTCCCCTATAAAAGTGCCAAATCCATCTCATGACGCCCCAACAGCGCATTCGACTCGCACGCCGCCACGCCGGCCTGTCCCAGGCCGCCCTCGGCGCGGCGGTGGGCGTACAACGCAGCGCGGTCGGGCATTGGGAAGCGGCCCAGGGCAAGTTCCCGAGCATGGCCCACCTGCGCGAACTGGCCCTGGTCACCGGCGTGCAGTTCGAATGGCTCGCGACCGGTCGCGGCAAGATGGGCCTGTCGCTGGACACGGCGATGGACTCGGTCGCCGCCGCCGACGCGCTGCTGATCGATGACCCGCTGGAGCTGCGCCTGATCGCGGCGTTCCGCGAGGCGCCGACCCGCTCCAAGGCGCCGCTGGTGGAAGTCGCCGAGCAACTGGCGGAGCTGCGTACCGGCAAGACCCGCGGCGGCAAGGGCCAGGGCGCGGGCTGAGCGCCGGAGCCAGCCACCGCCTCGAGATGAGCTGAGCGAACCACATCGGGCTGAAGCCGCCCACCAAACCCGCACTCGCAAAAGCGCTGTTTCACAAGCCGATCGCGCCCGCGACCGTCGGCCCGCCGCCGCTTCTCGCGGCATCCAACGCAGCCGATCTACGGCGATAACCCACATAACCGCGACCAACGTCTCTATTTGGCTGCTCCATTCGCCGGCGCATGCCCGGCTCGGTCACAAACCGCGTCTAGACTCGACCGGTGCGCCCGGGGAGGGCGCCTGAGCTGCGCCGGCCTAGCGCTTTCATGCGGCCGGACGCCACGCCACTCACAAGGAGTCGTTTCGATGCGCAAGTCAGTCACTGACTGTTCCGCCATGCTGTTCGCAAGCACGCCCCGCGTGCGCCGCGCCGCCGTTCTCTCGCTCGCCATCGCCGCGCTGTTGCCGTCGATGGCCTCGGCCGCGGTGTTCATCAACGAATTCCATTACGACGACGCCACCTCGGCCGGCGACACCGGCGAGCGGATCGAAGTCGTCGCCACCGCCGGCGAAACCCTCAGCAACTACCGCATCTATCTGTACAACGGCAGCTCGCCGTCGTCGGCGGTGACCTACGACAACGACCCGGTCCCGGCCGGCAGCGTGGTGACCTGCGGCAGCGGCAGCGCGCGCATCGCCACGTTGAGCTACCCCACCAACGGCATCCAGAACGGGGCCAACGACGGCTTCGCCCTGGTCGACGGCAGCGGCAACGTGGTCCAGTTCCTGAGCTACGAAGGCCAGATCACCGCCAGCGGCGGCCCGGCCGCGGGCAAGACCAGCATCAACCTGCCGGTGTCCGAATCGGGTTCGACCGCGGCCGGCACCTCGCTGCAGCTGTCGGGCAACGGCAGCGCGTATTCGCAGTTCACCTGGCAGAACTCGGCGACCCAGACCTTCGGCGCCTGCAACAACGGCCAGACCTTCACCGGCTCCTCGCCGAACACCCCGCCGAGCGTGAGTTCGACCACCCCGGCCAACGGTTCGAGCACGTTCCCGGCCGCCGGCGACTTGGTCGCGAACTTCAGCGAAGCGGTGACCCTGGCCAGCGGCGCGCTGACCCTGCAATGCGCCACCTCGGGCGCGGTCGCGCTGAGCTACCCGGCCAGCGGCACCGCGATCACCGCCTCGACCGGCACCGCGCTGCACGCCGGCGAAAGCTGCACCTTCACCGTCGTCGCCAGCAAGGTCACCGACGCCGGCGGCGCGACCCCGGCCGCGAACACCGTGGTCAACTTCAACGTCGCCAGCGGCGGCGGCGGCACGCCGACGGGTTACTACTCGCACGTCAACACCAGCAGCGCCAGCCAGCTGCGTTGCTCGCTGCATGCCACGATCAAGGGCCACACCGCGTATCCGTACAGCGGCGGCACCACCAACACCTGGACGATCCTGGAAATCGCCGACGAGGATCCGAACAACGCCGGCCGCATCCTCGACGCGTACAAGAACCGCAGCTACCTCAAGGTCACCGACCGCGCCGGCAGCGGCAGCGGCGTGAAGTACAACCGCGAGCACACCTGGCCGAATTCGCTGGGCTTCAGCAGCGCGACCGGCAACCTCGGCCTGCCGCACGCGCCGTACACCGACACCCACATGCTGTATCTCACCGACGCGGGCTACAACTCCGATCGCGGCAACAAGCCGTTCGCCGACTGTTCGCTGTCGAGCGGCTGCGGCGAGCGCGTCACCGAGGTCAACAACGGCCAGGGCGGCGGCAGCGGCGTGTACCCGGGCAATTCGAACTGGTTCAAGACGCCCGACGGCAACGCCGGTTCGTTCCAGGTCTGGGGCAAGCGCCGTGGCGACATGGCGCGCGCGGTGCTGTACATGGCGATCCGCTACGAGGGCGGCACCGATCCGAACACCGGACAGAGCGAACCGGATCTGGAACTGACCGACGACCGCAGCAAGATCGTGATCACTTCGTCCTCGCCGGCCTACATGGGTCTGCTGACCACGCTGCTGTCGTGGCATCAGGCCGACCCGCCGGATGCGGCCGAGAAGGCGCGCAACGAAGTGATCTACAGCTTCCAGGGCAACCGCAACCCGTTCATCGATCATCCGGAATGGGCGACGGCGTCGCTGTTCAATTCGGCCAAGCCGGCTAGTTGCCAGTTGATTCCGTAAGCGCTGGTTGATTGGGTTTTAGTGTTTCGAGACGAAGGCCCGCGGATGCGGGCCTTCGTTTTTTCGGGGTGTGGCGATGGCGGTTTGAGATAGGACGTGTGGTTTGGTGTGGTGGCGGTGTTGTGCGTGCGATTTGATGTGGTGCTGTGCGGGTCTGCGCCATGCCCAAGATTCGATGTGGCGCGGTGCTGTGGTTGCGGTGTGGCCGCGATGCGATGCAGCGTAGTTTGGTGGCATGGCCTGCATTCGGCTGAAATGCACATTCGGGCGACCTGGACGAAAGCCGCTGGATTCCCGCGTTCGCGGGAATGAAGAGCAAAAGCACGACGCGCAGCCTTCCTATCAGGCGAGTCGACACTGATTCTTCCTTTCGTCGCGAACCATCCTGCCTTCACGAACCCTCCTAACGTCATTCCCGCGAAGGCGGGGATCCAGGGCTTCATCCAGGCATGACTCTGAAGTCTCTGGATCCCCGCCTTCGCGGGGATGACGGTAGTAAGGTTTCGTGGCGACTCAATCAGAACGCCGAGCGCCCTGCTTCTGCTCGTCATTCCCGCGAACGCGGGAATCCAGCGACTTTGAGCGAAAAACTTTACGTCCCCACGCCCCTGCGCCGCTAATCAAACATCACCAACGGCTTGCCCACCTGCCGCTGCTGCGCGATCGACGCAATCGCCTGCGCGCCCTGCTCGAACGAAAACCGCGCGCCCACGATCGGCACGATCCGCCGCGTTTCCACTTCGGCCAGGAACGCCTGCAGATCGCGCAGGCTGCCGACGCTGACGCCGTGAATGTTGAGCTGGCGCGCCATGATCGGGCCGATCAAGTTGCCGTCGACCTGCATGCTGTGCAGGAAGCCGATCACCGCGATATGCGCGTTGTCAGCCGCCGCACCAAGCAGGTCGAGGAACTGCGGGCCACCAACCACGTCGACGATGCCGTCCACGCCGCGACCATCGGTCAGTTCGCGCACCGCGGCCGACAGATCGGGCCGCTGTTTGTAATCGATGACGGCGCGCGCACCCAGGCCGCGCAGCCATTCGGCCTTGCCGGCGTCGCCGGTGGTCGCGATCACGTCCAGGCCGCGCGCGACCGCCAGTTGCAGCGCCATCAAGGACACGCTGCCGGTGCCCTGCACCAGCACGCTCGCGCCGGCCGGCAGGGCCATGCGTTGCAACGCCGCCCACGCGGTCAGGCCCGACACCGGCAAGGTCGAGGCGGCGGCATCGTCGAGAAATTCAGGCGCGCGCGCGATCGCGCTGGCCGGCAACACGATCTGCCGCGCCAGCCAGCCGTCGAGCGGGCCGCCAAGCTTGCTCGCATGGTTGGCCGACCGGAACGGACCGTCGATCCACTGGGTCGTGTAGTGACCGATCACACGCTCGCCGAGCGCGTAGCTATCGACGCCTTCGCCGAGCGCGTCGATGCGGCCGACGCCGTCGGACAGCGGCACGAACGGCCGCGGCAACTCGGGCTGGTAGCGGCCGGTGGCGAGGGCGTAGTCGCGGTAGTTGACCGAGGCCGCGGCAACGCGGATGCGGACTTCGCCGGGACCGGGGCGGGGTTCGGGCAGTTCGACGCGGCGCAGGCTGTCCAGGTCGTGGCCTTGCAGTTGGAAGGCGTCCATCGGGGTTCCTCGGGTCCGTCGCGCGGACCGGCTGGTTCGGGGAGCCCAGACTATTGTTGCGCCATGCATTGATATAGGATCGACTCGGCAACTCATCATTGAGGATGGCTCAATAATGATCGGTGGACTGTATTCCGAACTCGAAGCCTTCGAGGCCATCCTGCAGCACGGCAGTTTCACCGCCGCGGCGCGGCAGCTGCAGGTCACGCCGGGGGCGATCACGCGCCGGCTGAACACGCTGGAGGCGCGGCTCGGGGCCAAGCTGCTGAATCGCTCGACCCGGCGCCTGAGCCTGACCGAACCCGGCCGCCACTACTACGCCGAGGTCGCGCCGGCATTGGCGCAGATCCTGGCGGCGGGCGAGCGGGTCCACGACTTGTCGCTGCAGCCGCGCGGCGAACTGCGGGTGTCGCTGCCGATGAATTTCGGCCGCCTGTACGTGATGCCGCGGGTGTCGGCGTTTCTCGAACGCCACCCCGGCATCGACCTGGACCTGCAATTCGACGATCGCTTCGTCGATCTGATCGGCGACGGCTTCGACGCGGCGATCCGGATTGGCGCGCTGACCGATTCGCGGCTGGTGGCGCGACGCATCGCCCAGACCCGGCGCATCCTGGTCGCTTCGCCCGACTACCTCGCCCGGCGCGGCGCGCCGTCCACGCCGGCCGAACTGATCGAGCACGACTGCCTGCACTACACCTTGTTCCGCGACACCCCGACCTGGGAATTCCAGCGCGAGCGCGAGCCACTGCGGGTGCCGGTGCGCGGCCGCTTGAAGGCGAATTACGGCGTGCCGCTGGTCGAAGCGGCGGTGGCCGGCGGCGGCATCGTGCAGAGCGCGACCTTCGCGGTGGCGCAGGAACTGGCCTCGGGGCAGTTGGTGGAAGTGCTGCCGGACTGGAGCTTGGTGCCGATCGGGATCTACGCGGTGTACCCGGGACGCGAGTACCGGCCGCGCAAGGTCGAGGCCTTCATCGATTTCGTCGAGGAGACGATCGGGCAGCCGGCGGTATGGGATCGGCTGATCGGGGGCGGGGTGGGATGAAGGGTTCGCAGTGAATTGAACGCAAAAGCGAATCCTCCGCGCTGTGGGATGCACATGCTTCGGGGTTGCGCCGGGCGCTCGCCCCCTGTTCAAAGTGGGCATGGGGTTCGATCGGTTTAACCGGGTCGGGTTGGTGACGCTGGAAGTCCAACCAGCGCTTTAGAGCGCGGGACATTTCCTACGCAGGTCCTACGCTTGCCGTTTGCGTTGACGTCGTTTTCGCAGACACAGCTCGCACTCTCGTGCCGAAAAGCTCACGCTGCCCGACCCCGAGCCATCGTGCCCCCGACTTGCGCATAACCATCCCGAAGAGTTCCTACCTTTGAAAAGGGGGACCAGGGGGATTTGCTCTTACCCACACCCCGACGCCCTCGCCAGCGCCGTCGCCTAAAATGCCGCCGCCCACCCTCATTCCGCTTTCGCATCGCTTGCTGAAAGCTTCCCCATCCCCCACACGCAGCGCCGCATGACCACCCCGACGTCCGCCCCATCGCCAGCCGCCGAGCGTGCGTCGCCGTCCTGGCGCCGCGCCGTGTCGATGCTCGCCAGCCTGGCGATCCTCGCGCTGGCGCTGCATGCGCTCGCCGGGGAATTCAGCGAGCAGGGGTATCGGTCGATTAAACATGCTTTCGCGGAAATCGACTCTCTTCGTATCGCCTTGGCGTTTCTGCTTGCCCTCGCGAGCTATGCCTGTTTGGTTGGCTTCGACGCCATCGGCCTGCGCCGCAACGCGAGCAAGGTCAAGCCGCTGCGGTTGATCGTCACCGCCTTCCTCGCCAACGCGGTCGGCCACACTCTGGGCTTCGCCGCGCTGACCGGCGGCGCGGTGCGGCTGCGCGGCTACGGCGCGGCCGGGTTGTCGCTCGCCGACATCGGTCAGGTCGTGTTGATGAGCACCTTGGGCTTCGTGTTCGGCGCCTGGGTGTTGCTGGCCTGCGCGTTGATGTTCGAACCCGCGCCGGCAACCTTGTTGCTGCCGCTCAGCGCAAGCGCGATCCGCGCGATCGGCGCGGCGATCGCGCTCGCGTTCTTCGGCCTGCTGTTCGCGGTCGGCCGCGACGGTCGCACCCTGCGCCTGCGCGGCCATGCGCTGTGGCTGCCCGACCGCCGCACCGTGCTCAGCGTCACTGCGCTGAGCGTGGTCGAACTGGCCCTGGCCGGCGGCGCCCTGTACGTGTTGCTGGCGCCGTCCATTCCGCCGGAGTCGGGCACCGGTTTCATCGGCTTCGTCGGTTTGTATCTGGTGGCGGTGCTGGCGGGCCTGGTGTCGAGCGTGCCGGCCGGCATCGGCGTGTTCGAATGGAGCCTGCTCAAGCTGTTGCCGGGCGTCGCGCCGGCCAGCCTGCTCGCGGCCGCGGTCGCCTATCGCATCACCTACTACGCGCTGCCGCTGGTGCTGGCGACGGTGCTGGGCTTGTTCGGCGCGGTGCGCGGGCCGGTGGCGCGACGCGCGGGCGCGCTGCGCACCGCGTGGCTGGCGATCCGGCCGTGGTTGCCGCATGTGATCGCGCTGGCCGCGTTCGTGCTCGGCGCCGCGCTGATTCTCGACGGCACCTTGCCCAAGCCGAAGCATCGGCTGGTCGGTGCGCCACTGCCGTTGATCGAAACCTCGCAGTTGCTCGCCAGCCTCGGCGGCGTCGGCCTGTTGCTGATCGGCCAGGGCCTGCAGCGGCGCAGCCACGCGGCCTGGGCGCTGGCGTTGGGCGTGTGTCTGTTGCTGCCGCTGCCGGCCTGGCTGCGCGGCGGGCATTGGGTGTTGTCGCTGATGCCGCCGCTGGTCGCGGTCGCGCTGTGGGCGGCGCGACGCGAGTTCTACCGCGAAGGCGCGCTGCTCGACGAAGCCTGGTCGTGGCGCTGGCTGCGCAATCTCGGCCTGGTGTTGATCGCGGCGATCTGGCTGATGTTCTTCGCTTACAGCCACGTCGAATACCGCAACGAGCTGTGGTGGGAATTCCTGGTCTCGGGCAACGCGCCGCGCGCGCTGCGGGCTATGCTGCTGGTCAGCGTCACCGTGATCGCGTTCGGTCTGGCGCGCTTGCTGCACGCCGCGCGCGCGCCGCTGCCGGCGGCGGACGAAGCGCAACTGGCGGCGATCCGGCCGATCCTCGCCGGCGCCGACGACAGTCAGGCGCATCTGGCCTTGACCGGCGACAAGGCGCTGCTGCTCGACAGCAAAAACCGCGGCTTCGCGATGATGCAGCGCTACGGCGGTTCGCTGATCGCGATGGGCGATCCAGTCGGTCCGCCCGAGGTCGCGCGCGCGCTGATCTGGCGGTTCCGCGAGGAAGCCGATCGCCTCGGCATGCGCCCGGTGTTCTATCAAGTCGGCGAACAGTACTGGCAGACCTACCTCGACATGGGCCTGACCCTGGTCAAGCTCGGCGAGGAAGCGCTGGTGCCGCTGACCGATTTCAGTCTGCAAGGCCCGACCCGCGCCGACCTGCGTCAGGCCTGGAACCGCGGCAAGCGCTCGGGCCTGAGTTTCCGTATCGCGCCGAGCGAGGACATCGACGCGTTGCTGCCCGAGTTGGAAGCGATCTCCGACGATTGGCTCGAACACAAGGCCGGCGAGGAGAAGAGCTTCTCGCTCGGCAATTTCGATCCCGATTACCTGCGCCGCCTGCCGGTGGCGCTGATCGAGCACGAAGGCCGCATCGTCGCGTTCGCCAACGTGTGGAACGCGACCAACGGCCGCGAGTTGTCGGTCGACCTGATGCGTCATCGCGGCGACGCGCCCAAGGGCACGATGGATTTCCTGTTCGCCGAGTTGATGCTGTGGGGCCGCGCCAACGGCTTCGAGCGTTTTTCGCTGGGCATGGCACCGCTGTCGGGCATGTCGCAGCATCGTCTGGCCGGGCGCTGGAACCGCTTCGCCAATCTGATCGCGCGCCACGGCGAACGTTTCTACGGCTTCGTCGGCCTGCGCCGGTTCAAGGCCAAGTACGACCCGGTCTGGCGCACCCGTTATCTGGCCGCGCCCGGTGGCATGCATTTGCCGAGCGCATTGATCGACGTGACCCGGTTGATCTCGCTCGACCCGCATCGCAACGACGAAGGCGAAGGCGAACGTCACGTCGCCAAGTTCCCGGTGTCGGCGCCGCCGACGCCGGTGTTGTCGGCAACTCAGGGGCGCGACGCGATGCCCGCGGAAGCGATTCCCGCCGCCGACAACACCCGCGCCGCGACGCCGTCGTAATCGCCGCCGACATGATGGTCGCCGGGCATCTTGTCGATGCCGGCGGCTTTCGCCGGCAAATGCGGACACAGCGCATCGCCGTCGTCGCTGCCGTACAGGCACAGCGTGCGCGCCGGCGGCATGCGCAGCACTTCCGGCGCGATCGGCAGGCCGCGGCCGCTGCTTCCGATCCAGTTCGACAGATGGAATTCGTACTCGGCCTTCTGTCCGGCCGAAATCAGCGCGGTCAGCCGCACCGTGCCGCGTGTGGCCGGCGGCAAGCGGTTGTACGCGCCCGGCAACACGTCGGCGCCCTGCGAGAAACCGATCAGCACCACGTTGTCGCGATGCCAATGGGCGCGGTAGTAACGCACCATGCGATCGAGGTCCCCGGCGAAACTCTGCGGGGTGCGCGGCGTCCAGAAGTAACGCAGCGAATCGACCCCGGCCACCGGCACGCCGGCCTTGGCCAGGCGCGCGGCGACGCTCTTGTCGAAGTCGGCCCAGCCGCCGTCGCCGGAGACGAAGATCGCGAAGCTGTCGGCGTTGCCGCCGGGCATCGCCGCGACTTCGGTGATCGGCAAGCCCTGCAGGTCCGACGGCGGTGGCGGCAGGCTCGCATGCCGTTGCGCGCCGAGCACGTTCAAGGCCGCGCGCAGGCCGGGGGTCGCGTCGCCGCTGGCATTGCGGGCGAAACCGCGCGCCTGCGGAATCGCCTTGACGAAGTCCTGCACCGCCGCCGCGTCGCAGCGTCGCTCATCGGCCTGCGGCGCGGCCACCAGCCACGGCACTTTCAGCGGCGCCGGTTGCAGGCGCGCGAGCTTGCCGTCGAGCTTGAGTTTGAGCGAAGCCGACGCGCACAGCTGACGCGGCAATTCGAGTGTGGGGCAGAACCGGTTCGACACCGCACCGGCGAACAGGCTCGCATCGCCCTGCGCGGCGATCGCATAGGCCAGCGCGGCGCCTTCGCCGTCGCCGAGCAGCAGCGGCAGATGGTAGGTCGGCAGGCGGTAGTAGGCCTGTACGTAACGCGAGAAATTCTCGACGTCGCCGGAGGAGAAATTGCATGCGCCGCCGTCTTTGCGCAGCAGCGCTTGCAGCGCCGGCACATCGACCGTGGCGACCATCGCGCCGTCGGCGACCAGCGCATCCACGCGCGCCTTGCGCTGCGCGGCGTCGAGACCGTCGGCGAACCACAGCACGAAGCGCTTCACCTCGCCCTGCGGCAGGCGCACGGGGGTGCGCTGGAAGCGGCCGTGGGAGATTTCGCTGGCCAACCGAAGCGACGCATCGGAAGCGCCCGCCACCGAAGCCGCGAACACCGGCCCACACGCGGCCCACAAGCAGCCCGCGACCACCGCAACAGCCAAAATCGAAACGCGCATAAGGTCTCCTCGATGCGCCACCTTATACCTGGGTCGGCGTGCAAAGAATGCGTCGGGATGTTGGTGTCGATGGGGAAGCGAAAGCGAATCCCCCTGCCCGCCTTTGCAAAGGAGGAATGGTTCGGGTGGGAACGTTTTAGACGAAAGCGGCGATGGCTTGCGATGCTTTCGCGCGTCGAACGAGCAAGGTCCACGGCTTGATACAGACATGGCGCTGAAGTCTCTGGATCCCCGCCTTCGCGGGGATGACGAGCAAGAGCGGAGTGCGCGGGTCATGGCGCTTACCGGATGGTCGCCCGTTTCCTGCCGTCATCGCCGCTTGCCGCTTCCCGCCTGCCGTCTGCCACCTGCCGATGCCGATGCCGGAGAAGGCGCGTGGAGCCATGCCCACTCACCGCAGTCTTCCGCGGCCCGACCGGACCCGATGCCCAAGCCGCCAGGATTAGCGACACTCCGCACAGTCCGCGACCGCCGCAACACTGCATTCCCCCAATTCGGCCTCTTCCGGCACGTTCCGGCCCGACCCGGCCGAGTCGCGGGCCATGAGCGCGCATTACACTTGCGGCGATGCCCCCGACCGACCCCGCGCCCCTGCCCCGGCTGATCTTCAGCACCTGCCCCGACGAAGCCACGGCCGACGCGATCGCGCTGGCGCTGGTCGAAGAAGGCCTGGCGGCCTGCGTCAGCCGCTGGCCCGGGGTGCGTTCGACCTACCGCTGGCAGGGCCGGGTCGAACACGCCACCGAAGTCCAACTGATGATCAAGACCCAGCCCGACCGGGTGCGCGCGGTGCTCGCACGGATCCAGGCGCTGCATCCGTATGAACTGCCGGAAGCCTTGGTGGTCGAAGTCCGCGACGGCCTCGATCCGTATCTGCACTGGATCGCCGAACAGACCCGAGAACGATGACTGACGACCTGCTTCCAGGCCGGCGCCGACGCGCCGGCCATGCCTTCGCCCTCGCCCTGGCCACCGCCGGGCTGGCCGCCGCGTTCGTCGCGCCCGCGCTCGCGGTCGACGAAAAGGACCTGCTGCCGGTCGACGAGGCGTTCGCGCTGAGCGCCAGCGCGCCGAGCGCCGAGCGCATCGCGATCGACTGGAAGATCGCCAAGGGCTACTACCTCTACAAACACCGCATCTCGGCCAAGACCGACGCCGGCTACGCCGCGCGGCCGCTGCAACTGCCCAAGGGCGAGGCGCACAAGGACGAGTTCTTCGGCGACGTGGAGACCTACCGCGACCGCCTGAGCGCCAGTCTGCCGGGCAGCGCGCAGGGCGCCAGCGTCAAGCTGACCGTCAAATACCAGGGCTGCGCCGACGCCGGCATCTGCTACCCGCCGCAGACCCGCACGCTCAATGTCGCCCTGCCCGCCGCCGCCATCGCGGCGGCGTCGGCACCGGCCATGGACCCGGCGCCCGCATCCGCGCCGCTGGTCCAGTTCGGGCCGCGCGGCGGCGCCAGCAATCCGCTGCTCGGCGGCGGTTCGCCGCTGAGCGCGCCGGGCGCCGGCAGTATCGGCGGCACCGATGCGCTGCCGCTGCCGCCGGAACAGGCCTTCGGTTTCGAAGCCATCGCCCGCGACGGCGACAGCCTGCTGCTGCGCTTCACCCCGGCGCGCGGCTATTACCTGTATCGCGACAAGACCTCGCTCAAGACCGACAACGCGGCGATCGCCGCCGGCAAGCCGCAGTGGCCGCGCGGCACCGCGCATCGCGACGAACACTTCGGCCAGGTCACGGTGTTCTTCGACCAGATCGACGTGCCGCTGCCGCTGATCCGCAAGACCGCCGACGCCGCCAAGATCACCCTGACCGCCGGGTTCCAGGGCTGCCAGACCGACGGCATCTGCTATCCGCCGATGACCCGCAAGGTCACGGTCGATCTGGCGCGCGGCACGGTGACCGCCGCCGTCGATGCGACCAAGACCGACCCCGCCGCGGTCACGGCCGCGGGTGCCGCGACCGCCGCTGCTGCTGCAACGGCCGACGCCAGCAACGCTGATAACGGCGCCGGCACTCCGGCTTCGTCCAGCGACTCCGCCACGGCCGCTACCGATCCAGCCACCGGCGTCGCCAACGTCGATCCAGGCACCACCCAGGCCGGCGCAAGCCTCGCCGGGTCGCCCGACACGGCCAACCAAGCGGCCGACACCGCCGCACCGCAAGCCGAAGACAGCCTGCTCGCCGCCTCGCTGGCCGGCCCCAACCGCTACCTCGCCCTGCTGACCTTCTTCGGCCTGGGCCTGCTGCTCGCGTTCACTCCGTGCGTGCTGCCGATGATCCCGATCCTGTCGGGCCTGATCGTCGGCCAGGGCCCGGGCCTGAGCGCGCGCCGCGCCTTCACCTTGTCGCTGGTCTACGTGCTCGCCAACGCCGCGGTGTTCACCATCGCCGGGGTGATCGTCGGCCTGCTCGGCGCCGGTTCAAACGTGCAGATCCTGTTCCAGACCCCGTGGGTCATCAGCGTGTTCGCGCTGGTGTTCGTCGCCCTGGCGCTGTCGAGCTTCGGTCTGTACGAACTACAGCTGCCGTCGGGCCTGCGCAACTGGCTCAGCGAAGTCAGCAACCGCCAGCGCAGCGGCTCGTGGCTCGGGGTCGCGGCGATGGGCGCGTTGTCCTCATTGATCGTCGGCCCCTGCGTCGCGCCGCCGTTGGCCGGCGCGGTCCTCTACATCAGCCAGACCGGTGACCCGCTGTTTGGCGGGCTGGTGCTGTTCACCCTCGCCCTGGGCATGGGCGTGCCGCTGCTGGTGTTCGGCGTCGCCGCCGGCAAGGGCCTGCCGACCAGCGGACCGTGGATGGTCGCGGTGCAGCGCGTGTTCGGCCTGGTCTTCATCGGCATGGCGATCTGGATGCTGTCGCGGATCCTGCCCGGCCCGCTCACCCTCGCCCTGTGGGGCGCGCTGGCGCTCGGCACCGCGGTGATGATCGTGCTGTCGCTGCGCGCCGCGCGCGGCGACGGCGCGCGCGCGATCGGCTGGTTGTGCGCGCTGCTGTTCGGCGTGCTCGGCGCGGCCCAGGTGTTCGGCGCGCTGGCCGGCGGCAGCGACCCGCTGCGCCCGCTCGCCGGCCTGCGCGGCGGCGGCGCCGCGCATCCGGCCGAACTGCCGTTCCGCACGATCAAGTCCAGCGCCGACCTCGACCGCGAACTCGCCGCGGCCCAGGCCGCCGGCAAGCCGCTGATGCTCGATTTCTATGCCGACTGGTGCGTGGCCTGCAAGGAAATGGAGAAGTACACCTTCCCCGAACCGCAGGTGCAGCGCGCGCTCGATGGGTTCGTCCTGCTCAAGGCCGACGTCACCGCCAACGACGAGCTCGATCAGGCGCTGATGAAGCGGCTGGGCATCATCGGCCCGCCGGCGACGCTGTACTACAGCGACGGCGCCGAACGCCGTGAACTGCGCCTGTTCGGTTTCGAAAAAGCCCCCGCGTTCGCCGCGCGCGCCGATCGCGCGCGCGCCGCTCACCGCTAAGGACAGCACCCCATGGCCTGGTCGTCTACGCTCAAAATCGTGTTGATCGCGGTGGCCGCCGGCACCCTCGGCGTGCTCGCCGGGCAGCTGGTCGGCGGCGGCTGGCTGATGCGCACCGAACTGGGCCAGCGCGTGCTGCAGGACCAGATGGCGCGCGAGGCGCCCAAGCCGCCGGCCGACCTGGCCGTCGCCAGCCGCGGCGCGGCGATGCCGCCGCTGCAGCTGCCGGGCCTCGACGGCAAGCCGATGCAGCTGCCGCAGGCGTTCGCCGGCCGGCCGATCCTGATCAATCTGTGGGCGAGCTGGTGCGGGCCGTGCATCAAGGAAATGCCCGAACTCAATCGTTACGCCCAGTCGCAAGGCGCGACCGGCACCCAGGTGGTCGGCATCGCCCTCGACAATGCCGAGGACGTCGCCGCGTTCCTGCAACGGGTGCCTGTCGGTTACCCGATCCTGCTCGACAAGCCCGGCCCGCGCGACGCCGGCATCCAGCTCGGCAACCCCAAGGGCGTACTGCCTTACACCGTGCTGATCGGCGCCGACGGCAAGCTGCTCAAGCAGCGGATCGGGCCGTTCGAGGCCGGTGAAATCGACGGCTGGGTGAACTGACCCCGGCGCGACGATGCGCCGCTTCGGCCGGCTCAGGTCTTGCGGCGGCATTCTTGGCCCCGCGCACAGTTCCAGGCCGCGACGGCGTTCAGCCAGCACACGGCCCTGGATCACAGCCCCGACTATCGGCCGAACCGTCGGCCCGATACACGGCGGATGCGTGACGGCGCCGGCTTTCCACAGCGGCTCCGGCAGGCGAGGATCGGCGAGTCCCGGATGTACCTTGGCCGCGTGCCGCTGCGAACCCATCGTGGGGCCTGGTTCATCCGCGAACGCCGCGGTGACCCGCCGGCCGGCCGCGCACCCTGCAACGCGAAGTTGCTATCGTCCGTCTACAGCCAGCAAGTCGCGGGTAAAACCGCTACAACACCGGCGGACGCCCGCCGTTCTAGAGCCGCCACTCAAACAACTGCTTAAATCGCGACAACTTCGCCGATTTGGCGGCCAACTTCTGGACAGCTGAGCAGCCATCGCGCAAACTGCCGCCCTTTGAAGGCAACCGCGCGGTCCCGATGGCCAAGCTCCTGGTCCTGCACGGCCCCAACCTCAACCTGCTCGGCACCCGCGAGCCGGAGGTCTACGGCCGCACCACCCTGGCGCAGATCGACGCCGATCTGGGCGAGCGCGCGCAGGCGGCCGGCCACTCCCTGGAGAGCCTGCAGTCCAACGCCGAGCACGTGCTGGTCGACCGCATCCAGGCCGCCCGCGGCGACGGCACCGCGCTGATCCTGATCAACCCGGCCGCCTTCACCCACACCAGCGTGGCGATCCGCGACGCCCTGGCGGCCGTGGCGATCCCGTTCATCGAGATCCACCTGTCCAACCCGCACACCCGCGAAGACTTCCGCCGCCACAGCTATTTCAGCGACCTGGCCCTCGGCGTGGTCTGCGGCTTCGGCGCCGACAGTTACCGCTACGCACTCGAAGCTGCAATCAAGCGATTGGCACTCTAGCGAGCGCCATCGCACCCCGTATCCGTCCGGGCCGCGTCCGCGCGACCTGCATACCAAGCTCCACATCAGAGGCCCGCTCCATGGACCTGCGCAAAATCAAGAAACTGATCGACCTGCTCGAGGAATCCAACCTCGCCGAGATCGAGATCAAGGAAGGCGAAGAATCGGTCCGCCTGGCCCGCACGCCCAAGGGCGGCTACGCGATGCCCCAGCCGCAGCCGATGTACGCGCCGGCGCCGGAACAGCGCCCGGCGGCCCAGGCCATGCCGATGAGCTCGCCGACCGAAGCGGCGACCGGCGGCAGCGCCAAGCCCGCCAGCGACCTGCCCGACGGCCACGTCGTGCGCGCGCCGATGGTCGGCACCTTCTACTCCTCGCCCGCGCCGGACAAGCCGCCGTTCGTCGCGGTCGGCCAGTCGGTCAAGGCCGGCGACACCCTGGCGGTGATCGAGGCGATGAAGATGTTCAACCCGATCGAAGCCGACGTGTCCGGCACGGTGCTCAAGATCATGGCCGAGAGCGGCCAGCCGATCGAGTTCGATCAGCCTTTGTTCGTAATCGGCTGATCGCCGATTACGACGGGATTAGGGAATCGTGATTCGGGATTCGGACAAGCAGCGACCGCATGAGCGCCTGGAGGTCTGGCGCGACGCGATGGCGTTGGTCGAATCGATCTATCGCATCACCGCGTCTTTTCCCGAAACCGAGCGGCTGGGCCTGTCCATGCAATTACGCAGAGCGGCCGTGAGCGTTCCATCGAACATCGCCGAAGGCTCGGCGCGGCGATCGAGACCGGAGTACTTGCGGTTCCTGGCGATAGCGCGCGGCTCGCTCGCCGAAATCAGCACGCAGTATGAGATCGCCCGCCGCCTCGGATATCTAACCGACAACGCCATGGACACGGACTTGCTGGACCGAACCTTCGCCCGTCTGAACGCTCTGATCCGCTCGCTCGGTTCATCGCCGCGCGTCGTCAGCGAGACGCCCGCGCTTCACGAATCCCAAATCTCGAATCCCCAATCCCATGCTTGATAAAGTCGTTATCGCCAACCGCGGCGAAATCGCGCTGCGCATCCTGCGCGCGTGTCACGCGCTCGGCATCCGCACGGTCGCGGTGCATTCCACCGTCGACCGCAACCTCAAGCACGTGGCCATGGCCGACGAGTCGGTCTGCATCGGGCCGGCGCCTTCGTCCGACAGCTACCTCAACATGGCCTCGATCATCGCCGCGGCCGAAGTCACCGACGCCCAGGCGATCCATCCGGGCTACGGCTTTCTCAGCGAGAACGCCGACTTCGCCGAGCGCGTGGAGCAGTCGGGCTTCATCTTCATCGGCCCGCGCGCCGAGACCATCCGCCTGATGGGCGACAAGGTCGAGGCGATCCGCGCGATGAAGGAAGCCGGCGTGCCCTGCGTGCCCGGCAGCGGCGGTCCGCTCGGCGACGACAACGCCGCCAACATCAAGATCGCGCGCGAGATCGGCTACCCGATCATCGTCAAGGCCGCCGGCGGCGGCGGCGGTCGCGGCATGCGCGTGGTCCACACCGAAGCGCATCTCAACGCCGCGATCCAGACCACCAAGTCCGAAGCCAAGGCCGCGTTCGGCAACGACATGGTGTACATGGAGAAATTCCTGGAAAACCCACGCCACGTGGAGATCCAGGTGCTCGCCGACGGCCAGGGCAACGCGATCCATCTAGGCGAACGCGACTGCTCGATGCAGCGCCGCCATCAGAAAGTCGTCGAGGAAGCGCCGGCGCCGGGTATCACGCCCGAGCAGCGCGCGGAAATCGGCAAGGTCTGCGTCGAGGCCTGCATCCGCATCGGTTATCGCGGCGCGGGCACGTTCGAATTTTTGTATGAGAACGGGCGGTTCTATTTCATCGAAATGAACACCCGCATCCAGGTCGAACACCCGGTCACCGAGTTGGTCACCGGCATCGATCTGGTGCGCGAGCAGTTGATGATCGCCGCCGGCCGCAAGCTGTCGATCAAGCAAAGCGACATCGTGCTCGACGGCCACGCGATCGAGTGCCGCATCAACGCCGAAGACCCGGAAACCTTCATGCCCTGCCCGGGCCTGATCCAGCACTTCCACGCCCCGGGCGGCCCCGGCGTGCGCGTCGACAGCCATATCTACGAAGGCTATCGGGTGCCGCCGAACTACGACTCGATGATCGGCAAGCTGATCGTGCACGGCCCCGACCGCGACACCGCGATCGCGCGCATGCGCGTCGCGCTCAGCGAAATGGTCGTCGACGGCATCAAGACCAACATCCCGCTACAGCAGCGCATCCTGTCCGATGCCGGCTTCCAGCAGGGCGGCATGAACATCCACTACCTCGAAAAGCGGCTCAAGGAGCAGAAGGAGAAGACGATCTCGATCGTCTGAGACTTTGTGCCGACGATCTCGATCGTCTGAGTTCCTGCCGCGTAACAACACGAAGGCCCGCGTCGATAACGCGGGCCTTCGTCGTTTCACGATCGGCGAGAACCGCTTCCTGTAGGAGCGGCGCAAGCCGCGACCGCGAACCACGACCTCCAGCGGACACCCGAGGTCGCGACCAACGCCCCAGGAAAAACCACCCCGGCCCGCATCGCCCATCGCACACCCGCGACCGATCCCTCAGCGCCCTACCGCAACCTGCCGCCAACCACGGCCACAAAAAAACCCGCGTCGACAACGCGGGCCTTGACTGATCAACCACCCGGCCGCGCGCGGCGACCCGTCACGCGACGCCCGCGTTACCCGCGATCCGCGCGCGCACCACCCTCGCGCCGCGCCGATCGGCGCACGCACGACAGCCGCACGCCCCGCCTCAGCGCAACGTGGGCTCGACCCACGCCGCCATCTCCAGCACGTCGGCTTCGGTCAACTCGGCCGCGCCCGGCACATTGCGGTGCGCGGTCGTGGCGGTCTTGCCCTTGGCCTTGCCCGGCGCCGGCACCTGGGTGCCCGGAATCGGCTGGATGCCGCCGGTGGACGAGGCGCTGACGACCATCACGTACTCGCTGGAACCGTCCGGCCACATCACCTTGAAGGTGCTGCCCGGCGGCAAGGTCGAGAACGGCGCGCCGCTGCGCGCTCGATAGACCGCCGCGATCTGCGCCGCGCTCAACGAGCGCTGTTCGGCCTTGGAGTCCACCGAGGTCACCGCCACCTGCGACAGGTCGCGGTACTCCTCGCCGAACACGTCGATCATCACCCCGGCCGCGCCGACCGAGTAAGCGCTCAACAACAGCGCCCAGAAGCCGATCTTCGCCGTTTTCATGAAGTGCTCGCGTTTCATTGCACCATCCTCTTTTCGCCAGTCAGCGAATCGACCATTTCTTCAACCACTTCTGCCCCCTGACGCGGGATCGCCGCGTCGTATACGAACCCGGCGAAATCCTGCTCGGGGTCCTGCGAACAAATGCCGCCGTTGGCGCAATAGGAGGTCATCAACGACCCCTTCGCGCTGCAATCCTGGCCGAGCTTGCACGCGGCCAATTGCCACGCCAGTTCGGCGAACTGGGTACCGGCCGCGCGGGTGAAACCCGAGCTGCGGCCGCTGGATGCGATGCCCATGCCCGGCGACAGCGCCGAATAGGCTTCCGGGTCTTTCGAGCGCACGACCCGTTCGACCAGGTCGTTGCGGTATTCCTCGGTCTTCTCCAGCGGCTTGCCGGCCGCGAGCAGCGAGGCTTCGGCGGGCAGGCTGCCGCTCTTGGCCGCCTCCACGCGCTTGACCAGGATCATCGAGAAACTCAGATCGTCCTCGGGCACGAAACGCGCGCAGCGCGAACTCACCCGGCTGCGCGCGGCGACCATCGCCGCGGAGGTGCGCAATTTCATCGCCTCGATCGCGCGGGTGTCGTTGCCGTAGTCGACCGGCGCGTTGGCGTAATTCGCGCAGTAGTCGTAGACGCGCGTCAGCAGCCAGATCGCTTCGGGCTCGCCGGCATCGGCGCGCGAACGCAGCGATTGCGCGAACGAATACAGATCGCGCGCCTGCTCGAACTGCTGGCGCAGCGGCGACTGGGCGATGCCTCCGGGCGCGCGGCGCGGGCCGGCGACCGGAATCGAATCGTCGCGGCCGACATCGTTGTCGCGCACCGAGGCAGGCGTCGGCGCGGCGTGGGCGCGCGCGTCGGCCGCTGGCGCGGGCGCGGCGCCCGCGCCAGCGTCGTGACCGCGCCGGTTGGCGTAGACGAATGCGCCGGCCAGCAAGGTCAGGCCGAGGATCGCGACCAGCGAACGCCCGCCCACGCGCCAGACCGCGCGCGGCTCGCGCGGGCCTTGCTTGTAGCCGGACGTGTAGGTATCGGACATCAAGTGCGTGACTCGCGACCCGGGTTGGCGTAGCAACGGAGCGAGCGACCGGCGATGCCGATCGTCCGCGCCGCGGACGCGATGCCCGCCGCGTCGAACCGGTCGCGAAGACCTGTCCGGCGCCGGCGGCGCATCGTCAAGCCGTCGATGATAAGTCAAGCGCCGCGCAGATGCCCGCGGCCACTTGAATTGTGACTTAAATCACCATTCGCGATGCCCGGTGCCCGCCCGGCCCAGACACGGGCCAGGACGGATGCCCGGCCACCTGAACAGGGCTCAGCCGTCCTTCGCCGCGGCGCAGACCACGCGGTAACCGGCCACCCGGGGCCAGTTGGCCTCGGCCTGGTCGACACCGGGCGGGACGTACTCGCCCGCCGTGGTCAGCTGCAGCGCGTCGCCGGCGGCGTTGCGATAGTGGTAGTTGCAGTAGCCCATGCCGGTGCCGGAGCAGCCTTCGATCTCGGGGTAACCAAGCTTGCGCAGGGCGTCGCGCATGCCGTCCATGCCTTCGTCGGCGTCGGGGTCGGATTGGCGGGCCTGCCAGCCCTGCGCGAGCAGGCGCTCGCGCGCGGCAGGCAGCGCCACCGCTTCGAGCCGCGGCAGCTTCGCGCCCTGGCCGCAGTAGCTGTCGATCGCCGGCAGCGCGGCCAGTTCCAGCCCGCCGTCCGCGCCGACCACGAGGCGCGCGAGCTGGCTGCCGTTCCAGTCGCCGACCCGCAACTCGGCATCGGCGCCCGCGCGTCGCGCCGGCTGGCTCGATTCGGCCGCAGGACCGGGCACGCCGTCCTCCAGCGACTGCAGGCCGGCATCGGAATCCTCCTTGCCCGCCTGGCTATCGAGCACCTGCGCGACCGGCCGGCCGTCGCGGAACAGCAGCACCTGCCCATCTGGGAATACGCAGCCCATGCCGGCCAATTGGGTGCCGACCCGGGCCACGCCGACGGCGCGGTAACCGGCCCAGTCGCGTTCGCCGAACACCGTCCAGCCGGCCGCAGCGGCGGCGCGCGCCTCGGCTGAGGCCGGCGCTTGCCCGCAATCGCCCGAGGCCTCACCGCTGTCGGCGCTGGCCTTGGGCAGCGGCGGCAACGCGTCGATCAGGCGCAGGCGCAGGCTGCCGACCTCGCCCTTGACCGTGAGGCCCGTGGCGGCCGGTGTCGCGGCGGCGGGTGTCGCCGCGGGCGCTGGCGTCGCAGCCGCGGGCGCGGCGGGCGCCGACGCAGTCGCCGGGCCTTCGCGATTGCAGGCCGACGCGCCCAGCGCGATCAGCGCGGCCACGGCCCAGGCCAGCGGCCGTGGCGACGGCACGGCGCGCCCGGCGACGGCGAACGAACGGCGGATCGGCGTGGATTCCATTGCGCGGTGCTCCTTGAATGTGCGGGCACGCTATCTGATCACCGCGAAACGGGTCAATAATGGCCGCCGCTTTCATCCGCCGCCCGCTCGATGCCCTTTCTTGAACTGACCCTGCGCTGCAGCGAAGCCGAACAACCGCGCTACGAAGCCGCGCTCGACGACGTCGGCGCGCTCGCGGTGACCATGCTCGACGCCGACGCCGACACCAGCAACGAGCACGCCATCCTCGAACCGGGCGTCGGCGAAATCCCGCTGTGGCAGTCGATGGTGCTCAGCGCGCTGTTCCCGCACGACGCCGACGCACTGGTGCTGCTGGCCGCGCTGGAATCCTTCGATCCGGGCCTGGAATGGACCCAGGTGCGTTTCCGCCAGGTCGAGGACCAGGACTGGGAGCGCGCATGGATGGACCAGTACGTGCCGCTGCAGTTCGGCCGCCGCACCTGGATCGTGCCGTGGAATCACGACCTGCCCGACGGCGCCGACGCGGCCGACGCCGCGGTGGTGCGACTGGACCCGGGCCTGGCGTTCGGTTCGGGTACCCATCCGACCACCGCGCTGTGCCTGGGCTGGCTCGACGGCCTCGCCGACGAGGGCGAACTCGACGGCCAGCGCGTGCTCGATTTCGGCTGCGGCTCCGGCATCCTCGCCCTGGCCGCGCTCAAGCTCGGCGCCGCGCATGCGGTCGGCGTCGACAACGACCCGCAGGCCCTGCTCGCCACCGACGACAACGCCCAGCGCAACGGCGTGGCCGAACGCATCGAGGTGCATCTGCCGCAGGACGAACCGCTCGCGCAGTACCCGGTGGTGGTCGCCAACATCCTCGCCTCGGCCTTGATCGCGCTGGCCGACACCCTGGCTGCGCGGGTCGCGCCGGGTGGACGCATCGCCTTGTCCGGCATCCTCGCCGGCCAGGAAGACGACGTGCTCGCGCGCTACGCCGCCGACTTCGAACAATTGCGCGCCGACCGTCTCGAAGACTGGATGCGCGTCACAGGCATACGTCGTCGCTGAGCGCGACGGCATGATGGAATAAGGCCAATGTTCGTCGCCTGCCCTCACTGCGGTTATCTGGTTGCGCTGGTCGTGGCTCAGGACGGTCCGACCCGGACCTGTCCGCGCTGCGCCGGCGCGCTGCAATCGCAGGGCATGGCGAACAGCGGCGATGACGCGGCGAGCGCGGCGCAGGCGCCGAACGAACAAGCGCCGAACGAAGACGTTCGTGCGGTTGCGTCGGAGAGCAAACCGGTCGCAGCGACAAATGTCGCCGCCACCGACATCGACGACATCGCCAGCGTGTTGCGCAAGAAACCGCAGAAGAATCCTGCCGAGATTCCTGCATCGCCTGCGGCACCGACGAGCGCGGTCGACGTTGCGACCAAGGCCGAGGTCGGCAATCAAGTGGCCGATGCCGATGCGAACACCGACGCTGCACCGAGCACCGACATCGCTGCGGACGACATTCCGCCCGCGCAACCGGCGACGCCGGCCGCCGCATCGCCATCCGCCGACGCCGCACTGACCCCGCTCAGCGCCGCGGTGCCGATCGCACGCAAACGCCCGGCCAAGCGCGCCGGCAAATCCGAAACCGCGGTGAGCTCGGCTCGACGCGCGCCGAGCTTCGCCCGTCAGCACGCACGCGCCAACGCCGCGCCGACGCGGTTGCATTGGAGCGGCCCGTTGCTGATCGGCGTACTGACCATCGCGCTGGCCCTGCAATTACTGCTCGCGCAACGCGACGAACTCGCCGCCGACGCGCGCTGGCGGCCGCTGCTCGCGAGCCTGTGCGGCGTGCTCGCGTGCGAGATTCCGCCGTGGCACGAACCGGCCGCGTTGACCATGCTCAACCGCAACGTGCTGCCGGTCGCAGACCGCGCCGGCGTATTGCGCGTCAATGCCAGTTTCCGCAACGACGCGCGCTGGGCGCAGCCGTGGCCGACCCTGATGCTGAGCCTGGAGGACATCGATGGCCGCCGGGTCGGTCAGCGCGCGTTCTCTCCAAAGGACTACCGCAAGGGGTATCGGGCGGACGAACGGATCGCGCCGGGGCAAAGCGCCGCGGTGCAATTCGACGTGCTCGAACCGGCCCCGCACGTGGTCGCGTTCACCTTCGATTTCCGTTGAAATCCGTCGCCGTCGCGTTGTCTGCCGCGACCCCGGCGCGCTAGACTCCCCCTCCCGTCGTCACTGCGCGCAGTGCGCAACTGGCACATCCCGGCCGACGGAAACCTGCTACGGGGAAGCACTTGAACGCACTCAACGACCGCAACGAAGCCGCCCGCACCGGACCCCGGGTGCCGCTGCGCGATCATGTCGCGACTTCGATCCGTCGTTACCTCGGCGACCTCAACGGCAGCGGCACCGAAAATCTGTACGAAATCGCGCTGCGCGAACTGGAAATCCCGCTGTTCGCCGAAGTGCTGCAGCATTGCGACGGCAACCAGAGCCGCGCCGCGGCGATGCTCGGCATTCATCGCGCGACCCTGCGCAAGAAGCTGCGCGAGTACGGGCTGGAATAAGCGCCCGGCCGGCTTCGACGCCCGCATCGACGTCCGCATCGTTTCCATCGAAACAAACGCCGCGACGCGGCGTTCGCTTTGCCGAACCCGCCTGGTTTTCTCGACCGCCGCGCAATGCGACTGAGGTCATCGGTGGCATGCGATCATCGCCACGACGTTGATCCCGTGGAATGCAGGCCGATGCACGATCTGACCCAGCCCGGCGCTGTCCTGCGCCCATTTCCCGCGGCCGAGGACGTATTTGCGCCGGGCCAGGAAACCCTGGCCCGGCATCTGCATCCACTGGTATCGATCGACCTGTCCGCGGTGCGGCCGCAATGGTCGGGCTGGCTGCATCTGCTCAGTCCGCTGGAGCCGTGCGATGGCCTGGTCGGTCAGTACACCGAAGACGAATTTCACGCGCCGCTGCTGCGCAGCAACTGGATCGGTTTCGCGGTCGAGGACGGGCGTTATCGCCTGCTCGGCGATCCGCGCTATTTCCTGCTCGAGCGCAGTCTCGAACACACGCCCGCGGAGTTGCACGCCGAACGCGCCGAGATGCAACGGCATTACGAGATTGAAGAGCGCGCCTATCGGGCATCGCGCGACTACTATCGCGAGCACGGCCATCTGGTGCGGCTCAACCGGTTCGGCAACGGCCCGTCCAAAGACGCGATGCCGCAGGAACTGCTGACCCAGTTCGGCGGCGTGGCCGAATCGGGCTACAACTGGGAAGAGACGGTGGAGTTCCCGCTTGAGCACGGCATCGGCGCGGGCGACAACGGTGAGGACGTGGTGTGGCCGCTGAGCCCGAGCGGCCGTCGTTTCGAACACGTGGCCTCGGTGCCCGGTTGGCACTACCGACATAGCGGCGCGGACTTGATCGTGCTGTTCTACGAACCGGTCGAACGGTTGGCGTTGTTGACGTTCGATTGGAGTTGAGAGTTCGGCTGCATCGCGCGGTTTGGTTGTCGGGTTTCGATCGCGCTACGCGAACCGGTAATCACGCCGCCAGTCGAAGTGCTGTGTCATCGCGACGACAACCACAACCGCGCCGCGACATTCATCGCGCGACCCCGTGCAAGAAGCTGCGCGGATACGCATCGGAATAAGCCGCGCCGTCCGCACCCGTCCCGCCAGCAATCACAGCTGCGCGCGGGTCGCCAGAAACGCCAGGTACTTGGGATCGTCTTCGGCGAACAGGTCCGCGCCGCCGCCCTTGTACGCATGCATCAGTTCGTCGGCAGCCGCATCGTGCTCGCCGACGTCCAGCAGCACCTGGCCCAGGCGCAGATGGATGAAGGCATTACCCGGACCGCCCGGGCAGCGCAACGCGTATTCCAGCACCGGACGCGCGGACTTGAGGTCGCGCAGACGGAAGTAGCAATCGCCGATCGCGGTGAGGATCCAGGTCGACGCTTCCCAGTCCTTCTTCGGTTCGGGCACCCATTCCCAGGCGTCGTTGAAGCAGGTTACCGCAGCGTCGAAGCGGCCCTCGCCTACCGCCTGATTACCCGCCTCGCACAGTTTGTTCAAGCGTTCGTAGACGGCGTCGTCCATTTGCAGCGAGGTTGAGGTCATTGAGGGCTCCGCGGGGCTGCTTTGTTTTGGTTGTAACGCCTGGATGAAGGATTCGCGCTTCCTGCTCAGGCGGGCGGCCAGCGTACGACGCGTCTGCGATCTTCGCGCTGCCATTCATGGCGGAACAAATGCGGGCTCCGGATCGCCCGGCCCGGCCATCCTTCGCCGGTCGTCTAGCCGGACCTGCGCGCAGTGCGCGCGTACGGCGCTTCTTTCAACTTCGCGCCGCCATCCATGGCGCAACTGGCGACGGCTTCGGACTGCCCGGCCCGGCCATCCTTGGCCGGTCGTCTAGCCGGACCTGCGCGCATGCGCGCAGAGCGGTCCGGCTAGACCCACCAATACCGAATCAAATGAAAGAAGACCGGGGCGGCGAAACATACCGAGTCCAGACGATCCAGCACGCCGCCATGGCCTTCGATCATGTGCCCCCAATCCTTGATCCCGCGATCGCGCTTGATCGCCGACATCACCAGACCACCGTAGAAGCCCATCAGATTGATGACCAGCGCCAGCGCGGCCGCCTGCAGCGGCGTGAACGGCGTGATCCACCACAATGCCGCGCCCAGCGCGGTCGCCGAAGCGACACCGCCTACGAAACCTTCGACCGTCTTCGACGGCGACAGCTTCGGCGCGATCAGGCGCTTGCCGCACAGCTTGCCCCACACGTATTGCAGCACGTCCGAGGACTGCACCACGATCACCAGGAACGCGATCAACAACAGATTGCGTCCCTCGTAGCCGGGAATATGCAGATTGATCAGCGCCGGCACATGGGAAATGCTGAACACGCAGATCATCAGTCCCCACTGCACCTTGGCCGTGCGTTCCAGATAGCGCGTGGTGTCGCCGCCGATGGTCGACAGGATCGGCAGCAGCAAGAACGCATAGACCGGGATAAGCAACGTGTACAGCCCGTACCAGTCGATATAGACCAGCCAGTACTGCAACGGCAGCGCCACGTAGAACGCCGCGAGCAAGGCGTAGTAATCGCTGCGCCGGGTCGGCGTCAGTGTGATGAACTCGCGCAACGCGAACAGCGAGACGATCGCGAACAACACGATCATGCCGACCCGGCCGATCGCGAACGCGAGCCCGACCACGATCGCCATCACCCACCAGGCGCGAATGCGCGCGACCAGGTTGGCCACCACCTGGCTGGGCGCATCGCGGGTCTTCCAGCGCAGCCATTCGGCGATGATGGTCGCGATCAGCAACACGCAGGCCACGCCGGCGAACA
Source organism: Lysobacter sp. Soil_N_51 (assembly GCF_057655755.1). NCBI lineage: Bacteria > Pseudomonadati > Pseudomonadota > Gammaproteobacteria > Lysobacterales > Lysobacteraceae > Lysobacter > Lysobacter sp. Soil_N_51. The sequence continues at coordinate 450,100 of NZ_JBDGLR010000002.1, read as the reverse complement.
GCAGCACCGAGTGCGGCCATTCGCGCACGAAACCGATCAGATCGTTCATTCCGCCGCTCCGTGGCCGGGGTTCGCGCCGCTCGTCGTGGCGCTGCCCGCGGCATGGCCCAAGCCGTGCTCGGACAAGGCCAGCAAGGCGTTGCGCGCGCGGTCGAGAAACGCCTGTTTGTCTTCGTCGGCGTGCAGACGCAGGGTCTCGCCGAAGGTCGCGGTGCATAGCAACGGCAGCGGCAGGACCTTGCCCTTGGGCATGACCCGGGCGAGGTTGTCGATCCACACCGGCACGAATTCGAGCTCCGGCCTGCAATGCGCGAGGTGATACAGCCCGCTCTTGAACGGCAGCAGCGGCTCGTCGCCCTGGTTGCGCGTGCCCTCGGGAAACAGGATCAGCGAACTGCCGCCATCGACCGCATCGCACAAGGTGTCGATCGCGTCCTGTTTGCGCTGGGCCGGGTCGCGTTCGATCAACACACCGTTGAAGACTTCGCGGATCAGATAACGACGCAGCGCGTCGCGCTGCCAGTAATCGGCGCCGGCCACCGGCCGCACCTGGCGCCGCAACGCCGGCGGCAAGGCCGACCAGATCATCACGAAATCGCCGTGACTGACATGGTTGCCGTAGTACACGCGGTGATCCGACGACGGCGAGCAGCGCCAAAGCGCGCGCGCGCCGGTCAGCGCGCGGATCGCGCCGCTGAAGCTGCTGGCGAGCAAGTTCGAAATCATCTGGCCTCCAATTCGCGCACGATCGAACGCAGGCGCAAGGCGATGGTAACGGCCGCGCCGAGCGCGACCGCGGCCAGGGCGGCGGCGAGCAACGCTTCGACCCACTGCGTCCATCCCAAGGCCAGACCGATCGCCGACAGCAACGCGGCCAGAGTCATCGCGATCATGCGCATGCGTCGCGACATCGGTCCTTCGGCATGTTCGCGCAAACCGCAGGCCAGGCCGAGCACGCGCACGTAGGCGGTACCGACCGACAGCAGCGACGCGGCCCAGCCCAGGTCGCTGGCCCAGCTCAGCCACGGCGCCAGGCCGTAACCGACGCCGAGGAAAATCAACGTGTCGGCGAGCCGGTCGGGCGCATCGCTGTAGACCTCGCCGGCCTTGCCGACCATGCCGCCGCGACGCGCGAGCAGACCGTCGAGCCGATTGCACAGCATCCGCCCTTGCAGGCAGACGGCCGCGAACAGCAGCAGCACCACGCCGGCCAGCGGCGGATCGCGCAGGGCGAAGAAGAACGACAACCCAGCCAATGCGGCCAAACCGATCGCGAACAGGGAAATGCCGTTGGGCGTGGCACCGCGCGAACGCAGCCGCGCGGCCAGGCGTATGCGCCAGTCGGGCCGCGTCGGTTCGCCCGCTGCGGACGGCACCGGCGCGACCTCGTCGGACGGCCGTGGATCGTGGGGGTCGCTCATGCTGTCGCTCCGTTCAATCGCCACCGCCGCCGCAACCGCCGCAGCCACTGGACCCACAACTGCTGCCGCCGCTGTCGCTGCTACCGCCGCTATTGCTACTGCTGCCGCAACTGCTGCTGCCGCCGCTGCCATCGCTGCTGCTCGACACCGGCGTGCGCAGGGTGTGGTAATCGATCAGGGCGCTGTCGATCAGGCCCGCCGTGCCCATCAACGCGACCCGCGCGCCGGCATCGGCGTCGCCGGCTTCGGTGTCGCTTGCTTCGCGGCGCTTGGCCAAGTTGCGGTCGGCATCGTGCAACACCCAGTCGCCGGCGCGCGAACGGCGCTTGGCGTACGCCCAGCGGACCAGCGCCAGCACGCTCGCGAGCGCGGTCAGCACCACCAGGAAACCGACCGGCTTGCCGCGCTCCACGCCGACGAAAATCTTGCTCAGGCCGAACCCGACCAAGGCGACGATCGGCAACGTGCCGAGCAGACGCGCACGCAAGGCCTGCGCCGGATTCATCCACCAGCCCTTGCGCTGCAATTGTTCGCCCAATTCGGCGTAATGCTGCTTGAGCGCGCCGAGGGCATCGTCGAGATTCTGCCGGCGCTGCACGATCCACAGCGCCTCGCGCAGGGATTCGCGAAGGGGCTGCTTGCCGCCGTCCTGATTCACGCGCAGCCACGCGCCGGTGCGCGCCGCATCGCGGGCGGTACCGGCGAAATCCAGGCGCAGGGCATCGCGATCGAGCAGTTCGACGATCGCCACATCGGCGGCGCGTTCGGCGCCCGCGGCGAGGAAACCCAGTTCGACCGGGTCCTCGCCCTTGACGCTGCCGCGTCGGTTGGCGCCGCGCACGCGCCGCTCCAGCGCACCGCCGAGCGTGAACACGCAGCCGATCGCGGCGATATAGAACGCGAGAAATTCATAACCGCGCCATTGCAGCGGATTGAAGTCCGCCGAGGCCGAGGCCTCCCATGCATACACCGCGGCGCAGGCAACGCTCCAGATCCACACCCAGCTGCCGACGCCGCGCGGCGGCGCGGTCCAGGGCGTGACGAAGCGCAACGGCGTGCGCCGGCCCGAACCCGCATGCGGCCCGGGAGTCGCGGCCTGCGCCGCGCGCGAGAGTTCCGGATACGGCCACTGCGCGGCCGGCGGATCGCCGAAGAAGCGCTCGTAGCTGATGTAGGTTTCGCGGTATTGCTGTTGATGCCGCTCGTGTTCCCGCGCACCGCCCAACGATGGCGCGTGGTGCAGCGACTGCTCGAGCACCAGCGGGCAGAAGCGCTGCCAGTAGTCGCGGGTGTCGGTCATGTGCGCGTGCCAGACCTGATCGATCAGTTCGCTCGGGGTGACCGGATGGCCGGCGGAAACCGCCAGAAAACAGAAGCGCCGGTATTCCTCCAGCGCCGCCTGCGCGCCCTCGCGGGTGGTCTGGCAGGCGTGGGCGACGCGGGTCAGAAAGGCTTCGTGGTGTTCGCCGCCGAAATCGTACTGATGCAGGCGTTGCCACAGCGCGCGCCGCGGCGCGGTCCATACGTTGTCGTCCATCCCCGCTTCGCTCATAGCCACACCCGCCCACAGGCCGCGACCAGCATCGCCAATTGGGCCAAAAGGCACAACGCCTGATTGCGCAGCAAGCCGCGCGCGCCGCGCCAGCGCGCAGGCCAATCGCGGCCGGCACGCTCGCGCGGCAACAGTCCCAGTGCGATCAGGCTCGCATCCAGGCGTCGCGCGGCGTGGATGCCGGCCTCACTGCCATCGCCGTGATCGGCCAGCGCGGCCAGCAACCTGGCATCGAAATCCACCCGCAGCGCGTAATACAACTGCGCCAGCCCGGCGCCGAGACTCAACAGCAACCACGCCGGTCTGGCATCTACGCCCGGCCATACCAGACCCAGCAGCGTCGCCGCCAGCACGATCAGCGAGCCGTTGCGCAGATGCCGTCCCTGCGCCAGCAGCGCGGCCATCGCGCGCAGGTCGAACGTCGTCGTCACGACGGGATCGTCACTCGGTTGCGGCATTTGCGTATCGCTCATGCGGCGTGTCCGTCCGGAATCTGCGTGCGCGCCATCGCCGCTTCGCGCGTCATCAGCCCCAGCGCGCGCCGATGCCGGTCGCGCAGCACGATCGCCGGCCGCGCCTTGCGCAGGATCGCGATCGCCTCGTCGACCGTGGCCGCGCGGCCGCTGTGCAGCAGCCAGGCCGCGACCGAGGCGGCGCTGCGCGAATAGCCCAGGGCGCAGCAGACCAAGATCTCGCCATGGCCGCGCATCGATTCGATATCGATGGCGGCCGCGCGCAACTGCTCGGCGCCCGGCGCGACCAGATCCAGCATCGGCCGGACCACGTCGCCCGATCGCCACGACCGCAACGGCAGCTCCGCGCTGACGTCGATCACCCGCGCATAGCCCTCGCGTTCGCCGCGGCCGGGCACCCGGCCCAACCAGACTTCGTCGATCACCCACACCGGCTGCGGCGCGTTGCGCGTCCACCAGCGCGAATTGAGCCACGCGCCCAGCAGGTACGGCGCATACAACCAGAGCGCGGCCATGCTCAGACGGCCATCGTCGCGTTTCTGGAAACCGGCGGCGCCGAGCACTGCGTAGTTCAGCGCCACCAGCAGCAACGACAGCGCCGGCCACAGCAGCCACAGCCCCACGCCACCCAGCGCGATCGCGGCATAAGCACACGCGCCAGCGCCGGCCAGATAGATCAGCGCCAATTTCCAGCGCTGCGGATCGCGCGCCAGCGCCGCATGCCGCCACGGCGCGGCGACACGCTCGGGCCATAGCCACACGCACAGCCAACCGGCCAGCACGCCCGTCGGCAGGTCGATGAAGTGATGCTGATACGTCGTCAACACCGACACGCCGATCAGCGCGAACCAAACGTGCAGCATCCCGCGCCAGGCGCCGCCCAGGTGCTGGGCGAAACGCACCCACAGCACGATCAGCAGCACGATGTGCAACGACGGCGCCTGGTTGAACGGCTTGTCGAAGCCCAGCAGCACGTCGAACAACCAGCCGAACACGCCGCCGGTTTCGGGTCGGGTGAAGCTGAAATGCAGCGGAAACAGCAGGAAACACGAGATCGCGACGACCTGCGCGCTCAACAGCCGCAAGCCCTGGGTATCGAGCTCGCGCCGGTCACGGCAGACAAACAGCGAAATTCCGTAGAACACGTCGATCGACCAGTACGGCACGATCGTCCAGGCCCAGAACGGCATCGCCCGTTCCCAGTCGAACACGATGCTGGGTACATCGATGCGCGCGGCCGCGACCGAATTGGCGTAGCCGTAGCTCAGAAAGAACAGCGGCCCGAGGAATACCAGCCACAGCAACGCCCGCCCCCACGGACGTCGCGCGGACGCAGCGGTCATGCGTCGACCCGCTGCGCCAGCGATACGGTGAAGATGCCCCAGGCGTCGATGCGCTGATCGATCTTGACGAAACCCGCCGCGCGCACCAGATCGTCCATCTCCTGCTGGCTGCGCCGACGCATCACCCAGGCCTCGCCGCCGCGATGGCTGGTCAGCGCGCGGGCGATGAACTCCAGTTGCGGATGCCAGGGCTGGCCGGTGTAGACGATGAAACCGCCCGGCGGCACCGCCGCGGCCAGGCCGTCGAGCGAACGCCGCACCAGCGCGTTATCGGGAAACAGTTCGTACAAGCCCGAGACCACCGCCAACGTTGGGCGCGGATCGAGCGCGGCCAGGGCGTTGCGGTCGAACGCGTCGCCCTGGTCGAAGCGCGCGAGCGCGCCGGCGCCGAGGGTTTCGATCAAGGCGCGGCCTTTGTCGACGTTGAGCTCGCTGTAGTCGCGCAGGCGGATCGAATCAGCGCGTTCGTTGCCTCCGGCCAGCGCTTCGAGCGCATAGCGGCCATGACCCGCGGCGATATCGACCGCATGCACCGGCAGCGACGCCGCGCGCAGGCGCCGCATCGCTTCGCGCAGCATCTCGTGCAGATGGGTACGGCGCACGCGGATGCCGCGCCAGCCGATCGCATCGAGGTAGTTGCGATCGATCATCCGGCCCAAGGGCCCTTTGCCGCGCGCCTCGTCGCGGTAGACATAATCCAGGCTGCTGCCCGAATCGAAGCCGGTGTCCAGGCCGAGCTTGATGCCTTCGGAGAACTTGCCGCCGAAACGCAGCCCGGCGCGGGTGAAGCGCCAGCGCAGGTCGGCCAGCGACCAGCGCTCCGGCGGCCACGAGAGTTTTTCCGATTCCTCGAAACTCGGGCCATGGCGATGCGCGTCGAGCAGATCGGCGCGGCGCAGCGGTTCGGCGAAACGCGCCTGCACGAACGCGCGGATGCGGTTGATCGCGGCGACCCGGCCCTTCTCGCCCAGGGTGTCGTGATAGAAGCCCTGCAACAGGTGGCGTTCCTTGATGCTCGATCCCAGACGCTCGTAGAACCGGTCCTGCGGGCCGCGATGCACGACGAAGTCCGAACCCGAGACCAAGAGTTGCGTCGGAACCGTTATGGCCTGCGCGTCGGCGACGATGCGTTCGGCCGCCTCATACAAGCCCAACAACACCCGCACCGAAATCGGCCGGGTGATCAACGGATCGGTGCGATAGCTTTCCACCCGTTCGGGATCGTGCGTGAGCCACTGTGGCTTGACATAGCTGTTGACGAAGAAGTTGCCGCGCAATTTCTGCATCAGCTTCAGGCCCGGCACCGCCAGCGGCACGTACAGCTTGACCTTGAACGCCGGCGAGGCGAGCACCAGCGCGCGCAGGCGCGGCGCGTAATCGTGGACCCAGGTCGAGGCGACCACCGCGCCGACGCTCTGCGCGATCAGCGCGGTGTCTTCGACCGAAATACCGTGGCTGGCGCCGATGTGAGCGACGAAACGGTCCAGGTCGCGCACCAGCGCATCGAAACCGGGCGCGTCGCCGCGCTCGCCGGGCGAGCGTCCGTTGCCGCGCGCGTCCCAGGCGAAGAAGTCGGCATCCTCCATGCCCAGCTCGGCGACCAGATGCTGGACCCGGCCGGAATGCTCGTGGCCACGATGCAGCAGCACGATCGCGCGGCGCGGCTGGCCGGCGGCCGGCGCGCTCGCGGGCCAATAACGATAGAACAGCGAAGTGCCGTCGAAACTGGCGAACTGGCGTTCCTGTACTTCCCTCATCAACCTTCTCCTTGTTGCGGTACTGCGGCGTCCTGCGCGGCATCATGCCGCAAACCGGCGCGCACGCGGCGCACCACGGTCAACACGCACAGCGCACCGGCGACGATCAACATCAGTTCCGTACCGCGCGCGCCGATCCAGCCCAACGCGAGCAACACCCCCAGCAAACCGACCACGAACGCGCGGTCGCTCTTGCCCATCGGCCCGTCGTAGCGGCGCGGCGCGCCGATCATCGGCCCGAGCACGCCGGCGTATTCGGTCAACACCGCCAACAGCACGAACGCCAGCAACGGCGCCGGATGCAGGCCGGCGACCGCGAACAGCGCCAGGTACAAGGCGCTGTCGGACACCACATCGCACAATTCGTTGAGGTAGGCGCCCAGCCGCGACTGCTGGCCGAACTCGCGCGCCAGCATGCCGTCGATCGCGTTCATCGCCATGCGCGCGAACATCCACAGCGGCAGCAACGCGAACAGCCACGGCCGGGCCGGCGCGCCCCAGTACACCAGCGCGGCCACGCCGAGCGAGACCGCCGCCGCCGCGGTGGTGACTTGATTGGCGGTGACGCCCAGCGCGTACAAGCGCCGCACCAGCGGCCGCAGCAGCGCCTGGAAGCGTCCTTTCAAAGCGTAGATCGAAGCCATTCCCTGTGCGTTCCTGAAGCCCTCGCGGGCGATCGCCGATCAGCTTAGCGGCTGCGGACAAAGATCGCGGCCCCCATGCCGGCGGATGCGCGCGGTATCGAAATACTGGCCCGCCGGACCAGCGTGGCGGTGCCGACCCCGGGCGCGCGGCGCTGGCGGCCTCGCGCAGCGCGGGCCGGGGTGGCCGAAGAAGCGCGATCCGGCCTGAACGGGCCGGCCCGGCGGCCCACCCCCGCTATAATTCCCGCGCCCTTCCGCTGCCCCCATCCCCGAATGACCTCCGATCGCTCGACCGGCACGCCGGTTCACATCCGCCGCGCCCTGCTGTCCGTGTCCGACAAGACCGGCCTCATCGAACTCGCCCAGGCCCTGGCCGCGCGCGGGGTCGAACTGCTGTCCACCGGCGGCACCGCCAAGGCCATCCGCGACGCCGGCCTGGCCGTGCGCGACGTGTCCGAGGTCACTGGCTTCCCGGAAATGATGGACGGCCGGGTCAAGACCCTGCATCCGCTGGTCCACGGCGGCCTGCTCGGCCGCGCCGGCACCGACGACGCGGTCATGGCCCAGCACGGCATCGCCGCGATCGACCTGCTGGTGCTGAACCTGTATCCGTTCGAGAAAGTCGCGGCCGATCCGGCCAGCAGCTTCGACGACATCATCGAGAACATCGACATCGGCGGCCCGGCGATGCTGCGCTCGGCGGCGAAGAACTTCGCCCGGGTCGCGGTCGCCACCGATCCGGCCCAGTACGCCGGCCTGATCGAGGAATTGAACGGCAACGACGGCGCGCTCAGCGGCAAGACCCGCTTCACCCTGTCGGTGGCCGCGTTCAACCGCGTCGCCCAGTACGACGCGGCGATCAGCAATCACCTCTCGGCGATCGCCGAGGACGGCAGTGCGCAGGCGTTCCCGGCCCAGCACAACGCCAGCTTCGTCAAGGTCATGGACCTGCGCTACGGCGAAAACCCGCACCAGCTCGGCGCGTTCTACCGCGACGTCAACCCGCTGCCCGGCACCCTGGCCACCTTCACCCAGCTGCAGGGCAAGGAGCTGAGCTACAACAACCTCGCCGATGCCGACGCGGCCTGGGAATGCGTGCGCCAGTTCGAAACCCCCGCCTGCGTGATCGTCAAGCACGCCAACCCCTGCGGCGTGGCCCAGGGCGTGGCCTGCGGCGACGCCTACGAACTGGCGTATGCGACCGATCCGACCTCGGCGTTCGGCGGCATCATCGCCTTCAACACCAAGCTCGACGCGGCCACCGCCAAGGTCATCCTCGACCGCCAGTTCGTCGAGGTGCTGATCGCGCCGGACTACGACGACGCGGCGATCGACTACGCCAAGAAGAAAGCCAATGTGCGCGTGCTGCGCATTCCGCACGGCGACGGCCGCAATGCGCAGGACATCAAGCGCATCGGCTCAGGCCTGCTGGTACAAAGCGCGGATCTGCGCGAAGTCGGCCGCGATGAGTTGAAAGTGGTCAGCAAGCTCGCCCCGACCGACGCGCAGCTCAGCGACCTGCTGTTCGCCTGGCGCATCGCCAAGTTCGTCAAGTCCAACGCCATCGTCTATGCGCGCGATCACCGCAGCATCGGCATCGGCGCCGGTCAGATGAGCCGCGTGGTCAGCGCCAAGATCGCCGCGCTCAAGGCCGAGGAAGCCGGTCTGGTCGTGCCGGGTTCGGTGATGGCCTCGGATGCGTTCTTCCCGTTCCGCGACGGCATCGACGCCGCGGCCGCGGCCGGCATCAAGGCGGTGATCCAGCCGGGCGGCTCGATGCGCGACAACGAAGTGATCGCCGCCGCCGACGAACACGGGCTGGCGATGGTGTTCACCGGCGTGCGTCATTTCCGTCATTGAGGTTGAAGCTTGGCGCGGCCGCGATCGCTTCGGCGCTCGCGGCCGCGCTTGATCGCTTATGTCCGATCCTTCTGATTCCGACCCCACCAAGCCCGGCGCGTCCGAGTCAGGTACCTCCGGGCCCAAGGCCGAGCTTGATGTTGCGACAGGCCTGAGCGGCCGGCCGTCGTTGGGCCGCCAGCTCGGCCGTTCGATCGCGCGCAAGCTCACCGTGCTTTCGGTGTTGCTGGTGGTGATGGCGATCTGGGGCGCGTGGCAGTACACGCGCCGGCAGGCGGTCGACAGCGAAACGCTCGGCGATTACCGCATCGACGGCTCGTCGCTCGCGGTGCTGCTGGTCGAACCCGACGTGTCGCTGGAAATCGGCGCCGGCCTGCGCCGCGATTACACCGTGCAGGTCGCGCGCGCGTTGGCCCGGCGTTTCGATCAGTTGGGTTACACCACCCGCGAATACGCCGCGCGCAGCGACGAAGAACGCTTCGGCCAGACCACCCGCGCCGCCGACCGCAACGCCGCTGCGCAGTACCAGACGCAAACCATGCACCGCCTGCGCGAATTCAACGCGCCGGTGCTGCGGGTCGCGCTGCAGGACCTGCAGTACGACGGACGCACCGTCAGCGAGCAGCATTACCGGGTCGAACTGCTGGACCCAAAAACCCTGCAACCCTCGTGGCGCGCGACGCTCACCTGGCGCGAAGGCCGCTCGCAATCCATCGCCTTGCTGTGGCACCTGCGCAAGAACCGGTTGCCGCCGCCGTTGTGGGACAGCCTGGCGGATCTGGCGATCGCGCGGATGCGCGAGGACGGCGTGATCGACGTCGAAACCAGAATCCAGTAACCACGCCGCCGCGTTCCAACCTGCAGGAGCGGCGCGCGCCGCGACCGCGACCGCGACACCGCGGCTACGACGCCGGCAACGGAGCAAGCGCGATGCGGCGGTCGCGGCGCGATCCGCGCGTGCACCGCGATCGCGCCGCTCAAGCTTCCGGCTTCGCCCGCTCCTTCCAGATCTCATGATCCACCCCGTCGCCCAACTCCGGGTACAGGGAAATATGGAACTCCGGCGACTTGCCCTCGCCCAGCTGACGGTCGTAGTCGCGGGTCAGTTTCACCACCACCCCCGACAACATCACGATCGCGACCAGATTGATCGAGGCCATCAACGCCATCGCCGCATCGGCCGCGTTCCACACCAACTCGACCTTGGAATACACGCCCCACACGATGACCAGCAAGGCCGCCACCCGCAGCACGAACAACGACTTCGCCCCGCCGCCGAGATACAGCAGGTTGCTCTCGGCGTACGAGTAGTTGCCGATGATGGTGGTGAAGGCGAAGAAGAACAGCGCGATGGCGACGAAGTAGGTGCCCCACACCGGGAAGAACACCGTCATCGCGTTCTGGGTGATCTGCACGCCGTCGCCGGCCTGGCCGAGCGCGCCCGACAGCAGGATCACGAACCCGGTCGCGCTGCAGATCAGCAAGGTGTCGATGAACACGCCCAGCGACTGCACCAGGCCCTGGCTCGACGGATGGTGCGGCACCGGCGTGGCCGCCGCGGCGACATTGGGCGCGCTGCCCATGCCGGCCTCGTTCGAATACAGACCGCGCTTCACGCCCTGCAACATGGCCACGGCCAGACCGCCGAGCACGCCGCCGGCCGCGGCGTCGAGCCCGAACGCGCTGCGCACGATCAAGGTCAACACGTCCGGCACCTGCGGCAGATGGGTGAGCACCACCCAGGCGGCCAGCCCCAGATAGCCCAACGACATGAACGGCACCACCCACTCGGCGAAACGCGCGATGGTGCGCAGGCCGCCGAAGATGATGACGCCGGTCAACAGCACCAGGCCGGTGGCGATCTGGAACTGGCTGAAACCGAACGCACTGCGCAGCGATTGCGCCATCGCATTGGCATGCACGCTGCTGAACACCAGGCCGTAGGTCAGCAACAGACACAGCGCGAACGCCACGCCCATCCACCGCATCTTGAGCCCGCGGGTCATGTAGTACGACGGCCCGCCGCGGTACTGGCCCTTGTCGTCGCGCACCTTGTACAACTGCGCCAGCGCGCTTTCCGCATACGCGGTCGCCATGCCCAGCACAGCCGTGCACCACATCCAGAACAAGGCGCCCGGGCCGCCCAGGCTCAGCGCGATCGCCACGCCGGCCAGGTTGCCGGTGCCCACGCGCGAGGCCAGCGAGGTGCACAGCGCCTGGAACGGCGAGATGCCGGAGCTGTCGCCGTCGGTGCCGCGGCCGATCACATGCAGCATGTGCGGGAAGCGGCGCACTTGCAGCAGCCGCAGGCGAACGGTGAAGTACAGGCCGACCAGCAACAGGCCATAGGTCAGGAAGTAATCCCACAGCACGTGGTTGATCCCGCCGATGACCGGCGCCAACAGCGCCTCGATACCGTCCAGCCAGGCTTGCATGCGGTCGCCCCAGAAAGTCGCGAAAAACAGTCGTCGATGGTAGCAGCCGGCTCGCGGCTGGGCGGCGGCTCACGTAAAATCGCCGATTCGCGTGTTTTCGCGCCATCTCGGCCCGCGTGGCCAGGAGCATCCATGAAAGTCCTCGTCATCGGTTCCGGCGGACGCGAACACGCGCTGGCCTGGAAGCTCGCCCAGTCGCCGCGCATCGACGAAGTGCTGGTCGCGCCCGGCAACGCCGGCACCGCGCACGAACACCGTTGCCGCAATGTCGCCGTGGCCGCCACCGACATCGACGGCCTGCTCAAACTGGTCGCCGACGAAAACGTGGCGCTGACCGTCGTCGGCCCCGAAGCGCCGCTGGTGGCCGGCGTGGTCGACCGCTTCCGCGCCGCGGGCCTGCGCATCTTCGGACCGACCGCCGCCGCCGCCCAACTCGAAGGCAGCAAGGCCTATGCCAAGGACTTCCTCGCCCGCCACGGCATCCCGACCGCGTACTACGCCGTGCACACCGACGTCGACGCCGCGCTCGCCTATGTTCGCGAGAAAGGCGCGCCGATCGTGGTCAAGGCCGACGGCCTGGCGGCCGGCAAGGGCGTGATCGTGGCGATGACCCTGGAAGAAGCCGAAGCCGCGGTCACCGACATGCTTTCGGGCAACGCCTTCGGCGCCGCCGGCGCGCGCGTGGTGATCGAGGAATTCCTCGACGGCGAAGAAGCCAGCTTCATCTCGATGGTCGACGGCAAGCACGCGCTGCCGATGGCGACCTCGCAGGACCACAAACGCGTCTTCGACGGCGACACCGGCCCCAACACCGGCGGCATGGGCGCCTACTCGCCCGCGCCGGTGGTGACGCCCGACGTGCATGCGCGCGTGATGCGCGAAGTGGTGATGCCGACCGTCGACGGCATGATCGCCGACGGCGTGCCGTTCACCGGCTTCCTCTACGCCGGCCTGATGATTGACGCGCATGGCGCGCCGAAAGTCATCGAATTCAACGTGCGCTTCGGCGATCCGGAAACCCAGCCGGTGATGCTGCGCCTGGACTCGGACCTGCTCGATCTGCTCGAAGCCGCGCTCGACGGCAAACTCGACACGACCCAAGCGCAATGGAACCCGCGCCCCTCGCTCGGCGTGGTGATGGCCGCGGCGAATTATCCCGAGACACCGAAAGCCGGCGACGTCATCCACGGCCTGGACGCGGCGCAACCCGCGCACGCCAAAGTCTTCCAGGCCGGCACCCGACTCGGCCCGAACGGCGAAGTGCTGACCGCCGGCGGCCGCGTGCTGTGCGTGTGCGCGCTCGGCGACGACGTCGCCCAGGCGCAGCGCGAAGCCTACGCCGCATTGGCGAAGATCGGCTGGGATGGGGAGTTCCATCGCAACGACATCGGCTGGCGCGCGATCGAACGCGAGCAACAAGCCGCGAAGTCCTGAGTCTCACCCATCGCGAAAAAACGGCCGGAAGAGCCCCGCTCTCCCGGCCGTTTCGTTTCCCCCTGTAGGAGCGGCGCAAGCCGCGACCGCGATACCGCAAATACGACGTATGCGTGATGTCGCGGTCGCGGCTCACGCCGCTCCTACAGTCGGTATCGTCATCCGCGACGACTCGCCGCCTTACACCGCCGCAGGCGACCCGAACCAGACAGTCAGCGCATCCGCTAACCCCTGCCAACCTCCCTCGCCCACCCAGGCCACATACCCGTCCGGCCGAACCAGCACCGCCACAGGCGCGGCGACCACCCCAAGCGCGGGCAACTCCCAAACCCCCGCGTACCCGGCATCGATCGCCTGCACGCGATCGGCCCAAGCCGAACTATCGAAGCCACCGACTTCGCCGAAGTTGATCAGCACCGGCCGCGCACCATGCAGCAAGCAGTAGACGCGCAACGGCCCCTCGGCGGTCACCAGATCGAGATCCGGCATGCGCCGCCCAAGCAAGGGATGGCCCTCGCCGAAGTCGTAGCGAATATCCAGCCCCGTCATCATCGCGGCGAATCGCTGGTACGGCTCGTCCATGCCGAGCAGCTCGGCCACCGTGTCGCGCAACGCCGTCGTGCGCGCATCCGCCGGCCGCAACGCAGTCGAGGCCATCGTATTGCGCAGCACGCGCGCCGCGACCGGATGACGCTCGGCGTGATAACTGTCGAGCAGATTGTCCGGCGATATTCCCTTGATCACCTGGGCCAGTTTCCAGCCCAGATTCATCGCATCCTGCACGCCGGTCTGCAAACCGTGCCCACCGTCGGGCGCATGCACATGCGCGGCGTCGCCGGCCAGCAGCACGCGTCCGCTGCGATACGTCGCTGCCTGCCGGCTCACGTCGGTGAAGCGCGAAATCCAGATGGGACTGTGCACGCCGTAGTCGGTGCCGCACGCAGCGATCAACGCCCGGCTGAGATCGTCCAAGGTGGGCTCATCGTTCGTCGTCGCGACGCCCGCCTCGGTGACCATCACCTTGATCGGCCCCTCGTCCTTGTAGATCACCTGCCCGTCGCGGATCTCGTATTCGGTCCGCCCAAACGCATGCACGCCCACGTCCGTGCGATGCACGCCCAATTCCGGCGTCCGGGTCATCTCGACCTCGGCGATCAGACTACTCATCGTCGGATCCCAACCGGGAAAATCGATACCGGCGATCTTGCGCACGCGGCTGCGTCCGCCATCGCAACCGATCATGTACTGCGAACGCAGCGACTTGCCGTCGGACAGGACGATGTCGACCCCGCTGTCGTCCTGCGCGAACCCCAGCACCTCGCGTTCGCGATAGAACGTCACCGGCAATTCGCCGACCCAGCCGGCGAGAATGCGTTCGATATGGTTCTGCCACAGCCCGAGCCCGTAATTGTGCCGGGTCGGAAACGCGCTGATGTCCAACTTGACCCCGGCGAACCCCGCGACCTGCGCCTTCTGTCCCTCGGCGAGAAACCGATCGACGATGCCGCGTTGATCGAATATCTCCAGCGTGCGCGCATGCAGCCCGCCCGCGCGCGAACCGGCCAGTTCCTGCGTGGCGCGCCGCTCGACCACCGCGACATCCACACCCGCGAGCGCCAACTCGCCCGCCAGCATCAACCCGGTCGGGCCACCGCCCACGATCACCACCGCATGCTCGTTCATCGCCACGCCCCCATCGCCATGCTCATCGCGGCGCTCGCCGCCCGCGCCTCGCGCATCGCGACAGCGAGCGCCCGCGACCGCATCCAAACCCACGCCGCGACGTCAACACAGCCGCGCGCTCCGCACCTCAACGACCACCTGCTCATCGCACCCTCCCGATCCACCGGCCAAGTCAGGTGTGCGATTGAGCACCACGCGCCGGGGCTTGCCGCAAGCCCCGGGGGAGTAAGATGTTGGCAGGGGCAGAGACCGATGTTTTTCGTCTCGGTTCGCTCAGCCCGATCAACAGGCTTACGTCCAGCCATACAGCGCCGCAGACAGCGGCTCACTCGCCCCGGGTGAACTCCCATTACTTATGAATGCAGTCGCCCATAGCGGCTAGCGCCGCGCCGATCTCGGCCGATACGCGAGCTTGCCGTCTGCAAACCAAAAAATCCGAATCTCAGCCACCCGCCTGACCCAAATCAAAACGGCCGGAAGAGCTCACGCTCTTCCGGCCGTCGTCATTTCTATTCGCAGGAGCCGCCTCACCACTCACACAACGAAGCGGAAGGACTAATGCACCGTACCCGTCGCGTCCTCATCCACCGGCCGCAACGAAACCGCCACCTCCTCCAACTCAGCGATCTCCGCCTCCAGCGCGTCGTACAACTCGCCCTGGCGCGTCATCAATTCCTCGATCCGCTCGGCCTGCTTCAACTTCGACAGTTCCCCGTCGAACAACAGCCACTGCGCGGTCAACTGCTGTACATAGTTCTTGGAGTAGTGCCGCATTTCCTTGAGCTGATTGAGCGTCGCGTTGACATGATCTAACGGTGTCTTGGTATCCGCAGACATACCGACCTCCTGTTCGCAAGGTTGGGCCCAGGGTATCGAGGCAAAGCTGGCTGTACGCGAAACATCCTGCGCCGACCGCAAGCGACAGCAGCGAATTTTCACCCGACGCCGACATTGCGAAATGAAAGCCCGGACTCATGCCAGAATCCGCGTCGAACCGTTCCAGCTCGCCGGATCGCCCGCATATTGCCGCGCCGGTTCGGCTTACCTTAGACACACGCGTCCGCAAGCATGCTCGACGAACTCTTGAAATCACTCACCCACGCCGAACTCACGTTCATTGCCGAAAGCGACTACGGCACCGACGTCGAGCGGCATCGCGACGCTTTGAGGCAGCTTATCGACGCACAACACGGTGTGCTGACGGCGGGACAGCATTGGTATCCGTACGAGGTCATCGAGTTGTGCGCGCAGGCATTGACACCGGGGCACGAGCGGGAATTCACCGCCTGCACCTTGCTGGTGCTGCGCGCTGTGGCTTCAGGGTTCGACACTTACACCGCCGTGGACGAAAAGTTGGCCGACCGCGCCCAGGATTACGACGCCTTGCCCGCGGACTTCAGGGACGCGATCCTGGATGCTTATCAACGCATCGATCAATAGCCCTCCGGCACGGCTCGCGTCATGGCGCCCGCTGGCTTCATCCAGGCAGTGAACCCGCATCCGCATGGCGTTGCCGACAGCTCGCCGGGTCCAGGATAAACGACCGAGCGACCGACAGGCCGCCGGCACCGCCTTGTCGACCAGCTTGGCGCGGCCGGGTGGAAACGCGTCCTCATCAGGCTGCTGCCCACTCAGGCACGGCGCGCTAACCACCGCCTTCGTACACTGCCCGGCCATATCCGCAAGCAAAGGCCGAACCCGCCATGTCCCCCACCATCGCCCAGGCCGCCTACATCGCCGCGAAACTCGGTGAAGCGCTGGCCATTCTGGCCGGGGCGTGGCTGCTGACCACGCTGCTGCGACATCTGCTGCGGCGGCTGTCGAACCAGTACGACCTGGCGCCGGCGTTCGCGATCGGGGTGCGGCGAGTGTTGAACACGCTGATCTATATCGCTGCCTTGCTGTTGTTGCTCAATCGGTTGGGGATTGAGGGATCGGTGGTGTGGACCACCTTGACCGGGTTCGTCGCGGTCGGCGCGGTGGCGTTCTTCGCGGCGTGGAGCGTGCTGTCGAATATCTTCTGCGCGTTGTTGATTCTGACCACGCGGCCGTTCCGGCTGTACGACTACATCGAGGTGCTGGAGGGCGGCGACAAACCGGGGCTGCGCGGGCGGGTGGTCGATATCAATTTCATCTTCACCACGCTGCAGGAAAGCCACGCCAGCGGCGAGGACACGGTGCTGCAGGTGCCCAACAGCCAGTTCTTCCAGCGCAGCACGCGGCGCTGGCGCGAGGAGCCGGAGTGGAGCCGGGTGGCGCGGGAGAAGGCCGCGGACGGGCCGCATGGGGCGGATTGGCAGGAGCCGGCGGTGCGTTGAGGGGCGGGACGTCAGGCTGCGAGCGCGGCTCACGCCCCGAATCGTTCGGCCTGCGCCTGCCGCGGTCGCTGCGAGCGGGAGAAGGCTTTTAGAGGTGCGGCTAATGCGGCGTGTCCGTCTGGGGTGGCGGCTAGGGCGGATGCGGCGGTTTGGGGATAGGTGCTCAGGTTGCGATTGAGAGCCGGCCAGGTGAAGCAACAGGGCAAAAGCGAATCCCCCCTGCCCCCCCTTTTGCAAAGGAGGGAAAAGCAAAAACAAAGGCTAAAGGCAAAGACGGGTGGCGGCGGTTGGATGGGTTCGCGGGTTTGGCGGGAGCGGGTGGTCTAGGGGCGTGCATTGCCGGGGCTACTTTTGCGCTACCTCGCTGATGCCGCTACACCCGGCCAGTCGGCTTTTGTTAGGCTCCCCACGCGAATCCTTCGCCCGAGCCGCGCATCCACGCGCGGACACGAACCGACAAGCAGGACGGCATGGCGCACAACCAGTTCGCGTTGCTCACCCAACGGCGGTTCCTGCCGTTCTTCCTGACCCAGGCTTTCGGCGCCTTCAACGACAACGTCTACCGGCAGGCGATCATCGGCCTGCTGTTCTATCTCGGCGTCGACGACGCGCAGCGCACGCTCTACACCAACCTCGCGCCGGCCTTGTTCATCCTGCCGTACTTCCTGTTCTCGGCCACCGCCGGGCAGATCGCCGAGAAGCTGGAAAAGCACAAGCTGATCCGGATCACGACCTCGATGGAGATCGCGATCATGTCGCTGGCCGCGGTCGGCTTCGTCACCCAGAACATGACGATCCTGCTGATCGCGCTGTTCGGCACCGGCCTGCAGTCGACCTTGTTCGGGCCGGTCAAGTATTCGATCCTGCCGTCGGTGCTCAAGCCCGAGGAACTCACCGGCGGCAACGGCCTGGTCGAGATGGGCACCTCGATCGCGATCCTCACCGGCATGATCTTCGGCGGCCTGATCTTCACCCTCGCCGGCACCCACGGCCCGGTGGTCGCGGCGACCGCGATCATCGTGTTGGCGGTGACCGGCAACCTGGTCAGCCGGATGATCCCGCGCGCCGACGCCGGCGAGCCGTGCCTGAAGATCCAGTGGAACCCGATTCCCGAGTCGGTGAAGATCATGCGCATGACCCGCCGGCAACCGGCGGTGCGCAATTCGGTGCTGGGCGTGTCGTGGTTCTGGTTCGTCGGCACGGTGCTGACTTCGCAGTTGCCGGGCTATGCGCTGACCAATCTCGGCGGCGATCCGACCTTGTACATCTTCGCCCTGGCGCTGTTCTCGATCGGCACCGGCGTGGGCTCGATGCTGTGCGAGCGACTGTCGGCGCGCACGGTCGAAATCGGCTTGGTGCCGCTGGGCGCGTTCGGCATCAGCGCCTTCATGATCGACCTGTATTTCGCCCGCACCGGCGCGGCCACCGCGACCGGGCTGGACGTGGCCGCGTTCGTGCGCGGCGCCGGTTCGTGGCGGATCATGATCGATCTGGTCGGGATCGGCCTGTTCGCCGGTTTCTTCGTGGTGCCGCTGTTCGCGCTGATCCAGAACCGCTCGCCGAAGAACCAGCTGTCGCGCGTGATCGCCGGCATGAACATCCAGAACGCGGCCTTCATCGTGTCGGCGGCGGTGCTCGGCGTGGTCGTGCAGCGCTTCCTGCACTGGACCATCCCGCAGGTGTTTCTGGCATTGGCGATCGCCAACGCGTTGGTCGCGATCTACATCTTCACGATCGTGCCCGAGTTCCTGATGCGCTTCCTGAGCTGGGTGCTGGTGCGCACCCTGTATCGGTTGCGCGTATCCGGGGTCGAGAAGATCCCCGACGAAGGCGCGGCGCTGGTGGTGTGCAATCACGTCAGCTACATGGACGCGCTGATCCTCAGCGCGAGCATCCCGCGGCCGGTGCGCTTCGTGATGTATTACAAGATCTTCAACATCCCGGTGATGAGCTGGATCTTCCGCACCGCCAAGGCGATCCCGATCGCGGGGGCCAAGGAAGACCCCGAGGTGATGCGGCGCGCGTTCGAGGAAATCGAGGCCGCGCTCGCCGACGGCCAGTTGGTCGGCATCTTTCCCGAGGGCGCGCTGACCAAGGACGGCGAGATCGCGCCGTTCAAATCCGGGGTCGAGCGGGTGCTGGAGAAAAATCCGGTGCCGGTGATCCCGATGGCGCTGCGCGGCATGTGGGCCAGCATGTGGAGCCGCCGCAGCAATCGCGCCGAGGGCGGCCGGCTGGATCGCATGCGGGTGCCGCGCCGGTTCCGCGCGGCGATCGAGGTCGTCGCCGATCCGCCGCAGGACGCCGCCGGCGTCACTGCGCAATCGCTGGAAGCGCAGGTCCGCGCGCTGCGCGGCGATCGGCCCTGATCGCCGCGCGAGGCGCCGTGCCGGTGACGCCGCGCACCGTCGCCGCTCGCCGCGGGCCCCCATAATCCGGCCACGGCCGGGCGTAATCGGCCGCAATCGGCATGCCCTGGGCCGTCGCCGCGACGTGCCGTCGTCGCGACGCGCTGCTAGGATGCCCGCGAACGGTCGCCGCGTCGGCGGCCGACGTTTGTCTTGGGGAAGGACACCATGAATCAGCCCATCACCACCGCGGCTTCGCCGTATCCCACCTACCTGGCCTGGTCGATCACCATCACCGTGCTCGGCGCCTGTTTCTGCTGCCTGATCGGCGCCGCGCCGGGCATCGTCGCGATCGTGTTCGGCAACCAGGTCAACACCAAGTTCAATGCCGGCGACGATGCCGGCGCGCGCAAGGCTTCGGAGAACGCGAAGATCTGGTGCTGGGTCGGCACCGCCCTGGTCGCGGTCAGCCTGCTGTTGAACATCGCGTCGTTCTTCATCAACGGCATGTCGTTCATGTCGGAAGACTTCCTGCAGCAGTTGCAGCAGGCGCAGTCGCGCTAAGCGCCCGCATCGGGACCCGCAACGTGCAGCACAGCGCCCACCCGCGCCATCTCGCCCTCGCGGCGACCGCCACCGCCGCGCTCGCGGCGGCGGCGGCCGGCGTGTGGGTGCTGCGCCGTTTCGATCCCAACGCCGCCGGCAGTCCGTTGCCGGCGTGCGTGTTTCACAGCTTCACCGGTCTGTATTGCCCGGGTTGCGGCATGACCCGCGCGCTGCACGCGCTGGTGCATGGCGATATCGCCCAGATGCTGGCGATGAATGCATTGCTGCCAGTGGCGATGCTGACCTTGCCGCTGATCGTGCTGCACGGCCTGGGCTATCGGCTGCCGCTGCCGCGACGCGCGGTCGCCGCGATGGTCGACGGCAAGGTCTGGCTGATCGCGCTCGGCGCGTTCTGGGTGCTGCGCAATCTGCCGTGGCCGCCGTTCTCGTGGCTCGCGCCGGGCTGAGCGCCTGATCGCTCGCGTCGGCCGATTGCGGGCCCATTGCGCGCCGTTGCGGCCACGCCGCGATCTCAGAAGCGGTACACCGCGCTGACCAGGTAATAGCGGCCGACCGGATCGTCGTCGACGATGCTGTAGCCGCCGAAGCTGTAGTCGTAATTGACCGGCCGGCGATCGTTGAGATTGCTGACGTTCAAACCGATCAGCCACTTGTCGAACCCGCCGTAGGCGAGATCGAACCCGACCAGGGTCGCGCTCGGCGTGCGGCAACGCGCGGGCTCGCCCAGCAGCACGCAGTCCTGGCCCGGCTGGATGCCGACCGTGGCGTGGCCCATGTAGCGCAGGTTGAGCGTGGCGATCCAGTCGCGATAGCTCCAGCGCACGCTGCCCAGCACGGTGTTGTTGGGCGTGCCGTAGCCGGAGAAGTCGTACTCGCGTTCCTTCGGATGCAACCGGCGCAGCAGGTGGTCCATGTAGTGGCCGTTGATGCGGAACGACACGCTGCCCCAGCGCCGGGTCTGGTGGCGGTATTCGGCGTCGATTTCCCAGCCGCGCACTTCGGTGCTGCCGACGTTGTCGAGGTAGGTCTCGACTGTGTCCAGATAGCCGTCGGCGTCGCGGATCAACGCCTTCGGAAACAGGTCGGGGCGCGATGCGGCGTCGATCGCCAGGATCTCGTTGTTGCGACGGATGCGATAGCGGTTGACGGTGGCGGTGAAGTCTTCGTTCGGCGTCCAGATCAGGCCCAGGCTGCGGCTGGTCGAGGTTTCCGGACGCAGGTCGGGATTGATCACCGCGCGCTGCACGACCTGGCAGTAATCGCCGTAGTCGATCAGGCACGGTTGGGTGGTGGCGTCGGAGCGCACGAACGCCTGGTTGTCGACCACCAGCGGACGGCGCAGCTCGGCCAGGGTCGGCGCGCGGTAGCCCTCGCCGAAGGAACCGCGCAAGGCCAGCGAACGCAGCGGCTGCCAGCGCACGCCGAACATCGGCGAGATCTGGTTGCCGTAGCCGGCATCGCGGTCCACGCGCCAGGCCGCGTTGACCCACAGCTTCTCGTGCAGCGGCGCGTTGAACTCGGCGTAGATCGCCGAGGTGTTGCGGCTGGCGTCGCGCGAGTCGGCTTCCTGGGCCAATGCGATCTTGCCCTTGATGAAAGCGTCGTCGGGCCGGTTGCGCACGCGCTCGCGCCGCGCCTCGAAGCCGGCGGCGACCTTGACGTCGCCCGCGGGCAACGCGAACAGCGGCCCCTCGATGCTGCCCGAGACGGTGTCGAGCACCACTTCGCCGCCCATGGTGGTGCGCGGCGAGATCGCCTCGAGCACCTCGGTCGGGTTTTCCTCGGCCTTGCTGAAACGGAAGGTACTGACCGCGGGTTCGGACTCGGTGCCGAACAACGCCGGCTCGTCGATCAATCCGTCGATGCGGTTGACCACCTTGTTGCGCCGGCGCGACAGGCTGACGTCCCACTCCCACTTGCCGCGATAGCCCTTGATGCCGGCGGTGTAGTCGCGGGTGGTGGTGACGCTGCGGTTGCGCACCGGACCCAATTCGGAAAACCAGTAGTTCAGGCGCAGGGCCGGAAACGGCTTGAACGAATCCGGATGCCCCTCGGGCAGTTGCACCGAGGCGTAAAACGGCGCGTTCTGCATCTCCAGGCTGACCCGGGTCGCGCGCAGGTCGGCGTAGAACTCGGCGTTGTCGCCGAGCGGCTGGCGGAAGTGGGTGTAGAACGCGTTGCTGGTGATGCCCGGCTGCAGGCTCACGTAGCGCGGAATGTCGAGGGTGCAGGCGGCGCTGTCCGCGACCGCTTCGTCGCCCTCGCAACCGGGCGCCGGCGCCACGACGAAGTTGCCGAAGGTGAAGCCCGACGGCACGCGCAGGTCGCGCTGGCCGTCGAAGCGCTGGTCGAGCGTGCTCCAGCGGCGCTGGCTGCCGATCAGCGGATTGCGGGTGTAGTGATCGACGCTGACGAAGATGCTGCCGTCGCCGGGCGTGCGTTCGCCGAAGCTGGCGTAGGCGCGCGTCTGCTCGGCGTCGCCGCGCTGCGACACGCCGAAGCTGCCGCCGACTTCGGCGCCGCGGTAATCCTTCTTGAGGATGATGTTGACCACGCCGGCCATGGCGTCGGCGCCGTAGATCGCCGAGGCGCCGCCGTGGGCGATTTCGATATGGTCGACCATGCTCAGCGGAATGCCGTTGAGGTCGGTCAGCGCGCCCATGTCGGTGGAGACCAGGCCGTAGTTGGCCATGCGCCGACCGTCGACCAGGAACAAGGTCGCGCGCGGCCCCAGCGAATACAGACTGGCCGAGGCCGCGGCCGCGGACGGCACCTGGGTCGCGCCGCCCTCGGTGGCGACGTTGCGCGGATGGTGGCCGGTCATGCCAGGCATCAGCCGCAGCAGGTCGAACAGGGTCTGGTGGCCGCTGGCGCGGATCTGTTCGTTGGTGATCAGGGTCAGCGGCAGTGAACTTTCGAAATCGGCACGTCCGATGCGCGTTCCGGTCACATGAACCGTGTCCAATTCGGTCGGCACCGGCGGCTTGGCGGTGGCCATCGGCTTGGCTGCCGGCACCGGCGCGGGCAAAGGCCGGGCCGGGCGCGGCGAGGCCTGTAGCAAGTAAACATTGGGCTTTACGGCTACCGCGGTGAGGCCGGTGCCCTCCAGCAGGCGGGCCAGGCCCTCGCGGACCGAGCCGGCGCCGCGCAGGCCGCTGCTGCGCCGACGCGCCACCAGGGCCGGGGAATAGGAGATCTGCAGATGATGCCGACGCGCGAACTCGTTCAGCGCGTCATCGAGCGCGCCGGCCGGAATGTTGTAGCCATCGGCTGGAAAATCGTCCGCAGCGGCCGGGAAGGCCCCGGCTTCGGACGCAAACGTCAGCGCGACGGAAACGATGAACGCATAGGAAATCTTGGCCATCCACCAACCGCATCGATCAGGCTACTGCTGAACCCATACGCCCCCTGTGTGCAGGCGCGGTCCAACCATAGCATCGCCGTGGCGGCCAGGGGACTCAGCCCGACTTGCGATGGAGCACGATTTCACCGCCCTGGCCCTGCTCGGCGCGCAACGACCAACCCTGTTCGAGCGCCTTGAGCAAGGACGCCTGATCGCCGATGTGAAACACGCCGCTGATGGTGATCTCGCCCAGCGCCGGTTCGGCCAGCAACAGCTTGGTCGACGAGTAACGGTTCATCTCGGTGAGCAGGGTGTCCAGGCGACTGTTCTTGAACACCAGGTCGCCGGTCGGCCAGGCCTGGGCGACGTTGAGATCGAGCGGCTCGGCCGGGGTCATGCGCCCGCTGCCGTCGTAGCTGATCTGCTGGCCGGGGTTGAGCGTGCTGCCGACCTGGGCCACGCCGCTGGACACGATCACCGAACCTTCGATCAGGCCGACGTTGATCGAGTCGGCGTGCTTGCTGACCTGGAAGGTGGTGCCGATGTCGCGGATCACGCCGTCGCCGGCCTTGACCGAGAACGGACGCGCCGCGTCGGCGGCGACCTGGAACTGGACCCGGCCGCGATCGAGTTCGATCTCGCGATGGTCGTCGTCGAAGCGCGCGACGATCGCCGAGTCGGTGTCGAGCATGACCTGGGTGCCGTCGGCCAGACGCAGCGAACGCTGCTCGCCGATCGCGGTGGCGTAGTGCTGGACGATGGGCTCGCCCGGCGCGCGCAACCAGTTGACCCCGACCACGGTCGCGACCAGCAGCGAGGCGACCAGCGTGGTCGGCACCCACCAGCGCGAGCGTGAGTTGTCGCGACCGGTCGCGCGCCAGGCGATGCGCGCGGCGGCCTGCAGCAGTTCGTCGTTCTTCAGTTGCGCGGCCGCCTGATGCGCGCGCTCGGCCTCGACATAGGCCAGGACGTGGCGCGGCGATTCGTCGAGCCAACGATCGAACTCGGCGCGATCGTGCGACGTGCATTCGGGCGAATCCAGCAGCGCGACCCACGCGCTCGCGCGGTCGTCGTCGGAGTCGGCGGAATGGTCGGCCGTGGATGTGAGCAGTGTGGTCTTCATGATTCTTGCAAGCTCTCGTAGCCGCTTTCCTTCATACGCACGCGCAACAGCGCGAGCGCCCGGCCGATATTCTTCTCCACTGCCTTTACAGAAATACCGCAGTGGCGAGCGATTTGCGTGTAACTCATTCCATTGATGCGATTGAGCAAATAAATCTGCCGGCTGCGCGTGGGCAATTGCATGATCGCCGCGCGCACCAGCGCCAACTCCTGCTCGGTGGCCACGCGTTGATCGTGCGCCGGTTCGTGCGAAGGCAACGCGTGATAGTCCTCATCCAGACTCACGTGCTCGGGCGCGTGGCGGGTCTTCTGACGCCGGCCGCGATCGTTGAGCGCGTTGATCGCGATGCGGTACATCAGGATCTTCAAGGCATCGGCCGGCTGATCGCGATAACGCAGCATGCGCATCATCGTTTCCTGGGCGATGTCCTGCGCGTCCTCGTGCGAGGCCGCGGACTTGCGCAGAAACGCGATCAACGGCTCGCGGTGCTCGCGCAGGAACACGACGAAATGATCGTCGCCCTCGCGCGTCGCCGCGGGCTGATTCGCCGCTGAAGTTTCCTGGCCTACGTCCACTTTCGCCCACGTTGCGGTTACCTGCTTCGATACTAGCCCAGCCGGCGCCGGGGATTGAACGAAGCCAAGGCCGTCATGCGTGGCAATTGCCGGCGCAAAACTGGCATGGATCACAGACGTGAAGCGATTGCCCAAATCGAATCCTCCGCAAGCGTGATGGCGCATGGACGCGAGGCGACCGCTTACGCGATGCACGGGGCTCAGTTCTTGGCCGCTGGACTCCCGTGCATGCGTAACCGGCGCTTCTTTCGTCGCGATTGCCGCTTTCTGGCTGCTGTGACGCGAACGCACGCGCGAGCGTGCGAACCGGTTCCGGCACATCCGCGGCGCGCGGGCCCTGTCCAACCCCCTGCGACAGGACAACCGTTCGACGCCGGGGTGGCCGGGGACGGACGGAGTCGCGCGGCTCGCGGATTGCGCGGAACCTGTCCCTACAAACGCAGGTCGTGCGCAGCCTCCCTACCCCACCCATGCGGCGGCGTCGGGTTTCCGCCCAGGCGGTCTCAGTTCGGGGTCGCGAACCCGGCGCGGGCGCCGCGGCGGGTCAAGCGACGAAGCCGGCGATCACGAACAGCGCCAGCACCGCCAGCCATACCAGCAGGCTGCGCCAGACCAGGCTCATCGCATCGCGCAGTTCCGGCACTTCGGCCGCGACCAGGGCGGTGCCCGGGCCGGACAGGGCCGGCGCGGCGACCCCGGATTCGTCGTTGTAGTCGGCGGCTTCTTCGGCCAATTCGCACTTGACGCTGGCGCGCCCGACCGCGCCGAGGAAGCGGTTGTCGAGGTTGAAGCGGGTGCCGCCGGCCTCGCGCCAGGCGCCGAGCACGGTGTCGAAATTGCCGACCAGGGCCAGCGCCAGAGTCAGCAGCTGCGCGACCGGCCAGTCCAGCAGGGCCAGCAGCGTGTGCGCGCCGGCCCGGGTCTCGCCGGGCAGGTGGCGCGAAGCCTCGCCCTCGGCGGCCAGCGCGACCAGGCGATAGCCGAGCGCGCCGATCGGCCCGAGCAGCAGAAACCAGAACAGCACCCCGAACCAGCGCCGCAGCGCACTGCGGAACACCGCTTCGACCAGCGAGCCACCGTCGAGCAACGGCGTGGCGCCTTCGGGCCACAGCTTGGCCGCGGCCTCGCGCCGCGAGGCGGGATCGCGCGCCGAGGCCAGCGCCTCGACGTCGAGATCCAGGTCGCGCGGACCCCAGGCGTAGAACAGGATGAAGATGCCGAACACCAGGCCGCCGAGCCCGATCAGGGGTTCGTCCAGCGCCAGTTGGAACAGCCCGACCGCGAGCAGCGGCGGCACCAGCGCGATCAGCAGGCCCCAGCGGCCGCGCCAGAAGCTGCCTTCGGGAAAGCGGCTGTCGATCCAGCGCAGCCAGTCGCTGTACCAGCCGTAGTGACGCACCGACGCGGCCAGCGACTGCGCGAGATGGCCGAGCACGAGTGCGACGACGGCGGCGATCAGCGTGACGGACATCGGGGCGACGCTCCTGGCGAGGCGAAGAAGGCAAGCATCAAACTCTCGCGATTCTAGCGCGACCGCGTGCAGGCGCGGTCGCGGGCCTGTGGCGACTCGACGAGAAACCAAGCCGCGGTCTTGCGGTGCGGTACGACTTGCGGTGAAGCCCGTTTGCTGTGAGTTCGGCTCGCTGCGAAGCCCCACGGGAGGCCTTGGCCTGTGGCGGCCCTGCTTTTGAGGTTTGCCCACGCTGTTCCGAGGTCTTTTGTGGGAGGGGCTTCAGCCCCGACGCTTTCTGTTCAGACCGCGACAAACCCTTCCGCAGCGAACACCGACATCGGATCGAACAGCATCGGGGCTGAAGCCCCTCCCACAAAAGACCTCGGGCTAACGCAGAAAGCCTGGAATCAGGACGGTTGGAATCAACGAGATCGACCGATCACGAAACACAACGAGCTCAGCACCGTCCGCAGCGGCATCGGACTCGATCTCTCGTCGTCCTCGCCACCCTCGCGTACTTCAACGCCCCGCGCGTTCCTCGGCGGCCACGCGCCAATGCTCGATCAGCCAGCGCGAAATCGAGATGCTGGGCGACAGCAGCGGGCCGTCGTCATCGCCCGCGGCGGCTTCGGCCGACGGCGCGGCCGCCTTGCGTTCGCCGCGCGCCGCCGCGGCGCGGATCTCCTCGAGCGTGAACCAGCGCGCTTCTTCCAGTTCGTCACTGACCTGCGGCGCATCGGGTTCGGCCAGGGCGGCGAAACCGAGCATCAGCGCGCTCGGGAACGGCCACGGTTGCGAGCCCAGGTATTGGCAGCTGCGCACGCGCACGCCGGTTTCCTCCAGCACTTCGCGGGCCACGGTCTGCTCCAGCGATTCGCCGGGCTCGACGAAGCCGGCGATCACCGAATAACGCTGCGCCGGCCAGCCGGCCTGGCGACCGAGCAACAGGCGTTCGCCGTCGCTGACCGCGACGATCACCGCCGGGTCGGTGCGTGGGTAATGTTCGGTGCCGCACTGGCCGCAACGGCCGGTCCAGCCGGCGCGGGCGAAGGCGATTTCGCCGCCGCACACGCCGCAATAACGATGCCGGCCGCGCCAGTGCTGCAGCGCGCGGGCCTGGGCGAACACGCTGGCGTCGAGCAAGGACCAATGCGCGGCGGCGCGACGCAGATCGACCCGGCGCGGCGCCTGGAACGCGACCAACTCGGATTCGATCGCGAACCACGCCTGCCCGTCCGCCGCCAGTCCCAGAAAAATCGAGGCGCCGGTGCCGCCCGGGCCGTCGGTCAGCTCATGACCCAAGGGCGCGAGCAGATTGTCGTCGTCGTCGGCATAGGCCTGACCGGAGGCATCGAGCACGATTACCCGCGCCCGTGGCCACAGCGCCGCCAGGGCTTCGGGTCGGTCGCGCAGATGATCGGCGCGGTCCAGCGCCGCGCGCCAGGCCGAATCGGCTTCGACGAACGCGAAAGCTGGGGCCGTACTCACACGCCGAACGAGGAGCCGCAGCCGCAGGTGGTCTTCGCGTTCGGATTGCGGATCACGAACTGCGAACCGTGCAGGCTCTCGGTGTAGTCGACTTCCGCGCCCATCAGGTACTGCAGGCTGAGCGGATCGACCAGCAAGGTCACCCCGTCGGTCTGCACCGCGAGATCGTCCTCGCCCTGCTGTTCGTCGAATTCGAACCCGTACTGGAAGCCCGAGCAGCCCCCGCCCTGAATGTAGACCCGCAGCTTGAGCGCGTCGTTGCCCTCTTCGGCGATCAACTCGCGCACCTTGCCGGCGGCCGAGGAACTGAACTGCAACGGCCGATCCAGCGACTGGTAGCCAGGCACCGCGGTGAGAGTGGTGATTTCCATGCCGAAAGGATGAGGGCCGCGGCCCTCGCATTCAAGCGCGCCAGGCGAACACTGCGATCAGCTGCCGGGGTTGCCGGCGGCCGCGGTGTCGCGGGTGGCGTCGGCCCAGCTGAAGGATTGCTCGACCGCCGGCCCCGATTGCGGAGTCAGCCGCACCGTGACCCGCACCGGGGTCAGGCCCTGCGGCACGAACACGTCGCCTTCGATCTGCTCGAAGTATTTGAACGAATACGCCGTGCCGGGCGCGGCGGGCTGCTGGCGCAGGTCGGCCCAGGCCAGTTTTTCCAGTTTGCCGGCGCGGGTGCCTTCCAGCGACAGGGTCAGCCGGCCGGCGCTGACCGCGCCGCGGTTGAGGTTCTGAGTCAGGGTGGTGGTGAAGTGCCAGGCCGAGGGCGCGCCGTCCTGCGGCTGCATCTTCAGCGCGTGGACGGTCAGGCCGCGGCGTTGGCCGGTGGCGCCGACCAGGCGCTCGTAGAAGGCCACGTCGGCGCGCAGGCCGGCGATTTCCTCGTCGCGTTCGGCCAGCGCGCTTTGCAGGTCGCGGTTGGCCTGGCGGCTGATCGCGTCGGACCGGCCCAGGGTGGTCACCCGCTGGCGCAATTGCTCGAGTTCGGCCTGCATCTGCCGCGGGCTCAACGCTGCGCCGTCGACGATCGGCGGCGGGGCTTGTTCGGGCTGGGTAATGCCGCGCCACAGGCCCCAGGCACCGAAGGCCAGAGCCGCGGTCAGCAGCACGGCGGCCGGAATCCGCCACGGGTGGCGGCCATCGCCGGCGGATGCGGGCTGGTCCGCGGGCGCCGCCGGGCCGGAGGTCGCCGGCTCGGCGGAAGTCGGCGCGGATTGGGAAGATTCTTCGCTCATCCGCACCGTCTGGGGGCTGGGGCGTTCGCCCTCAATCCATCAGGGCGTCAGCGGTAATCAGGGCTTCAGGCGCCGGCAACGCAGCGGCGGACTCTGCATGAATCAGACGGCCTGTGAGCTGGGAACCGGCCGTCATCTCGACCACCCGGTAATGCACATTACCCTGGACCCGCGCCTTGGCCGCGAGTTCCACCCGCTCGCTGGAATACACATCGCCGGTCAGTTCGCCGTTGATGATCACCACCGGCGCGCGCACCTCGCCCTCGATGCTGCCGTTCTCGGCCAGGGTCAGGCTGGCCGGCTGACCGTCCAGGGCCACCAGCTTGCCGACGATGCGGCCTTCGATATACAGCCCGCCGCTGAAGTGCAGGTCGCCGCGGATCACCACCTGCGGGCCGATCATGGTGTCGACCTGGCCTTCGCGCATTTGGGTCGGTTTGCTGTTGGTCTTGAACATGGTGTTTAAGTTTCCCCGTTTACGGTGACGCCGCTCTTCCAGGCGAAGTGCTGATCGATCGAGGCGTTCTCCCCGCGCAGCGAGATGCGCACGCGTTGCGGAGTGAACCCGGCCGGCAGCATCACGCTGCCGTCGACCTGCTGGAAGTAGCGGAATGAATAGTCCTGGGCGGGCGCCTTGGACTTCTGGTGCAACTCGTCCCAGCCGATCGCGGCCAGCTTGCCGCCGCGCACGCCTTCGACCTGGAACTGCAGCCCCCCGCTGCTGACCGCTCCGCGGTTGAGATTCTGGGTCAGGACGATCTGGTAATGCCAGGTGCCGCCGGCTTCGGGCGTGAACTCGACCGAGTGCACGTTGAGCCCCTTGGCCGGCGCGGTCGCGCCGACCAGGCGTTCGTAGAAGGCCACGTCGGCGCGCAGGTCGGCGATTTCCTCCTCGCGCTGGGCCAGCGAGCCCTGCACCTGCTTGTTGGCGGCGCGGCTGATCTGGTCGGAGCGCTGCAAGGTGGCCTCGCGCTGGGCCAGCCGATCGAGCTGGTTCTGGCGGTCGCGCAGCTCGCGCTTGGTGGTCTCCAGCTCGGCGGTCAGCGTGGGCAGCCTGGGCGCGGCCAGCGACTGCGACCACATCCACGCCACGATCAGCGACAACGCCCACGCCACGCCGACGGCGGTCCAGATATAAGGGCGCTTGTCCGGCTGCTGCTGGACGATGACGAAACGCGGCGGCGGGGTTTTGGCCATACTCGACAACGACGGCTCACACCGCCGGCTTTACCTATACTCAACCCTAAATCTTAACGGGAAAGCCACGATGTCCGATGCGCACCTGTTCGCAGTTGGCGTAGTTCTCGCCTGGCTGTCGGGGGTCCGGGTCTATCTGACCGTGTTCGGGGTCGGCATCGCCGGCGCGCTGGGCTGGCTGGAGCTGCCGACCGCGCTGCAGGCGACCCAGTCGCCGTGGGTGCTCGGCGTGTGCGGTTTGCTGACCGTGGGCGAATTCTTCGCCGACAAGATCCCCGGCGTGGATTCGGGCTGGGACCTGCTGCACACGTTGCTGCGGGTGCCGGTGGGCGCCTTTCTCGCGGCCGCGGCGATGTCGCCCGACGGCCAGCTCGGTGCCGGCGCGCTCGCCACCGGCGCCGGCGTGGCGCTCACGAGTCACCTGCTGAAGTCCGGCACGCGCGCCGTGCTCAACACCTCGCCCGAACCGGTCAGCAACTGGACCGCCTCGGTAACCGAAGACGTCGCCGTGCTCGGCGGCCTGTCGCTGGTGTTCGCCTACCCGTGGGTAGTGTTCGGCATCGCGCTGCTGATCAGCGTGGTGATCGCGATGGCGTTGTGGTGGCTGTGGCGCAAGCTGTTCCGGCGCAGGCCGAAGGTGGGGGCTGCGGCTTCGGGGTGAGGGCGGGAAGTGGTTGCGCAGGAGTGAGTGCGCAGGAGTGAGAAGTAAGTAGGAGCGAGAAGCGGCGACTCGTTGGCGGATCGCGGCGGTTGGGCGCTGCTGAGCTGCGAGCTGAAGGAGCGCGTCGGGGCTGAAGCCCCGCCCACAAAAGACTTCAAGCACGAATCTTCGTTGCGACAAAGGTTCTTCGTTGCGGCGAGGTCTTTTGTAAGAGGGGCTTCAGCCCCGACGCTGTTCGCTCAGATCATCGACGAATCCTCAAGCACCCACGCTTATCGCAGCAGCAAAAAAGCCGCAAGCTCATCGCCCGCGGCTTTTTTTGTTTTTTCACAGCAAGTGCGGAAGCAAAAAACGAGACCCGACTCGCGCTCGGCAAATCACGATCTTGGCTGGCTGGCTACGTCATCTACGTCGCTGGCTGGCTAGAACCGAAATCGTGCAAGCGCGGGCATAGAGCCCACTCGTTCCTCACTCCTCTCCACTCACTCCTCGATCTTGGTCAGCAAATAATTCTGCTCGCCCAGACGCTCGATCAACGCCAACTGGGTTTCGATCCAGTCGACATGCTCTTCTTCGGAATCGAGGATGTCGGCGAACAGCTTGCGGCTGACGTAGTCGCTGACGGTTTCGCAGTACTTGATCGCCTCGCGCAGCAGCGGGATCGCCTCGAGCTCCAGCGCCAGATCGCAGGCCAGCAGCTCGCGCGGGTTTTCGCCGATGCGCAGCTTGCCCAGGGCCTGGAAGTTCGGCAGGCCGTCGAGGAACAGGATGCGGTCCGACAACTTGTCGGCATGCTTCATCTCGTCGATCGACTCGTGGTACTCGTGCTCGGCCAGTTCCTTCAGGCCCCAGTTCTTCAGCATCTTGGCGTGCAGGAAGTACTGGTTGATCGCGGTCAGCTCATTGAAGAGCGCCTTGTTGAGGTATTCGATGACCTTGGGGTCGCCTTTCATGGCCGTGCTCCGACGTTGCAATGGGCGGCACTCTAACGGTTTCCCCCGAGCCATGACGAAACGCGAATCGTGCGCAACGGGAGCCGAGAATCAGTGTCGTTGCGGCCGCCATGGCGCCACTCGCAACCGGCGCGCGGCGTTCCGGAAAGTAACGTGGATGACGCGATAGCGCGTCGAGTCGGCCCGAAAGACAAGGCCAAGCCGCAGCGTGACGGCCGCGGCAAAAGATCAAAGGGGAATTCGAAGTCGGACCAAGCCCGAATCACACAACGCTGCGACGGCTCAGGCGGCCTGTTGCAGCACGTTCAACGGCAGCTCGCGCACGTTGCGCGCCTGCTCCAGCAGCGAGCTGGCCAGTTCCAGGCAGCTACCGCAATTGGCGCCGGCACCGGTGCGCATGGTCAGCTCGGGCACGCTGCGGCAACCGGCTTCGGCGGCCTGGCGGATATCGCGGTCGGTGACTCCGTTGCAGATGCAGACGTACACGGCGCAGGTCTTCGGTCATGCAGCCAACTGGCTGCAGCGCCATTCCGCCACGGATGCGAATGATTGTCAATTAACCGCGACCAACAAGCCGCAAATCCTTGCCAGGCCGGGCCCGCCGGCTCAGCCGCCGGACTCGGACCCGTTGCCGCGGGCCGGATTGCCGCCCCCGAACGCCCGCGCGCGCGGCGGATGGCCGCAACCGCCCATCTGCGCCTCGCGCAGACGCGCTTCCGGGCTGGGCACGGGCACCGCCTGGGGACCGGCGAGCTGGCGCGCGAACGGCGCCAGATGGCGCAAGGCGCTGGCATAGACGCCGCGCTTGAACATGACCACGTGTTCCACCGGGTACCAGAAGTCGACCCAGCGCCAGTGATCGAACTCGGGCTTGTCGGTCAGGTCCAGGCGCAGGTCGGATTCCTCGCCGGTCAGGCGCAGCAGGAACCAGACCTGTTTCTGGCCGATGCAGACCAATCGGTCGTTGCGGCGCACCGCCCGCCGCGGCAGGCGATAACGCAGCCAACCCGGGGTCGAGCCGAGGACTTCGACATGCTGCGGGAGCAGGCCGGTTTCCTCGTGCAGCTCGCGGTACATCGCCTCGAGCGGCGTCTCGTCGGTGTTCATCCCGCCTTGCGGGAACTGCCAGCCGTCACGATGCACGCGCCGGGCCCAGAACAAGCGGCCGTCCGAGTGCATGAGCACGATGCCGACATTAGGCCTATAGCCGTCCGGATCGATCACGATGCGGACTCCAAATTCACTGAGACCGACTCTGCCACGGGGTGGCGCAGACGACAAGTCGGGCAAAGCCGCGCTCAGACGATTGACAAGCGCCCGTCCGGCATGAAGAATTCGCGGTTCCCCATGGCTATGTAGCTCAGCCGGTTAGAGCACAGCACTCATAATGCTGGGGTCGGTGGTTCGAGTCCACCCATAGCCACCATGGATACCCGCGCAGCAAGACCCAGGCCCGCCCGCGCTGCGGGCCTTTTCGTTTCCGGCGCCGGACGCGCCTGCCGCCCCACTCACCGACGCCGCGCCGCGTCCGCATCGCCACCGGTTACCGCCATGACTGCCGTCGACATCTTCAAGGTCTTCACCCTCGAAGCCGCGCACCGGCTGCCGAACGTGCCCGAAGGCCACAAGTGCGCGCGCCTGCACGGCCACTCGTTCCGGATCGAGGTGCATCTGCGCGGCGAACTGGGCGAGCACAGCGGCTGGGTGATGGACTACGCCGACGTCAAGAAAGCGTTCCAGCCGATCTACGACCGTCTCGATCACCACTACCTCAACGACATCGAAGGCCTGGAAAACCCGACCAGCGAGCGTCTGGCGGTGTGGGTCTGGGATCAGCTCAAGCCGGTGTTGCCGCTGCTGAGCGAAATCGTCGTGCACGAGACCTGCACCGCGGGTTGTCGTTACCGCGGCTGAGGCCGCGGCCTGCACTCCGGGCTGATCGGTTCGACGACGCGCTAATCGGCGCGGTCGCGAACGTATCGCTGTTTCGTCTGCGCGTCGGCTCCGATCTGACGACAACCGCTCGCCCCGCGCCAATCCAACCTCGCCCACCCGCGACTGCTGCGCCGGAACCCAACGACGCGTTCCTGGACCGCGCGCGCAATTCCGCGTTTCGGCAGCCGTAAGCGGCGCCGCAAATAGTTTTTCTGTAACCCAGCCCATGCACGGTGCCGCGGTCGGCCGATCGAACCCGAGAGCGCCGACCGATGCGCGTCCGGTTCGGCGCATCCGAGGCCCGATTCCACCGCGCCGCGACGCTTTGCCTGAACAGCTGCCTCGTCGCTAACTAGCTGAATAGGCGGGCTTTCTGAACGGTTGGCGACCGCTCGTCGGGTCGATGTTGCATCGCAACAAAGCCGCACCTATGCTGCACCGCACAATCCAGTCGTTCTTCGTCTGGACCCTCACTCAGGAGCTCAGCCATGTACCAGCAATTCAACGAACAGTTCGCCGCCGCTACGCGCCAGTTCGCGGACACGGCCGCTCAGGTCAACCGCCTGGCCCTCGACAACGCCGGCGCCGTGTTCGGTCTGCAGATCGCCGCGATCGAAGAGCGCGTCAACGCGACCTTCGCTTTCTTCGGTGAAGCCGCCGAAGCGCGCGATCCGGAAGCCTTCAAGACCCTGTGGCCGAAGGGCGTGCAGATCGCTCGCGAAAACGTCGAGCGCGCTGTCAGCACCGGTCAGGAAGCGTTCGGCCGCACCCTCAAGGCCAACGAAGCCATCGCCGAGCTGGCCAAGTCGCAGATCGAAACCGCCGCCAAGGCCACCCAGGCCAACGTCGAGAAGGCCACCAAGGCCGCGACCAAGGCGACCGCTGCGAAGTAATCGCAACCGTCTCTCTCTCCGGCGGGTAACGCGGATACAAAAACCCGGCAGCGCAGGCTGTCGGGTTTTTTGTTGTGTGTACGAAAGTGGCCGTGGCGGTGGATCGATGGCGAATGCCTGATCGCGATCGCTCGACTGGACCGCTTCGCCATCGCGCTCTGCCGACGCATGCAATCAGCCGTGCGGATACCACCGAATGATCCCGGGCCTAGGCGCGGGCCGCCCTTTCGAACGCGCCGGACACCACGTTCGCAGCCCAGCATCGCAAGGCGTAACTCCGCCCAGTCCGCCTCGCCGATACCGCGTTTTCAGAACACCGGCGTCAACAGCCCCGCCATCGCGGCCGGATCGGGCGACGGCGCATACGGCAGCCGGCCCCAGCACGGCACCGGCAGGCGACGGCACAGGATCTGGAAGTTTTCCTCGGCGCTCGCCATGTGCGGGTCGATGCCGTTGGCGATCCAGCCGACCAGCCGCGCGCCATCGGCCTGGATCGCGCGCGCGCTCAGCCGCGCGTGGTTGATCGCGCCCAGCCGCATGCCGACCACCAGCACCACCGGCAGATCCAGCGCGCGCACCAGGTCGATCTGATCGAGCTCGGCGCTGATCGGCGCGGCCCAGCCGCCGACGCCTTCGACCACGACCGTATCGGCCTGCGCCGACAGTCGCGCATACGCCTGCAGGATCGGCGCGAGCGCGATCTCGACTCCGGCCTGCGCGGCGGCGATCTCCGGGGCCAGCGGTTGCGGCAGCGCATAGGGATTGACGTCGTCGTAGCGCGGGGTCGGCGCACTGGCCGCCTGCAGCAGCAGGGCGTCCTCGTTGCGCCAGCCCTCGGCGCTGGCCTCGCAGCCGCTGGCGACCGGTTTCATGCCGACCGCGCGCGCCCCGAGCGAGCGCAAGCAGTGCAGCAGCGTGGCGCTGGCCAGCGACTTGCCGATGCCGGTGTCGGTGCCGGTGACGAACACGCCCCGGGGAATCGGGCCGCGCGGAAGGCTGAAAGATTCGGTCATGCGGGGAGGCGCGGGGTCCTGGAGGCTGGATAAAGCGATGCGGTAAGGCGGACAAGACGCAGGCAGCGTGGGCGCTCAAGTCACCGTGGATGTGACTCATCTCGCGCTTTTCGGCGATGCCAGCCGGCCATGGTAGTCGCGGCAGGCCCCGCTGTTACACTCCCTGAATGTTTACAGCCTCCACACTTTCGGGCGGAAAGCCCGAGCAGTACGCCCAGTTGCTCGATCAGGCACGCGGCCTGCTCGACGGCGAGCGCGACCGGGTCGCCAATGCCGCCAACCTGTCGGCGCTGGTCAATCAGGCGCTGCCGCAGCTCAACTGGGTCGGCTTCTATTTCTACGATGGCACCGAATTGGTGGTCGGGCCGTTCCAGGGCCTGCCGGCCTGCGTGCGTATTCCGCTCGACAAGGGCGTATGCGGCGCCGCCGCGTCGAGCCGCCAGACCCAGCGCGTCGCCGATGTCCACGACTTCCCCGGCCATATCGCCTGCGACGCGGCCTCGCGTTCGGAGGTGGTGGTGCCGCTGTTCAAGGGCGACCGGCTGATCGGCGTGTTCGATCTCGACAGCCCGGTGCCGAACCGCTTCGATGCCGACGACCAGGCCGGCCTGGAAGCCCTGGCGCAGGTCTACCTGGAGTCTGTGGCATGACCGCAGCACCCAAGATGCGCAATATCGGCCCCAAAAGTGCGGCTTGGCTGCGCCAAGTGGGTCTGCGCACGCATCAAGATATTGCCGCGATCGGCACGGTCGAGGCGTTCATGCGGGTCAAGCGCGCCGGCTTCAAGCCGACCTTGAACCTGCTTTACGCGATCGAAGGCGCGCTGCTCGACTGCCATTGGCAGGAGATCAGCGACGAACGCCGCCAGGAGCTGATCCTGGCCGCCGAAGCGGCGACCGCGCTGCTGCCGGCGCCGCGCAACAAGCCGGCCGCCGCGCCGGTGCACACGACCATGCATGCCGAGGAACGGCACGAGGACAACACCGCCTACGACGGCGGCCCGGCGGCGCATGACGACGACGATGGGTCCGGCGGCGATGAGCGGCGGGGCGATCAGGACGGCGAAGAACGCCACGATTGAGGTCGGCCGGTTCGGTTGGCCTTAGTTGTGAGGCGTCGGTCGATGGCGGTGAACGTCGTGGCAGTTGCCGGCGCGCGTGCCCTCTTCCGCCCTTCGGGCACCTTCTCCCGCAAGGCGGGAGAAGGGAACGTGCTTGAGCTTGTGGTTGGCGCGACTTCCGGCCAGGCCGCTGTGGACGGCCCGACTGAGAACACTTTCAGCCCCATGCGGCCTTAAGCCCTTCTCCCGAGCTGTAAGGCGTCGGTCGGCGGCGGTGAACCTCGTGGCAGTTGCCGGCGCGCGTGCCCTCTTCCGCCCTTCGGGCACCTTCTCCCGCAAGGCGGGAGAAGGGAACATCCTTGAGCTTGTGGTTGGCCCGGCTCCCGGCCAGGGCGCTTTGGACTGCCCGACAGAGAAGACTTTCAGCCCCACGCCGCCTTAAGCCCCTCTCCCGCTTGCGGGAGAGGGGTTGGGGTGAGGGCCCGCCCGGACTTTGCCCCCCGCATCGCGTAGACTGCGCACCGCTTCAAGGTGACCCCACGGCTTGCGCCGCCGGGGTTGAAACGGGAAGCCGGTGACACGCCCTCCTCCGATCGGACGAGCCGGCGCCATTCCGGCACTGCCCCCGCAACGGTAAGCCAGTCAGATCGCGGCATCCGCCACTGTGCAAGGCACGGGAAGGCGCCGCGACCGGAGTCGACCCCGCGTCGGCCCGCTGGCGAGTCCGGAGACCGGCCTTGGGGTGCTACAGGTTGCGATGCGGAGGGCATCGCGGCGGCTGTTGCACTTCGTGCGCCTTGCTGCCCGCTCGCCTTCTTTCGCAACCGCCCATTCCGTTGTCGTAATCGCGTGCGCCACGGCGCGCGCTGGAGCTACCCCATGCCGGTTGCAAGTCTGCGTGCCCTGAACCTTTCCTTCGCCATCGCCCTGGCCCTGCCGACCGTCGCGGCCGCGGCGCCCGCCGGCGAGGCCACCGATCTGGACGAAGTCGTCGTCACCGCCAACCGCACCGCGGTCAGCGTCAACGACCTGCTGACCCCGGTCGAGGTGCTCGATCGCAGCGACATCCAGCGCAGCCAGGCGCGCGATCTGAACGATCTGCTGCGCGGCCGCGCCGGCATCACCCTCGCCAACCAGGGCGGCGCCGGCAAGCTCACCACGCTGTTCCTGCGCGGCAGCGAGTCCGACCACGTGCTGGTGCTGGTCGACGGCATCCGCATCGGTTCGCCGACCTCGGGCTTGGCCTCGCTGCAGGACCTGCCGCTCGAATTGATCGACCGGATCGAGATCGTGCGCGGCCCGCGTTCGAGCCTGTACGGCGCCGACGCCATCGGCGGCGTGATCCAGGTGTTCACCCGCCGCGAGCAGCAGGGCTTCGCCCCGCGCGCGCATGTCGGCGGCGGCAGCAACGGCACCATCGAATTCGGCACCGGCTTCGGCGGCCGCAGCGGCCGCGGCTGGTTCGGCGCCGACTACAGCTTCCGCAAGACCCAGGGCATCAACGCCTGCCGCGGCGCCGGCTTCCCGGTGTTCGCCGGCTGCTTCACCGACGAACCTGATCGCGACGGCTACGAGAGCCATTCGCTGTCGCTGCGCGGCGGCATCGAGATCAACGACCAGTGGAGCATCGAAGGCCAGGCGCTGCGCGCGGAAGGCGAGAACGCCTACGACGGCGACTTCGGCAATTATTCCGAGACCGTGCAGCAGGTGATCGGCGGCAAGCTCGACTGGCGTCCGTCGGATACGGTGCATGTGCAGCTCAGCGCGGGCCGCAATGTCGATGGTTCGCAGAATTACGATCTCAAGGGCCCCCACGCCTTTCCCAACAGCGTTTCTCCGGGGCAGCGCATCGGCTTCTTCGATACCGATCGCGACAGCGCGACCTTGCAGGCCGATTTCAATCTCTTCGAAGGCAATACGCTGACCGCGGGCTTCGATTGGCTGCGCGACCGGGTCGACAGCAACACCGTGTACGACGAACTCGAACGCGACAACAAGGCCGGTTTCCTCCAGTACCAGGGCCGCTTCGGCAACCAGTCGTTCGAAGCCAGCGTGCGCCGCGACGACAACGAGCAGTTCGGTGGCCACACCACCGGCGGCGCCGCGTGGGGCCTGAGCTTCGCCGAGCGTTGGCGCGTGACCGTGGGCTACGGCACCGCGTTCAAGGCACCGACCTTCAACGAGCTATACTTCCCGTTCTTCGGCAACGCCGACCTCAAGCCGGAAGAGTCCAAGACCTGGGAACTGGGCCTGGCCTACCGTGGCGACAACTTCAACGCGCGCATCGACGGTTTCGATACCCGCGTCGATCAGCTGATCACCTTCGACTCGTCGATCAACCTGCCCAACAACATCGAACGCGCGCGCATGCGCGGCGCCGAGATCGGCATCGACACCACCTTCGCGCAGTGGACCCTGGCGGCGAGCGCGAGCTTCCTCGACACCGAGAACCGGGTCGGCTTCTACCGCGGCAACGACCTGCCGCGCCGCGCAAAGCGCAGCGGCCGCATCGATCTGGATCGCGCGTTCGGCAAGTTCCGCATCGGCGCGACCGCGGTCGGTTACGGCTCGCGTTACGACGATGTCGGCAACAGCAGCCGCGTCGGTGGTTACGGCACCTTCGACCTGCGCGCCGAGTATGCGATCAGCGACGCGCTGAGCCTGCAGGCGCGCGTGGCCAATGTGTTCGATCGCGACTACGAGACCGTGTCGTACTACAACCAGCCCGGCCGCGAGTGGTTCGTGACCCTGCGTTACGCGCCGAAGAACTGAGGCGTCACGCATCGGTCGGTTTCGTACCGATCGATGCGATGTTCTACATCGCTGTAACGTTGCGACGACAAAGGCCCGGCATTGCGCCGGGCCTTTCGTCTTTATGATCGTCCGCGGGTTTCGCCCGACTTTTGCGCTTTCATCGATACCGCATCGCGATGCCCGACGAACGCATCGCCTCGCAAACTCAAGTCGGCCGCACCCCGCACTGCACCCAGGCTTTGCCGGCGATATCGCCGCCCACGCCGATCATGCCGTGCCGCCAGCGGCCGTCGTCCGGACCGGACGACAACGCCTCGTACACCTGCGCCGAAACACCTTGGCCGACGCCGCGCAATACCGAGGCGACTTGCGCGTCGTCGCGGTAGATCGCCTTGGCGAAAGTGAACCAGGTCAGCGCGCGCGGTTCGCCGTTCGCCGACAGGGCCAGACTCAGGCCCGACGGCCGCGGCAGATCGCAGCCCGGCATCAACACCGCCAACCGATCCATCATCGGCATCGCATCGCCGAGCACCGTCTGCGCCAACGACGCCAGTCCACTCAGGTCGAGGTCGTGAGCGCGCGCATAGAACTCGACACTGCCATCGGGATTGACCCCGGCCATGCGCCAGAACAACAAGGTCGAATTGAGCACCGGGTGACGGCCTTGCCATGCCGACGGCAGACGGCCCGACGGCAGATCCGCGTACAACTTGGTCGCGGTGCCGTCGCCGTGACGCGCCGACGCCCAGGCGCCGAACTTCAAGCGGCAATCGCGCTGATGCGCGAACCACATCGCCAGATCGGCCGGCGACGAATCGAGCGGCCAGTCCAGCGCGCGCGCGGCGATCGCCAATCGTTCGCCGTCGTCGGTTTCCGGCGCGGCGACTTCGGCGGTCCAGCGCACCGCGGCTTCGCGCGTGGTCCAGGCGAACTCCACCGGCACGCCGGTGTTGGTCAGGCTGCTGAAACGCCAGGCCATCTCCGGCCAGACCGACTCGGCCAACGGCGCGAGCACGCGTTCCAACATCGCCTGCGCCGCATCGGCCTGCGCCGGCAGCACCGCGCGCAGCCGCCGCAAGGTCGCGGCGACCGGCGCGGGCAACGCCCCGGTGACTTCGAACGGCATCACGTAGGCGGCGTTCTTCATGTCACTGCACCGCGATCAGTTCTTCGGTCTCGTCCACCCAGGCGCGCTGATCGAACTGGCCCTGCATGCCGACGAAGGTGAAGCGGCGACGGAACTTGCGCTTGTCCGCGTGCTTCAAGGCGATGCGCAGCTTGACCGGATCGGCCTGGCTGCCGGCCATCTCGATGCGTTCGTTGCGCTTGTAGGCGCCGTCCTCGTACTTCACGTCGATGTAGACGCGCTTGACCATGGCCTGATCGAACACCGGGATGAATTCGAGCTGCAGCGCATCCTCGAAGCTGTCGTGCACGATCAACTCGGGCACATCGACTTCCACCGGCGGCGACGCCGGATCGGCCTGGCTCACGCCCTTGCGCCGTTGAATGACCTGGTAGGTCACGCCGCGATCGGCCGGGGCCGGCTTGGCGCCGCGCAGACGCCAGGTCTTCGGACCGGAAGTCTTGGTCAGGGTCAACGTGGTCTTGGGCTCGGGCGTGGTGTAGCCGCGCGCCTGCAACTTCACGTCGATCGATTCGACCACTTCCCAATCGATGTCGCCCGGGGTCGCGGTGATCTGACGGAACTCGACGTGTTCGTAGGGATTGACGAACAAGGTGCGGTCTTCGGTCTTGGCCGCCGGGATCGTGTACGAGCTGCGGTCGGCGGCCCAGTCGGACTGCGGATCGAAGTGGTACTGGAACGCGGCGTCGTAGCCGATGTCGCGGGTCTCGTTCATGAACGCTTCGAAGCGCTTGACCCCGGTTTCGCCGGGCGTGAACACGAAGTCGGCGTGCTTGTGATCACGCGGCTTCTTCTTGTCGCCGTAGTCCAGCGCGACCTGCGCCGACTTCAGATCGATCGGTTCGAACGCGATCGGCATGCTCGCCTCGACCGCGAACTGACGGAAGAAGGGATCGTCGAGATCGATTTCCTTGAAGTACTTCGACTTGTCGCGCAGATCGCCGAGCATCAGGCCGAAGAAACCTTGCGGCGCGTAAGTGCGGCGCGTGGCCTCGGCGCGGTTGTAGCGCAGGGTCAGTTTCTTGCGTTCTTCCTGATGCACGAACTTGAGCTTGAGCGACAGGCTGACCGCGGTCGGCGGTGTGGGCAGAGTCGGAGTGGGTGTGGGCGTCGGGGTTGGAGTGGGCGTGGGAGTGGGCGTGGGAGTCGGCGTGGGAGTCGGCGTGGGTGTAGGCGTCGGAGTCGGGGTCGGCGTAACCGACGCGGGACGACGCAGACGGCCGCGCCAACGGCTCGGCGTGGTGCCGGCGACCTGGCCGATCACGTGGACGACGCGGTTGTCGGGATCGCCGCCCATGGTCGAATGCGTGCCGGGCCGGCTGCTCGCCGGAACGTCGCCGTGCGCGTTGGCCGGGGTGACGGTGAAGTTGCCGCCGGCGCGACGCACCACCGCCGCGGCGACGTCGAGGCGACGCTGCGACAGCGCGCGGTTGTAGGTCACGCGCTGCGCCTCGGTGGCGTTGTTGGCGTGCTCGTGGCTCGCATACGCTTCCAGCCGCACGTTGCGCGGCGCCGGCAGGCTGCGCACCCACGCGGCCAGACGATCGGCGCCGCGTTCGGTGCCGGTCCAGTTGCCATCGCCTTCGATGCGCAAGGTGCCCGAGGC
Organism: Lysobacter sp. Soil_N_51; assembly: GCF_057655755.1. Lineage (NCBI taxonomy): Bacteria > Pseudomonadati > Pseudomonadota > Gammaproteobacteria > Lysobacterales > Lysobacteraceae > Lysobacter > Lysobacter sp. Soil_N_51. The sequence goes on along the minus strand of NZ_JBDGLR010000002.1, from coordinate 407,832 downwards.
GTCGCGATAGCGCGGATCGGTGGTGGTGTTCTCGACATAGGCGCGGTATTGCGTCGACGGCGGATTGATCATCCAGCCGCTCGCGGCGGGTTTGTCGAAATCGAAGAACAGGCCGAAGGTCTGTTCCTGGGTCGCCGCCGGCCATTCGACTTCGATGAGTTTTTCCGAAGCCGGATTGACGGTGAGATTGACCCGGCCCTGCGCGTCGGCGGCGACGGTCTGTCCGTCAACCTTCACCACCGCGCCGGCGCCGGTGACGGTGATGGTTTCGGCCAGGCCGTTCGCGGCCGGCGTATGGGTGACCGCTTGACCCGCGGGCAGCGGCGTCGGCGATTGCGATTCGACCGTCAGCGCGGCCGGTTGGATCTGCGGGGCTGGCGGCGTGGTGGTGCCGGTGCCGCCGGTGGTGCCGCCCGTACCCGTGCTGGTGCCACCGGTCGCGCCGCCGCTGCTGGCGCCGCTGGTACCGCTGAAGCCGCCGGGCGCGGTGCCGCTGGTGCTGCCACCCGTGCCGCCCGTGCTGCCGCCGGTACCTCCGGTGCTTCCGCCCGTGCCGCCCGTGCTACCTCCGGTTCCACCGGTGCCACCACCCGTGCCGCCCGTGCTGCCGCCGGTACCTCCGGTGCTTCCACCCGTGCCGCCCGTGCCGCCACCGGTTCCGCCAGTGCCGCCACCCGTACCGCCGGTGCCTCCACCGGTTCCACCAGTGCCGCCGCCCGTGCCGCCAGTTCCGCCGCCGGTACCGCCGGTGCCGCCCGGATTGGTTCCGGTGCCTGTACCCGTACCGGTTCCGGCATGCGCCGCATCGGTCGCCAGCTTGCCCGGCACCAGGGTCGGTTCGAACCACTTGGTCAGCAGATCGTTCTTGAAGAAATCCAGCGCCCACTTTTCCTGGTCGCGCTTGTCGTCGCCGTCGGTGAACGCTTCGACCTGGATATCGATCACGCCGTTCTGCACCAGCGATTCGAACGCCGCGTCGATGCCGGCCTTGAACCACGCGTACTGCCCTTCCAGGCTGACGCTGAAATGGTTGTAGATGCGTTCGAAGTCGGCGGTGATGGTGACCTTCAGCGCCGGGCGCATCGCCAGGTACTTGAAGTTGTAGATCACCCCGATCGGGGTCATGCCGTCGCTGAGCGCGGATTCGAGAATCGTCGCGCCTTCCGACGACAGGCTCAGGCTGAAAGCGGCGCGGTTGGCCGCGTCCATCGACGGCACGGTCGCGCCGAGAATGTGTTCGACCGCGTTGAACGTGCCCGGCGCGGCCGGTTGCGCCGAGGTGCCGCCACCGCCCTGCGCGTTCAAGGCGATGCACTGCACCGAACCTTCCTCGAACGTCGCGCAGGTCAGCCGCACCGGCAACTGCACGCCCGGTTCGGCGTTGAGCCGGCCGATGATCTTCGACTCCATCGACGACGACAGCTGCAAGGTGGTCACGAACATCACGAAGCCGCCGCCCTTGTCGGCTGCGGTGGCATCGGCGACGCGGTACTTGAGGAAACTGAATTCCTTGCGCCCATCGGGCTGACGCGTGGCCAGCGTAACCGGGCCGGGCAGGTACCAGAACTGGCCCTTGTCGGCGTGGTCGCGGAACACGGTGATGCCGTCGATGGAAAGCGGCTTTTCGAGACTGAGCATGACGAACTCCAATAGATCGTGAGTCCATGCGCGTGGCTTGCCGCGCGCTACGGAAACGTTTCCTTACGTGACTGATGCCGACCCGTCGCGCGATACCCCGCCACCGTCATTCCCGCGAACGCGGGAATCCAGTGCCTTATCGCGACCGTGCCCGTAAGTCGCTGGATTCCCGCGTTCGCGGGAATGACGAGCAAAAGGGGGCGCGGTCGGTGCGCTGTGGCGGTCTACATCAGGCCATCTTCAACACCAGATCGGTCGCATCGCTGGCCACCCAGTTGCCGGCCTTGTTGGTGCCGTTCTCGAGCAGATAGCTGGCCTTGTACTCGTAGCGCATGCGCGCCGGGTCGAGGTAGTCGTACTCGAACTCGCCCGAAGCCTGGCCGTCGGTGAACTCGAAATCCTCGGCGAACGACAGGCCGCCGGCGAAGTCCTCGAAGCGCAGCGAGACCTTGGCCTTGCGCATCTTGCGCTTGGCGAAATCCGCGGGCGGCTTGACCGTGACGATGCGCCGTCCCTTCATGCCGGCCTTCAACATGATGCGATTGCCGTTCGTCACCGACTCGGGAATCTCCTCGATGTCGCGGCCGTCCTTGTACAGGATGCTGACGCTGTAGAACACGCCCTTGATCTCGGGATTGCGCATGTCCACGGCGAAGGTCTGCGCGGCCGCGCCTTCCTGGAACGACATCTGCATCTCTTCCTGCACGCCGTTGGCCTTGTCGACGTAACGCAGGTCGACGAAGGCTTCCTGCACGTCGTTCCAGTTGAAGTTCGGCACCACCTGCACCACCCGCCGGGTCTGGAACGGATTGCGGATCGACACCTGCGGCTCGTCCAGCGTGGTCCAGTCGCGCACTACATCGCCGCCGCTGATGCCGTGGAACACGATGCGCACTTCATAGGCGGTCTTGCTCTGGTCGAGCATGAACATCTTCCATGCGCCCGACTGCGACTCCTTGGTCAGTCGCACCAAGTCGTTCTGGTTGATCTTGTTAGCCGGATCGCGATAACGCAGGAACACGTCGACCGAGCTGTAGCGATCCCACGGGAAGTTCTCGGCGAACACCGGCACGGTGTTGATCGTGTACAGGTCGCGCGGGATGATCTCGACGTTTTCCACATCGAACGTCTGCACCTTCGACTTGAGCTTGGTCGGCCGCTCGGCCGCGTCCACGCCCTTGAAGTTGACCTCGTACTCGACCTGCACCTCGCGCTTCATCTGGCCGCGGTCGAGCTGGCTGAGCCATTCGAAACTGGCATCGCCCTGGCTCGCGCCGAGCAGCGCGTTCTGCGCCTTGTCGCCGTAGCGCACCCGCACGTTGAGGCTGCCGATGTCGTCGGCGGCCAGGTCGGCGCGCGAAATCACCTTGACCCGACGCTTCTTGAAGAAGTCATTATCGAGGCTGATCTGCTTCACCAATCGGTCGCGCGGCACGTTGCCTTCGCGGATGGTCTTGAACAACGCCGCCAGATGGCCCTGCGGATAGATCGAGCGCTTGACCGCGACGCGTTCGGAGAAGTTGACGTTGAGCTTCTTCTTGTCGATACGCGTGTAGTCCATGCGCTTGTAGCTGAAGCTCGGCATCAAAGCGCCGATCGGACCGCCGGCGGCCATCGCCGAGGACTGGCTGGCGAACTTGCCCAGCGCATCGAGGCCGCGTTCGAAGTCGGACTTCTTCTCCGGCGTCCACGGCGGCAGGCTGGCCTGGAAGAACGCATCGGTGATCATGTTGCGCACCTGCGCCAGAGCGGCGTCGCGGCGATCGATGATACCCTTGGTGTCCTCGCTTTCGGCAACAAACGTGTCGGCCTCAAGCACGATCGCGCGGCTTTCGACCAGCTCGTCGACCGCCCTGCCGATCTCGGTGGAGAAGAACATGTTGCCGCCGGAGAAGCTTTCGTCCATGTGCTTTTGCACACGGTCCCAATCGATCTTCAGACTGATGTTGTAAGCCGGGCGCAGGCCGAGGAAATCCAGCGAATAGATCACCGCAACCGGCAGAATCTCGCCTTCCAGGCACTGCTCCATCACGGTGTAGCCGTCCTGGTCCAGACGCACCGAGAACGACGCCTGGTTGGCGCCGTACAGCGCGGGCTTGGCCGACTGGTCGATCTTGAGCACGAACTGCGGGCCGGGGCCGGCGGTCGGCGCGACATCGCCGGTGGCCTTGCCGAGCATCATCAGCTTGACGCCGCCGTCTTCCAGCGGCACCGGCGCGATCCGCGGCTTGTTGCGCAGGTTCTCGGAGTTGGCGATTTCGCGGGCCAGATCGTCGATCTGGCTCTGCGTGGCGCCGAGGTTGCAGTCGAAATTGAGAAAGCCGCCGGTGCCCGCGTCGCCGCGGAAACCGATCAGCAGAAACTGGGGCACATCCACGCCGAGGGTCTTGTCGCGGACCGTGGTCAGGTGCGGATTGAGCGGCATGTAATACCACTGCTCGGGATCGGCATGGTCGGGAAAGACCGAGATGCCGTTGATCTCGCGAGTGCGGCTGTCGAGGAGAAGCATGATCGGACTCCTTCCGAGTCAAGCGTGATAAGTGTTGGCGACGGCGGGCCCGGTGACCGGGCCCGCCGCGCTTGCGGCTGAGGTCGTGCTGCTTGAATCAGGTCGACAGAATCAAGCCGGAAGTTCCAGGAACAGCGACAGATCCGTCTTGGTTTCCGGGCCCACGACCTTGCGCTTGCCGTCGGTGAGGAAGTAAGTGATGGTGGCCTTGTACTCGGGCTCTTCGCCGTCGGTGAGCGGCAGCTTCCAGCTCTTTTCCTCGTCGCCGGGCTTGAAGCGCAGATCGATGCGCTTGGTCCCGTGCGACAGCGCCACGCTGACCATCTTCAGCTCGTCCCAGTTCAGCAGGTCCGGCACCACCGCCACTTCCAGCGCGTCGAGCTTCTTGCCGACCATGATGGTCGAGCGGGTCGCGACCTTTTCGTTCTCTTCCTTGCTGGTGCCGTCGGCGAACAAGGTGGTGACCGCGTACTTCACCTCGCCGAGGGTTTCGTCGACCACCGGGAAGGTCCAGTCGAACGAGGTCATGTCGCTGGACAGCGTCACGATGGTCTTCTGGTTGTACTTGTTGGCGGTGTCGGTGTAGCTCGCCTCGACCGTGATCGACGCGATCTCGGCGGACAGATCGCCGGCGGCGCGGAAGCTGACCGTCTTGGACGCCGAGAACGGATCGTCGACGTACAGTTCCTTGGCCTGCTGCTTGGCCAGCTTCTTGACCTGGCGGCCGTCGGCCAGCGTGTACAGGAACTCCAGGTCGATATCTTCGGTGCGCGGCGTGCCGATGATCTTGCGCAGGGCGAAGTTCGGCGTGGCCGCGGTCATGTTGAACTTGGCTTCGACCGGCTGCTTGCCGTGCTTGTAGCGCACGGTGATCTGGGTGCGCGGCACCTGGGCGAAATCGATGTCGCCCGGGCCGATGTCCAGCGCCAGCACGCCGAGATCGTCGACATTGATGGTCAGGTTGGTGTCGTCGGTCTTGATCTCCTCCGACACCTGCTTGAACGTCGCGCCTTTATAATTGACCGTGACCTGATAGGTGAAGTCGCGCTTGCCCTCGAACACGAAGGCCTCGAACTTGGCCACGTCGTCGGGCTTGGTGAAGACGAACTCCTGGACCTTCTTGTTCGGCCCGTACGGGTAGCGGATCTTGACCTCGACGCTGTGGATCGGCAGGTTGGCGAAGTCGGCGTTGACCCGCATCACCACCTGCACGGTCTTGAGGAACTCGTCCAGGTTGATCTTGGAGTAGTAGTCCTCCCACTTCAGCGGCTTCTTCTTGTCGTCGGTCAGCGAAGTGATCGTCGGCAGCATGCCCTGCGGGTTGCGGTTGACGATGACCGCCTTGGCCTCGCTCCACTCCACCCGCACGTTGGCGATCTGGCTCTTGTTGATGGTGCGCCGGATGTCCTCGATGTCCTGCTCTTCACGCAAATCCTTGGTGTTAGGATCGACTTCGGCGATTTCCTTGAGCAGGTTGCGCTGCACCGCGGCCTCGAGCTGCTTGTTGATGATCGCGCGGATGTCGGCCTCGAGCTTGGCGTTGTCCTCGGCGCTGAGGTTGGGCGCCTGCACGAACTCGAAGTGGGTCTTGGTGATGTCGTTCTTCCAGCGGCTGGAGCTGATGACCTCGGTGTAGCTGTCTTCGCGCCAGACGTTGTCTTCGGTGTTGATGTCCTGGAAGAAGCTGTAGAACTCCGAGGCGTTCCAGGTGCCCCAGGCCTTCATTTCCGGCAGGCGCATATAGCAGTTCATCTTGTAGACGACCTGCACCGCCGAGGCCGAACCGGTGCTCAGGGTTTCCTTGAAGATCGCCGTGCCCAGTTCGGTCAGCTCGACCATGAACGAGGCGACGTTCTTGCCGTAGATCGACGGCTTGCCGGCGCCGCGGATCTTCTCGACCAACGCGCCCCCTTCGGTCAGCAGCAGCTCGACGGTGCCGTCGGTCCAGGTCACCGGCGCGATCGCGACCTTGGGCGCATTCTTGCCCTTGTACTTCTCGGCCAGCTTCTTCTGCAGTTCGGCGGTGATCTTGGTCTGCACGTCGGCGGCGACGGCCAGTTCGGTGTCGAAGGCGATGAAGCCGCCGAACTTCTTGCCGCCATCCTCGCGGATCTGGCCGTACTCGACGAAGCGCAGCGCCAGGCCGCCGCTGGCCATGCGCGCGAAATTCGGCGTGTTCGGCATGATGTAGTAGGTGAAGTCGTTGGCATCGTCGCCGTAAACCACGTGGTCGAGGATGGTGTCAACGTTGTCGATCTTAAGCATGGACTTGCTCCTTATCCTGATAAATCCTGAGTTCGTTTGATTCCGTCGCGCCTTGGCTTGCGCGCTTACAGCGACGATGTTCCGCGGGCGAACGTTGTGCGGTTCGAATCTTTAGAACGCCACCACCGCTTCGTACCGGACAGGTTAAAAGTGCTATTTTTCAGCTGTTTTCCAACAAAACCACAAGGCAATACCCGCCCGCTGCGGGCCTGCGAGAGACCCGCATCGTCGTTGCCGAAGAGACGGCTACCGTCGCGACCGATTCACCGGTCGCGAGCGTTTGCGTTGCATCGCGCGGCAAGCGCCGCTGGCGCAAGATCGCGCCGTTACGATTCGCAGCGCGGCCGGTGGCGGCGTTCGCTCAGCTCGCCACCGGTCGCGACACGATCAAGATCGGACGTTCATGGCTTGGGCAATCCCCAGTCCGCGGCATCCGCCGATACGTGTTGTGTTTGCTGTTGTTGCTGGCCGCGTTCGGCATGGCTGCTGACCTGGCTGCGCAGGCTCAAACCGACATCGGCCTGCTCGCCGTCGGCGCGCAAGGACACGTCGACATCGATCGCGTCGGTTGTCGTCGTACTCGCGGTATGCCGGGTCGGCGCGGCGGCGGTGATCGCGTAGCGCAACTCCAACCAGCCGCGCTCACCGCTCAAGGCCTTGCGCACGCGCGCGGCCTGATCGGCATCGAGCATGATGTTGAACGCGGCGTGGTACGGCGGCGCGCCCGACGAACGGGTCTTGCCCAGTTGCACATACGCGCCCTGCCCGTCGCCGAGCATCAGGCTGACTTCGCCGACCTCGACCGGCGCCGGCAACAGGTTCAACTGCGCCACCGCCACGCCGGCGCGCGCGGCCAGATCGGCGCGCACCGCGTCCAAGGTCGCGGTCGCCACGCCCCACATGCCGGTGCAGGCGAACATCGTCATCGGCCCGGCATTGATCAAGTTGAACTGGACGCGGCCGTTGGCGTCGGTCGCCAGCGCCGGCGCGGCGGCGCGGTAGTACCAGGTCGTCGCCTGGTCGCCCGGCGCGACCAGCACGCCGCGCAGGTTTTCGTAACTGTCGCCGCTGTCGGCGGTGGTGTTTTCGCTCGAGCTCATGTCCCTGCTCCGTTGTTCGTCCTTGAGGCGTCGCTGCTGCGCAGTCGCAGCGGCGTATCGGGTTGCAGCACGTCCGACCAGGGCGACTGCGCGGTCCAGCGCCAGCGATAGCCGGAGCGGAACGGCGACAGCGCAAGCCAGGTCCAATGCGCGCGCGGCGTGTTGCGGGTGAATTTCAGCAGACGGCGTCGTGCCGGCTGCTCGGTGGCGTCTTCCGGCGCGATTTCGATCAGAACCTGCGTTGCGGCGTCGTCGAACTCGCAGACCGCTTCGAGTTCGCGCGAACCGGCGCCTTCGAAACTGAAAGCGTCCAGGCGCAGGCTGTCGGCGTCGATCGGCGCCATCGCGCAGCTGCGGCCGTCCTGACGCGAACGCGCGCTCGCGCGCAGTTGCGCATCCTGCACATCGGCCGGAATCGCGAACGCCAAGCTCGGCGACACATCGTCGAGCATGCCGCGCACCGACCAGGCCCGGCCCTTGCGCGTGCCCACGCATTCGACCTCGACGTCGGCCTGGGCCAGGAACGCCGGTTCGGCTTCGATCGGCACGAAACGCAGGCCGAAATCCTCGGCTTCGATTAGCAGATGCTCGCGATCGGATTTGCGCACCGGCCCCTTGATCGATTCTGCGCGGCCGTCACTGAGCACGACCGCGGTGGTCTGCCATTGATAGCTCAGCGCTTCCTTCGGGCTCAGGCGCAGATCGACCGTGATCGGACGATCCGACGCGGCCAGCGGCGTGCTGGTCTTGATCGTGAACATGCGCGCCGGCGGCTTGGCCGGCAGTTGCAGTTCGACCTGGGTCGAGACCACGCCGATGCGCCGCTGCGGCAGGTTCGGCCGCACCGTCACCGAGCGCCAGCCGCTGGCCAGCGCGCGCACGTCGTGACGGCGCACCACGCTGTCGTGCAGTTCGCCGCCGGGCAGGCTGCGCAGCGGGCCGAGCGGATCGGCCTCGATCACGAACAAACGCGGCGTCAGCAGCGGTTCGGCGAGATTCCACTGTACCGTGCCGGTGCGCATCGACGCTTCGTCGAACACCAGGCGCACGCCGCTCGGCGCATCGGCCGCGGACGGTTGCGGGGTTGCGAAGCGCGCGATGATGCGATCGAGCACTGCGTCGGCGAGCGGTTGCTTGAGGATGTCGCCGGAGCTCGCCGCCAGACCGAGGCCCAGGGTCTGCGGTGCGTCGATTAACCGCTCCCGCAGCAACGCGTGATCGATCGTGGTCGCGCCGTTGCCGAGCGACTTGATCGCCACCAGCAGCGCGGCCGGATCGAAGCTCATCGTCAGCGGCAGTCGATCGGCGACGCCGCGCACGCGCAGCCAGGCCTGCGCGCCGATTGCGAGCAGGCCGCGCTGCAGCGCGGCGACGAACAGATCGGTCGCCGCGCTGTCCATGCGCAACGCCAGGCCCATCGAGCCCAGGCTGGCCGCGTCCAGCGGCAGCAGTTCGCCGAGCGATGCCGGCAAGTCCAAAGCCTGCACCGCGTTCAAACGCAGCCAGCCGCCTTCGACCGGCAGCGGCGCCAGACTCACGTTCTGCGCGGCGTCGAACGCGGCCTGACGCGCGGCGTCGAGGCCGAACTGCGCGGCGAACGCCAGCGACAGGATCGAGTAACGCTCCAGTCCGGCGCTGCCGCGATCCTGCTGGAAAATGTCCAGGCGCAGCGGCGGAGTTTCGTCGAGCGTCTGCGCCGACAACTGAGTCGGCGGCAGCGCGAACACGCCGGGCTGATCGTAAGCGGCATAGGCGACGCGTTCGCCGATCTGCATCGGCGCGCGCCAATCGGGATGGCCGGAAAAGGACATGGCTCAGACCGCGGTCACGAACAGCACGCCCGCATCGTCGCGGCGCCACGGCGTCGTCGGCGCTTTCTGGCCGGACTTGTACACCACCGTCTGACGGTATTCGTAGAAGCCTTCGCTGTCCTTGCGCAACAGGATGTCCATCAGCGGCACCGGCACTTCGATATCGACGCTCTGGTTGTTCTCGCCCAGCACCACCCGGCGGTTGCCGCGGAACTCGACGATGATGTTGAGGATCGGACCGCCGGAGGAACCGGTGGCGATGTTTTCCAGCACTTCCGGCGCGGTCATCACGGTGACGGCGCGGAAGGTTTCCTGATCGATGGTGTCGTCCAGGGTGTATTTGAGGATCGCCTCGCCGTCGGGGATGCTGCGCACCGAGGCGGTGTTGAAGATCGCATCGGCCGGCGCGTTGCCGCTCAAGGTATCGGTGGGCTGCACGGTGAATTGCAGGCTTTGTTCGGGTTCGACCTCGACCGGCTGGCTCAGGTCCAGGCCGTCGATGCGGCCGACCACCAAGCCTTCGCCGCGGGTGATCCAGGTCGGCAACTGGGTGATGCGCAGCTTGCTCTCGGTCGCATTGAGCAGCTTGACCGCGACCGCGCCGGTCTGAGGATCGGGCGTCTCGATCGACTGGAACAACTCGCCTTCCATGTCGGCGAAGTTGAGCTTCACCGGCACCATCACGTTCTCGTTGATGCCGGTGGTCACCACCACGCTGCCCTGCAGCAGGTTGGAATTGGACGCGGCCATCAGCACGCCGAACACGTCCTGAAAATCCTTGAATTCGAAGCGCTCGTTGACGGTGAAGCCGTTGTCCCAGTCGATCGTCGCGGCCACGGTTTCCGAACGCACCGCGCCGTTGCGCAGCACCGCCATCTGCAGGCTCGACTTGGCCCGCAGCAGTCGCAGTTCGAATTCGCGATTGGGATTGGCCGCGCTCGCCGGCACTTTGTCGGCCAATTCGCGGCGCGCGGCGAGCAGGCGCTCGCCGTCGGTGACCGGACGCACTTCGCAGGTCAGGTCGACCATCACCTGTTCGGCGTTGTCGCCCTGATCGACCTGGAACACCAGCGAGGGCGCATGCGGCGCTTCGCTGCGACGCGCCAGCTTGAACGCATCGGGCAGGTAGAAGATCCGCGCCGGATCGTTCAAGTCCTGAAAATAGGCGTGGCTGCGGCCGCTGCCGGCCGGATAGCGCAGCGCGTGCACGACCCAACGGCTGGCCTGCGGGCCGTTGGCGCTGCCGGCCGGATACAGATACGGATGCAGCTGCGGCTCGAAGAACAACGCGACCGCCCAGTCCTGCACCTGATTGGAGATTTCGTAACGCGTTTCCGGCGCGGGCGGCGGCGGCACGTCGTCGGGCATCGGCTCGGGCTGGGCGATGATCGGGGTGCCGTCGAAGCGACGCGCCTTGATCGTCGAAATCGGAATGCGCGACACCGGCGGCTTGACCCCGACCGCGCGCATCGGCGCGATCGATGCCGTCATCTTGGCGGTGATACCCGGATCGAGCGTCACCGCCGGCTTCGCCACCATGCTTGCATCGACCACCGCCGCGTGCGACATCAGCTGCGCGCTTTCCAGCGGCGCACGCGCCAGCTTCATCTGGCCCTTGACCATCATCAGCTGACGCTTGGGTACGTCGGGCGAAGTACCCGCCGGCAACGGCACCGCGACGGTGAAGCCGCGCGACAGCACCAGCTTGCATTGCGCGTCGTTGCTCATGAACGCGCGCAGCAGGCCGTCGCGATCGGCCAGGCTCAGCTGCAGCATCACCACGCAGCCGGTCGCGTCCTTTTGCACTTCGCCGGCGGGCAGGCGTTGTTCGATCGCGGTGCCGGGCACGCGGTAGGTCACCGATGCGCCGCGGGTGACCTCGAGCATCTGCGCGGTGCGCGCGGCGTCGGCGATCTCCGGCGCGGGATAGGTTTCCAGGCCCAGGCTCACCGCCCACAGGCCGTTCTGGCCTTCGGCGACGGTGACTTCGTAGCGACCGTTGGCGTTGCGCAGGCGATAGCGCGGCAGCCAATAACGTTGCTGCGGGTTGTTCGGACTTTCATACAGGCAACGATCGTCCGGCGTCTGGGTCGGGCTGATCGGGTGCTGCGATTCGCCGCGGCCGAAGCCGCCGCCGCTCTTGATCGGAAACAGATCCGGACGCAAATCGTTCAAGCGCGGGCGCAGGGTGCGGCCTTCCAGTTGCGCGACGATCGCCGGTTGCGCGCGCAGGATCGCCGGATTGACCCGCACCGCGCCGGGAATGAACGGCGGCGCTACGCGCACGGCCGGCGCGGGCGCGGCGACAGGCGGCGCAGCGGCTGGCGGCGGCGCGACCGGCGGTGCGACGACCACGGCCGGCGCGACCGGCGCCGGCACCACGATCCCGCCGGGCAGCTTGATCGGCTGCGCGGCCGGCGCCGGACGGATACCGGCGAGGACCTGATTGATATTGAGCAGTCGACCCAGCGGCATGCGTTTCTCCTTGAAAGTTCAGCGCGGCGCGCTGTTCGGCCGAACGCAGCAGCGCCCGGTCCGGTCCTTGATGTCGATCGATGCGCTGTCCGCGCCGATCACCCCCGAGTAAACGAGCGTGCAACGCGGGGCAGGACATTTCAGGAATGAAACGTTTTTGCTCACCGGCTCGCGGCGAGCGCCGGGCCTTAATCGAGGGCGCGAGTATTCGGCGGCAAGGGCCGACTCGCTTTCAGCGCCGATCGCCCCGTCGCAGGCGACGGGTTCGGTCGCGGATCAGTGCGGGATCAAGCCAGGATCACTGCGGAATCAGCGCGCTCGCGACTTGCCTTCGACCAACCATGCCTGCGCCGCCGCGAGCACCGGATCGGACCCGTCGCCGTCGCCGGCCGGCACCACCACATCCGGCAAGACCTTGCCGCCGAACGCCTTGCCGTTGCGATCGGCGAACACCGCCGTGGTCAGCAGCAGGGTGCCGCCATCGGGCAATGCGATGGTTTCGTTGGACGTCGAGCGTCCCTCGCTGGGCTGACCGAACGAACGCGCGCGGGCGCGGCCGCTGAACGCGATCGCCACCGCTTCGCCGGAACTGCTGGTGCCCGGCCCGATCAATACCGCGACCCTGGCCGCGCTCAAATCCGGCTGCGGCCACGCCGCCGCCTTCGGCATGATGGTCTCCAGCCGCCAGGGCCGCGGCGACTGACCGGGCCCCGACACATTGCCGCCGATCTCGCCCGCGCCCAGCAACGGCCGCAGGCCGGCCAACATCGGCCACATCGTGCCGCCGCTGTTGCCGCGCAGATCGACGATCCAGCCCGCGGACACGCTCGGCGCGAGCGCGGCGATGCCTTCGACGATCCCGCGCGCGAACGCATTGCGACTGGCGTCGTCGCCACCGGAGAATCCCGGCACCGCCACATAGCCGATCGCGCCCGCGAGCGGCTTGATCACCGGCTCGAAGGTTTTCTTCGCCGTGCCGGCGTTGTCGCGCGTGGTCTGCGGCGGCATCAGGAAACTGTGGCCGTCGCCGAGCCGGCCGATCAGTTCGCGCAGCAGCGGATAGGCCGCGGACGCACTGCCGCCGGTTGCAAGACGCGCGCGCAGTTGCGTATCGGTCTTGCCCCAGTCGATGCGGTCGCGATGCAGTGCGCGGGCTTTGATCGCCTCGTTCGCGACATCGAACACGTCCTGCGCACTGACACTGCGGCCCTCGTCGATCAGACGCAGGTCGGTCGCGGCCGCGTGCCCGCTTTCGAGCAGTAGCATCCCGACCAACACCTGTTCGGCCGCATCGGGCACATCCAGCAACAGTTCGCGCGTGGCCGATGCGTGTTCACCCGCGACCGGATCGCGCTGCGAGTTGAAAAGCACCAGCATTTTCTTGTCGGCGCCGTTGGCGCGAATCCACAGCGCGGCACCCTTGGGTGCGGCGTCTACCGTCAACCGCGCCGACAGCCGCAGCCGATGCCCGCGCAACGCCGCGGCATCGATACCGGTCGAAGCGCTGCCGAATTCGCCGGCCTTGGCCTGCGTCGGCCCGATCAAGCGCACGCTCGCGCCCTTCGCATCGGCGGGATCGCCCTCGCCCTGCCCCTGATAAGCACCGCTGGCGCTGTAGATTTTCCAAACCGTTGATGTCGTCGCGGCCAGGGCCTTCGTGGCCGCCTGAGTTTGCGCGGCTGGAACGGAACTTCCCTGATTCGCGGCAACGGATTCGGCCGCCTCGGCCGGCGCGAACGCGCACCCCGTCGCCCACAATATTCCGACCATCAAATGCAGCCGCATATCCGCTCCGAATCCGATTCGTTCCATGCGGCCGAATCGTACATCGCCGACACGACCGAGCGAATACACGGCAGCTGATACACGGCGGTGCCGTTCTGCCGACGGCGCGTGCTCATCGCCGACGCAACTACGCGACTATCGCGTCGAGGTTGCACGCGATCACCGATGGGCCGTGTCGGCGGCTCAGCTTTTATCCACCAAGTCCTGGATATAAGCGGCCAAGGTGATCTCGCCGCGAACCGGCTCGCCCGGAATCGGATAATCCTCATCCAGCGTTACTGCGGTCATGTCGGCATACGACTTCGCCGCCGCCTCGGAAAAACCGAGTTTTCGATACGCGGCCACCCATTGCGCGCGCGGCACCACGTCGACTTCGACCTCGCGACCCAGCGCCCGCGCGAACGCGTCGGCCACATCGGTGGGCGAATACGGCCGCGGGCCTTCGACGTGATGCATGCCGATGTTCGCGGCCGGCTCGGTGATCAGATCGGCCGCGACGCGGCCCAGGTCGCGCGGCGCCACCATTGGCAGGGTGAAGTCGGCCGGATAGAAGCTGAGCACCTTGCCGTGTTCGCGCGCGCTCCGCAGCGAGGCATCCCAATTGCTCATGTAGTACGCGGCGCGAATGACGCTGAAAGCAATCGGCTGGGCGCGCAAGGCCTGTTCCATGGCGTACAGGATGCCGAGGTCGCCGCTGCGGTCGCGGTCCTGCGCGCCATAGGTGGATTCGGCGACGATCTTCTCCAGGCCCGAGCCTTCGATCGCGGCGAGGATCGCGCGCAGGTTGGCTTTCTCGACCGCATCGGTGTCGGTGGACGGATCGGCCGGCGGGTTGAGCAGGAACAGACGTCGGCCGCGCTGCAGCACTCGACGCAGTGCCTCGACGTCTTGCACGTCGACGACCGCGAACCGCGCGCCCTTGCGCTCCCAGGCCTGGCGCGTCGACGTGTTGCGCGACACCACCGTGACCGCTTCGCCACGTTCGAGCAGCGTCTCGGCCAAGGCCGAGCCGACATGTCCGGTGCCGCCGAGGATGATGTGCATCGTGGCTCTCCATCACGGGTGATGGCGCAGCCTAGCCGGACGTGCGTAAGCGTCGGGCAATACTCGCGTGAAGGGAATGTAGGGTCGTGCAGCGAATACTCAGCTGCATTCGCGATCGATGCAGCGCATCGTGCGGGAGCGACGACAGTGAAAGCTGATTCGAAGAGGGATGATTCGAAGCGCGCGAGCACGTCAGCCGAAGCGGTTATGCGAACGTGTAATCCGAGCTGGTTATCCGAGCGCGCCAGTTCGAAGCGGGTCGCGTCTAGACTTTCTTCGCCCGGTGAATCATCGCCCCGAGCGGCGGCATCACGAAATCGTTGCGGATCGGCCCGGTGAGTTGTTCGAGTTGATCCGACAAGGCTTCCTGAATCGAACGCAGGCTGCCGCGGCTGATGCCGAGCTCCTGCACGAACAGGCTGGGCATGTCTTCGACCACCGAGGGGAGATAGGCCGCGTCCTTGATGCCGATGCGGTTCAACAGCCGGACCAGCTCCGGAGGCGCGTGCAACACCTCGTCGACGACCTTGACGCCAAGGTCGTCGGAGGTGGTGTGCAGCAGGCTGTCGCTGACGATTTTCATGCGGCCTATCCTACCTCCGAGGCGGATGACAAGCTGAACCGGCTTCTAGAGCGCAGCGTACTCCAACAGATAGCGGTCGACATAGCTCGCCGAAACCTGGCCGTAACCCGGCTCCGGTCCGTGGACCCCAGGCGCGGGCAGGTTGGCGCCCCAGCGCTCGGACCAGCTGTTGCGCAGAATGAAATAGCCGCCGGCCGGCTCGTCCGGATCGGCCGCGAACCCGGTCAGGCAGACCGCGTGCGCGCCGTCCATGACCGCGGTCGGCGGCGGGTCCAGCACCTGCCCCAGATTCACCGCGATCGCGGCATCCCAGTTGCTGCGGCCGCGGCCCATCGGATCGACGAACACCGGCAGGCTGACCGCCACCGCGCGTCCCTGCCGCAACAGGTCGAGGACCGGGACAGCCGCGGCGACCGGCGCGTCGACATGCACGCCGGCATCGACCGCGCGGGTCAGCGCATCGTGCAGCACCGCCGCGGACGGCCGGTCGGGACCGCCGTGGCTGATGTTGTCCGGGTCGAGCCGCTGCTCGTATTCCCACAACGCTTCCTCGGCAATGCCGTGCGAGGCCAGCACCGCCAGCGCGAATTGCAGCCAGGTGCCGTCCTGGTCCGGCAGGCCGTCGTTGCCGTGGGTCTTGATCGCCCAGTACAGGAACTGCTCGGACAGATCGATGCGCTCGCCGCGCCGGCAGCGTTCCAGTTCGACCAGAGCCGCCACCGCGAACGCGACGCAGGTGCCGCGATTGCCCTGATAACGCACCGGCCACGGCAGGCCGGCGCGCACATCCAGCGACGCGGTCTGACCGACACGCGGATACGCGGCGTCCGGCGTCGCGGTGGCGTCGCTGTCGAGCGGCACCGCGTGGCCGATCTGCCACGGCGAATTCGCCGGCGGCCGCGCGCCGCGCCGGAAGCGGCTGTCGTCGCGTCGCGGCTCCAGTTCGATCGCCGCCAGCGCGGCGTTCATGCGCGTATACGCGCCGCCGAACGAACGACTGAGGGCGAAGCTGACCCGCGGCGCATCGACCAGGCCGTTCGCCGCCAGCCCGGGAAAATCGCGCAGCAAGCTGAGTACGAGCCCGGTATCGCGCGCGCCGGCCTGCTCCAGGGTCGCCAGGCTGCGCCCGTCGATGCCCTGCTCCTGCAACGCGGCGAGCACGCCGGTGTAGGTACGCGACCGCTGCAGGGCCGATTCAAATTCCATTTCGTACTCCTTCCTTGGCGACTCGAACGAACAGGCGATGGCGCCAGCGACGCGAACGCGCGCGGCGGCGATGACGGACGATGCAGTTTCGGCCGGCGCGATCGCACACGCCGATATACGAAAGAAGAGGGACCATCTCGCCGTGCGTTCGCCGGGGCCGTGATCGCGGCGCGCAATCGCCATGCAATCGCCGTGCATCGGCCGATGCCGGGATTTTTGCAGAAACCACCCGGCAAAAACCGCCGCGCTCACCGCAGCCAACCCAATCCGCGATGTGCGTCACCTATGAGGCCGGTTGCGGCCGGTTGCGACAGGAACAATCGATGGCTGGGCAGCGGCCGGAGCGGCCGATCGAAACCTCGGTCGCGCGCGATCCTTTCGATGTACGCACAGAACATCTCCGCCATCGCGTCCAAGTGAACCTTGATTTGCGCGGCCGTCGGCGCGGTGGCCGAGAGCTGCTTGCCGACCGTGCCGAGCTTCGAGCTGATCGGATCGCCGGCGAGCTTGCGCTTGAGGGCGTCGCGATACAACGGCGCGGCATCGTTGAGCGCGGCGCGCATCCGCGCCTCGTCGCACTGCGATCAGATGAAGGCGGGCACCAACGCGCGCAATCGCGCGAGCGGCGCGTGCGCGGCGTCCTCGAAGATCAGCCGCACCCTATCGGCGGTCTGCTTCCATTCGTTCGATTGCAGGCGAAACAAGATCGCGGCCTTGTTGAGGAAGTGTTGATGCAGCGAACCGATGAAGCCGTCGCCTTCAAGGCGATCGCGGAAACGATCGGCAGGCGCCTGGGCGCTCCAGTCGAGTCGCGCGATCGCGAACACTTCGGCGGGTTCGCGATGATGGCCGGCGCGGACATGTCGGTATCCAGCGCCTGCACCCGCGAAGCGCTGGATTGGACGCCGCACGGCCCTGGTCCGCTCGCCGATATCGATCAGCCGGGCTATTACGCCGGCTGATCGCTGAGGAACAAGAACCGCGCTCGCAAGCCGCTGTGCGCTTGCCGCGGCGATACGCAAACGAAAGGGCTCCGAAGAGCCCTTTCGTCATGAGTGTCATGCTTAGCCCGCAATGGGCGAGCCGACGTATTGAACACGCCATCGGTGCGGGTCCCCCACCCGCACCGAGGTGCTGGCCGCACTATCGGTCAGCTCGAAGCGCCGATAGCCGCCGCCCGCGGCCGCGTCATTCCACCGTCACCGCCTTGGCCAGATTGCGCGGCTTGTCCACATCGGTGCCGCGCGCCAACGCGGCGTGGTACGCCAGCAACTGCACCGGGATCGCATGCACCACCGGCGACAGCACGCCGACGTGGCGCGGGGTGCGGATCACGTGCACCGCTTCGGATTCGCCGAAGTGGCTGTCGAGATCGGCGAACACGAACATCTCGCCGCCGCGCGCGCGCACTTCCTGGATGTTCGACTTGACCTTCTCCAACAAGCTGTCCTTCGGCGCGATCACCACCACCGGCATGGCCGCGTCGACCAGCGCCAGCGGGCCGTGCTTGAGCTCGCCGGCCGGATAGGCTTCGGCGTGGATGTAGGAGATTTCCTTGAGCTTGAGCGCGCCTTCCAGCGCGATCGGGTAATGCACGCCGCGACCGAGGAACAGCGCGTGCTGCTTGGGCGCGAAGC
The DNA here is from genome assembly GCF_057655755.1 of Lysobacter sp. Soil_N_51. Classification (NCBI taxonomy): domain Bacteria; kingdom Pseudomonadati; phylum Pseudomonadota; class Gammaproteobacteria; order Lysobacterales; family Lysobacteraceae; genus Lysobacter; species Lysobacter sp. Soil_N_51. The sequence continues at coordinate 389,779 of NZ_JBDGLR010000002.1, read as the reverse complement.
GATCGGCCCAGCCGATGATCTGCGGTTCCAGGTTCAAGGCGTGCTGCACGCTGCCGGGCAGATGGCGCAGCGCATCGATGAACTCGGCTTCCTTTTCCGGCGACAGCTTGCCGTGCAGCTTGGCCAGGGTCGCGGTCAGGGTGAACAACGCCACCAGCTGGGTGGTGAAGGCCTTGGTCGAGGCGACGCCGATCTCGGCGCCGGCGCGGGTGTAGTAAACCAACTGGCTCGCGCGCGGGATCGCGCTCTCGGGCACGTTGCAGATCGACAGGGTCTTGTCGTGACCGAGCGACTTGGCGTACTTCAATGCCTCCATCGTGTCGAGGGTTTCGCCGGACTGCGAAATCGTCACGATCAACTGCTTCGGGTTCGCGACCGCGGCGCGGTAGCGATATTCGCTGGCGATTTCGACCTGACACGGCAGGCCGGCGATGGCCTCGATCCAGTAACGCGCGGTCAGACCGGCGTAATAGCTGGTGCCGCAGGCCAGGATCTGCACGCCCTCGATTCCGGCGAACACCGATTCTGCCTGATCGCCGAACAGCGACGCCGAGAACGCGCCGTTGTCCATCACCGCTTCGATGGTGTCGGCGATCGCGCGCGGCTGTTCGTGGATTTCCTTCTGCATGAAGTGGCGGTACGGGCCGAGCTCCAGCGACGCCAGCGACACGTCCGACACATGGACCTCGCGGCTGATCGGCTTGCCGTGCTGATCGAACACGCGCACTTGCTCGCGGGTGACCTCGGCGGTGTCGCCTTCTTCCAGGAAGATCACCCGGCGGGTGGCCTGCAGGATCGCCGACACGTCGCTGGCGACGAAGTTCTCGCCCTCGCCCAGGCCGACCAACAGCGGACAGCCCATGCGCGCGGCGATCAGGCGGTTGGGTTCGTTGCGGCTGACCACGGCGATCGCATACGCGCCGACCAGTTCATGCACCGCGGCCTGCACCGCGGCCAGCAGATCCAGGCCCTGCTTTTGATGGTGATGGATCAGGTGGGCGATGACTTCGGTATCGGTCTGCGATTCGAACGCGTAACCGGCCGCGAGCAGGCGTTCACGCTGCTCTTCGTGATTTTCGATGATGCCGTTATGGACCACCGCCAACTCGCCGAAGCTGATGTGCGGATGCGCATTGGCCTCGGTGACGCCGCCGTGGGTGGCCCAGCGGGTGTGACCGATGCCCACCTGTGCGCGGAAGCCTTCGGCCTGCGCGGCGCCCTCCATTTCGCTGACCCGCCCGGTGCGGCGCACGCGGCGCAGTTGCGCGCCGTCGAACACGGCGATGCCGGCCGAGTCGTAGCCGCGATATTCCAGGCGCTTGAGGCCATCGATCAGGACCGGTACCACATCGCGATCCGCGATCGCTCCGACGATTCCGCACATGCTGGGGCTGCTCCTACAGGGGGGAACCCCAATTCTATCCGGGCATGGTTACCGGCACGTCCGGCGGACACCCTGTCCGTCCGGACGGACACCCGGACGGCGGTGTCCGCCCATATAAATCAATAAGTTAAAGTTGGCACGGGTTGTGCTTGGGTATAGGCAAGCACCTACTGCCGAGCCGAGCCGACATGAGCATCCGCGACACCGCCGCCCAGGACCACCGCGTCGCCGACGCCACCGTGCAGGGCCGTCATCGCCGGCGCTGGGTGCTCGGCGCCGGCGCCGGCGTGATCGCTCTGGGCGCGGGCGCGTGGCTGCTGTCGGGCTGGAGCGCGGGCAGCCAGTCGATCGGCGCCGACCGCCTGCGCATCGCCCAGGTCACCCGCGGCGATCTGGTCCGCGACATCGCCGCCGACGGCCGGGTGATCGCCGCCAACAGCCCGATCCTGTACGCCATCGCCGGCGGTTCGGTCGACCTGAAGGTCGTCGCCGGCGACGTGGTCAAGAAGGGCCAGGTGCTGGCCGAGATCGACAGCCCCGAGCTGCGCAGCAAGCTCGCCCAGGAACAGGCCACCCTGGCCAGCCTGGAAGCCGAGGCCAGCCGCGCCGAACTCGACGGCGAACTGGCGCGCTCCACCGCGCGCAAGGAACTCGACCAGGCGCGGATCGAACGCGTCGCCGCGCAGCGCGACCTGGAACGCTATCAGCGCGCCTTCGAAGGCGGCGCGATGGCCGCGGTCGACGTGGCCAAGGCGCAGGACGAATTGAAGAAGGCCGACATCGGCCTGAACCAGGCGCGCGGCGACATCGATCGTCAGGACCGCAGCGCCAACCTGGACACCCGCAACAAGCGCCTGCTCGCCGATCGCCAGCGCGCGATCGCGACCGAAGCGCAGCGTCAGGTCGAAGCGCTGACCTTGCGCGCGCCGTTCGACGGCCAGGTCGGCCAAGTCCAGGTCGCCCAGCGCGCCAACGTGGCGATCAACGATCCGGTGCTCAGCGTGGTCGACCTGGGCGTGTTCGAAGTCGAGATCAAGGTGCCCGAAAGCTTCGCCCGCGACCTGGCCATCGGCATCCCGGCGCAGATCACCAGCGGCAACGGCCAGCCGTTCGCCGCGCAGATTTCCGCGGTGTCGCCGGAAGTCGTCGACGGCGAAGTGGTCAGCCGCCTGCGCTTCAAGGACAAGCAGCCGCCGGGCCTGCGCCAGAGCCAGCGCCTGAGCGCGCGGATCGTGCTCGACACCCGCCGCAACGCGCTGATGGTCGAGCGCGGCCCGTTCCTGGAACAGTCCGGCGGCACCAGCGCCTATGTCGTCGTCAACGGCATCGCCACCCGACGCGCGATCCGCACCGGGGTGAGCAGCCTGAGCAATGTGGAAATCCTCGAAGGTCTGCAGCCGGGAGATCGCATCGTCGTCTCCGGCAGCGACCAGTTCGCCAACGCCGAAACCGTCCGTATCTCTGGAGAATGATCATGAACGCAGCCAACCACAGCACCGACACCCGCACCGACCGCAACGACGCCTTCAACCCGCAGTGGAGCTCGCAGGAACTGGCCGATGCGGTGCCGCTGCGCCTGCACCAGCTGATCGATTTCGATCAGGTCCGCGACGCTGGCAACGCCCGCAGCGCCAATGCAGAAACGGTTACGCGCCGTGCGCCGCGGATCCAACGTTATCTGGCGGCGTGTGCGCTGCCTATGTTCGTGGTGCGTTGAGGGGTGACCCGCAGCATGCGCTCTCCGCTTCTGCTTTAGCTCGTCATTCCCGCGAAAGCGGGCTCCGCTTTACTTCGGCGTAGCCGAACATCCAGAGACTTTTACGAATCCCGCACGAAAGTCTCTGGATTCCCGCTTTCGCGGGAATGACGAGCGAAAAGCAAAGCGCACCAACGAATCCGAAACATCAACTACCCGCATTACTACAAGTTCAAGGAACCTACCCTCATGCTCGACATGCGCCAGGTCACCAAGGTCTACCGCACCGAACTCGTCGAAACCCACGCGCTGCGCTCGCTGGACCTGCATGTGCGCGACGGCGAATTCGTCGCGGTGACCGGGCCTTCGGGTTCGGGCAAGACCACCTTCCTCAACATCGCCGGCCTGCTGGAAACCTTCACCGGCGGCGAGTACAGGCTCGACGGCGAGGACGTGCGCGGCCTGTCCGACGATGCGCGCTCGCGCCTGCGCAACCAGAAGATCGGCTTCATCTTCCAAAGCTTCAACCTGATCCCTGACCTCAACCTGTTCGACAACTGCGACGTGCCGCTGCGCTACCGGCGCATGCCGGCGGCCGAGCGCAAGCAGCGCATCGAACAGGCATTGACCCAGGTCGGCCTGGGCTCGCGCATGAAACATTACCCGGCCGAATTGTCCGGCGGCCAGCAGCAGCGCGCGGCGATCGCGCGCGCCCTGGCCGGCACCCCGCGCCTGCTGCTCGCCGACGAACCGACCGGAAACCTCGACTCGCAGATGGCGCGCGGGGTGATGGAACTGCTGGAAGAGATCAACGCCGCCGGCACCACCATCATCATGGTCACCCACGACCCGGAACTGGCCGCGCGCGCGCAGCGCAACGTGCATATCGTCGACGGCATGGCCACCGACCTGACCGCCGAACCCAGCCTGATCCGCGCGCCCACGCCGATGAGCAGCACGATGGACCGCGCGACCGACGACGCGGCGTCCGCCGGCGCCGTCGACACCACCCACGCCTGAGGTCGCGGCCATGTCCGGCAACAGCCAGTTCGCTTATTACTTCCAGCTCGCCTTGCGCAGCTTCAGGCGCAACATCGTGCTGACCGCGCTGATGGTGCTCGCCATCGCGCTCGGCATCGGCGCGGCGATGACCACCCTGACCGTGTTCTACGTGCTCTCCGGCGATCCGCTGCCGGGCAAGAGCCATCAGGTGTTTCACCCGCGCCTGGATGCGCGCGCGATGAACGGTTACACCCCCGGCGACGAACCGCAGGACGACATGAGCCGCCTCGATGCCGAGACGCTGTTGCGCGAAGCACGCGGCGACCGCCAGGCGATGATGTCGGCGGGCAACATCGCGATCGAGCCGCGTCGCGATAACCTGCCGCCGTTTCGTCAGAACTCGCGCCTGACCTCGGCCGACTTCTTCCCGATGTTCCAGGTGCCGTTCAAGCACGGCTCGGCCTGGAGCCGCGAAGACGACGCGCGCCGCGCGCGGGTGGCGGTGATCGGCACCAAGCTCAACGATCGTTTGTTCGGCGGCGGCAACAGCGTGGGTAAATCGATCTGGCTGGATCAGGCCGAGTTCCGCGTCGTCGGCGTGATCGAGGACTGGCACCCGCAGCCGAATTTCTACGACCTCAACAGCGGCGACAACGGCTTCGGCGGACCGGAGGAATTGTTCGTTCCGTTCGCCACCTCGCGCGATGTCCGCATGAATCCGCAGGGCAGTATCGACTGCTGGGGCGATAACAACGTCGACGACGAAGGCAACCGCAGCGTCAACGCCAAGTGCGCCTGGCTGCAGTACTGGGTCGAACTGGGCACGCCGGAAAAAGTCGCCGCGTACGAGCAGTACCTGGAGAACTACAGCGCCCAGCAGCGCGCCGCCGGCCGCTTCGAGCGCCCGACCGCGCCCAAGCTCGACAACGTGATGCAGTGGCTGGACTTCAAGCGCGCGGTGCCCGGCGACGTGCGCCTGCAGGTGTGGCTGGCGTTCGGCTTCCTGCTGGTGTGCCTGCTCAACACGGTCGGCCTGCTGCTGGCCAAATTCCTGCGCCGCTCGGGCGAAATCGGCGTGCGCCGCGCGCTCGGCGCGACCCGTCGCGCGATCTTCGCCCAGTGCCTGGTCGAGGCCGGCACGATCGGTCTGGCCGGCGGTCTGCTGGGCCTGGTGCTCGCCCAGCTCGGCCTGTGGGCGGTACGCCAGCAACCGGTCAGCTACGCCGCGCTGGCCCATCTGGACCCGACCATGCTGTTCACCACCTTCGCCCTGGCCATCGTCGCCAGCGTACTGGCCGGGCTGTTGCCCGCCTGGCGTGCCTGTCAGGTCACGCCCGCCATCCAGCTCAAGAGCCAGTGAGGCCACGCATGGACATCCGCCCCATCCTCACCACGTTGCGCCGGCACAAGACCGCCGCCGCCCTGATCGTGTTCGAAGTCGCGCTGACCTGCGCGATCATCTGCAACGCCGTGTTCCTGATCAGCAACCGCATCGACCGCCTGCAGCGTCCCAGCGGACTGGCGGAGCAGGAAATCGTCCGCATCGCCATCCGCAGCATCAACAAGAGCGGCGACGCGCAGGCGCTGACCCGATCGGACCTGGCCAGCTTGCGGGCGATTCCGGGCGTGATATCGGCCACCATCACCAATCAGATTCCTTATGGCGACTCGGCCTGGAACTCCTCGGTGCGGCTCGATCCCGACCAGAGAATTCCGACCGCCAACACCAGCACCTACTACGCGACCTCTCAATTCATGAAATCGTCGGGATTGAAGCTGATCGCGGGTCGCGAATTCACCGATGACGAAATACTTTCATGGGCCGTGGTGAATGCGCCCGGCTACGAAGCGAACTTGCCCTCGGCGATCATCACCCGCGCGCTCGGCGAAAAATTGTTCCCGGGACAACAGGCGGTCGGAAAGCCCCTTTATATTTGGGGGGATAAACCGACCCGCGTCGTGGGGGTGGTCGAGCACCTGTTGCGCCCTAACGACCTGCTGTTCGGAGCGGGCGCGTCCGACTACTCGGTCATCGTTCCGCTGGAGGTGGACTACAACTTCGGCGTCTATGTCATTCGCACCGCTCCGGAGCGGCGCGACGAAGTCATCAAGGCCGCCGGCGAGGCGTTGATCAAGAATGGACCGAGCCGGATATTGAGCGAGAGCAACGACACGCTCGAAGCCATGAGCAAGAAGTTCTATCAAACCGACACCTCGATGATCTGGCTGCTCAGCGCGGTGTGCGTCGCCCTTTTGATCGTCACCGCGCTCGGCATCATCGGCCTGGCCAGTTTCTGGGTGCAGCAACGCACCCGCCAGATCGGCGTGCGCCGCGCATTGGGCGCGACCCGCGGCCAGATCCTGCGTTACTTCCAGACCGAGAACTTCCTGCTGACCAGCATCGGCATCGTGCTCGGCATGGCGATGGCGTTCGCGATCAACCTGGCCTTGATGAAGTATTACGAGCTGCCGCGCCTGCCCGCCCTGTATCTGCCCCTGGGCGCGCTGTGTCTGTGGGCGCTGGGCCAGGTGGCGGTATACGGCCCTGCCAAGCGCGCGGCGATGGTGCCGCCAGCGCTGGCGACGCGATCGGCCTGAGCGACGCGCGTTACCAACGTCACCCCTCGCCGCTCGCAAATGTCAGCTGCCTGCGAGGGGTGACTCAGGCAAGCTGCGGCACCGATGCCGCGCTCGCCCCATCCAATACCTCACGCTCCGTCCGGCCTCGCGCCGGACGGGATCGGGACGACACGCCCGCGTTTCGCCCCAACACCACACGGAGTCCCCACATGAGCCCTTCGTCTCCGCACCGCACCCCGCGCCGTTCGCTGCCGCGCACGGCGCTGTCGACCGTCCTGTCGGCCGCGCTGTTCGGCGCCATGCTGCTGCCGGTCGTGCAGGCCGCGCCAACCGCCGCGGCCGCCGACGCGGACGCCGCCATCGCCGACGCCGCGCAGGCCAGCGACGTCGCCGCGCGCCTGCAGGCCTTCAACGCGCTGATCGACGAGCAGTGGGAAGGCCTGATGCGCGAGCAGCCCGAACAGGCCAGCTTCTTCGGCGACTACCGCTACAACGCCGCCTGGGGCGATTTCTCGCTGGCCGGCGCGGCCAAGCACAACCGCGACACGAAGGAATTGCTCGCCCGTTTCAAGGCCGTCGACACTAGCGGCTTCGCCGAAAGCGACCTGCTCAATCACCGGCTGATGCTGCTGTGGCTCGAGGCCGATCTGCGCGCCTATGCGCTCAAGTTCCATGAAATGCCGCTGGACCAGTTCAACGGCACCCATCTGTTCCTGACCATCATGGTCAAGTCGTTCCCGTTCAACGACACCCAGCAGTACGACGACTACCTCAAGCGTCTGCACGAAATCCCGCGCATCCTGCGGCAGGTCACCGAAGTGGCCCGCCAGGGCGCCAAGGACGGCTTGATGCAGCCCTCGTACCTGCTGGAGAAAGTGGCCGCGCAATGCAACGGCATCGCCGACAGCGTCGGCGAGGACAATGTGTTCGCCGCCTCACTGAAGAAGTTTCCCGACAGCGTGCCGGCGGCCGAGCGCGAGCGCTTGCGCAAGCAGATCCTCGCCGCGGTCAACGACGAAGTGCGTCCGGCTTATCGCCAACTGGCCGAGTTCGTCAGCAAGGAATACGCGCCGAAGGGCCGCAAGGAATACGGCGTGTGGTCGGTGCCCAACGGCGAGGCGCTGTACCGTTTCTCGATCGAGCAGTTCACCTCGCTGGATGTGGCGCCCGAGCAGATCCATCAGCTCGGCCTGAGCGAAGTCGCCCGGATCGAAAAGGCCCAGACCGAAATCGCCAAGCGCCTGGGCTACGCCGACCTGAAGACCATGCGCAGCGCGGTCGCCGCCGATCCCAAACGCCACGCCAACTCGCGCGAGCAGATCCTGCAGTTGTACCGCGACTATCTGGCGCAGATGGACAAGCGCCTGCCCGAGCTGTTCGGCAAGTTGCCGACCACCCAAGTGCAGGTGCAGTCAGTCGAGGCCTGGCGCGAGAAGGAAGCCTCGGCCGCGCAGTACATGCCCGGCACGCCGGACGGCAAGCGCCCGGGCCTGATCACGGTCAACACCGGCGAACCGGAAAAGCGCCTGCTGACCCGGATCGAAGCGGTCGCCTATCACGAAGGCGTGCCCGGCCATCACCTGCAACTGTCGATCGCGCGCGATCTGCCGGCGCTGCCGAAGTTCCGCACCTTGACCGGGCAAACCGCGTTCATGGAGGGCTGGGGGCTGTACTCGGAAGAACTCGGCAAAGAGATCGGTTTCTACCAGGATCCGTACAGCGATTTCGGCCGCCTGTCCGAGGAACTGATCCGCGCCAACCGCCTGGTGCTCGACACCGGCGTGCATCACAAGCGCTGGACCCGCGAGCAGATGGTGCAGTGGATGCGCGATCACTCCGACATGGAGGAACCCACCATCCAGTCCGAAGCCGATCGCTACATCGCCTGGCCCGGACAGGCGCTGGCCTACAAGATGGGCCAGTTGAAGATCCGCGAACTGCGCGCGCGCGCCGAAGCCAGACTCGGCAAACAGTTCGACATCCGCGCGTTCCACGACCAGATCCTCGGCGGCGGCGCATTGCCCTTGAAGGAACTGGAACTGCGCATCGATCGCTGGATCGCCTCGGTGCCGGCGCAGCTCGACAGCAAAAAATAATCGCGACGCTCCTCTCCCTCTCCCGCCCCGCGGAAGAGGGCCGGGGTGAGGGCCGCGCCGCCCTACCGAATGCGCGACACACCACGCAGCTCACGCTCCACGCGTGGTCGCCGCTCCATGCCCTCGCTGGCATACTCACCGCACTCGGCCGCCGTCACCGCGGCTCACTCCACACGGAACCCAGATGCGCACGGTCCTGGTCATCGACGACAACCCGGCGGTCGGCACCGCGCTGGACCTGCTGTTCGGCTTGCGCGAGATCCAGGTGATCGCCGTGCAATCGCCCGAAGCCGGGCTGGAGACGCTCGCGCGCGAAGACATCGGCCTGGTCCTGCAGGACATGAACTTCACCGCCGACACCACCTCCGGCGAAGAAGGCGTGGCGCTGTTCCGCGCGATCCGCGCGCGCCACCCGGACCTGCCGATCATCCTGCTGACCGCGTGGACCCATCTGGACATCGCCGTCGACCTGGCCAAGGCCGGCGCCGCCGATTACCTGGCCAAGCCCTGGGACGATCAGAAACTGCTGGCCAGCGTCGAGAACCTGCTCGAACTGGGCGCCAGCACGCGCGAGGTCTCGCGCCTGCACGAACAACGCCGCAAGCTGCATCGCGACCTGGAGGCGCGTTACGACCTGCGCGGGCTGGTGCTGGGTTCCGAACAACTCGCGCGCGTGGTCGAACTGGCCGGACACGTCGCCCGCGCCGACGTGCCGGTGCTGATTACCGGCCCCAACGGCGCCGGCAAGGAAAAGATCGCCGAGATCGTGCAGGCCAATTCCTCGGTCAAGTCCGGCCCGTTCGTGACCTTGAACTGCGGCGCGCTGCCGACCGAGCTGATCGAGGCCGAGCTGTTCGGCGCGGACGCCGGCGCCTACACCGGCGCCAACAAGATGCGCGAAGGCAAGTTCGAAGCCGCCGACGGCGGCACCTTGTTTCTCGACGAAATCGGCAACCTGCCGCCGACCGGGCAGATGAAGCTGCTGCGGGTGCTGGAGACCGGACGCTTCGAACGCCTGGGCTCCAACCGCGAACGCCAGGTCAAGGTGCGGGTGATCAGCGCGACCAACGCCGATCTGCCGGCGATGATCCGCGACGGCCGTTTCCGCGAGGATTTGTATTACCGGCTCAACACCATCCAGATCGACATTCTGCCGCTGGCCGAACGCCGCGACGACGTGCTGCCGCTGACCCGGCATTTCCTCCAGGACAATCCGCTCGCCGCCGGCAAACGCCTGAGCGAGGACGCCGAGCGCGCGCTGTTGCATCACGCCTGGCCCGGCAACGTGCGCGAACTGCGCAACACCCTGCAACGCGCGGCCCTGCTGGCGCGCGGCGACAGCATCGGCGTGGCCGACCTCGGCCTGCCCGCGGCCGCCGCGCAGCCGGCGATGGCGATCGGCGGCGACGAACTCGACCGCGCCACCATCGAGGCCGCGCTGGAACGCGCCGGCGGCGTCCTGGCCCAGGCCGCGAGCGAACTGGGCCTGTCACGTCAGGCGCTGTACCGACGTCTTGAAAGACTCGGCATCAAGCGCGACTGAGGACATGAGCATGCGCCGTCCCTCATTGAGTCTGGTATTCAGCGCGATCGCGATGGCCTACCTCGCGGTCGGCGCCGCGGCCACGCTGTGGCTGTCGCAATGGATCGGCAACCGCTGGCTGGTGCTGGCGATCGTGCTCGCGGTGCTGGCGCCGTTGCTGGTCTATCACGTTCGACGCGCGTTCGCTCCGATGAATTCGCTGTTCCGCGCCCTGGCCGGCTCGGTCGCCAGCTACCGCGACGGCGATTACTCGATCAGCTTCCACTGGGAAGGCAAGGGCGACCTGGGCGAACTGGTCGCCAGCCACAACCGCCTGGGCGACACCTTGCGCGAGCAGCGCCTGAGCCTGGTCCAGCGCGAACTGCTGCTCGACACCATGGTCCAGAACACGCCGGTGGCGATGCTGCTGGTCGACCCCTTGCGCCGGATCATTCACGGCAACCTCGCCGCGCGCAAGGCGCTGGGCGAAGGCAAGCGCCTGGAAGGCCAGGATTTCTCCGAATTGCTCGCGCGCGCGCCGGTGCCGATGCAGGAAGCCTTCGATCGCGGCGGCGACGGCATGTTCACCGTCGGCGATATCGAGAACGAAGAGATCTACCACCTCTCGCGCCGGGTGTTCCGCCTCAACGGCCGCGCCCACGAACTGGTGCTGCTGCGCCAGCTGACCGCCGAACTGCGCCGCCAGGAAGTGCAGACCTGGAAGAAAGTGATCCGGGTCATCAGCCACGAACTCAACAATTCGCTGGCGCCGATCGCCTCGCTGGCGCATTCGGGCGCCGAGTTGCTGCGCCGCGGCCAGTACGATCGCCTGCCGACCGCGCTGGCCACCATCGAAGACCGCGCGCGCCATCTGGAAGGCTTCATCCGCGACTACGCGCGTTTCGCCAAGCTGCCGGCGCCGCGGCTGGAGCCTATCGAATGGTCGCGCTTCGTCGAGCAACTGCGCAGCCAGGTCGACTTCGCCTTCGACGGCATCCAGGGCGACGCGATCGCGCGGGTGGACGTGGCCCAGCTCGAGCAATGCCTGATCAACCTGCTCAAGAACGCGCACGAGTCGGGCTCGGCGCCCGAGGAAGTGCGCCTGCAGTTGCGCCGGGTGCAGGACGCGTGGCGCATCGACATCCTCGACCGCGGCACCGGCATGAACGACTCGGTGCTGTCCAACGCGCTGCTGCCGTTCTATTCGACCAAGCGCAACGGCACCGGCCTGGGCCTGGCGCTCGCGCGCGAGATCGCCGAGGCCCATGGCGGCCGCATCGCGTTGTTGAATCGCGAAGGCGGCGGCCTGTGCGTGTCGATGGTGTTGCCCGACTGAGCCGGACCGCCCGCGTCGCGTGACCGGTCACGCGCACGATCCGGATAGACGCCGCCGCGGACGGCGCGGATCATCGCGCTCAGGCATTCATCGGGAATAACTCAGGCGCTGTTCGAAGCGCGCCGCGCTCAAGCGCGACGCCGCGGGCAGCCAAACTCAAACCGCTTTGGATCTGGCCGCGGCGGCTTTGCGCTTGGCAACCTTCGCGCGCTCAACCGCCTGCGCGCCATGCGCTGTCAGGATCGCGCCGATCAAACCCGGGAAGCGCTGCTCGACATCCGCGCAGCGCGTGGTGTTGTGCATTTCCACCCCGCGCCGCTCGCTGCGGATCAGCCCGGCTTCGCGCAGCGCGCGGAAATGCAGCGACAGGGTCGACTTGGGAATGCTGCGGTCGCTGACCTGGAGAAAATTGGAACAGTTCATCGCGCAGGCCGCGCCGGCCATCTGCGCATAGATCGCCGCGCGCACGGGATCCGACAGGGCGTGAAGGATGCCCTCCACGGTGATGTCCTCGATCGCGGGATGCACCAGGGGTTTCATGCGCCCATCTTAAAGCCCCTTGACTTCAAGTTCCATAGTTCATATGTTTTGAACTATTGGAATTAACCGCCGCTTCATCCCCCAAACAGGACTACATCGATCATGAGCAACAAACTCGCAGGCAAAGTCGCGCTGGTCACCGGCGCATCCAAGGGCATCGGCGCGGGCATCGCCAAGGCGCTCGCCGCGCAGGGCGCGTCGGTCGCGGTGAACTACGCCAGCAGCAAGGCCGGCGCCGACGCCGTGGTCGCGGCGATCGAAGCGGCCGGCGGCAAGGCCATCGCGGTCCAGGGCGACGTGTCCAAGACCGCCGACGCCCAGGCCATCGTCGACGCCACGGTCAAACAGTTCGGCCGCCTCGACGTGCTGGTCAACAACTCCGGCGTGTACGCGTTCGGACCGCTGGCCGAGATCACCGAGGAGAGCTTCCACCAGCAGTTCAACGTCAACGTGCTCGGCCTGCTGCTGACCACCCAGGCCGCGTCCAAGCACCTGGGCGAAGGCGCCAGCATCATCAACATCGGTTCGGTGGTCAGCCGCATCACCCCGCCCGACAGCGCGGTCTACACCGGCACCAAGGGCGCGGTCGACGCGATCACCGGCGTGCTGTCGCGCGAACTCGGCCCGCGCAAGATCCGGGTCAATTCGCTCAACCCCGGCATGATCGAAACCGAAGGCACCCATTCGGCCGGCTTCATCGGTTCGGACTTCCAGAACTGGGCGGTCTCGCAGACGCCGCTGGGCCGCATCGGCCAGCCCGACGACATCGCCTCGATCGCGGTGTTCCTGGCCTCGGACGATTCGTACTGGCTGACCGGCGAACAGTTGCTGGCCGGCGGCGGTACGCGCTGAGTCGCAGCGAACGACGACGCATCGCCGCGAACGCGGCGGTGCTTGAGCAAGACGCAACGCCACGGCTTCGGCCGTGGCGTTGTGCGTTGCGACGAAAAAAACGCCGCGTTGCGCTGCAATGCGCAGACCGATGCAGCGATGGGTCTTCTCGCCGGCGCTTTCGTACGCCTTGTGTACGAAGTTGCCCACGCGATCACATCGAGACGCAAGCGTGACGACGATGCTTGGCGACGGTAGGGGAGCGGCCTTCGCATTCGTTTCTAGAAACGACGACCGCGAACCTCAATCGGCACGGCGCGTGCGCGTGCGTCAAATCGAATGTGTTTTCCAAACAATGGAAGAGGAGATTCGCCAATGCTTAGCAAATCTACGCTTTTTTCCGCCGGTTTAATGGCAATGCTTGCCAGTTCCGCCGCCGACGCGCGCAACGTCGTATTCCTGAATAATCCCTCGCCGCAAAACGTAAGCGATGTCGGACGCTTCATCGTCAAAGGCACCGGCAAGCCGTTCTTTTCCGATCTCGTGCTGTTCGCCGCCAACATCAACGGCAGCACCCCGAATACGCCGGTGCTGTTCTACAACTCGCAGATGAGCACGATCCTGAACAACAACCTCGCCATCGTCAGGCAGTTGCAGCAGAAGGGGATCAAGGTGCAGATCTCGTACCTGGGCAATCATCAGAACGCGGGCTGGTCGTGCAACATGAGCGCCACCGCCGCGGCCCAGCTCGGCAATGCGATGGTGGCGGAGGTGGTGCGGTACGGCCTCGACGGCATCAACGTCGACGACGAGTACTCCACCTGTTCGGGCAACGCGAGCGCGTTCTATTCGGTGCTCAGCGCGATCAGGAGCAACTCGGGTTTTTCCGGCAAGACCCTGAGCAAGGCGCTGTGGTCGGACTCGCAGTATTTTTCCGCGCCGTACAACGCGGCGACCAAGCTGACCGAAGGCTATGAGATGACCTATGGCGGCAGCGTCAGCTATCTCACCCCGTATGTCGGTTACGGCATGCTCAAGAGCAACTTGTTCCTCGGCATCTCGCCGGAATTCAGTTCGGCCACGCAAGCGCGGACGATCGCGGCGAACGTCGCCAGCGGCGGCTACCAGGGCGTGATGATCTGGGCGCCCAACGCCTTCCTCAGCAACAGCGCGGCGGCCAGTTACTACACCCAGATCATCAAGGCGCAGGCCGGCAGCACCGCGTCGGTGGAATACGTTCAGTGATGCGATCGTGGCAGCGGACGCGCACGGTGTGCGCGTAGACGTAACCGCCCCGGTTCGCAGCGATCCGATGCATTGCCCGCCGTGAGATCGGCCGGGTTTACCCGAGTTCGGGAAGCCGATCGGCTTCCCGAACTCTCCGCGGCGAGCGGCGCTCACCGCAGCGACGCACCGCGCCGCGCCGCCGATCAACCTTGCGGCGGTCTCTTCACCGGCCGCTTCCAGCCTTCCACCGTCGACTGACGCGCGCGACCGATGCTCAGCTCGCCGGCCGGCGCCGGCCGGGTGATCACCGAACCCGCGGCGATGGTCGCGTCCTTGCCGATCGTGACCGGCGCGACCAGCGAAGAGTTCGAACCGATGAACGCGCCGTCCTCGATCGTCGTGGTCGACTTGTTCACGCCGTCGTAGTTGCAGGTGATGGTGCCCGCGCCGACGTTGACGCCGGCGCCGATCACCGCGTCGCCCAGGTAGGTCAGATGATTGGCCTTGCTGCCCACGCCGATGCGGGCGTTCTTGGTCTCGACGAAATTGCCCACGTGCGCGCCGTCGGCGAGCACCGTGCCCGGGCGCAGGCGCGAGTACGGGCCGATGATCGCCGCGCCCTCGACCACCACGCCGTCGAGATCGCAATGCGCGCGCACCACCGTGCCGGCGGCGAGCTTGACGTCGCGCAGCCGGCAGAACGGACCGATCTGCACGCCGTCGCCGAGTTCGACCCGGCCTTCGAGCACCACGTCGACATCGATCTCCACGTCCTGGCCGACACTGACCGTGCCGCGCAGATCGAAACGCGAAGGATCGGCCAGGCGCGCGCCCTGCACGCAGACGGCACGCGCGGCGCGCAATTGATATGCGCGTTCGAGCTGGGCCAGTTGCCACGCGTCGTTGGCGCCTTCGACTTCGACCGGATCGGCGACATGCACCATCTCGGCCGGGCTGTACTCGGCCGCGGCCGCGGCGAACACGTCGGTCAGGTAGTACTCGCCCTGTGCGTTGTCGTTGCCGAGGCGATCGAGCCAGCGGCGCAGCGGTTCGCCGTCGGCGACCAGGATGCCGGTGTTGACGGTGCGGATCTCGCGCTGTTCTTCGTCGGCGTCCTTGTGCTCGACGATGCGGCCGACCCGGCCCTCGGGATCGCGGACGATGCGGCCGTAACCGGTCGGGTCGTCCATGTCGGCCACCAGCACCGCCAATCGGCCCGGCGCGGCCAGCAGCCGCCGCAACGTGTCCGCCGTGATCAACGGCACATCGCCGTACAGCACCAGCACGCGTGCGTCCTGTGGTACACCCGGCATCGCCTGTTGCACGGCGTGGCCGGTGCCCAGACGCTGTGCCTGCTCGGCCCAGTGCAGATCGCCCTGGCCGTCGAACGCGGCGCGGACCTGCTCGCCGCCATGACCGTAGACCACGTGGATACCGGCCGGGCCCAACGCCCGCGCGGTTTCGATCGCGTGCGCCAGCATCGGCCGGCCGGCGATCTTCTGCAGTACCTTGGCCGTCGCCGACTTCATGCGCTTGCCCTCGCCGGCGGCGAGAATCACGATGTGCAGCTGGTTCATCGACTCATGAGCCATGTATGAAATCTTCCTTACATTCGGTTGCTTGACGTGGGCCCCCCGTCGAGGACGAATCTTAGCAATTCACCGTTGAAGGACCCTGTATGCCCATCGACCGCGCTGCTCGGCGAACCGCCGCACTGGTGGCCCTGTTCTTCACCACGATCGCGATCGTGGGCCTGCGCCAGGACGCGAACTGGGACCTGCGCAACTACCACCTGTATACGCCGCTGGCGTGGATGGAGGGGCGGCTGGACAGCGATATCGCGGTGGCGCAGCTGCAGACCTGGCACAACCCGATCGTCGACATCCCGTTCGCGCTGATGGTCCGCGCCGGGGTCGGCGGGGTGCCGATCACCGCCTGGCTGGCCATTCCGAGCGTGCTGGCGCTGTTCTTCGCCTTGCGCCTGCTCGACACGCTGCTGCCGGCGCAGCGCAGCCGCGCCCGCACCTGGATCGCCGGATTCGTGGCCATCACCGGCGCGGCGGTGTACCCGAGCACCGCGGCGATCTTCAACGACCACATCGTCGGTGCCCTGATGCTCGCCGCGCTGTACTGGCTGGCCACCTCGCCGCAGCGACGCGGACCGTTCGCGACCTGGCTGCCGATCGGCCTGCTGGCCGGCGCGGCGGCCGGGTTCAAGCTCACCGCCGCCACCTACTGCCTGGGCTTCATCGCCGCGGCGCTGGTCGCCGGCCCGGCGCGGCAGCTGCCCGCGCGCATCGGCGCGCTGGCGCTCGGCGGCGGCGCCGCCGCGCTGCTGTGCTGGGGGCCGTGGGGCTGGTATCTGTGGCAGCACCATGGCAATCCGCTATTCCCTTACTTCAATCAGTGGTTCCATTCGCCCGACGCGCTGCCCGAATCCATGCGCGACCTGCGCTATCTGCCCGACGGCGCACTGCAGTACTTGAACGCGCCGTTGCGCATGCTGCGCCGCAGCCGCGATTTCTCCGAGGTGGTGCTGGCCGATCCGCGGGTCCTGCTGGGCATGATCGCGCTCGCGATCTGGGTGTGGCGGGGCCGCGCGCGCGGCGATGCGATCGCGCCGCCGGTCGCTCCCGTCGCGAGCGATACGGGCGCTGCGAACGACGAGGCTTCGATCCGCGAGGCTTCGATCCGCCTCGCCCTGCGCTGGCCGTTGCTGGCGTTCGTGCTGGTCAGCTATGTCGGCTGGTTGGCGATGTACAGCATCTACCGCTATCTGCTGCCGCTGGAACTGTTGTTCTCGATGTTGATCGTCGGCGTGGTGTCGGTCCTGTTCGCCCAGCGCCGTACCCGCACCGTCATGCTCGTCGCGATGGTGCTGGTAGTCGCGCCGACCAAGCATCCGAGCTGGGGCCGCGACCCGTTCCGTTCGCCGATGATCGAAGTGAGCTACCCGGCGCTGCCGAAGCACAGCGTGGTGCTGACCAGCACCAATCACCCGATCGGGCACGCCCTCGCGTTCCTGCCGCGCGACGTGCCGGCTATGGCGATCCACAACAACTTCATGGACCCGCAGCGCTGCACGCGACTGCAGGAGCGCGTCGAACGCACCGTCGCCACCAATCCCGGTCCGCTGTGGCTGCTGCGCCCGGTACGCGTGGACCCACCGGCCGCCGAACGCATGGCCTTGTACGGACTGACGGTCGATGGCGACTGCCGGCCGCTGCACAACACGCTGGCGAAGCTCGAACTGTGTCCGCTGGCGCGCGCGCCGTTCGCGCCGATCTGCGTCAAGGCGGCGCCATGAGTGTGGATGCGTCTTGCCAGGTTGCGCGGAACTGCGGAGCGGTCACGCGCCGATCGCAGCCATGCGCCCAGCCGGACGCATCGCTCACTCCGGCGTGTGCCGCACCACGTGGTCGGTGATCAGCCGCAGGATTTCGTTGCTGCGCCGGTTCACCGTGTCTAGGATCAGGCCGGTCGCGAGCAGGATGAAGGAGGTCAGCGCGAGCGCCGCGGCCAGCACCGCGGTCGACGGATGGGTCACCGCGCCGGTCAGGCTGAATTCGTGGACCACGAACGCGCCGAAGCCGAGGCTGGCCAAGGCGGCGATCAACGCCGCGACGCCGAAGAAGCGCAACGGGCGCAGGTCCTTGAACAAAAACCCGATCGTGCGCAACACGCGGAAGCCGTCGCGGAAGGTATTGAGCTTGGACACGCTGCCTTCCGGACGCACGCCGTAAGGCACGGTGCGTTCGCTCAGCACGAAGGCGTTGGCCATCGCGAACACGGTCATCTCGGTTTCGATCTCGAAGCCGCGCGACAGCACCGGCATCGATTTGACGAAACGGCGCGAGAACGCGCGATAGCCCGACAGCACGTCGCGCACCGGCTGGCCGAACAGGCTGCCGATGCTCCAGCGCACCAGGCGGTTGCCGAAGCCGTGGAAGCGTCGGAACGAACCCGAATCGTGCGATTCCAGGCGCGTGCCGACGACCATGTCGGCATGGCCGTTGACGATGTCCTCGAGCAGCAGCGGCGCGTGATCGGCTGGATAGGTGTCGTCGCCGTCGACCATCAGGTACACGTCGGCGTCGACCTCGCGAAACATCGTGCGCACCACGTTGCCCTTGCCCTTGGCTGGCACCCGATGCACCCGCGCGCCGGCGGCGCGCGCGATCGCGGCGGTGTCGTCGGTGCTGGCGTTGTCGAACACCCAGATCTGGGCATCCGGCAGGACACGGCGGAAGTCGGCGACCACCTTGGCCACCGTCCGGGCTTCGTTGTAACAGGGGATCAGAACCGCGCTGCGCAAACCGCCGCTCCGTCGTGCCGGTGAGTGATGGCCGCGATGGTACAGCCTGGCTTGGCTAGAATGCGCGGATGACCGCACTCCCCCCTGTCCGGCCGCATCGCCTCCGCTTCGTTCGCCCGGGAACCCGCGCGTGAGCCTGGGCCGGCAAGGCCGCAACTATCTGTTGTTCGGCGCCCTGCAGTACTTCCTGGACTGGGGCGTGATGGTCGGCCTCAGCCATCTGGGCATGCCGGTGGAAGCGGCCAATCTGACCGGCCGCATCTGCGGCGCGCTGCTCGGGTTCTGGCTCAACGGCCGTTTCACCTTCGCCAGCGACGACACCCGGGTCGGGCGCCGGCAGTTCGCGCGCTTCGTGACCATGTGGATCGGCACGACGATTCTCAGCACCTGGGCGATCAGCACGGTCGATGCCTATGCCGGTCTGCAATGGACCTGGGCGGCCAAGCCGGTGATCGAGGTGATACTCGGCGGGGCCGGGTTCGTGATGTCGCGGTATTGGGTGTATCGGCGCTGAGGTTCGGCTGCATTTGCGGCGCGATCGCGCTCCCAGTCGGATCCGCGAAATGGTCGCGCGAGCACAAGCGCTGATTCGGATAGTCAAGGCAATGCAGAGAATTCGCCCACTTTGAAAAAGGGGGCTGGCGCCTGCGTTGTCGCTTGAGTGGTTGATCACGAATGCGCCGGGGGATTTGCTTTTGCTTGCGATGAATCACCGCGGTGGGCGGCAAGAGCAAATCCCCCCTGCCCCCCTTTTTCAAAGGGGGAACAGCATGGGCGTACTGCCACCTGTCGCATTGACGCAAATCTCAAAACGAAAAACGCCGGCGCAAGGCCGGCGTTTTCGTAAGCGGCGTACAGCGACCGACTTAGTGCTTCATGTTCTTGCGCAGACGCTCCAGCGCCTGCAACTGCGCCATCGCTTCGGCCAGCTTGCTCTGGGCTTCGGCGATGTCCATCTGCGGACCGCGGTTGGCCAGCGCGCGCTCGGCCTCTTCCTTGGCGGCGCGCACGGCGGCCTCGTCGATGTCCTGGGCACGGATCGCGGTGTCGGCCAGCACGGTGACGACCTGCGGCTGCACTTCGAGAATGCCGCCGGACACGGCGAAATCCAGCTGTTCGCCGCTGGGCAGGGTCACCACGACCTTGCCCGGCTTCAGGCGCGTGATCAGCGGTGCATGGCGCGGCGCGATGCCGAGTTCGCCGATCTCGCCGGTGGCGACGAGCAGCGTCGCCTCGCCGTGGAAGATCTCTTCCTCGGCGCTGACGATGTCGCAACGGAACGTGGTGGCCATAATCTTTCTCGCTTCGCTCGATGGGATTCGTGATTCGGGATTCGGGATTGGCAAAACCCGCCGATCGCCGCGTACCGCCTTACGAATCCCTATTCCCTAATCCCGAATCCCGAGACGCCCGGTGGGCGTCTCAGCCCACGCCCATCTTCTTGGCCTTCTCGACCGCTTCCTCGATGCCGCCGACCATGTAGAACGCCTGCTCCGGCAGGTGGTCGTATTCGCCGTCGCAGATGCCCTTGAAGCCGCGGATCGTGTCCTTGAGCGACACGTACTTGCCCGGGGCGCCGGTGAACACTTCGGCGACGTGGAACGGCTGCGAGAAGAAACGCTCGATCTTGCGCGCGCGCGACACGGCCTGCTTGTCTTCTTCCGACAGCTCGTCCATGCCGAGGATCGCGATGATGTCCTTGAGCTCCTTGTACTTCTGCAAGGTGGCCTGGACGCGGCGCGCGGTGTCGTAGTGCTCGGCGCCGATCACGTTCGGGTCGAGCTGACGCGAGGTGGAGTCGAGCGGATCGACCGCCGGGTAGATACCCAAGGATGCGATGTTACGGCTCAACACGACGGTGGCGTCGAGGTGGGCGAAGGTGGTCGCGGGCGACGGGTCGGTCAAGTCGTCGGCGGGCACGTACACGGCCTGGATCGAGGTGATCGAGCCGGTCTTGGTCGAGGTGATGCGTTCCTGCAGAACGCCCATTTCCTCGGCCAGGGTCGGCTGGTAACCCACCGCCGACGGCATGCGGCCGAGCAGCGCCGACACTTCGGTGCCGGCCAGGGTGTAGCGGTAGATGTTGTCGACGAAGAACAGCACGTCGCGGCCCTTGCCGTCGGCGTCCTTTTCGTCGCGGAAGTACTCGGCCATGGTCAGGCCGGTCAGCGCGACGCGCAGACGGTTGCCCGGCGGCTCGTTCATCTGGCCGTACACCATCGCGACCTTCGAGTCCTTCAGGCTCTCGAGCTGGATGACGCCGGCTTCGGCCATCTCGTGGTAGAAGTCGTTGCCTTCGCGGGTGCGCTCGCCGACGCCGGCGAACACCGACAGACCGGCGTGCTCGGTGGCGATGTTGTTGATCAGCTCGAGCATGTTGACCGTCTTGCCCACGCCGGCGCCGCCGAACAGGCCGACCTTGCCGCCCTTGGCGAACGGGCACATCAGGTCGATGACCTTGATGCCGGTTTCCAGCAGCTCGTTGCCCGAGGACTGGTCGGCGTAATCAGGCGCGGCGCGGTGGATTTCCCAATGCTCGGTGGCTTCGACCGGACCGGCTTCGTCGATCGGCTCGCCGAGCACGTTCATGATGCGGCCCAGGGTGCCCGCGCCGACCGGCACCGACACACCCTTGCCGGTGTTGATCGCCACCAGGTTGCGCTTGAGGCCGTCGGTGGAACCGAGCGCGATCGCGCGCACGATGCCGTCGCCCAGCTGCTGCTGCACTTCGAGGGTGATGGCGGTGTTCTCGACCTTCAACGCGTCGTACACGCGCGGAACCGACTCGCGTGCGAACTCGACGTCGACGACCGCACCGATGATCTGAACGATCTTGCCCTGGCTCATGGTTGTAACTCCACTAAACTTTGTTTGATTCGTTTGTCGGGAATGGGGAGTTGGGAATGGGGAATGGGAAGTCGAAAGCCGCGGCTTTCGTGCGATTCCCTATTCTCGATTCTCGATTCCCGGCTTAAACCGCCGCGGCGCCGCCGACGATTTCGGAGATTTCCTGGGTGATCGCGGCCTGACGGGCCTTGTTGTAGACCAGGTTCAGAGTGCCGATCAGCTTGCTGGCGTTGTCGCTCGCCGACTTCATCGCGACCATGCGCGCGGCATGCTCGGACGCCACGTTCTCCAGCACCGCCTGGTACACCAGCGACTCGATGTAGCGGGTCAACACGTGGTTGAGCACGGTCTCCGCGTCGGGTTCGTAGATGTAGTCCCAATCGTGCTTGGCGACCTGGGTTTCCGGCTCCGGCAGCGGCAGCAGCTGATCGAACGCCGCGCGCTGAGTCATGGTGTTGACGAAATCGTTGTAGCAAAGGAACACGCGATCGATGTTGCCGCCGCTGTACGCGTCGAGCATCACCTTGATCACGCCGACCAGTTGCTCCAGATGCGGCTTGTCGCCCAGGTGGGTGACCGAGGCCAGCATGTTGACCTTGACCCGGCGGAAGTACACCGAGGCCTTCTGGCCGATGGTGACCACGTCGACCTCGACGCCCTGCTCCTGCCACTTGCGCATTTCGCCCAGCAGCTTGCGGAACAGGTTGTTGTTGAGGCCGCCGGCCAGACCGCGGTCGGACGACACGATCACATAGCCGACGCGCTTGGGATCCTTGCGCTCGATCATGTACGGATGCTGGTAATCGGAATTGGCCTGGGCCAGATGACCGATCACCTGCTTGATGACCCGCGCGTACGGGCGCGAGGTCTTCATCCGATCCTGCGCCTTGCGGATCTTGGAAGCCGAGACCATTTCGAGCGCGCGCGTCACCTTGCGGGTGTTCTGCACGCTCTTGATCTTGGTTTTGATTTCTCTGCCGCCGGCCATTTACTCGCTCCGCTCGTGGGATTGGGGATTCGGGATACGGGATTCGTCAGAGCGGGGATCGGGATCGGCCTGGCCGAATCCCGAATCCCGAATCTCGAATCCCGGCCTTGATCACCAGGTCCCGGTCTGCTTGAACTCTTCGATGCCCTTCTTGAAGGCGCCTTCGATGTCGTCGTTCCAATTGCCGGTGGCGTTGATCTGGTCGACCAGCTCGCCGGCGGTATTGGTGAAGTGCGCGTGCAGCGCTTCTTCGAACGCACCGATCTTGTTCACCGGCACGTCGTCCATGAAGCCCTTGTCGACCGCGTAGATCGACAGCGACTGCAGGGCGATCGACATCGGCGCGTACTGCTTCTGCTTCATAAGCTCAGTGACGCGCTGACCGCGCTCGAGCTGCTTGCGGGTGGCTTCGTCGAGGTCGGAGGCGAACTGCGCGAACGCAGCCAGCTCGCGGTACTGGGCCAGGGCGATACGGATGCCGCCGGACAGCTTCTTGACGATCTTGGTCTGGGCCGCGCCACCGACGCGCGACACCGAGATACCGGCGTTCACCGCCGGGCGGATGCCGGCGTTGAACAGGTCGGTTTCCAGGAAGATCTGGCCGTCGGTGATCGAGATCACGTTGGTCGGCACGAACGCGGACACGTCGCCGGCCTGGGTTTCGATGATCGGCAGCGCGGTCAGCGAACCGGTCTTGCCCTTCACTTCGCCGTTGGTGAACTTCTCGACGTACTCGCTCGACACGCGCGCGGCGCGCTCGAGCAGGCGGCTGTGCAGATAGAACACGTCGCCCGGGTAGGCTTCGCGACCCGGCGGGCGCTTGAGCAGCAGCGAGATCTGGCGGTAGGCCACGGCCTGCTTGGACAGATCGTCGTACACGATCAGCGCGTCTTCGCCGCGGTCGAGGAAGTACTCGCCCATGGTGCAGCCCGAGTAGGCGCTGATGTACTGCATCGCGGCCGATTCCGACGCGGTCGCGGCGACCACGATGGTGTGGGCGAGCGCGCCGTTTTCTTCCAGCTTGCGCACGACGTTGGCGACCGAGCTGGCCTTCTGGCCGATCGCGACGTACACGCACTTAATGCCGGTACCCTTCTGGTTGATGATCGCGTCGATCGCCAGCGCGGTCTTGCCGGTCTGACGGTCGCCGATGATCAGCTCGCGCTGGCCGCGGCCGATCGGGATCATCGCGTCGACGGTCTTGTAACCGGTCTGCACCGGCTGGTCGACCGACTTGCGCCAGATCACGCCCGGGGCGACGCGCTCCACCGGAGCGGTCATCGCCGCGCCGATCGGACCCTTGCCATCGATCGGCTCGCCGAGCGCGTTGACCACGCGGCCGAGCAGTTCGCGACCGACCGGCACTTCCAGGATGCGTGCGGTGGTCTTGGCGACGTCGCCTTCGCGCAGATGCTCGTAATCGCCCAGGACCACGGCGCCGACCGAGTCGCGCTCCAGGTTCAGCGCGAGCGCGAAGGTGTTGTTCGGCAGTTCGATCATTTCGCCCTGCATCACGTCAGCCAGGCCGTGGATGCGCACGATGCCGTCGGACACCGAGGTAACGGTGCCTTCGTTGCGCGCTTCGGCGGCCAGCTTGACCTTCTCGATGCGGGTCTTGATCAGTTCACTGATTTCGGACGGGTTGAGCTGGGTGCTTGCCATTGTCGTTTCCTTGGTCCTGCATCGCGATGGGGCGACGCGCGGGTGCTTTCTTTTGGTCGGGATTGGGGATTAGTGATTCGGGATTCGCTGAAGCTTTGCGAATCCCCAATCTCCAATCCCGAATCCCAGCTGTTAACCGGCCAATGCCGTCTGCAGGCGCGCGAGCTTGCCCTTGAGCGAGCCGTCGATCACCACGTCGCCCGCGTCGATCACCGCGCCGCCGATCAGCGATGCGTCGACCGCCGTTTCGATGTCGACCTGGCGGCCGAAGCGCTTGGTCAGCGCGGCCTTGATCGCATCGAGTTCGGCCGCCGGCAGATCGTTGGCCGAGGTGACCTTGGCCTTGACCACGCGGTCGGCCTCGGCCCGCAGCTCTTCGAACAATCCGGAGATTTCCGGCAGCAGCGCGAGGCGGCGGTTGTCGGCCAGCAGCGCGAGGAAGCGCTGCACCGACTCGTCCGCGCCGTCGATCGCGATCAGGGCGATCGCGTCGGCGGCGCTCAGCTGCGGATGACCGAGCAGCGCGGACACCTGCGGATCGGCGGCGACGCGCGCCGAGAAGGCGAGCGCGTCGGACCATTGCGCGGAACGGCCGGCATCGCGCGCCAGCGAAAACGCGGCGCGTGCATACGGTCGGGCGAGGGTGAGGTTCTGGCTCATCGCGTTGGGCTATCCGATCAGATTTCTGCGGCAAGCTCGTCGAGCAGCGCCTTGTGGGCGTTGGCGTCGATTTCGCGCTTGAGCAGTTTTTCGGCGCCGCTCACGGCCAGCGCGGACACCTGCTTGCGCAGTTCCTCGCGAGCGCGGTCGGCGGCGGCGGCGATCTCGGCATCGGCCAGCGCTTTCAGACGCGTGCCTTCGACCATCGCATCGGTCTTGGCCTGATCGACGATCTGGTTGGCGCGCTGATGGGCCTGGTCGATGACCTCATTGGCCTTGGTACGGGCTTCGCGCACGACCTCGTCCGCCTGCGCTTGCGCCTGCTGGATGAGAACTTCGGCGCCTTCGGCGTTCGCCAGACCTTCGGCGATCTTCTTCTGGCGCGCTTCGATCGCTGCGTTCAGCGGCGGCCAAATGAACTTCATCGTGAACCATACGAGGATCGCGAAGGAGAGCATCTGACCGAAGAAAGTCATGTTGGGATTCATGACGGGTCCTCGACGTTACTTACGTTGGACCAACCGAAGCCGGTCCGGGTTGCCCGCTTCGCGCCTTGCGAAGGCGCGAAGCGACCACGATCAAGCGCTGCTTACTGCTGCAGGACGCTGATCAGCGGGTTGGCGAACGCGAAGAACAGAGCAACGGCGAGGCCGATGATGAACGCGGCGTCGATCAGGCCGGCGAGCAGGAACATACGGCCCTGCAGCATCGGCACCAGCTCCGGCTGACGCGCGGCGGATTCGAGGAACTTCGAGCCCATGAGCGCGATGCCCAGGCAGGCGCCCAGCGCGCCGAGACCGATGATGATGCCGATCGCGATCGCGGTCAGACCCTGAACGTTGGCGATGTACTCCATGGTGCTTCTCCTGGTAGAGGTAGTGCTAAGCGGTGAAGGGAAAACGAATTAGAAATCTGGATGCAGCGGGTGACGCGGCTTGAATCAATGGCTTTCGCGGGCGCCTGCGATGTAGACGACCGTGAGGATCATGAAGATGAAGGCCTGCAACAGGATGATCAGGATGTGGAAGATCGCCCAGGCGGCGTTGGCGAGAACGCCAGGCACGAAGGTGTAGATGCTCCCCATCAGACCGGCGATGAGCATGAACACCAGCTCGCCGCCGTACATGTTGCCGAACAGTCGCATCGCGAGCGAAACCGGCTTGACCAGCCACTCGATGATGTTCATGACCAGGTTGACCGGCACCAGCACGATCTTCATCACGCCATGCGCGTGGAACGGCGCGGTGACCAGTTCCTTGCCGAAACCGCCGGCGCCCTTGGCCGAAATCGCGTGGCCGATCAGGATGAAGAACACCGAGGCCGAGATCGCGAAGGTGGTGTTGAGATCGGCGGTCGGAACCGCGCGGAAATACGTGTGGTGCGCCGCTTCCGGACCGGCGGTGACGTGCACCAGCCAACCGAACAGGTCGAGCGGCAGCAGGTCCATCGTGTTCATGAACACGACCCACATGAAGATGGTCAATGCCAGCGGAGTCACCGAACGGCGATCGCCGTGGAAGGTGTCTTTGACTTGGCCGTCGATGAACTCGAGGATGATCTCGACGAACGCCTGGCCCTTGCTGGGAACGCCCGCCGTCGCTTTACGCGCGGCCAGGCCGAACCACAGGATGAACAGCAAACCGAGCACCAGGGCGACGATCCACGAGTCGAAGTTGAACTTCGACAACGCGTCGCTGCCAAAGACCTCACTGGTGTTGTGGGTCAAATGGTGCTTGATGTATTCGTTCAGGCCGCCCGAACCGGTCTGTTCACTCACGAAAGACACCTTCATCGTTGTTTCAAAAGATTAGCCAGTACGAAAGCCAGCGTCGCCGCGAGCAATCCCACCAGCATGGGGAGTGGAGGCAGACGCCACCAGGCCAGTCCCAGCCCGAATACCGTCAATACCGCCACCCACTTGAATATGACGCCGGCCAACAACCGTCCTACAGCCATCCCGGCCGGTTGCACGCCCCCCC
This sequence comes from Lysobacter sp. Soil_N_51, assembly GCF_057655755.1. Lineage (NCBI taxonomy): Bacteria > Pseudomonadati > Pseudomonadota > Gammaproteobacteria > Lysobacterales > Lysobacteraceae > Lysobacter > Lysobacter sp. Soil_N_51. Next base: position 363,114 of record NZ_JBDGLR010000002.1, on the reverse strand, counting down.
CGAGTGCCATCCTGGCCGCCACGAGGCTGCCAGCTACCGCCGCGCCGCCGCCGACCGCAGCCGCAAGCGCGAAAGACGCGCCCTTGGAGTAGAAGGCCAGCGCGACCAGCGCCGTCGCGCCGGCTTGCCAGGCAATCGCGCGCGACGCCAGCCGGCGGCCTGCGGACAATGGATCGTGCACGCGGGTCTCGTCGGTCTGGGGTTGGCGCAAAGCGCCCGGTAGAGCCGCAAAAGTATAGAGTGCGGGCGACTTTGCGGCAACCGGCGGCAGTCACGGACCTGCCATGGGGCGATCGGGAGCGAGCAGCCGGGGCGGCGAAAGGCGACTTCATGGCCGCAACTATGCGGCGCGGCGCGCTTGCGCTGAATTACCTGCCACGTAACGCACGCCGCATCGACACGGCCATCGATAGTTGCGAGCTATCGGAACCGTCGGATCATTCGATTTGATTCCCCATGTGCGAAGCGTATTGTTGAGAACAATTCTCATCCAGGTCGCCGCCATGAGCAAGACCCTCAGTTTCGCCTGCGTGCATTTCTCGGTCGCTTTCCTGGTCGGTTACCTGATGACCGGCAGTGTCTGGGTCGGCGGCGCGCTGGCCCTGGTCGAGCCCGCCTGCAACACCGTGGCCTTCCATCTGCACGAGAAATTCTGGAAGCGCATCGAGACCCGCCGCGCCGCCCAGGCCGTCGCCGGCGCGGCTTTGACGACGTGATCGAAAATCTTTGACGCACGGCGGAACCTTTCGCGAAAGCACCGGTCAGTATCTGGGAACGCCCGCCGCCACTCTCTCCTCGTCAATGGCAAAGCTGCGGTGGGCACCCGAAGCCCCGGCATGACCCGCCGGGGCTTCGCCTTTTCGTGATGCGCATCACTTAATTCCCGCTTTGCGCTTTGCCGAATCGGTCGCTCGCGATTTTTTCACAATTACTCCACCGCAAAGACGGCATTCATGTACGCACCAGTACACGAATGTGCTGCATTCCCCCGCCTTTCCTTTACGGAGTACACCTGTGATTTCCAGACTGCTTCCTTTAACGCTAGCGCTGGCCGCCGCGAGCGCCGCCTATGCCCTGCCCGCGCACGCAGAAGACGATCGATTCACGGTACGACTGGGCGCCATGTCGGTCGACACCAGCGGCGAACTGACCGCCGGCACCACCTTCCAGGGCCGTCCCTACGAGTTCAGCCAGGACTTCGATTTCGGCAGCAAGGAAACCGTGCCGCGCATCGAGGGCCAGTTCCACTTCGGCGAACGCCATCGCCTGCTGTTCAACTATTTCGGCTACGACAAGAGCAAGACCGCCACGCTGGGCGAGGACATCTCGTTCGACGACACCACGATTCCGGCCGGCAGCTTCGCCCGCGCCAAGGCCAAATTCGAACTGGCCAGCGTGATGTACGACTACGCCGTGGTCGAGACCGACACGGTCAGCTGGGGTCTGCAGATCGGTGTTGAGTACGCCAAGATCGAAGGCAAGCTGCGCGCCCAGGCCGGCACCCTCAATTACAGCGACAAGCAGAGCGAAGACGGCTTCGCGCCGGTGGTCGGCACGCGCCTGCAGTTCTCGCCGGGCGAGAAGTGGCGCTTCATCGTGCAGGGCCAGTACCTGGACGCGGACTGGGGCGACTTCGGCGATTACGAAGGCGACATCAGCCGCGCCAATGCCCTGGTCGAATACCGCTTCACTCCGGCGGTCGGCGCGTTCGTCGGCTACGACTGGTTCAAGATCGACGCCAAGCGCAACGGCGGCGATGCATCGGTCGGGTTGGACCAGCGCTTCAAGGGGCCGATGGCGGGCGTGACGTTCTCGTTCTAAGGTAGCGGAGCCTTCGGCTCTGATGCCCCGTGCTCCGATCGGACGATAGCGTCCGATCGGGGCCACGCGTGTGGGCCCAAAGACCGTCTCCCGATGATGCCGTCCGCTGCCGGTTACAGATCCGGCACGTGTGTGCGCAACGTGCTCAAGCGCTCGCGCAAGCAAATTTCCAACCCCAGCGGCATTCGCTCGAATTCACTGCGATAGGCCTCGGCGGCCTGCATGCTGTCGATGGGCTTCAACGCGATCTTGCCGTCGACGAGATCGAACTGCGTGCCATAGCGCTGTGGCCGGCCTTCAATCAGCAGCAGATCGTCGACCTTCTCCATCGCATCGCGAATCAGATGCCCATCGGCGCCGGGAACGCGTCGTTGCGTCTCCAGGAACGACTCGGCCCATCGTAGTTGCTGCGCGCGATCGTCGCGGTCGCGGTAGATCGCGAGCCACAACGCTTCCACGCCATCCACGCCAATCTCATCGACGCCGGGCATCGGTCGACGCTGCAGAATCTCGCGCAGGTGCTGCACGGCCGCGCGCGCCTGCGCCGGCGTCACCCGCGGCTCGGGCGGGCGCGAAGCCTGCTGCCGGGCCGGCTTTGCGCCGGCGGCGACATCGGCCGCATCGGCCGCGGCATCGGCTGCGGTTGCGGCCGCATCTGCTGCCGCTTCAGCAGCCGCTTCAGCAGCGACTTTAGGAGCCGCGACCACGGCGCCGCGGGGTTGGTAGTCGTAGCCGCCGTGCAACGCGATCAACCTCAGGCGCCGCACGTTGTCGCGCAAGGCCGGATCGCGCGGCGGCGCCGTCGGCTGGCGCAGGCGCGCTCGCTGCATGCGCGCGCCGCCGCTGTCCTTCCAGGCCTGCCCCCGAGGGCAGGCGCGGTAGTCTTCGTCCTTGGGCAGCACCGGCGGCCTCACCGACAGGGCCAGCGCCTGCGTCGCATGACAGCCGACGATCAAGGCCAGCGCCAGCGCGCCGAACTCAGCCCTTCTTCTTGGGGATATACAAATCCGTGATCGTTCCATCGAACACCTCCGCCGCCATGCCGACCGACTCGCTCAGAGTCGGGTGTGGATGGATGGTGTGGCCGATGTCGGCGACTTCGCAACCCATTTCGATCGCCAGGCCGACTTCGGAAATCAGATCCCCGGCGTGCACGCCGACGATGCCGCCGCCGACGATGCGGTGGGTGGCTTCGTCGAAGATCAGCTTGGTGAAGCCTTCGGTGCGGCCGATGCCGATCGCGCGGCCGCTGGCGGCCCACGGGAACTTGCCGACGCCGACCTTCAGGCCCTTGGCCTTGGCTTCGGTCTCGGTGACGCCGACCCAGGCGATTTCCGGATCGGTGTAGGCCACCGACGGGATCACCCGCGCGACCCACTCCTTCTTCTCGCCCGCGGCCACTTCGGCGGCGAGCTTGCCCTCGTGAGTGGCCTTGTGCGCGAGCATCGGGTTACCGACCAAGTCGCCGATGGCGAAGATGTGCGGCACATTGGTGCGCATCTGCCGGTCGACCGGGATGAAGCCGCGATCGGTCACGCCGACGCCGGCCTTGTCGGCGCCGATCTTGCCGCCGTTGGGCGAACGGCCGACCGCGACCAGCACGCGATCAAAGACCTGCGCGTCGGGCGCCTTGTCACCTTCGAACGACACCTTGATGCCGTCCTTGACCACTTCGGTGCCGGCGGCCTTGGTCTTGAGATGCACCGCCACGCCCTGCTTCTTCAGGCGATCGGCGAGCGGCCTGACCAGATCCGGATCGGCGCCCGGCATCAGCTGGTCGAGGAACTCGACCACGGTGACTTCGCTGCCCAGCGCGCGGTACACGGTGGCCATTTCCAGGCCGATGATGCCGCCGCCGACCACCAGCAATTTATTCGGGATGTCGGCCAGTTCCAGCGCGTCGGTCGAGTCCATGACGCGCTTGTCGTCCCACGGAAAGTTCGGCAGCTTCACCGCCTGCGAACCGGCGGCGATGATGCATTGCTCGAAGCGGATCAGCTGGGTGCCGCCCTCGCCGGTCACTTCCAGTTCGTTCGGCGAAATGAACGTGCCGGTGCCGGCGACCACGCGCACCTTGCGCTGCTTGGCCATGCCGGCCAGGCCCTTGGTCAGTTGGCCGACGACTTTTTCCTTGTACTTGCGCAGCGCGTCCAGATCGATCGTCGGCTTGCCGAAACTGACGCCGTAATCGCTGGCGTGCTGGGCTTCGTCGATGACCGCGGCCGCGTGCAGCAGCGCCTTGGACGGAATGCAGCCGACGTTGAGGCAGACGCCGCCGAGGCTGGCGTAACGCTCGACCAGCACCGTGTCCAGGCCGAGGTCGGCGGCGCGGAACGCGGCGGTGTAGCCGCCGGGGCCGGAGCCGAGCACGAGCATGCGGCATTCGACGTCGGCCTTGCGGCCGCTTGCGCTGGCGGCGGTGGGCGCGGGCGGGCTCGGCGCATTCGTCGCCGCGCTCGCAGGTGCTGCTTCGCTCCTTCCCCCGCTCGCGGGGGAAGGCTGGGATGGGGGCGCGCCGGCCGGCGTACCCTCACCCGCCGCGCCGGGCGCCGCGACCTCTCCCGCAGGCGGGAGAGGCGCTTTGGTTTCGCTGGCGGAGGCTGCATCGCCCACGGCTTCCAGGACCGCGATCACCGCGCCCTCGGCCACCTTGTCGCCGATCTTGACGCTGATCGACTTGACCACGCCGTCGGCCGAGGACGGGACTTCCATCGTCGCCTTGTCCGATTCCAGCGTGACCAGGCCCTGGTCCTTCTTGACCGTATCGCCGACCGCGACCAGCAGCTCGATGACGGGGACGCCGTCGTAATCGCCGATATCGGGAACCTTTACTTCGATGCTGTTGGCCATGACGCCGTGTCCTCCGGTTCTGATCTGTTTCTGGCGAACGCGCCGCGCGCATCCGTCGTGGGGTCGCGCGGCGGAGCCGCGCGGCGCGCGTGCGCCGTGACAGCGCGCGCGCTCGATGCGAAGCCGTCGCGTGCGGGCAGGCGCGCGGCGGCCGGGACGATCATTCGCCGGCCGACCCAGAGCCGGCCTGAGCCAGCTGGGCGTCAAGTTCGTCCAGCGATTCGCCCAGCGCGCGCCAGCGGCGTTCGCGCTTGGAGATGCTTTCGTTGGCGGCCTCGGTCATCAGCCCGGCCTGCTCCATCAAGGTTTCGCCGACGCCGCAGTCAGGACGCAGTCCGCTGACGCGGATGCCGTCGACCACGAACAGCAGCTGATCCTTGTCGTGGAACTCGGCCGGCTTGTCGTCCGGCGCCATCGTCGTCAGCGCGCGCTTCCAGGCGCTGACCACACGCGCGGCCAGTGCTTGCGGGATCGGCGCTTCTTCCTTGTCGACTTCCTGCTCCACGCGCAGTTGCAGGGCGCCGCCGTTACGCGAGGAACTCCAGCTCTGCACGCGATCGTTGGGCACGGCGTGACGCACCGTCCAGTCGGCCTCGCCTTCGCCGGCGATCAACATCAAGCCGCTCTCCACGCCGCGCTGCGGCAGATAGGTCAAGCTCAGCCGCGGCGCGGCCTGGGCCGCGAGCAACTGCTCCACCGCCGAGCCGTGGTTTTCGGTGGCCGGCGGCCAGCCGCGGCCGAGCGCGAACGTGCAGCCGTCGGCGGCCTGCGCGAGCGGCGCGGCCAGCACCAAGGCCAGGCCGAACAATGCGCATCGGCGCGAAGAGGAACCAGAACGTGCGAAGGGCATGCGGCTCATTGCAGCGGGCGATCCTGTGTGGGCGGCTGGCGTCGGGGGCGTACTGGCGAGGAAGGTACTGGCGATGGCGAGGCGCGACGATCGGCGCGTCTCGCGCATCGCCGCCGGCACGGGCGGCGATGCGCGGGTCATCGCGGCGGCGAACCGGCCGCGCGACGACCGCGAACCGCGCTTACAGCAACACCCGCCGCATGTCGGCCAGCAACTGCGCCAGGTGCGCGGTGAAGCGCGCGGCGGCGGCGCCGTCGATGACGCGGTGATCGTAGGACAGCGACAACGGCAGGATCAGGCGCGGCGCGAACTGCTTGCCGTCCCAGACCGGCTTGGTCGCCGACTTGGACACGCCGAGGATCGCCACTTCCGGCGCGTTGACGATCGGGGTGAACGCGGTGCCGCCGATGCCGCCGAGCGAGCTGATCGAGAAACAACCGCCGCTCATGTCGGCCGGGCCGAGTTTGCCGTCGCGCGCCTTGGCCGCGAGTTCGCCGGTTTCCTTGGCGATCTGCAGCACGCCCTTTTTGTCGCAGTCGCGCACCACCGGCACGACCAGGCCGTTCGGGGTGTCGGCGGCGAAACCGATGTGGAAGTACTTCTTCAGCGTCAGGTTTTCGCCGCTCGCGTCGAGCGAGGCGTTGAAGTTCGGAAACTTCTGCAGCGCCGACACCGAGGCCTTCATCAGGAACGCGAGCATGGTCAGCTTGAGGCCGGCCTTCTCGTTTTCCTTGTTGAGCGTCACGCGCAGCGCTTCCAGATCGGTGATGTCGGCATCGTCGTGCTGGGTGACGTGCGGGATCATCGCCCAGTTGCGCGCGAGGTTGGCGCCGGACAGCTTCTGGATGCGGGTGAGCGGCTTGACCTCGGTCTCGCCGAACTTGCTGAAGTCGACCTTCGGCCACGGCAGCAGGTTGAGGCCGCCGCCCAGGCTCGGCGCCGCGCCGGCGCTGGCCGCGCCACCGCCGCCGCCCTGCATGACGCTCTTGACGAAGGCCTGCACGTTTTCCTTGCTGATGCGGCCGCCGCGCTCGCTGCCGGTGACGCGGCTCAGGTCGACGCCGAGCTCGCGCGCGAACAGGCGCACCGCCGGACTGGCGTACGGCACCTTGTCGGGCATCAGCTCTTCGGCGGTGAAGGCCACCGGCGGGGTGCGCGGCGGCAACGCTTCGGGGTCGGTGCCGGCGTTGGCGGCGGCGATCGGAGCGGGGGCCGGAGCTGCTTCGGACTTGGCCGGCGCTTCGGGCTTGGCAGCTTCCTGCTTCGCGGGCGCGGGGGCTTCGGCTTTGACTGGAGCGGCGGGTGCTGACGGCTTGGCGGGTTCTTCGGCTTTCGCGGGCGTTGCTTTTTCTTCCCCTTCGAGTGGCTCGATCAACGCCACCACGCTGCCTTCGGCCAGCTGATCGCCGATCTTGACCTTGAGTTCGCGTATCACGCCCGCGAACGGCGCGGGCACTTCCATGGTGGCCTTGTCGGATTCCAGCGTGACCAGTCCCTGGTCCTGGGTCACCGTGTCGCCGACCGCGACCAGCAGTTCGATGACGGGTACGCCGTCGTAGTCGCCGATGTCGGGGACGCGTGCTTCCTTCAGATCAGCCATGTTCGTGGGGCTCCGCAATGCGCGAAAACCCTATTGTGGCGGTTGCGGCCGGTCACGCCAACCGCACGGCGGCCCATGCAGTACTAAAGACCTAAGCGGCAATGCCGGCGGCCTCGCGGGGCGCTACGTACGCCCAGGTATTGGGATGGACGTCGCGGCCCGCGACGGCGAGACGCGGGCGCGGACCGCCGATGGGCACACGGCTGGCGGATTCGCCCGGACGCGTATTCGTCCAGGCGCGGCGACTCAATGCTTGTCGCCGCCGGACTTGTTGTCCTTGATCTGGACCCGCAGCAACTCCAACGGCCGGCCATCGAAACGGTAGCTCAGCGCATTGTCGATCGCGTCCAGCTCGACCATCTGCCGGCACAGCTTGTCGGCGCGGCGGCCCAAGGCGTCGGCGCGCGGCTGCACCGCGGCTTCGATCTTGGCGTCCAGGCTGTCCAGGCGCTTGAGCCGCTCGGCGTCGCCGCTGAGCGCGGCGGTGACCGCGCCGCCGACCAGTTCGCCGACCAGGATCGGCACGTTCTCGCCGAGCGCATCGGCGATGCCGTCGCCGAGCACCTTACCGCTGAAATGGGTCGGAGTGACCACGTTGCTCAGACGCTTGTCGAGGTCCTTGCGCATCTGCTCGATGCGGCCGCGGGTGCGGTCGGGGTGATTGCCCAGCACCGCGGCCACCTCGCCCAGCGCGGTAAAGGCGATGTCGGCGGCCTCGCGGCCGATGTGCTGGGCCTCGGGCATCGCCGCGCGCGCGCCTTTCTCGAACTCGGCGATGCGGCGCGCGTCGTCACGGCTCAGTTCGACCCAGCGGTCGTCGACGAACAGCCGGCCCTGGCGCATCACGATCGCCTTGGGCACGCCGTCGTCGCGGGTCAGGATCAGGCTGCGCTGGTTGAGGGTCAGGTCGAAGGCGCTGTCGATCTCGCAGCTGGCGTCGACATGGACGTTGGCGGCGAAGACCGGGCCGCTGACGAGCGTGGTGGCGGCCATGGCGGCGATCAGTACGGGGCGGGACAGGCGCATCGTCGGTTCCTGGACGGTTCAATGGCGACCACAGTGCGGCCGCGGCGCCCAGATTTCGTGTGCCGATGGGTGGCGTGACCTTTGTCATGGCGGTTGACCGTACGCAATCGGGCGGTTGGCGGGCGATCGACCTTCGCGATCGATTCGCGAGGCGCGCTTTGTTCGCGCAACAGCGACTCGAACGCGCCGCAAGCACGATGAACGACGTTTCCGCAGTGGAACGCATCGATGACGCAATCGATGCAAAGGCAGTTTTTCTCGCGATTTCGATTGGCTTCATGCGAATCGACTTCGCGCATCACGCGGATGTTTCGATGATTCGCACACCTCGATCGACTCGGCGCGCGTTCCAGTCGAATTTTTCGCGATGGTCCGATAGCGCTTGTTTTACCGGGTTTTTTCGCTATTCCTGCTTAAAACCAGCGCCTTAATCTCGTTCATAAACCATCGCCGCGTGAACGAATTTCGTTCAATTCGCTCGTTTCAATATTTGTTCATTTCGTTCATTTTCCCCTTGAAAACACGGGTCTAGCACGTGTCGTCCGTGAAAAGTTCCTTCACGCGCATTCGCGCGGCAAGTTCGGTTCATGCATGCGTTGTTACCTTGCGCTCCGCCTCCCCCAAGGCGTCGTGCAACACCACAACAACAGGAGTCCACTCCATGATCCGCATTTCTCATTTGACTCTCGCCCTGCTGGGCACCATGGCCCTCGCCCCGGCCGCCTTCGCTCAGGATGCTTCCACCGACAGCGCCAGCGGCAAGCGCTTCGCCGTCGTCGGCGGTTACTCGCTCAGCGAACCGACCAAGAATCCGCAGATCGGCGGCGTGCGCACCAACGTGGACGGCGGCGGTGCCCCGACCCTCAGCGCCAGCTGGTACATCAACGACAACATCGCCATCGAAGCGTGGGGCGCGGCCGACAAGCTCGGTCAGCGCGTCAACACCGGCGGCGGCAAGATCGGCAGCGTCGATTCGCAGCCGGTCGCGCTGAGTGGCCAGTACCACTTCCGCGGCGCCGACACGATCGTGCGTCCGTTCGTGGGCCTGGGCTACTACGAAGCCAACTACAGCAACGAAACGCTGAGCAGCGGCAACCGTCTGGGCATCGAGAACGCCAAGGGCGCGATGGCCACCGCCGGCGTCGATCTCAACATCAACCCGACCTGGTTCGCCCGCGCCGACGTGCGCTACATGCAGGGCAAGCCGGACGTGAAGCTCGACGGCGTCAAGGTCGGCGAAGCCGAGCTGAACCCGGTGACCATCGGTATCGGTCTGGGCGCGCGCTTCTAAGTCGCACGCTGTCACGCGGTACGATCCATGCAACACGACGGGCCCCTCGCGGGGCCCGTTTTTTTACGCGACCGACAACGATCCGATCAGAGGAACTTGATCAGATAGAACGCCGCGCCGCCGGGATCGCAGACCCGCGCGATCCGTCCCACGCCCGGCGCATCGAACGGCGGAAACGCGATGCTGCCACCCAGCCTGAGCGCGCGCGCGGCGCAGGCGTCGACATCGGCGACCTGCAGGTAGATCGACCAGTGCGGCGCGATCTCGCCCCAGTCGGCCGTCATCTGCAACAGACCGCCGAGCATGCGCTGCTGATCAACGAAGACGCGGTACCCGGCCGGCGTCGCCGGATGCGCCTGCATGCGCCAGCCGAACAGGCGCTGGTAATAGGCTTCGGCGCGAGCGATATCGCGCGTCGCCAGTTCCGCCCAGCACACCGCGTTGTCGACCCCGATCGCGTCCACGCCGGGGTGCGCGCGTTGCTGGGCGAGCGAGAACACCACGCCTTCGGGATCGGCGCATACCGCCATGCGCACGTGCTCCATCAGTTCGAACGGCGCGGCGAGCATGCGCCCGCCCAGCGCGACCGCGCGCGCGGTCATCGCGTTGCAGTCGGCGACGCGGAAGTACACGCCCCAATGCGAGGTGCTGTTGCCGTCGGGACCGGGCGCGGCGCCGGGCACCAGCGGGTAACTGCCGGCGACATCGCGGCCGGCGAGCTTGAAGGTGGTGTAGGCGCTGCCGGCCGGCATCGGCGTGCGTTCGATGGTCCAACCGAACAAGGCGCTGTAGAAAGCGTCGGCCGCGGGCTGATCGTGGGTCGCCAGCTCGAACCAGCACGGCGCGCCGGGCGCGTGGACGAGTGCGGTCATGTGGCGTTTCCCCCTGAACTGCGGACTACGCCTCGACACTACGCGCAGGCAACCCGATCGTCATGGCGCGCTGCGGCGAAAGCTTGAATCCAATGAATGCGGTGGCGGCGGGTGTGGTGTCGGTGGCGCCGGCGCGCCCTCACCCGGCGCGCTGCGCGCGCCGACATCTCCCGCGCGCGGGAGAGGTGTGCCGAGTTTGTCGCGTCGATGGGCGCGCTGGCTGAGGCCTGCTTTCGCCAGGGTCTGCACTCGCCAGTATCTGTCGTGGCAGGGGGCTACTGTCGCCAGCACCTGCTTGCGCTATGGATGTTCAGCTTCGGCGTGAACGCTCTCGCGGCGCATCAGGTACAGACCGCTGGCGACGATGATCGCCGCGCCGATCCAGGTCACCGAATCGGGCAGCACGCCCCACAGGCTCAGGTCGAGCATCACCCCCCAGATCAGCGCGGTGTATTCCAGCGGCGCGATCAGCGAGGCTTCGCCCAGACGAAAGGCTTCGGTGACCGCGTATTGGCCGATCGTGCCAGCGATGCCCAGGCCGAGGATCAGCCACAGGTCCTCGCTGCGCAGCGGCACCCAGCCCGACCAGGCCAGCGCGCCAGCGCCGACGGTGATCATCACCATCAGCCACACCATCATCGCCTGGGTGCTGTCGGTGCGCGCGAGCAGGCGCACGGTGATCGCGCTGACCGCGTAGCCGAACGCCGCGGCGAGCACCGCCAAGGCCGCCATGCTGAGCATGCCCTCGCCGCTGGGGCGCAATAGCACCAGCACGCCGAGCAGGCCGATGCCGATCGCGATCCAGCGCCGCGGCCCGACCCGCTCGCCGAGAATCGGCACCGACAACGCGGTGATCAGCAGCGGCGCGATGAAGAAGATCGAATACGTCGTCGACAGCGGCAGGCGGTTCACGCCGTAGACGAAGCTGGCCATCATGCCGACGCCGAGCACGCCGCGCAGCAGATGCAAGGGCCAGCGCACCCGCAGCAGCGGCCGCCAACCGGCGCTGGCCAGCGCCCAGGTCAGCACGAACGGCAACGACGACAACCCGCGCAGGGTCGCGACCTGGAACGGCGGATAGTGATCCGACAGCAGCTTCAGCACCGCGTCCATCAACGAGAACATCAGCACCGCGACCAGCATGGTGACGATGGCGCGGCCGCGGTGCGGGTGGGCCGCGGTCATGGCGCGCGCGTCGCGATGCGAACCGCGCCAGCGGCGCAATTACGGCTGATTGAGCGGGGGTGGCGCGGAAAGGTCATGGCGGCGTTGCGGACTGGACCGTTCATCATGCCGCGCCGCGCCGGGCGCGTCATCTGCGCTGCGTCATCCGTTCGCGGTGAGCGCGACCCGGCGCAAACGGCGGCGCAGGCCCAGGGTGTAGAGCTGGTAGTAACCGAGCAACAAGCCGCCGACCGCGAACAGGCTGCCCTGGCGCGGCAACCACGCGCCATGCCCGCTCCAGCCCTGCGCGCCTTGCCACAGGCCGTAGACGATGCGCGCGGCGACGATCAGGGTCAGGCCGAGGATCAACCAGCGGTTGGGGGTGTAGTACAGGCCCTTGGGTTCGTGTTCGAAACGGGTCAGGGCCAAACCGAGCGCGCCGAGCAACAGGCCCGCGAGCAGACCGCCGCCGGCGTACAGGGGCGCATCGTCGATCCAGTGGCCGACCAGCCAAGCGCTGAAAAAGAAGATCAGCAGCGACAGCAGCGACAACGCCGCGGCCAGATGCACCACCCACGGCAGCGCGCGACGCCGCGCCTTGCCATAGCGGTAGCGCTGGATCAGGCCGATCGGCAGCAACAGGGCCCACAGCAGGACCAGGGCCAACAGGGCGAGCGGGATGATGAGCAGCAGGGGCATGGACGCATGCTTAGCGAGTGCGTGCGATGGTGGTGGCAAGAGCGGTGGTCGAAGGCGATTGCGACATCTGCCGGTCTGCGATACCTGCCGACCTGCAATACGTGTCGAACTGCGGTTGCCTGCGCATGCTTACCTGTCTGCGCTTGCCCGCCTGTGCCGACTTGAATGCGCGACGCCTGGTTTTTGCCCGTCACTCCATGTTTTTGACCGTCATCCCCGCGAAGGCGGGGATCCAGAGGCTTCAGAGTCATGCCTGGATGAAGCCCTGGATGTTCGGCTCCGCCGAAATGGGGCGGAGTCCGCCTTCGCGGGAATGACGATCTGAGATGACGACGCAAAACCAATTATCCCGCGAAGCCGAAGATTCAAGCCCTGATCGCGACAGAACTCTGAAGTCTCTGGATGTTCGGCTCCGCCGAAATGGGGCGGAGCCCGCCTTCGCGGGAATGACGATCTGAAATAACGACTCGAAACCAAGATGGGCGACACACGCGTCATTACAAACCCCACGTAACGATATGCAGGCCGCTGCGAACCCTGCAGCAACGAGCGGGCCGCTGCGAACGCCGCAGCGACCATCACCTCGGCCGTCCACGGCTAAGCCTCAAGCCGCCTCGTTCAAACTCGCAATATCGATCACGAAGCGATAGCGCACATCGCCCTTGATCATGCGCTCATAGGCCTCGTTGATCTGAGCGATGTCGATCAGCTCGATATCCGAAGCCACGCCGTGTTCGGCGCAGAAATCCAGCATTTCCTGGGTTTCGCGGATGCCGCCGATCAGCGAGCCGCCCAGCTTGCGCCGCTGCATGATCAGCGCGCCGGCCGCGACCGTCGACGGGGTTTCCGGAATCCCGAGCAGGACCATGGTGCCGTCGAACTTCAACAGGCCCAGGTAGGCGTTGTAGTCGTGATCGCCGGACACCGAGTCGATGATGAAATCGAACGAGCGCGCCAGGGTCTTGAAAGTGGCCTCGTCGCGGGTCGCCGCGAACGCATGCGCGCCAAGCGCCAGCGCGGCGTCGCGCTTGGATTCGGAGGTGCTCAGCACGGTCACCCGCGCGCCCATCGCCACCGCCAGCTTGACCGCCATGTGGCCCAGGCCGCCGAGGCCGACCACCGCGACTTCGTCGCCGGCCTTGACCCCGTAATGCTTCAACGGCGAGTACGTGGTGATGCCCGCGCACAGCAGCGGCGCGGCGCGGTCGAGCGGAATCGACGCAGGGATGCGCAACACATAGGCCTGATCGACGGTGATCCGGGTCGAATAGCCGCCCTGGGTCGCGAGGCCGGTGCCGCGTTCGCGCGAGTTGTAGGTGCCGGTCATGCCCTGATCGCAGTATTGCTCTTCGCCGGCGTGGCATTGCGGGCATTCGCGGCAGGAATCGACGAAGCAGCCGACTCCGACCGCGTCGCCGACCTGGAACCCGAGCACGTTGGCGCCGACCTGGGCGACCCGGCCGACGATCTCGTGGCCCGGCACCATCGGGAAGCGGGAACCGCCCCACTCGTCGCGGGCCTGGTGGATGTCGGAATGGCAGACCCCGCAATAGAGGATGTCGATCAGCACATCGTCCGGGCCGGGTTCGCGGCGTTCGATCGAGAACGGGGCCAGGGGCGAACGCGCGTCTTGGGCGGCGTAGGCGGCGGTCTTGAGCATGGGGCGGGTCCAGGTGGCGTGGAAGCGCTCGATTCTAGCGAGGCGGCGTTCCGCCGCCGTCAATTGACGGCCTTTTCGAGCCCGCGTCGCTGCAACGCTGCGTATCGCCACGGCGCTTGCGCTACCCTTTGCGCCGTTCCCCCATCACTGCGAGTGCGCCATGCCTTCCTTCGACGTCGTGTCCGAAGTCGACACCCACGAACTCACCAACGCGGTCGACCAGGCCAACCGCGAGTTGACCACCCGCTTCGATTTCAAGAACGTCGAGGCCAAGTTCGAGCTCGACGACAAGGCGATCAGCCAGTCCGCGCCGAGCGAATTCCAGCTCGAGCAGATGACCCAGATCCTGCGCGCCCGCCTGGCCGCCCGCGGCATCGACGCGCGCTGCCTGGAATTCGGCGACGTCGACACCAACCTGGCCGGCGCGCGGCAGAAGATCACCGTGCAGCAAGGCATCGAGCAGAAGCTGGCCAAGAAGATCGCCGCGGCGATCAAGGACGCCAAGCTCAAGGTCGACACCCAGATCAACGGCGACAAGCTGCGCGTCAACGGCAAGAAGCGCGACGACCTGCAGACCGCGATCGCCCTGCTCAAGGGCATGGAATTCGAGCGGCCCCTGCAGTTCGACAATTTCCGCGATTGATCAGCGCGACCCTCCGTTGTGCAGTGAGCCAGCGACCATGAGCGATCCCCTGTCGAGCCATGCTTCGCCCAACCACGCCTCATCGGACGAGGCCGAACCGATCGCCGCGACCCGGCGCTGGCTGGAACGCGCGGTGATCGGCCTGAACCTGTGCCCGTTCGCCAAGGCGGTGCTGGCCAAGGGCCAGGTGCGCTTCGTGCTGAGCGATGCGCAGACGCCTCAGGCGCTGCTGGAAGAACTCGCCTCGGAATTGGTGCTACTGGAACAAAGCGATCCCGAGCGCATCGACACCACCTTGCTGATCCACCCGCAGGTGCTGCAGGACTTCTTCGACTTCAACGATTTCCTCGACCTCGCCGACGGAGCGGTCGCGGCGCTGGATCTGGAGGGCGAGATCCAGGTCGCCAGTTTCCATCCCGACTACCAGTTCGCCGGTACCGGATTCGATGAGGTCGGCAACTGCACCAACCGTTCGCCGTATCCGACCTTGCACTTGTTGCGCGAAGCGAGCGTCGAGCGCGCGGTGGCGGCGTTTCCGGATCCGGATGTGATCGTGGAGCGGAATCTGGAGACGCTGCAGAAGTTGGGGTTCGAGGGGTGGCGGGGGTTGTTGGCTAAGTGAGTTGATGCCGCTTAGATTGCGCGTAGAGGCAGAGCAAGGCAGAAACAGAGCAAAAGCGAATCCCCCTCAATCCCCCTTTTCCAAAGGAGGAAGCAGGTAGGTGGGATGCGTAGCTCGGTAGCCGACGCGAAGGTCGCCCAGCCCTGCACCACTCTCCCGAAGGGCTTCCCCCCTTTGCAAAAGGGGGGGCCAGGGGGGATTCGCTTTTACTTCAAGCCCCGAACGCAACTCCAACCCGCCCACGTCCAACCAACACCCTCTCCAACATCTCCCGCACCTGCACCAACGACCCCGCGATCCGATGCCCGAACCCGCGCAGCTCCACGCTGGGCGCAACCAGATCGGGCACCTGGATCGGCGTCGCCCCGGCCGCCAGCGCGGCGCGCACGCCCGGCTCGGAATCCTCCAGCACCAGGCAATCGCGCGGATCGACCCCGAGCTGCCGCGCCGCCAACAGATAGATGTCCGGCGCCGGCTTGGGATGCTCGACATCGCTGCCGGTCACGATCACCGCGAAGCGATCGATCAAGCCGCTCGCCTCAAGCTTAGCCAGCGCGCGCTTGCGCCGGGTCGAAGTCGCCACCGCCTTGGCGATGCCGTGCGCGTCGAGCAGATCCAGCAATTCGATCAAGCCGCCCTTGTGCGGCAGACCCGCCGCGACCTGCGCGTCGTACAGACGATCACCGGCCGCGCGCAGACGCGTCGCCGCGTCTTCGCCCAGGCGCTCGGACAGGATCGCGAAACTGGCGCGGTCGTGGACGCCGACCATCGACAGCCACAGCGCGTCGTCGGCCTGGATCGATTCGGCCAGCGCCGCCGCGCGCCAGGCGCCCAGCATGGCGCGCTCGCTGTCGAGCATCAGCCCGTCCATGTCGAACAGCACCGCGGCGGGAACGAAATCGATCGGAATCAGATCACGCGAATCGACCGGATCAACCACGGAACAACGTCTCCAGATCGGCTGCATCCAACGTCCGCCACTGCCCCGCCGGCAGATCCTGCAGCGACAAACCGCCGATACGGCTGCGATGCAGCGCCTGCACGTGATTGCCGACCGCGGCGAACATGCGCCGCACCTGGTGATAGCGGCCTTCGGTCAGGATCAGCCGCGCCTGACGCGGCGCGAGCGTTTCCAGGATCGCCGGCGCCAGCGGGGTCTGCTCCGATTCCAGCTCCAGCTCGCCGCTGGCGAAGATCGCCGCTTCGTCGCCGCGCAGGTCTTCGGCCAACTGCGCCTCGTAGACCTTGGCCAGATTCGCCTTCGGCGACACGATCCGGTGCAGCAGGCCGCCGTCGTCGGTCAACAGCAACAGGCCGCTGGTGTCGCGATCCAGCCGCCCAACCGTCGAGAGCAGCGGCGAACGCAGGCGGAACCGCGGCGGCAGCAGGTCGTAGACGATGCGACCGGGGTCCTTGGTTGAGCAGGTGTAACCGGTCGGCTTGTGCAGCATCAGCACCAAACCGGCCGGCGGATCGAGCGGCTCGCCGTCGATACGGATGGCGGCGTGCTCGACCTTGTCGTCGGCGTACAACACCTCGCCGTCGGGATCGGTGATGCGGCCTTCGCGGAACATCGCGCTGACTTCCTTGCGGCTGCCGTAGCCCAGGTTGCCGATCAGCTTGACCAGCTTCATGCGCGCGCTCCGCCCTTGCCGCCAGGCTTGCCGGCGGACTTGCTGGCGAATTTGCCGGCGGGTTTGCTGCTCGCCACGCCGGCGGACTTACCCGCGGCCTTGGCCTTGATCGCCTCGACCACCTTGAAGCCGCCCTGCTGGGCCACGGTGCGGACCTCGCCGAAACGTTCGTCGAGCACCACTTCGTACGGCAGGTGGCGATTGGCGACCAGCCACAGGCGGCCGCCGGGATTGAGCGCCTGCGCCGCCACGGCGATGAAACGCCGGCCGATATCGGGGCGTTCCTCGCGGCCTTGCGCATGGAACGGCGGGTTGCTGACGATCACGTCGTAACCGCGATCGTCCAGGCCGGCGGTGACGTCGTGCCAGAAGAACTCCATCGGCACCGAGGTCGGCACGCGTCGCAGATTGGTCCGCGCCAGTTGCAGCGCGCGCGCCTGCGCTTCGTACACGTCCAGCGCGGTGATGCGCGGGCAGCGCGCCAGCAGTTCGGCCGACAGATAGCCGTAACCCGCGCCGAGGTCCGCGGCGCGACCGGCGAGATCGGCCGGCAGGTGCTCGGCCAGCAGCGCCGAGGCCGGATCGACCCGGTCCCAGGCGAACACGCCGGGCCGGCTGAGGAAACGCCCGCCGAGAATCTCGCGCGGCCGGTCGCCGCCGGCCCAGGCCGCGGCCAGGGCCGGGTCGGCCGGGCCGTCCAGCGGCGCGGTCCAGAACACCCGGCATTTGCGCTTGGACAGGCTGCCGACCTTGCCGGCGATCCGGCCCAGGTCGTCCTCCCCCGAACGCGCGCCTTCGTCGTTGCTCAGGCAGGCGACCACGCGCCCGCCCGGCGCTGTGCGGGCCAGCGCCTGCGCGTACAGCGCACGCGCTTCGTCGCGCTGGCGCGGCGGCAGCACCAGGACCAGCGGATAGCGCTGGTCGGACGGCAGCGAGTCGAGATCGACGGTGTCCAGGCCGCCGCGATGCAGGGCATCGATCGCCGGCTTGTAGTCCTGTTCGCACACCAGGCCCGGGCGCGGCCGCTGGCGCAGGCCGACGCCGTCGCGCGCGCGCAGGAACAGCGCGCCGCCTTGGTCGGGCCACGACAACACGCCGTCGGCGAAGGGTTGGAACAGGGTGTCGAGCGCATCGTCGGAGGCGTCAACGCGCATGGGAGAGGGCATGGCGGAATGGCTCGAAGGAGATCATCGCGCCGATTTTACGCGGCTGCGCGTTAGGGTGTGGGCATCGCAATGCCGGGAGTGTTCATCGTGCGCCTGTCCGTGCTGTTCGCCGCCGTGTTGATGCCGGTGGTGGCCTGGTTTTCCCAACAGGGCTACTTCGGTCCCGACAACGGCGCGATTTCCGATCGCTATCCCACCTTGCTGGTCGCGGCGGGCTATGCGTTCGCGATCTGGGGCGTGATCTTCCTGCTCGACCTGGCGTTCGCGCTGTGGCAACTGCGCGCGCGATTGCGCGAGGACGACACCTTGCAGCGGCTGCGGCCGGCCGTGGCGGCCGGTTTCACCCTGACCGCGCTGTGGATGCCGATCTTCTCCCAGCAATGGTTCTGGCTGGCGCTGGCGGTGATCTGGCTGGCCCTGGCCTGCATGGCCTGGAGCGCGGTGCTGCTGTCGCGCGATCCGACCCCGGCGCCCGGTCAAGCGTTGTGGGCCAAGTTCGCGATTTCGCTGCACGCCGGCTGGCTGTCGCTGGCGGCGTTCTTGAACACCGCGCAGGTGGTGGTCGCGTATCGATTGCTGCCGGTCGACGACATGCTCGGCTGGAGCGTAGTCCTGTTCGCCGCGGCGGCGTTGCTGGTGTTGCTGTTGAACGGGCGCATGCGCGGCAACCTGGGTTATGCCGCGGCCGCGCTGTGGGGGTTGATCGGGGTGTATCTCAAGCAATCCGAATCGGCTTTGAACGGCGCGCAGGTCGCGGCCTGGTGCGCAGCGGGCATCGCGGCGTTGGTGCTGGCGCAGACCTTGTGGTTGCGCCTGCATCCGCGTCATCGGGTGTTTTCCGGGCATCTGTCGCCGGGTGAGTGATGGCATGCGCGGTTTCATCCGCGATATCCGTAAGTACGCAGACGATCGCAGCCGCTTGCCGCCTGCCGCTCCGAGAACATCGGCTTCATCGCCACGCAACGTCGCAACGGCGACGATCGAGTCTGGTCCAGCCCAAGGAGCGAATCACGATGCGAGCCCTTTTTATCGGCGGCACCGTCGACAACAGCGAACTCGATCTCGAAGGCGGCGAACCGCCGCGTCATTACCCGCCCAACACCGGCAGCGGTCAGCCGCGCTATCGCTTGCACCATATCGGTTTGCGCGATGGCGCTACGGTGTATGCGGTGTACGCCGCGCCGGAACTGGCCGATGGAGAAGTCGAACGGGTGGCCGAGGAGCGCGGGTATGCGCGCAGGTTTCAGGCTGAGCCGCAGTTGGGGGTTTGATCGTCAGTCGGGCGCGGCCCTCACCCCAACCCCTCTCCCGCAAGCGGGAGAGGGGCTTTAAGTAGCGAAATATCGAAGTAATTGGCGCGTTTGATTCCCTTCTCCCGCGGAGCGGCGACCGAAGGGAGTGCAGGGCTGAGAAGGTGGCCCGCAGGGCCGGATGACGGCCCGCGGACTTCAGCGCAACATCCGCAAACGCCTCATCCCTGCAACTCACGCAACGTAACCGAAGGCGGCGCATCCAGCACCTTGCGCGTGGCGAACATGCCCGCCGCCAACGCTGCCAGCACACCCGCGCCACCGCCGGCCGCGGCCATCCGCCAGTCGAACTCCCACGGCAGGTCGAACACCTGCACCGCGACCACGCCGGCCAATACGGATGCGGCGATCGCCGCGGTGAGCCCCGACAACAAACCGATCGCGGCGAACTCCGACGCCTGCGCCAAGCGCAACTGGCGACGGCTGCCGCCGAGCACGCGCATCACCCCGCCTTCAAGCAGACGTTCGTCCTGACTGGCGCTCACCGCCGCCATCAACACCAGCACGCCGGCCACCAGCGAGAAATAGAACACCACCTCGACCACGGTCGATACCTGATCGGCGGTGCTGCGCACCTGCTTGAGCACCGCCTCGACATCGATCACCGACAGATTCGGGAAGCGCTCGACCAGTTGCGAAGTGAAGCGGATCTGCTGCGGCGGCACGCTGATCGCGGTGATGTAGCTGGCCGGATAGCCGTCCATCGATCCGGGCGAAGCGATCACGAAGAAATTCGGCCGGAAGCTTTCCCAGTCGACCTTGCGCAGACTGGTGATCCTGCCCTTGAAACTTTGTCCGGCGATATCGAAACCGATGGTGTCGCCGAGCTTCCAGCCAAGCGTTTCGGCGAACCCTTCCTCGACCGACACCTCAGGTTGAGCGAGCTTGCGCGGCGCCCAGAATTTTCCATCGACCAGCTTGTTGTCCGAACGCAGGGTATCGGCCACCGACAGATTGAACTCGCGCTCGGCCAGTTGCTTGGCGCGATCGCCGCGTTCGACATAATTCTGCCCGGTCACCGGTTTGCCGTTGTACGACACCAGCCGCGCGCGGATCATCGGGAACAAGGTCGGCGCGGGCAGCTTCTGCTCGGCGATGAAACTACGCACGTCCTTGAGCTGATCGGGCTGCACGTTGATGATGAAACGGTTCGGCGCATCGGCGGCCAGCGCCAGTTGCCAGCGATCGAGCAGATCGGTGCGCACGAAGGTCAACAGCAACAACGCCATCAAACCCAGGCCCAAAGCCGAGACCTGCGCGATGCTGGTACCGGCGCGACGGCTGACGTTGGCCAGGCCGTAGCGCAGGCTGCCGCGCAGGCGCGAACGCAGGCGCCGCACCAGCACGATCATCAACAACGCCAGCAGTGCGAGCACGGCCAAGGTGGCGGTGATGCCGGCGAGCATGGTCAAGCCGAGCGTGACCGAACCGGCCTTCCACCACAGCAACGCGCCCAGACCGACCAATCCAGCCACCGCAACGAGCCACGCGCTCGGCTCGGTCGGATCGAGGTCGCGACGCAACACGCGCAGCGCCGGCACCCGTCGCAACGCAAGCACCGGCGGGGCGCCGAACGCGAGCAGCACGACCAGACCGACGCCGAAGCCCTGCACCGCCGGCATCAGTCCAGCGGCCGGAATCGACATCTTCAAGGA
This sequence comes from Lysobacter sp. Soil_N_51, assembly GCF_057655755.1. Lineage (NCBI taxonomy): Bacteria > Pseudomonadati > Pseudomonadota > Gammaproteobacteria > Lysobacterales > Lysobacteraceae > Lysobacter > Lysobacter sp. Soil_N_51. The sequence goes on along the minus strand of NZ_JBDGLR010000002.1, from coordinate 342,251 downwards.
TTGTTCCAGCCAGCCGCCGATCGCCCATTGCAGGCCGAACGCGAGCGCGACGCCGATCGCGCTGGCGATCAGTCCGAGCATCACCAACTCGCCGACATGGATACCGACCAGGGTGCGCTGGCTCGCGCCGAGGCAACGCATGACCGCGGTGCCCGACAGATGCCGCTCGCTGTGACGACGCGCGGCCATCGCCACCGCGACCGCGGCGAGCACCACCGACACCAGCGCGGCCAGACCGAGGAAACGGCCGGCGCGATCGAGCGCCGAGCGCACTTCCGGGCGCGCGTCGGAGATGGTTTCCAAGCGCTGACCGCGGCCGAGCGCGGGCTTGGCGTCGGCGACGAAACGTTCCACCGCGTTGGCCGGGCCGGCGACGACCATGCGATAGCGGATGCGGCTGCCGGGCTGGATCAAACCGGTCGCCGGCAGATCCGACAGATTGAGGAACACCTTCGGCGCGATGTTGAAGTAATCCAGCGACGCATCGGGTTCCTGCGTCACCAACGCGGCCAGACGCAGGCGCGCATCGCCGAGCGCGATCTCCTGCCCGACCTGCGCGCCGAGCGTGTCGGCGCCGGCCTGGCTCATCCACACCGTGCCCGGCGCGGGCACGCCGGGCGCATCGCGCTCGGTCGCGCCTGCGCGATCGACGATGCGGAAGCTGCCGCGCAGCGGAAACCCCGCGCCGAGCGCGCGCAGATCGCCGAGCTGCAAACGCTCGCCGACCCGGATCATGGTCTGCAGTTCGGTCGCTTCGGCGTGGCGCAGTTGCGGCACCGACGCGGCTTCGCGCAGCTTGCCCTGGATCGGCTGATCGGCGCGGATCACCGCATCGCCGCCGAGCAGACGGTTGGCTTCGATCGCCAGCGCGCGCTCGGCGCGATCGGTGACGAAACCGACCGCGGTCACCGCGAGCACCGCCAGGATCAGCGCCGCGAGCAGGATGCGGACGTCGCCGGCCTTGAGGTCGCGGCGCAGTTGCCGCCATGCCATCGAGAGTGTGCGGCCCATGCCTCAGCCCTGCACCAGGCGGCCGCTGTCGAGGCGGATGCGGCGATGGCAGCGTTCGGCGAGGTGTTCGTCGTGAGTTACCAGCACCAGCGTGGTGCCAGCGTCGGCGTTGAGTTCGAACAGCAGTTCGATGATCGCCTGACCGGTGTGGGTGTCGAGGTTGCCGGTGGGTTCGTCAGCGAACAGCAACGACGGCCGGGTCACGAACGCGCGCGCCAGCGCGACGCGTTGTTGTTCGCCGCCCGAGAGCTGACGCGGGTAGTGATCCAGACGCTGGCCCAGGCCGACCTTGCCCAGGATCGCCTTCGCCGGCGCCTGCGCATCGCGGTCGCCGCGCAGTTCCAGCGGCAGCATCACGTTTTCCAGCGCGGTCAGCGACGGCAGCAGTTGAAAGCTCTGGAACACGAAGCCTACTTTCTCGCTGCGCACGCGCGCGCGGCCGTCTTCGTCGAGCGCGGAGATGGTGTCGCCATCGAGCTTGACCGTGCCGGTGCTCGGCGAATCCAGGCCCGCCATCAGCGACAGCAGGGTGCTCTTGCCCGAGCCCGAAGCGCCGACGATGGCGACGGTGTCGCCCTTGGCGATCGAGAAACCGACCCCATCGAGGATGACGAGCTCGCCCGACGGCAGGGGCACGTGCTTGCCCAGGCCCTCGACTTCGAGCATCGCCACACGCGCTTTCGCGCCCGGCGCTTCAGCCTGCGGTTCGTCGTGGTCTTTCACGATGCTGTCGGCCATGATCGAATCAGCCAGGTTGGAAGCTGCCATGATCGTCCTTCTGCTTGCCTCGCCGTAGTGTCGGGAGACGTTATTAAATGAATTTTAAGAACTTGAATTTTAAGAGCCGGAATACTGCGGATCCGACCGCTGCATGCCGCAACAGCGAGCGCCGCGATGGCGCCAGCGCGCAGCTCACCGGCGCAGACCAGGCATCCACGGTGGCGCTCCACGCAGGTTCGCCCGCTCGTGCCCGGGGCCGCGAAATCGCAGCCACGAAACAAGGATATGCGGCATCGCGCGGCCCGGTTCAATGGGCCATCGGTCCTGGCCTGGGTGTCGCGATGCTCGCTTCGGCCCTGCTGTTGAGCGCGCTGGCCCCGTTGCAGGCGCAGCCCGCCGCGGCTTCGAAGGCCGTCGCCAAGCCCGCTGCCGCGCCGGCGACCAAGGCCGCGCGCACGGTGTTGTTCATGGGCGATTCGCTTTCGGCCGGTTACGGCCTGGCCGCATCCGAGGGCTGGGTCTCGCTGACCGCGCAGCGTATCGCCAAGACCAAGCCGGGCTGGCGCGTGGTCAACGCCAGCATCAGCGGCGAAACCACCGCCGGCGGCGCTTCGCGCATCGCTGGCGAACTGCAGCGCAACCGGCCCGCGGTGGTGGTGATCGAACTGGGCGCCAACGACGGCCTGCGCGGCCTGCAGTTGGCGCAGAGCCGGGCCAACCTGGAACGCATGATCCAGGCCGCGCAGGCGGCGAAGGCGCAGGTGTTGCTGATCGGCATGCGCATGCCGCCCAACCTCGGCAAGGAATACACCCAGGGCTTCGAACGCAACTACCGCGAGCTGTCGAAGAAGTACGCCACCCAGTTGCTGCCGTTCCTGCTCGAACCGGTGGCGATGGACCGTGCCGCGTTCCAGGCCGACAACCTGCATCCGATCGCGGGCGTGCAGCCGAAGTTGCGCGATCACGTCTGGACGAAGCTTGGGCCGATGTTGAAGTGAGGTTGGATCGGCTGCCGGGGTGAGTCGCGGGTTGGCGAGTGCGCACCGCGCTCGGCGGGCGATGCAACTTCTCGAGTTGCGCGCCTTTGCTGCTGCCCCCTTTGACAAAGGGGCGAACGGCCGCGAAGCGGACGTGGGGGATTTGCTTTTGCTGTTGTTTTTTTCAGGAGCAAAAGCAAATCCCCCCTGCCGCCCTTTTGCAAAGGGGGAACAGCAGATGCGAATGCACTTGAGCCGGAACCGGAACCGAAAATGTGGCTGTAGTTGAAGCTCACGTCGGGGTCGAAGTCGAAACTGGCTCGGACTCGCAACCGTGACCGTGACCGGCCGAAGCTACGACTGACGATGCACCGGCAGCGACCGATTCCAAACGATCGCCTCGGCTCTTGCTGTTGCCCCCTTTGACAAAGGGGGCGAACGGCCGCGAAGCGGACGTGGGGGATTTGCTTTTGCTGTTGCTTTTTTTCAGGAGCAAAAGCAAATCCCCCCTGCCCCCTTTTGCAAGGGGGGGAACAGCAAAGGCGAGTTCGCTGGAGCTGGAGCTAGCGCTGGCTCAGGAGTCGAAATTTGCATGATCGGCGCATGCACAATCATTCGGCCCGAATGCGGCGGCCTCAACGCCAGCCGCCCATAACCCCTCGGCCCAAACCACTCAAGCATTGTGCCGAGCCACCGCCGTGCGCGCGCGCAGGTTCGGTCGCTGCGCATCGCGCCCCAGATATGCCTTGCAACGGAACTGATCCATGTCGTTGATGCGCAGGATGTTGCGCTTGCGGCTCACCAGTCCGCTGCGATGCCAGGTCTGCAGCTGCGCGTTCAACTTCGGCCGGCTGGCGTTGACCATCGCCGCGAGGATGCTCTGGGTCGGCGGCAGGGCGACTTCGAAATCGTCGCCGCGCTGACGCGATTGCGAACGCATCAACGACAGCAGATAACGCGCCAGGCGCGATTCCAGGCGATGCAGGCACATCGTCTCCAGGCTCTCCACCGCCTGGCGCAGGCGCACGCACAGCGAAGTGTGCGCGCGTTCGATCACCACCGGATCGGCGATCAGGCTGGCGAAATGCCGGCGTGACAGCAGCAATACCCGCGTCGGACTGTAGGCGACCGCGGTGAAGGTGTGCGCATGGGTGTCGAGCAGCGGCATTTCGTCGACCGTCTCGCCGCTTTCGATGGTGTCGACGATTAGTTCCTGGCCGTCAGGGCCGTACAGCAGCTTGTAGATGCGGCCATGCACGACGAAGGCGAGGAAGTCGCTGGAATCGTTCTTGAAGAACAGCGCGTCGCCTTCTTCCAGATTCAATTCGGTGCAGTGGCGGGCGACGTGATCGAGCAGCGTGGACGGCAGGCCGCGCAGCAAGCCGCAGCGGTCCAGGCCCCAGCGGCGCCGGCGTACCGCGATGCTGTCTTCGGATGTCAGGCACATAGCGGCGGCCACGTGCCGCGGCAGGCGGTGGAATGGGAGCGACCGATGCGGTCGCGGCGATCATGACGGCCGCGCCCGCGGCCGGTGGCACGTTCCATAACGCCCCCTGTGGACGTCTGCGTTCGGGGTCTGCGGCGAGTGCGACGTCCGGCAAGCGGAGCGTTCGTCTGCAGTTGTGGCGGCATTGCCACGATGCGCGTCTCGGCGAAGCCGGTACGATGCCGGCGCCTCGCGGCGGCCCGGCATCGGGTGCTGCGCGACTTACGGGCCGTACGGATTGGGACTGGACTTGAACGACTTCAGCACGGTCATCAGGCTGGTCAGATTGTCGGCCACGCCGGTCTGGGCGATCTTCTCGGTGGCGCCGGCGGCGGCGGTGGTGTCGACGGTGTAGATCTGCATCACGCCCTGGTTGGCCGCGGCCAGCGCCAGCGTGTTCTGCTGCTGCTGAGCGGCGATCGCGTTCTCGAACAGGATGCCGGTCGAATGCGCCGAGGCCTGGAACAGCGAACCCATCGCGAAGGCGGGACCTTCGGCGATGACCTTGACGTTCGACTGGGTGACGGCGTCGGTGATCTGGTTGTTGACGGCGGTGGGATATGCCATGGGTAAATCCTCGTTAGCGATAGTCGGGAAGCCTGTGGGCGGAGATGCAGGCTCGACTCAGGTCATGAGCGAGCCGGCATCCTCGATCCGGCCGATGCGGCCGGACCTCCGCCGCGCGCGGATCAGGGCTTGAACGCCTGCAGCACGGTCAGCAGGCTGGTGAGGTTGTCGGACACGCCGGTCTGGGCGACCTTCTCGGTGGCGCCGGCCGCGGCGGTGGTGTCGACGCTGTAGATCTGCATCACGCCCTGGTTGGCGGCGGCCTGCGCCAGCGTGTTCTGCTGCTGCTGCGCGGACACGGCGTTCTCGAACAGGATGCCGGTGGAGTGGGCCATCGACTGGTAGATCGAACCCATCGCGAAGGCCGGCGCTTCGCCGATGACCTTGACGTTGGACTGGGTGACGGCATCGGTGATCTGGTCATTGACAGCGGTAGGGAATGCCATGTGAAGCTCCTTGGAGTAGTGGGGTACGGCCGATGCCGTACGTAGCTGAAGAACGAGTCATCAATCGCGTTGTGAAGCCGATGCAGGCGCCTTGGCGGCATTGTCGTGGTTGTTGTTCTGATCGGGTTTTTCAGCGGTTTTTCCGCTGTTTTCCGCAGTACCGCGCGACTCGTCCGAGGACGCGGAATCGGATTTGCTGGCCAGCAGTCCGCTGTCCTGCGCGGCGTCGATCACCGCCTGCAACTGGCTCGCGAGCGGGCCGAACTGTTGCTGGAAGCAGGCATCGACTTCGCGCTTGATCAAGCCGGTGAGCTGATCGGCGATCTGCGCGATCAGCGGATCGGTGCGCGGCGCCTGGTTGGCTGCGGTGCCGGCGCCGGCGGCGGGTTTAGGCGGACGCAGATCGTCGAGCGATTGCGCGCGCTCGACCGCGCCGAGCACCGCGGCCTCGGCGGCGCGCTCGGCGCGCGCATTGCCCATCACGGTGGCCTGGGTGCGGCTGAGGTTTTGATCGATCAGGTTCTGGATGCGCCGCCGGTCCATGTCGATCGCGCTGCCGCCCGGGCGTCGCGCGCTCGCCGCGTTGGCCGCCTGGGCGGCCTGCATGCGCTGCTGCGCTTCCAGCACGGCGATCGCGCCGCGCACGCGGGCGCGCTCCTCCGCGCCCAGTTCGATCCCGAGCCAGTCGCGCGCGAATTCGGTGAACTGCGCGTCCAGCGCGGTGACGGCCGGATCGATGCCGGGCGCGGTTGCGGGTGCTGCTGGTGCTGGTTCGGGTGCTGGTGCGGGTGCTGGCGATGACTCGGGCGTGGATGCGGTGGCGGACATTCAACGCCCCCCCAGCAGACGCGCCAGCGCCTGCAACACCTTCGGATCGGCCAGACGCGCGATCAACTCGTCGAACGTACGGTCCGAGACTGACGCGGTGGTCGCGGCCGGCGTCGCCGCGGGCTCGACGCCGGCCGGCGCTACCGGCTCCGCGGTCGCCACCGGCACGACCGGCACGGCCTCGGCGGCCGGCCGATCGAACAGACCTTCCAGTTCTTCATGCAGCAGATAGTGCAGGCTCTCGTCCATTGCGAACTCCGGTCTTACAAGGGATGCGATACGCAATGCGGCCGCCGATCAGGCCGAAGCGCCCTGCGCGAGGACCGCGCGGGTGACGGTGACGACCGAGGCCGGCGCCTTGTAACCGGCGATGGCGGCGGCGGTCTGAGGCCCGCTGTCATTGCCCGCCAGCGGCCCGACCGTGGTCTGCCAGTAGGCGGCGGAGATGGTGGTCACCAGCGCCTGCAACTGCTTGCCGACCTCGGCCGCGCCTTGCGCTGAGGTATCGAACGGCGCGACGTTGTAGGCCAGCAACAGCACGCAGCGCAGGAATTCGTCCTGCACGTTGGTGTGCTCGACGCCCTGCGCATCGGAGCCCAGCAGGTACGAACGCCAGTTGATGAACAGGTTGAGCACCCGCGCCAGCGCCGCGAACCACACGCTCGGCGAGGTGTTGGCGCCGACCATCGCGGTGACCAGGGCCGAGAAACTCGCGTAGTTGGCGGCGGAGTCCATCTTCGGCGCGATCGGCGCGATCGCGGCGTTGAGCAGCCCCGACAAGGTGCCCTGCCCCTGTTGCAGCAGATCGGCCAGGGTCGCGGAGCCGCGCGCCAGGGTCATCAGACTGGCGACCTGGCTGTCGCTCAGCGCCTGCAGGCCGGTGAACATCACCTTGTCGCTCACGGTCGTGAGCAGATCGGTGTCGACATAACCGTCGAGGTGGCGGAAACCGCGATTGAGCCGATAGCCCTCGGCCGAGGCGAACAGGCCGGACGCGCCGGTGATCGAGTTGCTGCCCAGGTTGGTGTCGAACGCGATCAGCGGATAACGCGCGGCGACGAAGCTGCGGTAGTAATACGCATGACCGAGGCGGAAGCCGAACAGGCTGCCGTCGGCGGTCAACACGTTGTAGTAGCTCGAGGGCGACGCCGGCGGCGCGGGCGGAACCGTCGCCGGCAGCGAGGAGCGGTCCAGCGATTCGCACAGCGCCATCATGTTGCGCTTGCCGGCGTAGGCGACGAGTTCCTGGGTGCGCACGCTGTTGCCGTCGTAGCGGCGCAGGGTCAGGCCGTCGACGGTCAGCGAATCGTTGCGGAACATTTCGTCGAACAGGCCCGACACGCCATTGTCCTTGTGCGCATGGGTGCCGGCGGTGCCGCGGGCGTTGTCGGCGCGGCGGCCCTGCGCGGCGATCTGGCAGGCCAGCACGTACTGCGCGTAGGCGCGGTAGAACTCCGGGCCCGGCAGATGCCGCGAATAGGCCATCGCATAGCCGATCGCCGAGCGGTTGTCGGCGGCCACGCCCATGCCCTCGCCGCAATGGATGTGACTGACCAGCTGCAGCGCGCGCGACTGATCGACGTTGCCGAAGAACTGGGTCAGCGGAGCGGATTGCGCGTTCTTCTGCGCGGTGAGGAAGGAGAACAGCTCGGTGTAGTTGCCGACCTTGTTCTCGCTGCCCAGCAGGTCGATGCCGATCAGCTCGTTCAAGCTCGGGTCCAGGAACAGCGGCAGGATCTTGCTGGTGAGCTCGTGCTCGAGCGCCTTGTCGCCGGCGTACACCGTCGCGGTGTGCGCGAGCAGCTTGTAACAGGTCTTGCGCGCCTTGTTGTAGGCGCTGAGCACCGCGTTGGCGACGCGCACCTCGTCTTCGCCCATCGCCAGTTGCGCATGCGCGATGCCCTCCTGCTCGAGATAACGCAGGCTCATCGCGATCCATTGCAGGTAGCGCTCCTCGCCGCCGACTTCGGCGCGCAACTTCTTCATCGCGAACGAGCGCATGCGGTACGCGTCGTCGAACGGCGTGTACTTGCTGGCGCTGTAGATCTTGTCGTTGAAGTAACGCAACAGCGGCATCAGCGCTTCGATCGGCCGCGGCTGGCCGGGCGGCGGCGCCAAGGCCAGCCGTTCCAGCGCGCTGCGCACGGTCTTGTACAGCACCGGATCGGTGGCGGCGGCATCGCGCACGGCGTCGAGCTTGAGCTGGTTCGCCAGGCAGACGCAGGCGATATAGATGTCTTCGGCGATGCACTCACCCCGCTCGTAACGCGAACGGTTGCGGCTGGCGGCCAGGGCGGCCAGCGGATTGCTCTCCTCCATCAGCATCAAGGCCTTGAGGAACAGCGACAGCGCGCCGCGTTCGGGCTGCTGCTCGTCGAGCGTGCCGCCGAACAGCCCGGCCAGGGTCAGCTGCTGGCCCTTGATCACGGTGACGGTGACCTTGGTATCGACCGTGACGCCCTGGTCCTGCACCTGGTAGGTGATGTCGAGCGGAACGGCGTCGGTCGCGACCGCGGCCTCGTTCTCGACCGGCAGGATGCCGCCGAAGTGGCTGTGGTAGTCGAAGCGATAGCTCGGCAGGGTCAGCGCGGGCAACGAGAAATAAGCCATGATCGGGATCCTTTGCGGTTATCGCGGCAACACCGGGCCATGGCGCGGGCCGGTGCGGCCCGCGCGTGCGCTGCGGCGAGTTGTGTGGGTGAACGAAGTCGGTCAGGAACTCTTGCGGTTCTGCAACAGCGTCGAGTACTTGGCGATGCTCTGGTCGATGCGATCGATCGCGAAGCCCGCCGATGCGGCTTCCATCGCGCCGGCCGCCGCGGCGACGGCCGCGGCCGCGCCCATGAAGACGTCGGTGGCGAGCACGCCCAGCGCGTCTTCGGCGGCTTGCTCGACGTTGCCTTCGATCAGGTCCTGGGTCATCTGCTTCATCAACACGCCTTGGCTGGCCAGGGCGATCTTGGTGACGCCGTCGAAGTACGCCGCCGCCGATTGCGCGACCAGGCCGGCGGCCTGGCTGATCATCATGTCCGGGCCGGTCGCGATCTGCGACGGCGCGTACGACGCGGTTTCGGCGTTGGTGAACACCACCGCCTGCACGATCTGCTTGTTCAAGGCATCGGTCGGCGCGCCGTTGCCGCCGCCGGCCTGGGCCATGGCGAGACTGCGCGACGCGGACAAAGGCGAGGGCGGCGGTTGCGATGCCGCGGTCGCGGCGGGCGATGCCGATGCCGATGCGGGCGATGACGATGCGGGCGATGACGACGACGGCGAAGGATCGGATGCGGTCGACGCGGGCGCCGCGGCGGCGGAGCTTGCGCTTGGCGCGGCGGCGGGCGGCGTGGATGCCGACGCTCCGGCCGACGCGGCACTCGCTGCATCGGTGGTCGCAGTCGCCGGCACCGCGGCGGCGACATCGTTGGGAATGGTGGCCGCCGACGCGGTGTTGGCTACGTCCGCATCGCTTGCCGCCGCGGATGCGGTGGTGGTCGCCGCCGGCGTGCTCGGCGCCGCTGCGTCCGGTGTCGTCGCGGGCGCGGCGAGCGCCGTGTCGGCGGACGCAGCAGGCGCCGCGGCGGCAGACGCGCCGGTCGCATTGGCGGCGGACGTCGTGGTGGGATTATTGCTTCTGCCGAACCGTCTCATCGCGTCGCTCCTGCGCGTCCGTGCGGACGCATCCGCTCACTGCCCGTTCGCCCGCGTGCCGCCGCGACGGTCATGGCTTGTCACCGACCGCCATGATCATCTGCACCGCCTTGGACACCACCGCGCTCGAGATCTGGTTGAGCACCTGCTGACTGTGGACCGCGTTCTGCAGGGCCAGTCCGGTCGAGTGGCTCGATACCTGGTACAGCGAGGCGATGGCCTGCGCGGGCGCTTCGGCGACCACCTTGACGTTGGTCTGTGTGACGGCGTCGGTGATCTGCGAGTTGACGGGTGTGTCGGCCATGAGCCTGTCCTTGAAGAAGCGGTGGTGAGGGAATCGGCACCACCGGCGCCCATTGGCGCTGATCGGTGCGGCTTTCGTTATCGGTCTAAACGGTGGAACGCGGTCCTGTCAGCGTTGTGAATCGCGATTTGACGATGACGGCCACGCCGCGACATCCCGATGCGACGTGCGGCGATCGGCGCGATGCCGCGTCAATCGCGCGCCATCGCCGACTTGATCCGGTTGCGCAGCAGCTCCACGCGTTTGCGCGCGAGCGGCTGATTGATGTGCAGCTTCTCGGCGATCACCGGATACGGCAGGTCGTCGATGAAGCGGTAGGCGAACAGGCGGCGCTGATCGCGGCTCAGGCGCGCGACCGCGTTGACCACGCGACCGAGCTGCTGGTCGAGCTCCAGCTTCTGCAAGGCCGACAGGCCGTCGTGGGCGAAACCGTTGCTGTCGCTGTCGATGTCGCGATGGCGGTCGAACACTTCGCGGTCGCGTCCGCGCCGGCGCACGCTGTCGAGAAACACATGCCGCAGCACCACGAACAAGAACCCGCACGGGTCGGTGATGGTCTGCGGCGATCGACGCATGAACAGCAAGGCCTTGATCGCGGTATTGGCCAGCAATTCCTCGGCGCGATCGCGCTGACCCTCGGCGAAACGGCGCGCGCGCGCTTCCAGTTCCGGCAGGCTCGCCCGCCATGCATTGGCGAACATTTCATCGGCGGCCTTGAACTGGCCGCGATCCATCTTGGGACGTTCCATCTGTCGTCTCTCCTGTTTTGAAGCATGTGCAGGCGAGTCTGGTGAGGGGGTCCGACGATGGCTGTTACTTGGGTGACACGCGCCGACGGCTAAGCGCGGCGAACTGCGCACCCCGTCGCTATACCGAAATACAAGTGGTTTTTCGCCGCCGCGCGCGCGTTCGCGAACGCGCGCGCGTCCTGTGCGAGCGCCTTATCGCGTTGCGCGCGCGTGTGCGAAGCGCGCGGTCGTTCGCGCGCGCGGCGCGCGCCGCGTTCGGGTGTCAGGGGCTTGCGCGGCGAATCAGGCGGCAGGCGGCGGCGATCCGCATGCGCCACCGCGGACACGCGACCGCGGTCGCGCGCGGCGATCGCGACGATCGAACCGCGCGCGAGGCGTCCGGATGGGATGGCCGGAACATCCGGCCGTATCGAGGTCGAGGGCCCGCGAGCCCTCAGCGATCACTCAAGGCGATGCAGCCGGCGGACCATGGGCCTCAGGCCGCGTGTCCGCCACGGCCGCGGTCCAGGCCGACGACGCGGGCCACGCCGTCCCAGCCCCAGGTCAAGGCGCAGCAGGCGACCACCACCGGACCCCACGACAACGCGCCCTGCGGCAAACCCTGCGACACGCCTTGCAGCATCGCCGGCAGCCAGCCGGCGCTGCTCGACCAGGCGAACCAGACGCCCGCCAGCACCAGAGCGCCGAGCAGCAACTGCTGCAGATAGCGTTCGACCCGGTCGTTGCCGGTGGCGACGGCCTGGGCGCGGCGCGCGACCTGTTCGGCGAAACCGAACGGAATCGGCTCCATCACCGGCGCGCGCAGCGCGCGGGTCAGCAGGCGGTATTGGGCCAGGCGCGGATCGTCGGCGGCCATCGGCGCACCGGCGCGTTCCTCGCGCTGGGCGCGTTCCTGCAACTGCCATTCGCGTTCCATGCGCGGGTCGTCGAACTCCGGCGCGGCGCGGTCGTTGGCGTTTTTATCGTCGAAGGTCTTGCGGTTCATGCGAATTCTCCCAGCCGGGCTTCCAGGCGCTGACGCAGTCGCGCGCGGGTTCGGAACAGGTGGCTCTTGATCGTACCCTCGGCCAGGCCGGTCATGGCGGCGATCTCGCCGATGGGCACTTCTTCCAGGTGATACAGGGTCAGCAGCGTGCGCTGCAACGGCGGCAGGGCCTCGATCTCGGCGTGCAGGCCGGCGGCGACCTCCTCGTCGGCGCAGGCCGCCTCCAGATCGAAGCCGTCGCTGACCATGTCCAGCGGCGACAGCGCATCCTCGTCGTCGGCCACTTCCACGATCGGAATGCGCTTGCGTTCCAGATGGCGCTTGGCCACCGAGTAGGCGACCTGGCCGATCCAGGACTTGAGCGCGCTCTCGTGGCGGTACTGATGCAGGCACTGGTGGACGCGCAGGAACGCCTCCTGACACAGCTCGCGGGTGTCGTCGGGGTGGCGGACCATGCGCTGGATGATGTGCCAGCACAGCCCTTGGTACTCGCGGACCAGGCGCTCGAAAGCGCCCGGCGTCTGGGCGAGCACGGCAGCGACCAGGCTGCGATCGTCGTTCATGGTGTAGGACCGGTCATCGCACTGAGGATGCGGCGGGGGCGCCGCCGGTTGCAGTGGCGGTCGCACCGATCTGCGAATGATACCTGTCACCCCTTCCTGGCCCCTGACGGCTACCAGCCGGGATCGCGGCAGGCCGGCAACGCCCCGGCCCATGGTCGCGGCGCGCCGGGCACCGGGCTGCAACCGATCGCCGCGGCCCCGTATCCATTGCACCGAGACCCGAACCCACCGAGACTGCCGCCATGCCTGGAATCCTTGTCCCCATCACCCTGTTCATCTGCATCGTCTTCGCGATCAAGATCGTCGTCGAGGCGCGTTTCCGCAGCAAACTGCTGTCCACCGGCGGCGCCGAAGAGCTGTTGCGCTCGATGGCCCGCGACGAAGACATCCGCCGCCGCCACGGCGCCCTGCGCTGGGGCATCGTCATGGTCCTGCTCGCGATCGGCTTCGGCATCATCGAAGGCGCCGGTTGGAACGATGCGACACCCGGCACGATCGCGGTGCTGCTCGGCGCGGTCGGGCTCGGCAATCTGGCCTACTACTTCATCTCGCGCAAGTTGGACTGACGTCGCATCTCCGCGCCTTGCGCGCCCGCTCCGGGCCGCAAGGCGGTTTGCAGGCGGCGCGGAGGCGGCGATGATCGCCGCTTCCCGTCCCGGAACCGCGCATGCGCCCGCCCACCTCGCTCCCTCGCCTGCCCGGCCGCCTGCTGGCGCCGCTGCTGGCCTCCGTGTTGCTCGCCGCGCAGCCGCTGGGCGCCGCGATCGCCAGCTCCAGTTCCGATTCCGGCTCTGATCCGAAAACCGACGCGAACGCCGAGCCTGACAAGACCACGCCCGATCGCCGCATCGTCATGACCATCGACGATCTGCCCTGGGTGCAGTTGCCCGGCATCAGCACCGCGCAGGCCCTGCCCGGCCATCGCCGCCTGGTCGCGGCGATCAAACGCGCCGGCATTCCCGCGATCGGCTTCGTCAACGAAGGCAAACTCGAACACGACGGCAAGCTGCAGCCCGAACGCGTGGCGATGCTGAGCGACTGGCTCGACGCCGGCGCCACCTTGGGCAATCACACCTACGCCCACGCCGACCTGCACGAGGTCGGCCTGCCGGCGTATCAGGACGACATCCTGCGCGGCGAACGGCAACTGCGACCGCTGTTGCAGGCGCGCGGCCAACAACCGCACTGGTTCCGCCATCCCTATCTGCGCGCCGGACGCAGCGCGCAGGACAAGGCCGGGCTGGAACGCTTTCTGAGCGAACACGATTACCGCATCGCGCCGGTCACGGTCGACAACTCCGACTGGATCTGGGCCGGCGCGTACCTGCACGCCGCCGACGCCAAGGACGCCGCCAAGCTCAAGGCCCGGCTGCGGCGCGAATACATCGCCTACATGGGCGCGAAAATCGACTACTACGAACAGCAGTCGATCGCCCTGCTCGGCTACAACCTGCCGCAGACCTGGCTGATCCACGCCAACCTGCTCAACGCCGACACCTACGGCGACCTGGTCAAGATGGTGCAAAAGCGCGGCTATCGCTTCATCGGCCTCGACGAAGCCATGCGCGATCCGGCCTACCGGCGCGCCGACGCCTACACCGGCCCGGCCGGACCGAGCTGGATCCACCGCTGGGCGATCGGCGAGAAGAAGCCGGCGAGTTTCTTCGGCGATGAACCCGAAGTGCCGGCCTGGGTGATGACGCTGGCCGATCTCGAATCCGAATAGCCGCATCCCGCGTCGTGGCGACGCGGGCCAGCGGCGACTACAAGCGATCCAGCGCCGTGCGCAGCACCGGAATCGTGGTCACGTCGTCCACGCCCTTCATCGCCGCGACTTTTTCGCGCAGGTCGGCCAATTCGCCGGGCGTGCGCGTTTCCACCAGCACCATCAGGTCGGTCTCGCCGGCCACGCTGTGGACCAGCCGCACCTGGGTCAGCTCGACCAGCAACGGCACCACATCGTCGCAGCTGAAGCCATCGCCGTAACGCAGCAACAACCACGCCCGCAGCGGATCGCCGCCGCTGCCGAGCCGCACCGTGTACTGCGCGATCACGCCGCCGGCTTCCAGCCGTTGCAGCCGTTCCTGCACGCTGCTGCGCGACAGCGCCACCGCCTTGGCCAGCGCCACCGTCGACAGCCGCGCATTGTCCTGCAGCAGCGCGATCAGCTTGCGATCCACATCGTCCAGGGTCTTCATCGGCGGCGGCTCCGGTTGCGCGGCGCATGCGGATGCCCGGCGCGCCGGGCGAGACCGGCATTGTGCCGGGTTGAGACCGGCGCGGGCGAACACGCACAGTGACCGTGGTTTCCCGATCCGGCCCGCCGATGTCCGCCTCCGCCTTCGCCGACCTGCCCGCCCCGCCGTATTACGCGGTGATCTTCTCCTCGCAGCGCAACGCGCACGACAAGGCCGGATATGACCGCGCCGCGACGCGCATGGTCGAACTGGTGCGCCAGCAACCCGGATTCCTGGGTTTCGAATCGACCCGCGGCGCCGACGGCTTCGGCATCACCGTCGCCTACTTCGACAGCGAACACGCGATTCGCGCCTGGCGCGAGCACGCCGAGCACACGGTCGCGCGCGATCTGGGCCATCGGCTTTGGTATCAACGTTTCGAGCAGCGCGTGGCGATCGTGCAACGCGCCTATGGCGGGCCGCGAAGTGCGCGAACCGACCTGGACGAATGAAGGGCAAGTCGATGCGTCGCGGATCGGATCTTCACCGCGACCTTCCGGATCAGCGCGACACACAACTCATTCCCTCTCAACGCAGCAGGCACCGAACCATGATCGATCCGCAACGCACCGCGCTGATTCCCATCGACGTACAGCGCGGCTTCGACTATCGGCCGTGGGGTCCGCGCAACAATCCACAGATGGAAGCAAACGGCCAGCGCTTGTTGCAAGCCTGGCGCGCGAAGAACTGGCCGCTGATCCACGTACGCCACGACTCGATCATCGACGCGTCGACCCTGCATCCCTCGCATCCGGGCAACGCGTTCCGTCCAGGCTTCGAACCGCTGGCCGGCGAGGCCGTGGTCGGCAAATCGGTCAACGCCGCCTTCATCGGCACCGACCTGGATCTGCGCCTGCGTCGCCTTGGCATCGACACGGTCGTGCTGTTCGGCATCAGCACCGACATGTGCGTGTCGACCACCGCGCGCGTCGCCAGCAACCTCGGCTATCGCACCGTGGTGATCGCCGATGCGTGTTTCTGTTTCGATCTGCTCGATGCCGATGGTTCGGCGATCCCCGCCGACGCAGTGAGCCGCGCGCATATGGCCACGTTGCGGGCGGAGTTCGCCGAAGTGATGAATGTCGATGACATCGTCGCGATGATCGGGGTCTGACGGCGCTGTCGCGATCATCGCGATCGACGGCACCGTCGCGTCGACGCCGCCCGAAAACCCCGATGCGCTTGCGCGCCCCTCTCCCTCTCCCGCTTGCGGGAGAGGGCCGGGGTGAGGGCAACAAGCCAAAGCAATCCATCCAGACCGTCATTCCCGCGAAAGCGGGAATCCAGAGACCTTCGTGCAGGTACGACAAAGTCGCTGGATTCCCGCCTTCGCGGGAATGACGGTCTGGAAGGATATGTCTGCACCGGAACTGTCGTCTTTGTCCGTCTCCGTCTGCCGTCTGCCGTCTGCCGTCTGCCGATATCGGTATCGATATCGATGTCGATGTCGATGTCGATGTCGATGTAATTGTCAGCGTGGATACGAGCATCTGCATTGAAGCCTAAACATTCCAACCCTTCTCATTCGCGACACATCAACGCAGCCGACCCAAACAAAAACCACTCACAACACGACGAACGGTCTTGCATATCGATTTTCCCGCGCGTATTGTTCGCGCCCATCGTCCACCCACTTCAGCGAACCGACCGCCTTCCATGCATTTCAACGCCTACATCGCCAAGCAGAACGCCACCGGGCCCGCGCGCCTGGGCATGCGCGACTGCGCGCGGTCGCAGCGCGGTCGCATCGATATTCCGCACACGCCGGACTGACTCCCTTTGCCACGGGAGATCGGTCGCCCCGATCTCCCGAGGAACGCGAACGCCCTCGGTTCACCACCGGGGGCGTTTTCGTTTCAGCGCTCGCAAAGGAACTGCCGTAACCCCTTAAAACAAGGCATACGCACAAGGCCCCGAAGCATCGCAGTCACAGGGGTTAAGCCGTCGAGGCGCTTGTAGCGCTGTACCCCGGTGCTTCGGTACGGGCGGTGCGTGCGTGTGACAACGAACGGGCGCATGCGCCCCAACCCATTGCCGTGTGGCGACACACGGCAATACGCAGCATCCGATGAAACGCACTACAGCGGTACGGGTTCGCATCCCGTCCGGTGCGCGCGGCGTTGCCGTGGCGTATGCCGAAGTGCGTGGATGGGTGTTGCGCCCCAGGAAGGTAGCTCAGCCAGGTAGAGCAGCGACTAGTGCGCGGGTCGTCGGTTCAAATCCGAGCCTTTCTATTGGATATAGCTCAGTCGGTAGAGCGCGGCATTCATGCTGTGGTCGCGGGTTCGATTCCCGTTATCCCCAACTGCCTTCCAGCAGTTCGTACGGAACGAAAGTTCCAACCCAGGAAACGCCCCGTGTGGTGTTTCGCCAAGCGTCGCTGATATAGGACGCGCAACGGACACCGCAGCGACGGCATCGCCGGCCCCTCGCCCGCAAGGCGCGGGAACGGCGCGGCGAACGCATCGCGACAAGGATCGTCACGATGCCCGGCCGCACCGGCTCCGCGTTCAGCACGCGCGGGTTTCGCGATGTCGGCGTCAGGGGCGTTTCCAACTTATTCCGTTCGCCGCGCTTTTCGGCGGATCCCATTCCAGGTTGCGTGCGCATCGCGTACGCGACGACGTACCGCTGCGCCTCGGCGCAACGCCACCCGCGCCGCCGCGACAACCGATTCGGTCGCGACGGCCATCACCACGGATCGGATCACCAGAACCTCAAGGAGATCGTCATGTTCTGGATCAAGAAGGTCGTGGTCGGCGATGCCGAGCGCGTCCTGGTGTACCGCAACCGCCGCATCGAGCGCGTGCTCGGCCCCGGCGTCCATCGCATCGGCGACTTCAAGCGCGAGCTCGAGCTGTCGCCGCACTCGATCGTCAACGCCGAATACAACGGCCGCGACGCCGAGGCGTTGATCGCCGGTCTCGGCCCGCGTTTGCAAAACCACTTCGTGCTGGCCGACCTTGGCATGCAGGAGATCGGTTTGATGCTGCGCAACGGCCGCGTCGCCGATGTGCTGCCGCCCGGCACCCGCCGTCTGTACTGGAAAGGCCTGGCCGAGATCGCCATCCACACGGTCGCACTCAGCGAGGGTCTGGAAGTCGAGCGCGACGTCGCCAACGCGCTGCGTCAGCTCAGCTACCTCGATAAGGTCGCGGTCGCCGGCGTGGTGCCGACCCAGTCGGCCGGCCTGTTGTTCGTCGACGGCAAGTTCGTGCGCCGTCTCGAACCAGGCGCCTACGCGTTCTGGAACGTGCGCAAGAACGTCGCGGTCGAAGTGATCGAGTTGCGCGTGCAGTCGATGGAAGTATCGGGTCAGGAATTATTGACCCGCGACAAGGTGTCGTTGCGCGTGAACCTGGCCGCCAGCCTGCGCGTGTCCGACCCGGTCGCCGCGCGCACCCAGGTCGCCAAGTACCTCGATCACGTCTATCGCGAGCTGCAGTACGGTCTGCGCAAGGCGGTCTCGGCCAAGACCCTGGACGAACTGCTCGGCGACAAGGCCTCGCTCGATGCCGACATCTTCGGTTACGTGCGCGGTCAGGCTTCGCAGGTCGGCGTAGAGGTGCTGGGCGTCGGCGTCAAGGACGTGATCCTGCCGGGCGAGATGAAGGAGATCCTCAACGGCGTGGTGCAGGCGGAGAAGACGGCGCAAGCCAACGTGATCCGCCGTCGCGAAGAGGCGAACGCCACCCGCAGCCTGCTCAATACCGCCAAGCTGATCGAGGACAGTCCGGTGCTGATGCGCCTGAAGGAACTCGAGGCCTTGGAAAAGATCACCGAGAAAATCGACAAGTTGACCGTGTTCGGCGGTCTGGAGGGAGTCATGAAGCAATTGGTCAGCCTGAAGGGCAACGGCTGAACGCAGGACCGGACGGCACCGCCGTCCGGATTCCGATAGCGCGTCGGCCGTAAGCGAAAACGCGAAGGCCGCTCCGATGGAGCGGCCGATATGTCGCGCCGGGTAGCCGGCGTGACGCTATCTGTCGGAAAAATTTGTATGCGTAACGATATGTACGACGTACTGCTGGAACGGTCGCCACCGAAAGGCTGGGGCTGGGACAAGCCGGGACGTCCTGTAAAGGACATCGAGGATGCGCCGCCACGGGAAAGAATGATGCGCCGCGGTTACTGGTTCAGCCGCAAAAATCTGAACCCGCTACGTCGCTATCTGGCCAGTCAGGTCGGGCAACCTTGGAATGCGGTGTACGCACAGCTGTGTGCACAACGTGATCCGAAAAATCCAACCCACGATCAGATTTTTCACTACCTGCCCTCCCTGATTGCACTGGAGGTTTGGGATATCGGCGGCGTCCTGCACGTACGGGATTCGTGGCGAGGGCTGCTGCGACTGGAGGACACCGACCGGAGACTTTACGTCGACCCCGACAGCGGCCTTGTTGCGATCAACGAGTCGGCGATTCGTCTTCGCGCGCAGATGCGGCGGGAGCACAGCCAGCGCGTGAAGGAAAATCGACTCGGGCTGGAGCCCGACCTGCGTCGTCTGAGCGAAAGGCGCCAACTGCGACGGATCGACGGCATCTGGTACGAGATCGAACTCATGCCGGTGCCACCGCAAGCCGAACCCCGCAAGCCCGAGCAACGCCGGCGCAGTGTCACCAGAGTATTTCCGTTCGATGCGATCACCCACAAGAA
Organism: Lysobacter sp. Soil_N_51; assembly: GCF_057655755.1. Taxonomy (NCBI): domain Bacteria; kingdom Pseudomonadati; phylum Pseudomonadota; class Gammaproteobacteria; order Lysobacterales; family Lysobacteraceae; genus Lysobacter; species Lysobacter sp. Soil_N_51. Next base: position 323,077 of record NZ_JBDGLR010000002.1, on the reverse strand, counting down.
GGTCACCCAGTGCGATGGCGAGCGATGCCGGATGTACGGCTCTTGCAAGTTGTACGCCGCGCGCAAGCGGCAACTCAGCAGATCGGAATTGATCGAGCACGGACTCCGCAACGGCGCCGAGCCCGATCCGTATCAGCAGGCCATCGGCTGGAATAAACCCAGGCGGCCCGGTCGCAAATACCGCGGATCGATACGAAACGTCGCCAGCTATAAGGATTACCACTCATGAACACATCAAGTTACGAACTATTGCACGCCGAAGAAGGCTCGGTGCCAGTCAAGGCCTGGGTCCGCGGCGTGCCCGTGGACGAAGGCGCGCGGCGGCAACTGCGCAACATCGCCGCCCTGCCGCATGTCGGGCCCTGGGTCGCGGTGATGCCCGACGTCCACCTGGGCAAGGGCGCGACCGTCGGCTCGGTCGTGCCGACCCGCGGCGCGATCATCCCGGCCGCGGTCGGCGTCGACCTGGGCTGCGGCATGGCCGCGGTGCGGACCACGCTGCGGGCGGAGCAATTGCCCGACAGCCTGGCCGCGTTGCGTTCGGCGATCGAGCGCGTGGTCCCGGTCGGCAACGGCCGCGGCGGCGAGCATCGCAAGCGTCCCGACCGCATCGACACCCGGCTGGCCCAGTCCGGGCTGGCCGGGCAACTCGATCGCATCCACGACAAACACCGCAAGCTGCGCACCGACAAGTTCGACAAGCAGATGGGCACGCTCGGCGGCGGCAACCACTTCATCGAAGTGTGTCTGGATGAAGCCGGTTTCGTCTGGGTGATGCTGCACTCGGGTTCGCGCGGCACCGGCAACCTGATCGGCAGCTACTTCATCGAACTGGCCCGGCGCGAACTGGAAAAACGCGTGCTCGGCTTTCATGTCCCGGATCGCGACCTGGCCTTCTTCCTCGAAGGCGAGCCGCTGTTCGACGACTACATCGAAGCGGTGTCGTGGGCGCAGGACTACGCCCGCCACAACCGCGAGGCGATGATGGAGCGGGTGCTGCACGCGATGCGCGCGCAGTTGCCCAAGTTCCAGTTGGAGAAGACCGCGGTCAACTGTCACCACAACTACGTGCAGCGCGAGGAGCATTTCGGCGAATCGTTGTGGGTCACCCGCAAGGGCGCGGTCAGCGCTCGCGCGGGCGAACTCGGCATCATCCCCGGCAGCATGGGCGCGCGCAGCTACATCGTGCGCGGCAAGGGCAACGCGGACAGCTTCCACAGCTGCAGCCACGGCGCCGGCCGGGTGCTCAGCCGCACCCAGGCGCGGCAGCAGATCACCCTCAAGCAACACCGCGAGGCGACCGCCCACGTGGAATGCCGCAAGGACGCGGCGGTCATCGACGAATCGCCGGCGGCGTACAAGCCGATCGAGGCGGTGATGGCCGCGCAGGCCGATCTGGTCGAGGTGGTCCACACCTTGCGCCAGGTGGTCTGCATCAAGGGTTGAAGCGCGCTTCGTCGCGCCTGCGACGCCGCCTTCGGGCGGCGTTTTTTTTGGCGGAAATGGGACCGGCCTCTCCGCCTTTTGGCGGAGACGTCGAGATACGGTGAATTTCGAACGCGCGTTTGCGACATCGCTCGCGCTTTGTCTGTGCGCTGGCGACTTTTCGTAACCCCTTTGGAACGCAAAACCGATATCGTCCTAATGCAAGCGCAATGCCAACGGACTTCGCTCATGAGCTATCGCCATTTCGACAGGCTGTCTTCTGAGCGCGCAGATCAAGAGTGCGAACCCTGCCTGTCGGCCGCCGCCGCGGCGGCCGCGATCTCGCATCGCACCCGCGAACTGGCGATCACCTACGGCATCGGCGCGCGCCTGCATCACGGCGAACGCCACTGGGACGATATCCGCGAGGAACTCGCGCGCGGCTGGGATCGGCTGCGCGGCAACGACCCGGTGCCGTGGCAGAACGTCGAAGGCGATGTCGAAGGCGCATGGCGCCTGGTGCTGGCCGACTGAGCCTCGCGCGTCACCCCTGTAGCGACGCGTTAAATTCCCCGCCGGCGCGTCCCTGCACCGAACGAGCAGAACAAACGTCTGCTGATCCGCGCGATTGCGCGAATCGGGTCGAGTAAGTCGTGCATCGCGAGAGTGGGCATCTCGACAGCCAGCGGAGCGATCAGGCGCTGACCGCCACCGGGCGACGACGCCATTGCCATTTCAGGTTGACCCCGAGCGTGCCGAGCACGATCAGCGCCACGCCCACGCTCTGCACCGGCGCCAGCGTGCGTCCGTAGACGAGGTAGTCGAGCAGCAGTGCGATCACCGGGTAGATGAAGGCCAGCACGGCGATGGTCGCGACCTGCAGCCGCGGATAGGACGAATAGAACAGCACGTAGCACACGCCGCTGTGGATCAGGCCCAGGCCGGCCAGCCAGAACCAGTGACTGCCCGGCGTCCACACCGCCGCGTAGTCGGCGAACGGCGCGAGCATTACCACGCCGACCAAGCATTGGATCAGCACCACCGCGAACGGCCGCTCGCGGCTGATCCGCCGCGACAGCAGCAACGACGCGCCGCACAGGATCGCCGCGACGAAGGTCAGACCGACCCCGATCAGATAGCCACTGCCGGCGCTGTTCCACAGCTTGAACGGATCGGCCGAACACAGCACGCCGACGAAGGCGATCGCGGTCCAGCCCAGATCGGCGGCGCGGGTGCGCTCGCCGTAGAACATCGCCGCCATGCCCAGGATCACGAACGGAAAGAAGTGGTAGACCATCGTCGCCACGCCGATCGACGAACGCGCCATCCCGGCGAACAGCGCGACCCAGTTCAGCACCAGTAACACGCCACTGACGATCGCCGAGCGGATCAACGCGCGCTCACCGAGCAGGCCGCGGAACAGGCCGCGCGCCGAGCCCCACACGATCAGGAACGCGCAGCCGAAGATGCAGCGGAACAGCACCGCGGTGATCGCGTTCTGTCCGCTCTCGTGGACGAACACGCCGACCGAGCCGATCAGCAGTTCGGCGATCAGCAACTGGATCAGGGCGGTCCGCGACTCGGCGGGGGTGGCGCTGGGGCTCATGGCGGTCGAAGCGGGGACGCTTCGCGGGAGGGGGAAGCTCAGGTTAGGGCCGGGCCGCGGACCGATACAGATTCAGTTAGGATGGATTTTGACCGGTACAGTTTCGTCGTGCCTGGACACCGGACAGTCCCCTCTCCCGCTTGCGGCGACCGAAGGAAGTGCAGAGCTGAGAGGGTTAGGGTGAGGGCAACAAGATCGAGGTCAAACCAGCGTCGCCGCATCGCATCTGTTCGACGCCGGCTCGGATCGCAGCTGCATCGCTGCGCCGGCCCCCTCACCCCAACCCCTCTCAGCTCTGCACTTCCTTCGGTCGCCGCAGGCGGGAGAGGGGCTTTCCATCCTCGGCTCTCAATCGCCGGTTTTCGATCACACCAAAGCGCGCCATGACCCACGACCTGCTCTACGAACGCCTCGCCGATCGCATGCGCCGCCAGATCCAGCGCGGCGTGCTGCGCGCGGGCGAGCGCCTGCCCTCGCTGCGCCGGCTCGGGCGCGATCAGCGCATCAGTCTGGCGACCGCGGTCGAGGCCTATCAGCAACTCGAACGCGAGGGTCTGATCGAGGCACGGCCTCGCTCAGGTTATTACGTGCGCGCCGCGGCGACCGCACCGCCGCGCGGATCGCGCGCGCGCCATCTGTCGCGCACGCCGATGCCGGTACGCAACCCGGCCTTGCTCGGCGTGCTCGACGTGCAGTCGCGACGCGATCTGGTCCCACTGCATACCGCGACCCCGGCCTCCTCGCTGCTGCCGACCGCCGCGCTGGCCGCCTCGGTCGCGCGCGCGATGCGCCGCGATCCCGAAACCGCGCTCAGCTACACCGTTGCGCAAGGACTGCCGCAACTGCGCGAACGCATCGCCGAACGCTACGCGCAATGCGGCGCCGAGATCGATCCGGACGAAGTCATCATCACCGCAGGCGCGATGGAGGCGATCAGCCTGACCCTGCGCACCGTGACCCGCCCCGGCGACATCGTGATCCTGGAAACCCCGACCTACCACGGCCTGCTGCAAGCGGTGGCCGCGCACGGCCTGCGCGTGCTGGAACTGCCGAACCACCCGGGCCGCGGCATCGACCCGGCGCAACTGCGCGAATTGCTCGAACGCCACGCGGTGCGCGCGGCGCTGCTGGTGCCGAGTTTCAACAACCCGCTCGGCAGCCTGACCTGCGACGATGCCAAGCGCGAGATCGTCGCCGCCTGCGCCGCGCACGGCACCGTGGTGATCGAAGACGATCTGTACGGCGAACTGGCGTACTCGGGCGAGCGCCCGCCGCCGTTGCGTCGTTATGACGACGGCGAGCACGTGGTCACTTGCAGTTCCTATTCCAAGACGCTCGCACCTGGCCTTCGCGTAGGTTGGATGCTCGGCGGACGACGCCGTTCGGAATTGCTTCGCACCAAGAGTTTTTCGACCGTGGCCACGGCGACTCTGCCGCAGATGGCCTTGATCGATTTCCTCGCCCGCCACGACATCGAGCGCGGCCTGCGCCGGCTGCGTCGCGCGCTGGCCGGCAACGCGCAGGCGTATCGGCAGGCGGTGCTCGATCATTGGCCCGAGGGCAGTTGCGTATCGGAACCGGCCGGCGGCATGACCTTGTGGGTTGAACTGCCGCCCGAAATCGATGGGCAAGCCTTGTTCGAAGCCGCGCTGGCCAAGGGCGTGGGCATTCTGCCGGGGCATCTGTTCTCCAACCGCGGCGATTACACCCATCATGTGCGGCTTGGGTGCGGGCATGTGTGGGACAAGACGATCGAGTCGGCGCTGCGGACGGTGGGTGAGGCGGCCAAGCGGTTGCAGGGTTGAGATCGATGGGGGCGTGTGTCTCCGCGCTTCGGCAGCTCGAGCGTCGCTTCGGATAGGAGTCGCGAGGTTCCCGCCTTCGCACGTCGGCGAAAGCAAAAGCAAATCCCCCACGTCCGCTTCGCGGCCGTTCGCCCCCTTTGTCAAAGGGGGCAACAGCGACGGCCGCGATGATTGAAGCGAAGTCACACGCAACAAAAAGGCCGCGCAAGGCGGCCTCTTTCGTGAACTATTACTTCCCAGCGAATCTAAAACCGATTCCCGATTCCTACCCCGCCCGATCGCCGCGCCTCAAACCTGAGCCGACAACAGACTCGGCAGAAACCGCTCCAGCGCGGTCTTCACCTGCTCCACGCTCAAGTCCGGCTGCGAGATCGCGCGCATCGCCAGACCTTCGATCAGGCATTGCAGCATCAACACGCGGGTGTCGACTTCCTGCTTCGGCACGCCCAGGCCGCCGTCCTTGGAACTGCGCTCGAACCACGCCGCCAGATCGGCGCGGAACACCTTGTCGGACGCGTGCGTGGCCGCGGCGATTTCGGGATCGCGCGTGGCCTCGGCGGTCAGTTCCAGAAACAAGGCCGCGCTGGTGATGTTGGGATCGTTCGCCTGCCATTGCTGGAACACTTCGGCGATGCCTGCGACCAGATCGCTGGTCGCGTGCAGCTTGGCCACATCGGCCCTGGCCTCTTCGAGCTGGCGCTCGATGATGGCCAGGATGATGTCGTTCTTACCCTTGAAATAGCGGTAGATCAGGCCGGCGCTCATGCCGGCCGTATCGGCGATGTTGGCCATGCTCGCGGCATGGAAGCCATGCACGACGAAGCATTTCTGCGCCGCGACCAGGATGCGCTCGCGCTGAGCCTGCGCGCGCGCCTCGGCCTTGGCGGTGGGCTTGCCCGCGGTGTTCATTGGCTGCGCTCGTTCCAGCCACCTCCAAGGACTTTGTAGAGCGTCACCCGATTGACCTGCTCGCTCAGGCGCGTGGTCACCAGTCCCTGTTGCGCGGCGTACAGCGTGCGCTGCGCATCGAGCTGATTGAGGTAGCTGTCGCGGCCGGCCTTGTAACGCGCGGTCGAAAGCTGATCGGCGCGCGAAGCCGCTTCGACCAGCGCTTCCTGCGCCTGCCGCTGTTCGGCCAGGGTCTTGGTCAGCGCCAACGCATCGGCGACATCGCGGAAACCCGACTGGATCGCCTTTTCGTACTGCGCCAACGCGATCTGCTGGTCGGCCTTCGCCGAGGCCAGCCCCGCGCGCAGCTTGCCGCCCTGGAAGATCGGAATATTGATCACCGGATTGACCGACCAGGCGCGCGTGTTCGAATCGAACAAGCCCGACAGTTCGGTGCTGGCGCTGCCGAACAGACCGGTCAGGCTGATCGACGGGAAGAACGCGGCGCGCGCGGCGCCGATGTTGGCGTTGGCCGCGAGCAGGTTGTGCTCGGCCTGCAGCACGTCGGGACGACGCAGCAGCACTTCCGACGGCAGTCCGGACGGCAATGCGCCTACGCCGCTGACTTCATCGGTCAGACGCTGGGGCAACAACGCCGGATCGACCGGTTCGCCGACCAGCAGATTGAGCGCGTTGATGTCCTGCGCCACCTGCCCGGCATAACGCGCCGCATCGGCGCGCGCCTGCTCGACCTGAGTCCGCGCCTGGCTCACTTCCAGGCCCGAGACCGCGCCCAGTTCGCGACGCTTTTCGGTCAGGTCGTAGGCCGCCTGCTGATTCTTCAAGGTCGCTTCCGACACCGACAACAGTTCGCGATCGGCGGCCAGGGTGAGGTACGCATTGGCTACCTCGCCGATCAGGCTCAGCTGGGCGCTGCGACGCGCTTCTTCTTCGGCGAAGTAACGCTGCAAAGCCGACTGGCTCAGGCTGCGCACGCGACCGAACAGATCCAGTTCGAAGTTGGTGATGCCCAGACCGGCGGTGTAGGCATCGGTGACCGGCTGATTGTCGCCGCCGCTGCGCTGCAACTGGCCGATCGCGCTGACACCCGGAACGCGGTCCGCGCGCTGGATGCGGTACTGCGCGCGCGCCTTCTCGACGTTGAGCACGGCCACGCGCAGATCGCGGTTGTTCTCCAGCGCGCGGCCGATCAGCGTTTCCAGATTCTGGTCGGCGAAGAAATCGCGCCAGCCGATGTCGGCGACCGTGCCGGCCGCGGCCGGCTGCGAGCCGTCCGCCGCCGGCATCGCGCCGGTGAAAGCCTGGGTGGTCGGCGGCAACGGCCATTCGCCCGGAATCGCCGCATCGGCGGCCGGCACCTTCGGCGCCAGGCTCAGGCAACCGGTGGTCGCCAGCGTGATCGCCAGCGCCAGGGCGTGAATCGAAAACTTACTCATGGCTCTGCGCTCCTGCCGGACCCTGCTGCGAGGGCGCGTGCTTTTTCCTGACGAACAGTTTCTCCACGACCACGAAGAACAGCGGGACGAAGAAGATGCCCAGGAACGTACCCACCACCATGCCGCCGAGCACGCCGGTACCGATCGCGCGCTGCGCGCCGGAACCCGCGCCGCTCGCCAGCGCCAGCGGCAACACGCCCAGGCCGAAGGCCAGCGAGGTCATGATGATCGGGCGCAGGCGGTCGCGAACCGCGGCCAGCGTGCCCTCGATCAGGGTCATGCCCTTTTCCAGGTTCTCCTTGGCGAACTCGACGATCAGGATCGCGTTTTTACTCGATAGACCCACGGTGGTGAGCATCGCCACCTGGAAGTAGACGTCGCGCTCCATGCCGCGCATCCACGTCGCCAACACCGTGCCGAGGATGCCCATCGGCGCGATCAACAGCACCGAGGTCGGGATCGCCCAGCTTTCGTACATCGCGGCCAGACACAGGAACACGATCAGCAGCGACAGCGTGTACAGCAGCGGCGTCTGCGCGCCGGCCTGGCGCTCCTGGTAGGAAAGACCGGTCCATTCCAGACCGATGCCCGGCGGCAACTGCGCCACCAGCTTTTCTACTTCTTCCATGGCCTGGCCCGAGCTCACGCCCGGCTTGGCTTCGCCGTTGATTTCCAGCGCCGAGACGCCGTTGTAACGCTCAAGACGCGGCGAACCGAATTCCCAACGGGTGGTGGCGAACGCCGAGAACGGCACCATCTCGCCCTTGTCGTTGCGCACGTACCAACGGTTGAAGTCGGTCGGCGCCATGCGGAAAGGCGCATCGGCCTGGATGTAGACGCGCTTGACCCGGCCGCGATCGACGAAGTCGTCGATGTACTGGCCGCCCCAGGCCGCCTGCAGGGTCGAGTTGATGTCGGCGATGCTCAGGCCCAATGCCGAAGCCTTCTGATTGTCGACGTCGACGCGGAACTGCGGCGTGTCTTCCATGCCGTTGGGACGAACGTTCTGCATCGACTCGTTCTTGCCGGCCATGCCGAGGAACTGGTTGCGCGCGGCGACCAAGGCATCGTGACCGAGCCCGGCGTTGTCCTTGAGGTAGAACACGAAGCCGTTGGAGTTGCCCAGTTCGAACACCGCCGGCGGCGCCAGCGCGAACACGAACGCGTCCTTGATCTGCATGAAGCTGCCCATCGCCCGGCCGACGACGCCGTTGACGCTGTTGTCCGGCATCGGCGTCTTGCCGAAGCTGGTGATCCAGCGCCAGCGATCGCCCCAGGTGGTGGCGCGCTCTTCCCACGGCTTGAGCTGCGAGAACGCCATGCCCGCGTTCTGGCCGTTACCGGCGAAGCTGAAGCCCTGCACGGTGAACAGCGAATCCACCGCCTTGTCGGCGAGGAACTGGTCTTCGACCTTCTTGAGCACTTCGCCGGTGCGTTCCTGGGTCGCGCCGACCGGAGCCTGCACGATGGTGAACAGGAAGCCTTGATCTTCCTGCGGCAGGAACGAGGACGGCAGGCGCAGGAACAACACCGCCATCAACGCCGCCATCGCCGCGAACACGATCATGAAGCGGCCGGTACGGGTGACGATGCCGCGCACCACGCCCTGGTACTTCTTGTTGCCGCGGTCGAACTTGTCGTTGAACCAGCCGAAGAAGCCCTTGTCGGACGCGTGATGGCCCTTCTCGATCGGCTTGAGCATGGTCGCGCACAGCGCCGGGGTCAGCACGATCGCGACCAGCACCGACAAGGCCATGGCCGAGACGATGGTGACCGAGAACTGGCGGTAGATCACGCCGGTCGCGCCGCCGAGGAAGGCCATCGGCACGAACACCGCCGACAGCACCAGGCCGATGCCGACCAGCGCGCCGGTGATCTGGTCCATCGACTTGCGCGTGGCCTCGACCGGCGACAGCCCTTCTTCGCTCATCACGCGTTCGACGTTTTCGACCACGACGATGGCGTCGTCGACCAGCAGGCCGATCGCCAGCACCACCGCGAACATGGTCAGCATGTTGACCGAGTAACCGAACAGCGCGAGCAGGCCGAACGTGCCCAGCAACACCACCGGCACCGCGATCGTCGGGATCAAGGTGGCGCGGAAGTTCTGCAGGAACAGGTACATCACCAGGAACACCAGCACGATCGCTTCGAGCAGGGTCTTGATCACTTCCTCGATCGCCACGCGCACGAACGGCGTGGTGTCGAACGGCGTCACCGCCTTGAGGCCCTTCGGGAACGAGGGCTTGAGCTGCTCGAGTTCGGCCTGCACCGCCTGCGCGGTGGCCAGCGCGTTGGCGCCGGTCGCCAGCGAGATCGCGATACCGGTCGCGGGCTTGCCGTTGAAGCGGGCGATGGTGGTGTAGTCCTCCTGGCCCAGTTCAACGCGCGCCACGTCGGACAGCTTGAGGATCGCACCGCTGGAATTGGCGCGCACGACGATGTTCTTGAACTGGTCGGCGGTCTGCAGGCGATCCTGCGCGGTGATGGTCGCGTTGAGCTGCTGGCCCTTCACCGACGGGGTGCCGCCGAGCTGACCGACCGCGACCTGTGCGTTCTGCGCGCGCAGGGCGTTGATGATGTCGGTCGGGGTCAGCTTGTAGGTGTTGAGCTTGTCCGGGTCGAGCCAGATCCGCATCGCGTACTTGGTGCCGAACAGCTGAGTGCTGCCGACGCCGTCGACGCGGGCGAGCGGATCGACCAGGTTGGCGGCGACGTAGTCGGCGATGTCGGCGCCGGTCATGCTGCCGTCCTCGGACACGAAGCCGATGACCTGCAGGAACGCCGAGTTGGCCTTCGACACGCTTACGCCTTGCTGCTGCACGATCTGCGGCAGCAGTGGGGTGGCCAGTTGCAGTTTGTTCTGCACCTGGACCTGGGCGATGTCGGGGTCGGTACCGCTTTCAAACGTCAGGGTGACGCCGGACTGACCGTCGGACGAGCTGGTCGCCGACATGTACATCAGGCCGTCGATGCCCTTCATGTTCTGCTCGATGATCTGGGTCACCGAGTTTTCGACGGCTTTCGCGGAAGCGCCGGGGTAGGACGCGTTCACCGATACGGTCGGCGGCGCGATGGTCGGGTACTGCGAGATCGGCAGCTGGGTGATCGCGATCGCGCCACCGAGCATGATGATGATCGCCAGGACCCAGGCAAAGATCGGGCGATCGATAAAGAACCGTGCCATGAATTTCTCCGATTACTGCTTCGGCGCGGCGGCGGGAGCCGCGGCCGGCTTGGCCGGTGCCGCGCCCTTCTCGGTCGCGTCGACCGGCATGCCGGGGCCGATCTTCTGCAGGCCCTCGACGATCACCTTGTCGCCGGCCTTCAGACCGCCCTCGACCAGCCACTTGTCGCCGATCGCCTGACTGACCTGCACTTCGCGCGGCTCGACTTCGCCCTTGGCGTTGACGACCATCGCGGTCGCCGCGCCCTTGGGATCGCGCGAGATGCCCTGCTGCGGAACCAGCAGCGCGTTCTGACGCACGCCGGTGCCGACCTGCGCGCGCACGTACATGCCGGGCATCAGGATGTTGTCGGGGTTCGGCACCACCACGCGCAGCAGGAAGCTGCCGGTGCCTTCGTCGACGGTGACTTCGGAGAACGCGAGCTTGCCTTCCAGCGGGTACTTGCTGCCGTCTTCGAGCAGGATCGTCACCGGCGTGACCGCTTCGGTCAGCGTGCCGGCGGCGATCTGCTTGCGCAGCGCGAGCAGTTCGGCGCTGGACTGGCTGATGTCGACATGCACCGGATCGAGCTGCTGCACCACCGCCAGCGCATCGGCCTGATTGGCCGTGACCAAGGCGCCCTGCGTCACCGCGGATTTACCGATACGGCCGCTGATCGGCGAAGTGATGCGCGCGCGGCCGAGAATCACACTCGCGCTCTGCACCGCCGCGCGGCCCGAGGACACATCGGCCTGGCTCTGCTTGAGCGTGGCGACCGCGGTTTCGTCGTCCTGCTTGCTGACCGCGTCGATCTTGACCAGATCGCTGGAACGCCGCGCATTCAAGCGCGCCGAATTCAACGCCGCTTCGCCGCGCGCCAGAGTGGCCTTGGCGGTTTCCAGATCGGCGGCATAGGTCTTGTCGTCGAGCTGATACAGCGGCTGCCCGGCCTTGACCAGACCGCCCTCGGTGAACAATCGCTTCTCGACGATGCCGTTGACCTGCGGCCGCACCTCGGCGATCAGCGACGCGCTGGTGCGCCCCGGCAACTCGCGGGTCAGGGTGACGGTCTCGGGCTTGAGGGTCACCACGGTGACCTGCCCCTTCTGACCGCCGGGGCCGCCAGGCCCACCTTGTTGATCGCCGCCCTTGCCGCAGGCCGCGAGGGCGAGGGTCAGGACAGCCACGGAAACAGCAGCGGGCACGCCGGAAAAAGCGTTACGGGACATAGACTTGCGCGACGGCATGGGGGAGCCTCAGGTCGTTGTTGCGGTCAGACAGACCGCGGCCACATCATAGAATGAACGATCATTCTCTTTTTTTGGATGGGCGCGGTCAAGCGGGCCTGAGGGGTTGCCTGGGCGGGGTTTGGGGGTTTGTGCTTGATTGTGTTGGGTTTTTTGTTGCGGGGCAGCATTGAGAGGGCTGATTGGGCAAAGCCAGGGCTTGCTATGGGTGCTGCAGAGGTAGCGGTCCGCGCGCCAAGACGTAGCGCTCGGACGCCGTCTGCTTGCGCTCACGAAGCCTCGGCCGCACGCGCTTCTATCTCCTAGTTCATAGTTTCCGTAGTCGGTACTGTCGACTTCTTACGCTTGAGGCGTTTGATCGCCACTACGAATCCGACGGCAATCGATACGCAAACTGCCGCCTGGACCCGACTGCCCGATAAAAACCCAGAGCACGACCAGCAAGCCACTCATGGAAGCGGCCACTTTGTTCAGATCGATCCGGTCGTCGTCGCTCATTGCTTGGGTTCCGGCAAGACGGAATTTCCAAGCAAGCAGTGCGCCAGGAGATCAAATCTCCTTAATGCGACAGAGCATAATGATTTGAAACATCCCTCACAGGGCGCTGAAGCGACGGAACTGCGTGATCAGTTCCCCCGTAGATCTAATCCCGTATCGGACAGAAATACATTTCGCTCATACGGCGACGAAATACACTCGCAGACCAAAATTTTCTCAGCGCACCATACCGCAGGGGTCGGAAACAGTCCCCGAAGAATAGAGCGCCAGTGAAATTGAATAGTCAGTCTTTTCATAGAACGGCATTGTCGCCAAATCTGAAGAAGCGCCACCCCTGCACAACGTTAACTGCTGTCTGCGCTGTCCGGAACGATGGAACTGAACGACCTTCCATCCCATGGATTCCAACGCGACCTTGTAATAGCCAATGATCTGATCGGCGGACCGCGACGAAGACACGCTTCGACTTACTCCGATCGGCCCATCATGGTTGATGACCGATATGCCGCCCACACCCCAATCGCCGGCGGCAAAAGGAATGCTCAAAAATTGCGCTCGCGCCGACTCAACGATTGGCCGATTGGTTTTTTCGTAATGAGCCGATACCACCAGACTCAGCGCATAGCAAAGTGCGACTACGATTGCCATACCAGCCGCGCCTCTGACTATTCTTTCGTGGCGCATCGCCCTCTTTCCAGAATTGTTTCAAGCGAACAGTACAAATAGCTGTCAAAGTGGACTTCTCCGAAAGTCTACTCTGATCCCGGTTTCGCTTTATCGCAAATTGCCACCGTCGAAAAAATTGATGACCACACAATCCAAGCAAGGGTCGGAGTAAAAGATTGGCTTTTCTTCCCCGCCCCGCAAAAAACCATGGCGAACTGCGAGTGGACTCAGAGCCGACACAAACAAGAATAGAAAAAAATAAAACAAAAAATCACCTTGCAATCTACCAGGCTTGACCCACATAAATCTGATCAATAGTAAACAAGCAAATATATGCGAAATTTCTCCCAGTAGCCCGACCCCAATATGTACAAAATTGGCCTCGAACGAGGCACTCGTGCGCAAACTTGCATAACAAAAATTCAGCCCTATAAAGCAAGCCACAGCGCCCGCAGTCCAAATCATTACTGCGAAAAGAATTACCTTTCGCATTCTTCACACAAAACGGGTTGCGCGTTAGTCACGGTCGCAGACCCAGTAAGCATCCATGCACCAAAATAATCGGAGCTCGCCCCCCATCCTTCAGCACTACCATAAGCATCGCCAATCGCCAGTGTCGCCAAGAAGCTATAGAACTTCGTCCCAGCTCCATAATAAGTAAATGGGCCGTTAAAAGCATATGGACTAGCTCCAAATGGATTTCCATCATCCATGGAAATCGTCATCGTACTCACACTTCCTCTCTTTGTTATGCCCTTACCTGGAGCTATACCGCTACCAAACTCAGATATATGAACGACCCACTTCTGGCCTCTAATACAGTCACTTACAAGTGAGATAGACGCGAAATGAACACCAAAATTCAAATTCTTGGTTGCCCCGCCGGTCTTCACGGACACAAATGTCAAAGCCATAGCGCCAGTCCATTTTGCTAATCCATAAGGATCGAATCCTGATAGCGGAGAACTATCAACATAAGCATAGGTTGAACGCCCCCCATTCAACCCCACAGGATCGCTTTGAACATATCTACCAACTGAGGCGTCATAATCTCGGGCATAGTTGTAACTCAGACCACTTATTTCATCAAAACGCTGCCCGTAAAACCGCATGGCCATCGTGAAAATATTACTATCTTGATCTGGATCTTGATTTGGCAAAGTCGCACCAAATAACTCGCCCTTCAAATCCCAATTCCAAACTGCCAGATCACGAATTGGATCGATCACCACTCTTGGCGTACCAAGGTGATCCGGCTCGATGTAATGCAACGCCTGCTGAGTGGCATGACCCGCCCATAGCCCAACTGGCAGACCATCCATCCAGATCGCCTGCTGAATCGCGTTGCCGCTTCCATCGTAATCACCCAGCCAATGGCCGGTTTCGTCATAGACCGTGTAGCGATCATTGGCCGCGGTGTATTTGCGAACCTGCTCACCCTTACCGTTATAGACGTAGGTCTGAACGAGGGTGACCCCTTGCTTGAGTTCGCTACTACGACCGGCATCGTTATAAACAAAGCTGTTCCCACCGATCTGGATGGAATTGCCACTCGCGTCGTAACTACGCGGACTATCCGCACCAGCCTGAGCCAGACGATGGCTGTCGGTCGGATACGTATACGTCTTGGTGCCGCTAGCCGTGGTGACGCTCTGGCGGTTACCGGTGGCGTCATAGGTATACGCCTCGATCGCCGTATTGGTCGGCCCATCGCGCAATGCGGTCAATCGATTCAGCGCGTCGTAGCTGAAGGTCAACAGCGCATTCGTCGCACCTGCGGGCGTGAGCTTGTCAATATTGCCGACCGCATCGAAGCCAAAACCGACCGATAGACCACCGGCGGACGGATCGATGACGGCCGTGGTGCGGTAATCCAGATCGACCGGACGCGCGAAGGTACGACCGTTGCCATAGGTCCAGCCCGCGGTCGGGCCGAACGGGTGATACGTGGCCTGACTCAACAACACTTCGGTCGCCGCGCCCGCAACCGCGCGCTTGGTGTCGATCTGGCTGATGCGGCCCTGCGCATCGCGCTGATAGGTCACGACCGCGCCGTCTGGATAGGTCAGGCTGCTCAGCTGCCCCGCCAGTGTGTACGCATAGCGCACCACGAACACTTTGCCGTTGGTGGTCTGCACCTTGCGGACCGTGCGGCCGAAGCGGTCGTAGCAGTACTGGGTGCTGCCGCTCGCATCGGTCATCAGCGACAAGCGGCCCTTGGCGAAGGTCTCGCCCGCGGCGCAAACGGTGGGCACTGCGTCGTACTCGTAACCCACGTTGAGGCTGGTGGTCGGGTATGCGACAGCGGTCGGGCGGTTGAGCGCGTCGTAGCTGTAGGTGCGCGTGATGTTGCGCGCGTCGGTTTCGGTCTTGCGATTGCCGGCGCTGTCGTAGGTATAGGTCGACACGCCGGTGTCGGGACTGGTCAGCTGCACCTGATCGCCGAAGCCGTTGTAGGCATACGTGGTGTCGAGATTCTTCGGATCGGTGACCTTGGTCAGGCGATCCAGCGCGTCGTACTTGAACTCGGTCTTGGCGTTGATGCCGCCGACGTCCTGCAAGGTCTTGGCCAGACGATTGAGCGGATCGTAATCGTTGTCGACCTTACGGCCGAGGGCATCGGTGGTGACATCGCCATTGCCGCTGGCGTCGTAGGTGAAGCCGGTCGGGTGATCGTAGGCCGTCTTGGCGGTTTTCAGCTGACCGAGCTGGTTGTAGATCTGCGACAACGTGCGCTTCAGCGCGCCGCTGCTGTCGCGGGTGTCTTCCTTGGTCCGCGCGCCGGCGGCGTCGAGGGTGTAGTGGATGCGGTTGCCGGCGTTGTCGTAGATGTCGGTCAGACGGTGCGCCGCGTCGTACTCGTAGCGGATGAAGGCGCCATCGGGCTGGATGACTTTCTTGACCTGTCCGAACAAGTCGTACTCATAGCGGGTGATCACATCGTCGGTTTCCGAACCGTCGTTGGAGCCGCGCATCTTGGTGGCTGTGAGCCATCCTCGAGGGTGATATTCGTACTCGGTCACCACCCCATTGGCATCCATGACCATTAGCGCACGGCCCGCCGCGTCATAACGCAGGGTTTCGGTCACTTGACCGAGTGCGTTGGAGGCTTTCCAAAGATCACCCTTGCGGTAGGCACACAACGACGGCGCCGTCGCGCACGCTGGATCGTCCTGATCGTAGTAGGCGTACGTCGTTAAATCGTTGGTATCTGTGCGTGCGCCGTCGGTTTTCTTAAGCAATCCCACCAGTGGGCAGCCCGCGCTGCCTACATCGGCTGCTTCACAGTAAGTATTCGCGCTGATTCGTTCGGCTCCGCTCGAGACATCCACCTGAGTGGCAGTCAACATTTGACCGCGGCCGTTATAAGTCTGTTTGGACTTCGCTACTAATGTGCCCGTGCTGTCAAGAACGCGGCGCTCTATCGGCTGATGAGCCGTCGAACTCCAATCTGTCTGAGTCGTACGCGAGTACGTGGTCACGGCTCCTGTTGACGAAAGACCTTCAGTCCGCGAAATCTCATGCAGTCCATCATAGCTGTAGCTGGTTCTGCTGCCATTCGGCGATATGCGATGTGACAACCTGCCCGATGCATATCCCACAGACGTCGTCTGCATAGAATTATCGACCGCATCAATTACCGTGGACTGCAGCGGCCTCTTGAAGACCTCGGTATTGAAGGTGTATGCCTTGATCGCTCCCGTCGGCAAAGTGACCTTGACGCTGGTGGGGGATATGTATTCGAGTGTCACCCGGCCTGTGGCGCCTGCGTGTTCACTGCTGGTCGCCCGACCTTTCTCGTCGTAGGTATAGGTCGCGAAGCGGGCGCCATCCTCGCCAATCACACCAGTCAGATGGTTAGGAAAGTTCGCCGGATCGCACGACGCGATCGGGTTCGCCTGCCAGTCGCGGCAAAGCAAGTCGGTTTCTGCATAGACGTACTGTCGCCCGTCACCGTTTGCGCCGCCATGACGCGCGTTTATCAAACGTCCCTGCCCGTCGTAGGCATATTCGAGAAGGATTTCGCTATCTGACTTGATACGCAGAAGTTGAGCCCTGGGCAGATTCCCCGAGCCAGTAGGCACTTCACCATACTCCAAGGCAAGACTACGTCCGCTCGAGCTGAGCACCTTGATCAGGTTATCCGGCGACAAACACTGTTCGAGCCCCAACGTGGTACCGCCGCAGTATTTGAACTCCAAAAAGCGCGCGCCATGTTCCCAGCGCAGCAATCGACCATTGCCCCCGAACCAAGAATGAGTTCCGTCGGGTCGGATCAGCTCCCAGGCGCCCTTGGAGTCAATCACGGCCTGATTGGCTTCCTTGCGCAGCACCACATTCAGGCTCGCGGAAGGACGGTAAATGCCAGACCCGGTTCCGATCTCAGTGAAGTCTTCGACATAACCGTCCGCCCGGATCAGATAGGCCGCCTTGTCCACGCTAGGCAACGCCAAGCGTTCCGAGAAAGAATGAGACCAATTATCGCCAAGACCTGAAAGCAGTGAAAAGTCGGCGACTGAATTGTAACTGCGACTAAACTGGTAGCCGTCCCAGGAAAAATCATTCTCCGCATAGGCCTTATTACCGGTATCGGCGGCGCAGGGATTGCCATTATCGGTACAGATGCCCTTCACCACCGTTTTTTGCCCTGAAATTCTTCTAATAGTCGCGGTCGCGCCATTCGCGCAAACCAGAGGCCATGCCGAGCCTTTTTGGCTGGCTGTCGGATCGCTCGCAACATGAAATAGCGCAGGGCATTTATAGAAGTCAGCCCGATTTATTGGGTAGGTATAAGACGAACCAGTGGCGATGCTGGTGGCAATGACGCTTCGCGGGTTCGGGACCGGAACTCCATCAAACCCGGTCCGATTCATCATTATTTTGACTTTGCCGTTTTCCGAGATCCAACCTTTGGGAGGAAGGGAAAAATACTCGCCTTGCAGGGTCGCCGTGTAATTGTTGCTCAATGGAGATGCGCGCAGGCTGGCCGCGACCATCTCTTCCTCCGATTCGCATTTCAAGCCAGAGCAATCAGTAGCATTGCCGGTTGCGTGCCCATCATAGAAGTCACCCAGATATGTCGCGTACTTCCTCCTCGGAACCGCGTACCTGAAAACGGTACTGTCTCCCGACATCGTTTCACCGACACGCTCAAGAAACGCGTTCCCGCGAGGCACCGCCGGTTCAGTTCGGATGTAAGCCTCGGCCTCGGCCAATGTGCCAAAGTTCTGAGTCTCCTGGGCAGTGGTGTAACGAGTAGCTTGATAGACCGCGTCTGAGAATTGCGCGCCAGCCACGCTTGTCGCAGTCGCCAACAGCAGCCCCACAAGCAGACGGTATCGAACGAAACGTGGTTTCGTTGCTTGAGCGAGTCCTTCCATAACACTTGTCTCCGTCCGGCGAATCTGTCTACGACGTCGTGTGGTGGCGATGAGTGAACCATCGAGCGCCGGTGGCCGGCGTTGATGCGTCGCTCAAGCACCAGCTTCCCAGAATTTTTTCACACTTGCGAGTCTCGGCGACTGTGCGAAAAACCAAGAACGATGCTGAAACCGCGAAACAACGCCGTCCAGACACGGAAGCAAGCTCATATCCGCACCTGGACTGCACAGGAATGACTTCAATACCGAGGCTTACCGGTACGGGTTGTAGCTATAGGATGCACTCACGCCTTCAGGAATCCTGAAGTAAGTCGTCACCAACCCCACCGGATCGACAGCCAACATCCCCCTTCCCGGCCCATCGTTACCGTCATCCCATCCCCACGGCGCATTCGCCGCATTGGTGCTACACCCAATCGCCCCACTCCCGCAGCCGCCGCTCTTATCGCCAGCGAAGCTGCCGTAGCCGGCGAACAGCCAGCTGTTGTTGCGCTGGTCCCACATACTTCCGGGTTCGAAGATGTCGATGAGTTTGTATTTGACGTCGCGGTCGTCGGGGTTCGACGGGACTTCGGCGGTGGTCAGCGAGGGGTAATAGATCACGCCGTCGCCGTTGATGTTGTAGGCCGGCCAGGCTTTGAGGCCGTGGCCTTTGGCTTCCTGCGCGGTGACCGGGTGCGAGGCGCCTTGGTAGGTCAGGAACGACAGCGAGCCGTCGACGCTTTCGGCGTTGCCGGTCCAGTTGCTGCCGGCCGGGACGTAGGAGAAGAAATCGGTGTGGGCGACGGTGACCGCGGCTTTCAAGGTGCCGTAGGTGGAACCGTCGCGGGCGATCGCGAACAGCACGCCCTCGGCGTCGTTCTCGTGTTCGGTGTCGAAGAACGAATCGGTCCAGTCGCGCGGGTGGAAGAACAGGTAGGTGATGAACCAGTGGGTGCTGGTTTCCACGACCGAGTAGTACGCGTGCGCGGCGAGTGGATAGGCGGATTGACCGGCGCGATCCCAGTTGTTGCGCGCGTCGAGGTCGCCGTCGAAGTCGTAGCGGGTGATGTAGTCGGCGCCGCCGCCTAATGCGTGACTGCCGGTTTGATCCACGTCCTGGTAGTGCACCGGGGCCCAGCGCATGGCAAGCGCGGCGCGGTCGGCCGGCGATTGCGCGGACAAGCCGGCGGCGAAGCCATTGCTGGCGAACAGTGCGGCGGCGAGGCCGCCGATTGCGAGCCAGGCGCGGGGCGCGCGTGAGCTGCTACTGAACCCGATCATCGAACACTCCTTGCGTTGCGGAAGATCGAAGAATGCGAAGTGCTTCGTGGCAACCGTATTGCAGGGGCGTTGATGCTAAGGCGCGATGGCGCACAGATTCGCCGATCCGCGACGGTGGATGTCGGGATTGGGAGCGAGGTCACTTGGGGATGCGACGCTGGTGCGGCGATGGAAATCGATGACGAGAGTGAGGCCGTGCGAATGCGGCGCGATCACGCTTCAGGTTGCGCGGTTGGCTCAGTCGCCAACGCATTGGTGCGATCGGGCTGGACGTGGCACGGCGACTTGTCCGGGCAGTGCCGCGACTTAAAAAGTAGGCTGGCTGGCTAAGCGCGTGGCTGGCAAAGAGGGGGTACGACCGACCTCGGTCGCGCCGCGGATACTACGGAGCGCGGATGTTGCTAACAAGGCAGTGGGTGCGTTCGAGCAGATGCGGCACAGTGGGGTTGTGCTGCGATCTTGGGCGGGGCTGACGCTTCATCCCACAAAAGAACGTGGGAGCCACGCGATGATTCGTGGGATGTTGTTCAAGGTGAGGTTTGGTTCTTGCTGTCGTCCCCGCGAAGGCGGGGATCCAGGGCTTCACCGAGGCATGACTATGAAGTCTCTGGATCCCCGCCTTCGCGGGGATGACGAGCAAAAGCGGAGGCGATCTTGGGCGGGGCTGTACCTCCATCCCACAAAAGAACCCGGAAGCCACGTAATGATTCGTGTGGGATGTTGTTCGATGTGCGGCTGGGCTTTTTGCTGTCGTCCCCGCGAAGGCGGGGACCCAGGGCTTCACCGAGGCATAACTGTGAAGTCTCTGGATCCCCGCCTTCGCGGGGATGACGAGCAAAAGCGGATTCGATCCGGCTCAATCCGATCCCAGTCCCTATTTCGATTCCGAGTCCGAAATCCTCAGTTCCGAGTTCCGAGTTCTCGATTCCCATCGCCATCAAGCAGCCGTTGCCAGCAAGGCAATCACCCAGCCGGCGCCAACCCGGCAATCTGCCGAATCGCCGCTTCGAACTGTTCGGCCGGCTGGCCGCCCTGGATCAGGTGACGGTCGTTGATGATCACCGACGGAACCGCGCGGATGCCCTGGCTCTGATAGAACCGCTCCTGCTCGCGCACGGCGTCGGCGTATTCGTCCGAGGCCAGCAGCGAACGCGCGCGATCGGCGTCGAGGCCGGTTTCGCCCGCGACGGCGGCGAGTACGTCATGTTGGGAGATGTCGCGGCCATCGGTGAAGTAGGCCTTGAGCAGCGCGTGCTTGAGCGTGCGTTCCTGCGCCGCGCCCTCGGCCGCGACCCAATGCAGCAGGCGGTGCGCGTCGAAGGTGTTGTAGATGCGATCACGCGCGTTGAACTGGAAACCGACCGCGGCGCCGCGTTCGCGCAAGGCTTCGCGGTTTTGCGCCAGCTGCTGCGCGCCCAGGCCGTACTTGTGCGCCAGGTGTTCATCGATGTTCTCGCCTTCCGGCGCCATCTGCGGATTGAGTTCGAACGGCTGGAAATGCAGCTCGACCTCGACCGCGTCGCCGACCCGGGCGATGGCCTGCTCCAACGAATTCAGGCCGACCGCGCACCACGGGCAGACCACGTCGGAGACGAAATCGATCTTGATCCGCGGCGTGGACGAATCGGGGGACTGGCTCATGGATCGGCTCCGCGCGTGGCGTTGTGTGTGAATCCACACGATGCGGCCGGCCGCCGCCGGCATCAAGCCGGACGGCGGCGCATCAGCGGATCGGTGCGTTCCATGCACTCACCTCCCGCGGCCGACGGATCGATCACGCAAGACTTTCGACATAGCCCTTGCGCAGCTTTTCCTCGACCAGCTTGACGATCTCGCGTTCGGCGCGCTCGGGCGTGTCGAAACTCTTGATCAGGGTCTGGCCGCGCGTGCCGACGCGACCGAACACCACGGTCATTTCGCCGTCGACACGACCGATCCGCCAGAATTTGTGCGAACCACCCTGCTGCAACACGAACTCGCGCAAGGCGGGCGCGGCGGATGCCGGCGTGGCCGCGATCGGTTCGGGCTGCGGTGCAGCTTCGGCCACCGCTTCGATCGACTGCACGGCTTCTACCGCTACGTCATCGCTAGCCTCTTCGACGGCCAAGGCCGCCTCGATACGTTCGATCGCCGCATGCGGATTGCGCAACCAGTCCGCGGCCGGCAGATCGATGACCCGCCAGCCGAACGCACGCAAGATGCCGGGACGGAACACGTAGCGTTCGCGCACGTCCGCCGCCGCGGCATCGGGTGGATCGAGCAGAATCGCGAGTGCATAGCCCTCGCCGGCCGGATCGACGATGGCCAGGTCGCAGCGGAACTGCGAGCGGCCGACATGCTCGTGGACCGTGTGACCGCGCTCGCGCAACGCCTTGGCCAGGCTCGAGCGCGCCGCGTCGGCGCGCGCGACGCTGGAGAACGCGCGCTCGGCACCGGGATTCAAGGCGCCCAGAACGCTCTGCGAACGTTCGGTCTCGCCGCGCGCGCTGGCTTCGGCGAACGCGAGGAACGCGCGCAACGCAGCCGCGCCGTCGTTGTGGGTGTTGGTGATCTGCTCGGCGCGGATCGTGGTCACCACCGCCATGCGATGGCGCGCGCGGCTGAAGATCACGTTGAGCCGCTTCTCGCCGCCGCGCTGATTGATTGGGCCGAAGTTCATCAGCATGCGGCCGTCGGCGCCGGGCGCATAGCAGATGCTCAGCAGGATCACGTCGCGTTCGTCGCCCTGCACGTTCTCCAGGTTCTTGACGAACAAGCCGTTGAACTGATCTTCGTCTTCGCGCAAGTATTCGCGCTCCAGGCGCGCGGCGAAGTCGGCGTCCTGCGCGGCCAGCGCCTCCAACGCCGATTCGATCTCGCCCTGCTGCGCTTCGGAGAATGCGACCACGCCCAGGCTCAGGCCGCTGTCGCGGCGCAGCAGTTCGCGCACCAGCCCGGCGATGTAGCGCGCTTCGGCCAGATTGCAGCGGTTCGCGTAGACGCCGTCCTCGATCCGGTGGTGGCTCAGCGGCCGGGCAAGCAAGGCATCGACGCCGGTGATTGCCGCCTGCTCGTCGGCCGCGCGCAGGCTCAGCGACTGTTCGCTGCGCGTGTCCAGGCCGCGATCGGGAATGGTGATCAAGCGGCCGTCGTAGAACGCGGCATTGGAAAAACTGATCAGCGCTTCGTGGCGGCTGCGGTAATGCCAGGCCAGCAAGGTCGCCGGCAGGTTGCGTGCGGCCTGGTTGAGCAGGCTGTCGGCGTCGAGATTGATCGCGATGCGTTCGCCGTCCTCTTCGGCGACGATCTCGTTGTCGTCGTCATCGCCGGCCGCGGAGAAGAAGCTGGTCGGCGGCAACTGCATTTCGTCGCCGACCACCACCACCTGCGGCGCGCGGCTCAAGGCGGGCACTGCCTCCTCGGTCGGGATCTGGCTGGCTTCGTCGAATATCACCACGTCGAACAGGTCGGCGCTGAGCGGCAGGGTGTCGGACACCGACAGTGGGCTCATCAGCCAGATCGGCTTGAGGTCGTTGACGACCAGGCCGGTGTCGCCGCCGGCCAGTTCGCGGATCGAGCGATAGCGCATGCTCTTGCCGAATTCGTGTTCGAGTTCGCGCCGGCCGGTGGCGTAGCGCTTCTTGAACAGCTTGCCGTCGGCATCGAGCTGGCTCGCCGACAGCGATGACTGACGCACGCGTTCGAGGAACTGGCGATGCAAGGTTGCGCGCACCACGCCGGCATTGCGCTGCAACAGCTCGCGTTCGGCGCGCGCGGCGCGTTGCGCGGCGTCGGCCAGGGCGCGCGCATCGAAGCGGGCCAGTTCGGGTTGTTCGCGATGCAGCCGCGCCAGCGACTCGTCGAGGATCACGCCATCCAGTTGCGCCGGCGCGAGGTCGAGTTGCTGCAGGGCGCGCGCATACGCCGCGCCGGCAGCGTGCATCGCGCGCAGCGGCGGCAGCGCGTCGGGCAAGTCGTCGAGGCTTTCGCGCAGGTCGCGGGTCCATTCGGCGAACTCGCCCAGGCTCAGCGTGTCCGGCAGATCCAGCGAAGCCCGGGCGATTTCCTGCAGACGCACCGCGGCCGCGGCGAAACCGGCTTCGCGTTGCGCGTAAGCGACCGGGTCGGGCGTGGCCAGCAGGTGTTCGTGCAGGCGACGCAGGATCGGCGAGGTCGGCAGGACGTTGCGCCACAGCTGAAGGGTCTGCAGAAACGGGCTCAATGCCGGCGTATCCAGACGCGCGCGCATCTGTTCTTCGAACGCCACGCATTCGTTGGCGGCATGTTGATGCGCGGCTTGCGCTTCCAGCACCTGGACCAGGCTGGGTCGGACCGCGTGCTGGCTGAAGTCGTAGCTGCGCGCCATCGTCCCGCGCAATCGCCACCACGATGGCTTGAGCCAACGCAGCGGCGACCGCTCTTCCCTGCGCGCGATCGCCAACGCCGCTTGCGTGTCCTGCTCGGAGAACGACACCTTCCAATACACGGTGTGCTTGCCGGCCTCGGCGCGACGGCGTTCGAGTTGCTCGAAGGCTTCGCTGTCCTGGCGCAACTGAGTGCTCGCGGCCGAGGCCGGATCGAGCAGGTCCGGATGCGCCGCCAGACGCGCGTCGTCGAGCTTGTGCGCCATCGAGGTCAGGGTGGCTGCATCGGCGAGCGTGGTCTGCGGTGTCAGCAGGCTGCGGTCGTCATCGAAGGCCGCATCGAGCCGATCGACCTGCTCATTGCAATCTGCAAGCATTGCCTCGGTGTCGGCGTAAGCACGCTCGCCGCCTAGCAGCCGCGCCGACAGCCGCGCGAACGGATGCGCAGCCAACCGGTCGTTGCCGTAGCGTTCGCGCAGCAAGGCCTGCAGGCCTTCGCGCGCGCCGCGTTCGCGCTCCCACAAGGCGAAATCAGGCAGTTGCTCGCGTTCGCGCGCGCCCAGTTCGACCGGCGCAGGCAACTCCGCCGCGCGCCGCAGCAGCGCGCGCACGCTCGCGCCCAATCGCTGTGGAATCGCGGCCATCCCGTTTTCGTAACGCTCGATCTGGCCAAGCTGCGCGGCCAGCGCCTCGTGCACCGCCGCGCGCGCCTGGGTCAACGCGTCGTGCTGATGCGCCTGGGCGATCCAGCGTTCGTAGCAATCGCGCAGATCGTGGACGAAGGCTTTCTTGTCGGTCTGCGAGTCGTGGATCAGACAGCACATTTCGTCCAGCCCGGCCTGCTTGAGACGATGGAACACCACATCGAGCGCGGCGCGCTTCTCGCAGACGAACAACACGCGCTGGCCGCGTCCGGCGTAATCGGCGATCAGGTTGGTGATGGTCTGCGATTTGCCGGTGCCCGGCGGGCCCTGGATGATGAAACTGCGGCCGCCGCGCGCCAGCGCGACCGCCGCGTTCTGGGTCGCGTCGCTGGCGACCACGTTCCATTGCTGGTCCGGCGCGATCGGCGCCGGCGGCGCGACATCGACCTCGCGCGGCTCGATCGAGAAGATCCGGTCGAAGCCGCCGCGCGCGGCGTCGGCCGAGGTCGGATCGTCCTCGATCAACTGCGCGTAGTCGCGCACCAGCGACATTTTCTTGTAGTTGAAATTGGCCAGGGTGACCTGGGTCAGGTCGAAGTCCCAGGCATAGGCATGCCCGGTGTCGTCCTGCAGCGCGTAGGTGGTGTGCTCGATCTCTTCGCTGTTCGCGCTCATGCGCTGCGGCTCGGGGATGGGCGCGGCGCCGACCGCGGCGCGCAGCGGCAACGGGCTCGGCTGCACGCGCTGGCGGAACAGGGCCAGGCCGAGCGGACGGTAATCCTCGCGTTCGTAACTGAAATCCGGACGCTGCGCGTCGGGCTTGATGCGTCCGCCGCTGCGACGCTGATATTGCTGCAGGCGCTGCACCGCCTTGCGCCGGATCAGTTCGATCGCCGGCTTGCTCTGCAGGCGCAGTTCGACGCCAGGCTCGGATGCGCGGATCTGCGCGGCCAGATCGGCATGGATCGATTCGATCGATACCTTCTGCAGATCGACGGTTTCGGGCAACTGGATGTCGTAGAGCTGGCGCAGGTAATGGCGCAGGGCCGGGTTGAATTCGGCCTCGCCGTCCTCGCACTGGATCACGTACTGGTCGCGCACGCCCTTCTTGCGCACCAGTTCGACCGGCAGCCACAGCAGCGGCGAAACGAAGCGCTGCTCGGGGTCTTCCTTGAGGTTATGCCAGCGCAGGAAGGCGACGACCAGACGCAGATGGCTGAAACCGAACTCGGCGCGGTCGCGGCGGGTTTCCTGGGCGATGCGGTCCAGCGCCGCCGGCAGGTACGGCTGATCGTCGAAACGCAGCCAGCGATGCAGGCTCACCGGTTTGCCGGCGATCACCTCGTTGGCGAACTCGCCGCTCCAGGTGCATAGCTGCTCGGGACGGATGCTGCCCAGTTGCAGCACGATCGGCACGCTCGCGATCGTCAGGTTGACGCTGGCCTGGGTCGCGCGGAATTGCAGCAGGCGATTGCGCCGCGACAGATCGAACAATCGATCGCGCAGGTGCGAGAGCACCGCGATGCGGCGCGGGCTGTGGCCCTTCGCATCTGACAACACGCGTTCGACATCCAGACCCATCGGCTGGTCGCGGTACGTCTGCAGGCGTTGCACCAGTTCGGCCAGATCGGTTGCGCGTTCGTGCCGGTTCAACGCGGTCATCTCGACGATGATCGCGGCCAGCACCGGGTTCAGACGCGGGTTGATCCGGAACAGGTTCTGGCGTTGCGCGGCGAACAGGTCCAGATCGTCGGTGTCGTCGAAATCCAGACCGCAGGCGAGGCTGGCGAGCACTTGCCCGAGTTGGAAGATGTCGCCGATTTCGTCGTGATGGCCGAGTGCGAGTTCCCAGCAGCGATAACCCGGCAGGTACACCGGGCGTTCGATCGGCTGCGCCGGATCGTGCTGGGTGTGCAGGTTTTCCAGGCTGCTGCCGCGGGCGGCGTCCTGGGTGACGCGCAGTTCGCCGACGATGTTGAGGGTCGATCCCGGTGGCGGCTGGACCTTGCGCAGGTGTTCGATATCGAGGGTCGGCAAACGGCCCTCAGGCGCGCGCAGGCCCAGGCCGGTGTCGGCGGCATACACGATGTCGTCGGCGTTGAGCGCGGCGACCCGGCCATGCGCATGCAGTTGCGCGACCGCGCGCAGCAGCGGCAAGGCCAGGAACAGCACGTCGTCGGTCGCGAGGCCCGCGCCGCGCTGGGCCGCGATCACCGCGCGCAGGGTGTCGCCGTCGATGCGGACCGCGCTGGTCGCGGCGGGCATCGCGCCTTCGGGCGGAACAGTTGGCGTATTCATGCCGCGCTCTCCTGATCGAGCCGGCGCACCAGCTTGTCGAGTTCGCGCTTGCCCAGGCCGGCGTCGCGCTTGAGCGCGGCCAGGAATTCAGCGCGGCTGCCCATGCTTGCGGCCACACGCGCGGTTTCCAGCAATGCCGCCTCGCGCTGATCGGCGTCGATCAAGGCGAAATCGAGCATCACGCTGTGCAGGTAGCCGCGCACGCTGTCGTCGATGCGCTCGGGCGCGAGCGCTTCGTCGTCGGCCGCGGGCTCCTCGCTACCCCAATCGGGAAAATAACCGCGCGCTTGCTGCTGCGCGGCTTCGGAATTCAGCGCCGGCATCGTCAGCAAGCGGGCGATGAAGCGCCGGGTCAGCGCACGCAGCTCGACCTGATCGAGCAAGTCGAGCCGATCGAACGACAACGGCCCCTGCAGGCGCCGGCGCAACCAGGTATCGGTATCGGCCGCACCGCGCCACCAGCGATCGACCGCCTGCGCGCGCAGATACGCTTCCGGGTGAGTTTCGCCGCGGCTGTGGCGCGGATCGTCGCGTTCGACTTCTTCGGCCTGACCCAGGTACGCGGTCGGATCGACATTGCCCAGCCCGGTGTGCACCTTGACCAGGATCGCGACCGCCGGCAGCGCCGCCTGCGCCGCGACCGCGGCGCCGCGGTCGGCGAAGATCTCGGTGTGCAGGCTGTAGCGGCGCGCGCTTTCGGCGTGGCTGCTCGCGGCCTGCGGATCGGCCATGCAGTGGTCGAGGATGCGTTGGGCGGTGTGATAATCGCCGCCGTCGAGCGTCCACAGTTTGTAATGGGCGAGTTCGTGACCGAGCAGCGCGCTCAGTTCGATCTCGTCGAGGCGTTCGAGTACCGCGCCGGCCAGGACCACGTGCGCCTCGCCGGGCAGGAACCACAGGCTCGCGCCCATCGCGCCGTCGCCGGCCTGGTACAGGGTGACGTTGGCTTCGATGCCCAGGCGCGCGAGCACTTCGGCGCAGAGTTCATGCACGCGCGGATGCGAGCCGGCGGTCAGCCGATAGGTCTTGCGCAGCAGTTCGGTGCGCAGTTCCTGGGCGTGCTGGGTTTGCACGCTCAGCGACGAGGCCCAGGCCCAGACCTCGGGTTCTGTGCGCTTGAAATGCGCGACCAGGGCCTGGTGATACGGCAACGGCGCCAGCGCATGTGGCGCGTCCGCTGTCGCATCGATGTCGTCGTCCTTGGGCTGTGCTGCATCCATCGCGTTCGTGGTCTCCGGGCCGTGCGTTGACGGCCGCATCGAGCGACCGCGGGCCGGCATGGTTTGGTCAAGCCGTCACGATACAGGGCGGCGCCGGTCGCTCGCCCGATCGGGCCGAGTCAGGCCGAATCATGCCGAATCGGGCGGGATCGAACCGGCCCGGGCCGTCGCGACGATCTCGTCCTCTGGGCTGGCGCGCTTCGAAAAACCCCGCCAAGAGCGATGACTAGATCACAAAAATCGGCGCAGAGTAACCACGCCGGCCGGCAATGGGGCGGCTGCCGATCGTTCGCGACGGCCGCCGTTTTTTTTGTGCTTTCATTTCCCGCGACGGAGCCCGACAAGATGCTCTGTCGCCGGTTTTGCTCGTCATTCCCGCGAAAGCGGGAATCCAGTGCCTTTCGTGCGAGAACGCTTGAAGTCACTGGATTCCCGCTTTCGCGGGAATGACGGCTTGAGGGTTCTGAGCGGTTTGGATAGGCACGAGCCCCTGCTTTTGCTCGTCATCCCCGCAAAGGCGGGGATCCAGAGACTTCAGAGCCATATTGCGATAAAGCCCCTGGATATTGAGCTCCGCCGAAATGAAGCGGAACCCACCCACGCGGCGATTACAGCGTGAAAGCCACGCCGAGCAAAGCGCGGCATGCGGCGAACTGGCCATCCTTGCGCCCCTCGGCTTTGCCGCAATAGCCCTCTTGCTCCCGCAACTGACTGTTGCCGCGCCGCCCCTGGCGCCTTCACCGCGCACTGCGCACACTGTGCAGGCCCCATCAGCCCGCGCGATCCGCGCAGCGGCGCCATCGGTCCGCCCCTTGCGCGCGACGCCCTCGCCTCGCGCGGTCCGTGCGTATCTCGCCTCCCCCTTCGAATCCGTAACCGCATGAGCGTCAGCACCGCCTCTTCGTCCCTCGCCCGCCCGCTGTGGCAGGGCCGCGCCTGGGTGCTCGCCGGCATCGTGCTGTCGGCGTTCACCTTGCGCACCGCGGTCACCTCGCTGACCCCGCTGCTGGATGCGCTAGGCCGGGAATTTCATTTCGGCGCGACCATGACCGGCGTGTTCGGCATGGTCCCGACCGCCGCGTTCGCGCTGTTCGGCGTGGCGACCCCGGCGCTGGCCCATCGCATCGGCCTGGAACGCGCGGCGCTGCTGGCGATGGCGATGGCCGCGCTGGGCCTGCTCGCGCGCGCCTTCGTCGGCGATACGCTGCAGTTGTTGCTCGCCAACGCATTCGCCCTGGCCGGCATGGGCATCGGCAACGTGGTGCTGCCGCCACTGGTCAAACGCTATTTCGCCGATCGCGTCGGCACCGTCAGCACCGCCTACATCACGGTGCTGCAACTCGGCACGATCCTGCCCGCGCTGGCGGCGGTGCCGTTGATGCAGGCCTCGGGCTGGCGCGTGTCGCTGGGTTCGTGGTCGCTGGTCGCGGTCGCCGCCGCGCTGCCGTGGCTGGCGGTGCTGTGGATGGAAGCGCGCGGCCGCTCCGAACCGGCGCGCGAACTCGCCCGCACCCACGACAATGCCGTGCATGGCGACGACGCCGCGCCCGAACTCGCCGCCAGCGCGCCGCGCGGCCGCGTGTGGCGCTCGCCGGTGGCCTGGGGCATGGCGCTGATGTTCGGCATGACCTCGTTGATCACCTATTCGATGTTCACCTGGTTGCCCAAGCTGCTGATCGAAGCCGGCGGCAGCCCCGCGCTGGGCGGCAGCATGGTCGCGCTGTTCTCGACCCTGGGCATGATCAGCGCGCTGTGCATGCCGGCGCTGGCGGTGCGGGTGGCCAATCCGTTTCCGATCGTGCTGGTGTGCGTGTTGGCTTACCTCGGCGGCTTCGCCGGCCTGCTGCTGGCGCCGATGCACGGCACCTACGTCTGGGTCGGCCTGATCGGCCTGGGTCCGAGCACCTTCCCGCTGGCGTTGACCCTGATCAATCTGCGCACGCGCTCGCCGGCCGGTTCGGCCGCGCTGTCGGGTTTCATGCAGGGCCTGGGTTACACCATCAGCTGCCTGGGCCCGCTCGCATTCGGCTGGCTGCACGAACTCAGCCATGGCTGGGTATGGCCGTTCGCGATGCTCGGCGCCTGTCTGGTGATCCTGGTGATCGGCGGACGCATGGCGTGCAAGCCGCGGATGCTGGAGGACAGCTGGTAGTCCGATCGTGATTGCATTGCATGGCCAAGTCGGCGATCGGTTCGCGCGACGAACGACAACCGTCTGTATCGCAACCGATGTAGCCAGGCGCCGTTGCAATGCGATGACAAATCCCTACCAATCGAATCGACTCCGGAAGGCGGCCAACTGGCCGCCTTTTTCGTTGTCCCGTTTCCAAAGCTTTCCGATTCCCCATTCCCAATTCCCCATTCCCGGCTCCATTCATCCGCGTGAATCGCACCACACCCCGCGATCAAACCTCGGATATGGAAACGCGGGCACAAATCGGTCTGTCATCTCACCGCGGTTTCCGGTAACGGATCACGTAACGCGCCACCTCGCTCACGACAATGAACGCACGGGATCCATGCTTGCCTTGTAACCGCGCGGCTTTATCGCGGCCGCGTACGAAGGAGATCGTTCGATGCATCTTCACTCTCTCGCCGCAGCCCTGGGCTGCTCGTTGCTGTTGACCGTGTCCGTGGCCGACGCAAGCGAAAGCACCCGACTCGACGCGCTACGCCTGCAGCTGGACAAGGCCAACGCCCTGGTGCTCGCGCAGGCGCAACGCGCGTCGTATCCCGAGTATTTCCGTCGCGCCTACGCGCGCTACCCGAACCTGCCGGCCGGCGCGCTGGAAGCCATCGCCTACGCCGAAACCAACTGGGTGCACGTGCGTCCCGACCCGGCGCAGAACCCGCACGACCTGCACATGCCGCGTTCCTACGGCGTCATGGGCCTGTACCACGGCGGCGGTTTCGCCGATCAGGTCGGCGACGGCGCGCGTTTGATCGGCCGCAGCGCGCGGCAGGTCATCGACGATCCGGAAAGCAACATCCTCGCCGCCGCCGCGTTGCTCGATCGCGCGCTCGCCGCCACCGCGCCGGACCAGCGCAGCCGCGCGCTGGCCCAGACCGAGCAACTCGCTCCGGTGCTCGCGCGCTATGCCGGTTACGGCGCGGGCAACGGCGGCATCGCCGACTACGCGCGCCAGAGCTTCGCCTACGGCGTGCTGCAGACCTTGCAGCATGGCGTCGACCAGCAAGGCATCAAGATCGAGGCGCAACCGCTCAAGCTCGAACGCGCCTTCGACGCCGACCAACTGCGCAAGCTGCGCGCGCCGGCCTTGCTGATGAACGCCGGCGACGACAGCGTGCAGCTCAACCGCGCGCTCGCCCGCGATCTGGCCGCGCCCGCGACCATGGCCGCGCCGTCCACCGATGTCGGGATCAAGGCGGTCGACTTCGGCGAGGCGATCTGGAATCCCGCAAGCTCCAGCAACTACAGCACCGCCTCCAATGCGACCAGCGCGGTGATCCTGCACACGATGGAAGGCTCGTACGCGGGCTCGATCTCGTGGTTCCAGAACCCCAGCGCGCAGGTGTCGGCGCATTACCTGATCCGCAAGTCCGACGGCCAGATCACCCAGATGGTGCGCGAGTACCATCAGGCCTGGCATGCGAAGAACCACAACTACTACACGATCGGCATCGAGCACGACGGCCGCGCCGCCGATGCCGGCAACTGGTCGGCCGCGATGGTCAACGCCTCGGCGCGCTTGACCAAGAGCATCTGCGCGCGGCGCGGTGTGAATTGCGCCAGCGCGTGGAGCGGCCCGGGTTACGACACCTATCACTTGGTCCCCGACAGCGTGCGGGTCAAGGGCCACGGCATGCTCACCGGCAACGAGAACCGCTATGACCCCGGCAAGTACTTCCCGTGGTCGAACTACTACGGCCTGATCAACGGCGGCGGCAATCCGCCCAACCCGCCGGGCAAGTACTGGGTCGACACCTTCGCCAATGCCACCGGCTACAAGTGGCCGTCGACGCTGACCCCGGTCGGCACCTTGTACCAGGGCACCAACTACGTCTACTGCAAGGCCTGGGGCCAGGAAGTGCGCTCGGGCAGCAGCTACAACCACTATTGGCTCAAGACCGATCTCGACGTCGGCCCGGCCGGCGCCTGGGTGTCGGCGTATTACCTCAGCCGCTGGGGCAACGACGAAGCGCGCGACAACAACGGCGCGGTGATCCCGGACTGCTGATCGTCGCGGCGCATGCGTTATCCGCCGCGGCGCGGACCACCGGCGACGGCGGTTCGCGCCGCGGCGACAACGGCGAGGCGGGTTACCGCCTCGCCGGCACCACTCCCCCACTCCTGCAGAGTCCACGATGAAACGCAAAATGATGCTCTGCGAGCGCGTCATGTACGTCGATCGCGACACCACCTTCACCATCGTCCAGGCCGCGCGCATTCGCGGCCGCCTGGATCCGGCGCGGCTGCGGCACGCGCTCGACCGGATCCAGCTCAAGCACCCGATGCTGCGGTGTTCGATCGAGGACGGCGACCCGCCGTTCGTCGTGCTCGAAGACGACCCGGCACCGATTCCGCTGCGTCTGGTCGAACGCAAAAGCGACGAGGACTGGCAGCACCAATCGCATATCGAACGCGAGACCCGCTTCGCCAGCGAACGCGCGCCGCTGATGCGCGCGGTGTGGATCCATGGCGACGATAGCCGCGGCGAGCCGGTCGGCGAACTGCTGATCGTCTGCCATCACGTGATCTGCGACGGCATGTCGATGATGACCCTGCTGCGCGAGACGCTGGCGTTGTGCGAACGTCCGGAGCTCGACATCGGCCGCCTGAGCGGCTTCAACGGACTGGAGGACATTCTTCCGGCGGAAATCCTCGGCGACCGCCGCATCCGCCGCAAGGCGGCCTGGAAGGCGCTCGCGTTCCGCTTGTTCTTCTCCTTGCGCCGCAAGCGCAAGCCGGTGCCGCAGGGCGAGTTCTACGTGCTGCACTGGAAGTTGTCGCGCGAAGACACCGCCGCGCTGGCCGCGCGCGCGCGCGCCGAGGGCGTGACCTTGTTCGCCGCGCTCGCGGTGGCGTTCTCGCTGGCCTTCCGCAGCGTCAAGGGCGCCAGCGCGAACGGCAAGGTGTTCTCGCCGGTCGACATCCGCAAGTTCCTGCCGCTGATCCGCCCCGACGGTCTGTTCTCGGCCGCGCCGGGCACGATCGTCGCGCTCGACACCGGCACCGCGCCCGAACAGATCGACGACGCCGGTTTCTGGGAGCAGGCGCGCGCGTTCAAGACCCGGCTCAATCAGCGGGTCGAACGCCTGACCCGCAACGTGCATGAATATTTCATCGGCCTGGAGATGCTGCATTCGATCTTCGGCCAGTTCATCGCCGAGCGCCGTTCCGACCTGGATCAATTCGACACCACCTTGTCCAACATCGGCCGGATCGAGATTCAGCAGCAGTACCAGGGCTTCCGCGTGGAGACGGTGTTCAGCCCGACCGCGCGCCTGCCGTGGCGTTCGACCACCGCGGTGCTGATGTCGGGCTATGCCGGCGAACTCGATTTCGCCTTCACCTGCGACGAAGCCTCGTTGACCCGCGAGCAGGCCGCGCGCGTGCGCGAGTTCGCCACCCGCCTGATGCGCGAACGCGGTGCGGCCGCGCCAGCGCAGGACGCGGTGCTTGTGCGGGAAGCGGCATGAGCGAGGAACGCAACGATGGCGTGGATACCGCCGCGATGGGTGGCGGCGATGGGATTTTGCCGGGCACCGGGCACGAAGGCCCGGTCGATCTCGGCACCGCTTCGGATCGTGCCGCGGGTGGGCCGGGGCTCTCCGCCAGAGGCTTCACTTACGCTGGGACTTCCGTTGACCCCGATGCTTTTGGCGTGATCTTCGTGCTGTGGCAACCCAACGCCTCGCACCTGATCCATCTCGACGATACCCGCGCGATCTGCCGGCACGTGGTCGCGGTCGACAACTCGCCCGAGGCCGACACCGGCCTGCATGCGCGGCTGCGCGCGGCCGGCATCGAGGTGATCCACAACGCCAACCACGGCGGCATTTCCGGCGCCTACAACCAGGGCGCGCAGTGTTTGCTCGCGCGCGGTTGCGAGGTGCTGTTCCTGCTCGACCAGGATTCGCAGCTCGGCGCGGATTTCTTCGACGGCATGATGCAGGCCTGCGCCAACGTCGGCAGCGATACCTTCATCGTCGGGCCGAAGGTGTTCGAGGTGAACCTCGGTCGTTATCTGCCGGTGTTTTCGCCGCGCGCGCGCATGCCCAAGCCCGAACGCATCGAGGATCATCCCGAAGGCCTGGTGCCGACCTTATTCGTGATTTCCTCCGGCTCGGCGATCTCGGCGGCCGCGTACCGCAAGATCGGCGCGTTCCGCGAGGACTACTTCATCGAATACGTCGACATCGAGTACGGCCTGCGCGCGACTCGCAACGACGTGCCGGTCTACATCAACACCGCGGTCGAGCTGCGCCAGCAGGTCGGCCAGTTCGTCAAGCGCGGGATTTTCTCGACCAGCAACCATGTCGCGTGGCGGCGCTACTACGCATCGCGCAACGCGGTGCATGCGCTGCGTTCGAATGCCGATCGCTGGTCGATCCATTGGCTGATCGAGTTGCTGACCTTGCACCAAGTGGCCTGCGTGCTGGTGTGCGAAGAGCACAAGCTGCGCAAGGTGGTGGCGATCGCGGTGGGCTATGTCGACGGCTTGTTCGGCAAGCTGGGGACGTTCGAGCAGCGGCATCCGCGGGTGGCGGCGTTCTGCCGGCATTGAGCCACCCCGGTCAGCGAAATTCCAGGCGCGAGTCGATCGATGTGGCGGGACTCGCGCCCGTGCGCGAGCGCCGCCTTGGCCGTCTCAGTAAGCGTCGCTGCCCGGCCGCACATCGATGCCCAGGCCCACCGCCACCGCCTGCATGTTCTCGTCGTCGCGGCGCAAGGTGATCCAGCCGGCGTAGGAGTCGCCGCCGGTCGAGCGGTTCCACAAGGTGTAGCCGTACTCGCGCAGGCGATCGTGGGCGCGCGCCATCAGCTCGGGCACGTCGGTGCCGTCGAGGAATTCGTCGTCGGTGGGGTCTTCCACGCCCCAGTCCACCTGCAGGTTGAAGCGCGCGGCCAGCTCCGCGATCGAATCGACGAAGGATTCGGTGTCCTTCCAGTCCACGTGGAAACCCGAGGTCCAGTCGATCACGTCCTGGAGCGTGTCGATCTCGCCGAAATCGTCGTCGGCCTCGTCTTCGCGCGCTTCGCGGTAACGCGCGAACTGCTGCAGCGCGGTTTCTTCGTCGCCGGGGTTGATCAGCAGCAACAGCTGCCAGATCAACGCCTCCTGGCTGAGCTCCTCGTTTTCGTCACCGGTGAAGTCGAAGCCGTCGTCTTCGTAATCGGATTCGTTGTCGGGTGAGGTCATGGTGGTCGCGTCGCAAGGGGAGTGCGCGCATGGTGCGACCTGGGGCGCGGCTTGAAAAGCCGGGCGGCGCAATCGCCGCGATCGGGCAAAGCGCGAGCGGCGAACTGCGCGGGCGGCGGGGCCGCGACCGGAAACGAAAAAGCCCGGCTTGCGCCGGGCTTTTCTAGCGATCCGCGGCTTGCGCCGCGAGTCGCGAGGTCATCACAGAACCGTCAGGTTCAGATGGCCTGGACCTGGTCGGCCTGAAGGCCCTTCTGGCCCTGGGTCACGACGAAGGAGACCTTCTGGCCTTCCTGCAGGCTCTTGAAGCCCTGGCCCTGGATCGCGCGGAAATGCACGAACACGTCATCGCCGCTCTCGCGGGAGATGAAGCCAAAGCCCTTGGCATCGTTGAACCACTTGACGGTACCGACTTCGCGAGCGTCCGACATATTGCTAACTCCTTGAAACATGGTGTTGGAATGCCGTTTTCACGGCGTTGGGGCTGGTAGCAAGGAGGAAGCGAGGTGGAACGATGGAGTGGATCTGTGAATCGACGATCTACGGCATCGGGTCACGGCCTACGGTGACCCTTGACTAACTCAGCTCGCACACCGTAGTAGCGTCTGACCCGAAAATCAATTGGCAAGGGCCACCGATGTTCAGCCGATTCGACAACTGGCGCACGGTTTGGCACATCCGTCTTTAGAACTCGGCCCGGTTTTCGCCCTGTTCCGCGACCCGCCCGCACGTCTAGCCGATTGATTTTGATGGCTTTAATTCCCCGGCGCCGGGCCGAAAAACCGATTTCGGCAAAGCCGGCGCGGCAGCGATGAATGAATGTGCCTGAACGGCACTAAAAATCGCCGGATCGGCGGTTTCGGGACAAATCCGCGCGGAACCGGTCGTCCCAGCGCGAACCGCGCACCCCGGCGTCCCGACCCGGCATCCGCGACGAGGCCCGGCTTGGTCGTGTGCCCGGCTCAGCCGCCCTCGCCGCTGTCGGCGTCGGCCCGGGCCTGGGCGCGGCGCCAGATGGCGTACTCGGCGCGGTTGAGGCGGAAGTCCTGCAGGGCGAAGGTCGCCGCGCCGCGGTCGGCGGCGCTGCTGGCCGGGTCGGCGGCGATGTCGAGCAGCGCCTCCTTGAGCCGGTCGCTGCGCAGGCGCGAGCCCTGCACGCCGGCGATCGCGCTGGCCCGCACCGGCGCGGACGGGTCGAGGATCGCGCGATGCAGCAGGTCCTCGGCCTGCTCGCTGTCGTCCCACTGCGCCAGTTGCAGCACCGCCTGCGCGCGCAGCGTCGGGTCGGGATCGCGCGCGAGCGCGGCCAGCTGCGCCACCACCGGCGCGGCGTCTTCGCTCGGCAAGGTCGCCGGGGTCAGCATCGCCACCAGTTCGGCCCGGCGCTGCGGATCGCCGCCCTGCTCCAGCTTGGCCAACAGGGTCTGGCGCACTTCGGCGCGGTCCATCGAGTACGCGCTCAGCAAGGCCAGGCCGTCGCGTTCGTCCTGCGCGCGGGTGCTGGCGCTCAGCGACAAAGCGAAGCGCAGCACGTCCTCGCCGGACACGGCGTTGAGCAGCGACAGCAGTTCGCCGCGCGCGGCCGGATCGGTTTCGTTGCGGAACCGCTGCAGCAGGTTTTGCAGGAAGGCCGGATCGCGACTGGCGCGCTGGCGCAGCGATTCGAAGCTGACCGGCGCGGCGCCGCCCAGCGACAGGTAATCGGGATAGGGCGAATGCGGCTGCGCGCCGTTTGCGCGATGCGCGTTCGCGTCGCTGTCGGCCACGGGCGGTTTCGCCGCGCTCGCCGCCGGCACCGTCGGCGCGCGATGCGCGACATAAGCGCCGCCGGCGAAGGCGCCGGCCACGGCCGAAACAACGGCGATCGACAGCGCGTGCTTGAAGTTCATCGGTTCGACGGCAAGGGAAGCGGATCAAGCATACCTGTCGCCTCGCGCGTCACGAATGAAAGGCCGGCGCAATGCCGCTGTTGCGAAAGCAGCGCGCGGCGGCGGCAGAGCATCCCCTCTCCGATGCACCGGAGAGGGGTGAGATGGAACCTTGTCCGGTTACTCAGCAATCCGGCGCGACCCGTCCGTCCGAGCCGGTGAAGGTATAGGCATCGGGAATGAAGCGGCCGCTGCCGATCCGGTTCCACAGATTGCTGGTGCCGTAGGTGCCGGTCACCGAGGTGCCGGTGGTCTGGCATTGGATCGTCACGCCCGCGCCGTCGCTGAGGCTGCCGACGATCGAGTACGAGGTGCCCGGGCCGGAGCGCACGTTGAGCGGGGTGCCGTTGGTGTTGACCGTGCCGCTCGCGCCGCCACCGCCGCCGCAGGAATTGCGGCTGGTGTAGTTGGCGGTGCCGAAGTAGGTGATCTGCGCGCCGTTGAACTTGATCTTCTGCGCGGTGCCGTTGAGGCGTTCCTCGAAATGCAGGTGCGGGCCGGTCGAACCGCCGGTGGTGCCGACCGTGCCGATCGACTTGCCGATCGCCACGCTCTGACCGACCGAGACCGAGTACGAATTCAGATGCGCGTACAGGCTGGTCCAGCCGCCGCCGTGATCGATCACCACGTACTTGCCGTAACTGGTGTTGCCCAGGTTGCGAACC
This sequence comes from Lysobacter sp. Soil_N_51, assembly GCF_057655755.1. Lineage (NCBI taxonomy): Bacteria > Pseudomonadati > Pseudomonadota > Gammaproteobacteria > Lysobacterales > Lysobacteraceae > Lysobacter > Lysobacter sp. Soil_N_51. The sequence goes on along the minus strand of NZ_JBDGLR010000002.1, from coordinate 285,191 downwards.
ACGCTGACCGTGCCGGCCGCGGCCGCGACCACGGTGTCGCCTTCGTCGTTGGCGCGGTTGAAGTCGACCGAGTTCTGCGGGCTGTGGTTGGTGCGGGTCTGGCCGGACCAGACCTGGCCGCAGGGAAACGGCATCTGGAAGGTCGGCGCGGCCTGCGCGGCGGTGCCGAACAAGGCGGCGAAAGCGAACAGCGCGACGGCGCCGGCGGTGCGATTGCGTGGATTCATGGCGGGATCACTCCGGATGAGGCCGCGCCGTTGCCGACGGCGCGACGGTAGGGACGAGACAACAACTCAGTGCGCGATCTGTACATCGTCGAGGTAGACATTGACGTCGAAGCTGGTCTGCTCGCGCAGCAGCCATACCGCATCCAGGCGAACGCCGGCGGCGTCGATCTGGCCGTTGCTCGCGCCGGCCCAGGCGTTCCACTGGGCCGGATCGTCCAGCGCCCATTCCAGGTAAGTCCATTGGCCGGTCGGGATGGTCCGCGCGATCGCGCGCTCGGTGCCGTCGCTGTCGTCGATGCTGAGCGACGCGCTCAGGCCGCTGCCGCCGGTGTAGATCCAGAAACCGACCTTGCCGCCGCTGCGGATCAATTCCAGATTGTTGGCCGCAGTGCCGCCGCCGGACAGCAGGCGCACCGCCCAGGCGGTCGCGACCGCCGGATCGTCCTTGAGCAGCACCCGCAGCGAACAACTGCCGTTCTTGCGCGTGGCGCAGTCCTGCTGGGCAAGCGAGGCGGTCGAGATGCCGGTGGTGCTGCCCGACAACGTCGGCGCACTGTTGAAGCGGCCGACGCCGCTTTCGAAGGCGTCGAACACGACAGCGTCGCCGCCCGGCGCGCCGCCGCCGTCGTTGGCGAGGAAGGCGTTGCGCAGGCCGGCCGGGCTGTTGTTGTTATTGAAGTAATGGTTGGCGATCCACTTCCAGTCGCGGCCGTTGTTGGCGGCCCAGCGCTGGCTGCCCCATTGGCTCATGCCGCGGCCGTGACCGAAACAGCCGCGCCCGCGCCCGACCTCGTCGGCGATGCACGGCCAGTTGTTGCGCGGCGAACCGTTGCGGCCGTTGCCGCAGCTCAGATCGTTGTTGACGCAGGACAGGCCGTCGCCCGGATCGTCCCAGGCGTTGTTTTCCGAGGAGTATTCGCTGAACGCCGCGGTCTGGCCGTCGCGGGTCAGCAGCACGCCGCGGGTGGCCGCGGCCGCGGCGACCGTCGCCGCCACGCTGTCGGCGCTGAACGCCTGGCACGAGGTGCTGCTGCAGATGTCGTAGCGGCTGTTGACCGGATGGGCGACGTAGTACGCGGCGTAACTGCGATAGGCGACCGCGCCGGCGGCGAGCGAATCGGGGTCCCACGACGGGATCCATTCTTCGTCGAGGCCGCGGCCGACATAGTCTTCGAACGCATACACCGAGACCCCGGTGCAGGAGCGGCCGGAGCAGTTGGTGCCGACGCGGATGCTGGACGGCACTGGCACGGTCGCGGCCTGCGCGGCGAGTTGTTTCGCGATCGCGACCGAGGCCGGCCGCTGTGGATCGAGCGCGGCATCGGCGTCGATGCGTTCGGCATCGGCCGCGTTGCGCGCCGCGTCTTCGGGCGAGATCGGCCGTTGTTGATCCTGGCGCTGGCGTGCCTGGGCCTGCACATGACTGCGATCTTCGCTCTCGCTGCCGGCGCCGGGGATCAGATCGACGATCAGATGGCGGCTGTCGTTGAGCAGCGGCAGACCGAGCAGGCGTTGGGTGCGGTGATTGGCCGCGGCGATGCTGAGTTCGATCGTCGCCGGCAATGCTTCGCTGTCGTGGTTGAGCGCGGCCGGCAAGGTGGCCGGCAGTTCGAAATAGCCTTGATCGTCGGTCTTGGTGCGCGTGCCCTGGCTGCTGCTTACCTGCGCGCCGTTGAGCGGTCGCCCACTGACTTGGTCATAGACATGACCGCTGAACATAGCGCAGCGCGCGCACGACGCGGCCTTGAGTGCGAGCAGGTCCAGCGCGTCGGACGGTTGCGACGGCGGCAGCCACAGCCTCAGCGGCAACGGCTGCGCGGCGTCGATGCTCACGCGCGTGCTCAGGCTGACGTGGTCGCTCGCGCTCACGACCAGTTCGTACTCGCCCGCGGCGAGGGTCGCGACGCGGCCGCCCGGACCGGTCACGCGCAGGTCGTGCACCCGCGCGGTGTCGCCGCGCGGGTGCACGAGCAGATTCGAGTCCAATGCGCGGCCGCTGACCGCGTCGCGCACGCGAATGTCGAGGCCGCGCTGGTTCACCGGCGCGGCGCGCGCGGCATCGGCCGGACTGGCGGCTGCGATCGTCGCGGGCGCGGCCGCGGCGCGCAGCCACTGCGCGAACACCGCGCCGGCGATCAGCAGCGCGAGGATCGCCAGCCAGGTCGGCATGCGCCGCGCGCGCTGCGGCCGGTCGCTGCCCGGATCCTGCGACGACGGCGGTGGGTTGGAGTCGTGCATCGGCGTTCCCCTGGAGGCCGGTCGGCGTTCATCGCTCGGCGCGTCGCGCATGATCGGCTTGCGATGTTGCAGTGGTGGCGGTGGCCGGGCATGCCGCGATTCGGATTGCGCGAAGCGCGACCCAAGTCACCCGGCGATCGCGAAGTCGTGCGTGCGTTGAAGCGAGCGCCCACGAACGACATCGCGTTCGCAATGCCACTGTCGCGTACGACGACGCTTCCCCGATTCCCGCGCGCCCATTCCACGACCGCGCATCCACCCGCCCTCGTTATGACCCAGACAGCGCGCGACCCGCCACCGGCGGATCGCGCGCCTCGACCTCAGTTCTTCACCTGCACGTCGTCGACGTACACGTTCACGTCGAACGAGGTCTGATCGCGGTAGAACCACACCGCATCGAGCTTCACCGATGCCGCGGTGATCGCGCCGTTGGCGCCGCCGACCCACGCATCCCATTGCGCGTCGTCGGTCAGGCTCCACTCCAGATAGGTCCAGGTATTGGCCGCAATCGCGCGGCTGAGCGAACGCTCGGTACCGTCGCTGTCGTCGATGCCGATCGCCGCGCTCATCCCGGTCGCGCCGGTAAACACCCAGAAGCCGACCTTGCCGTTGGCGCGGGTCAGGGCCGCGTTGCTGCCCGGATTGCCGCTGCCCGACAACAGCCGCACCGCCCAAGCATCGGCGCTGGCGGTGTCGTCTTTCAGCAACAGCCGCAGCGAACACTTGCCGTTCTTGCGCGTGGTGCAGTTGCGTTCGGCCAGCGAGGTCGCGGCGATGCCGGTGGTGCTGCCCGAATACGCCGGACTGGTATCGAAATGCCCGACCGTGCTTTCGAAACTGTCGATCACGCTGCCGCCGCCGGGCGGATTGCCCGGATTGAGCAGGTTGTAGTAACGCGCCCAATCCCAGTTGATGCCCGGATCGGTGTGGGTCTGGCTGCTGTAATGCTGATGGCCCTTGACCTTGACGCTGGCCGGCAACACGTTGATGCCGCTGCCGGCCGGGCCCTTGAACGCGCTCGCGCAGCTGATCGCGCTGTAGGTCGCGCAGAAATGCCGGGTCAACGCCGCCGAGGCGTTGTACATCGCCGCGGTGTACCAGCTGGCGTTGTTGACGAAGCCTTCGTGCTCGATGCCGAGCGTGGTCTTGTTATGCACGCCGACGTGATGGGCCGCGCGGTTCTCGCGCACCATCTGGGTGATCTGGCCGTCGGAGCTGCGGATCAGGTAATGCGCGCTGACGCTGTTGGGATTGTTCTGGAACCACGAGATGCTGCCAGCGTAATAGCCCTGCATCGTGTGGATGGTCACCGAGTCGTAAGACGTGCGCGTGGAGTGGTAAGGCGAAGCCACCCACAGCGCCGGGCCGTAATCGGTGCTCTTTTCGTCGGCCGCGCTCAGCGACGGCGCGCGCAGGGTTTCGCTGAGCGGATCGATCGCGAACGCGCCGTCGTCCTTCAAGCTACCGGCCTCGACCCGATCGCGGCTCACGTCCAGGCGCACGAACGGCGCGCGCAGTTGCACCAGCTTGCGCGCGTCGAAGGCGCGTTCCCACGCGACCGCGCGCATCGGCACGACGATGCCGCGATCGTTGACGCCCTTGTCCTGCGCCAGCAGCACGTCGAAGGCGAAACTGGAGCGGGCGTGATCCTGGATCGCGCTCTTGCCCGCGTTGCCGGCGAAACCGGCGTAACGCTCCAGCGCCGGACGCGTGGCTTCTATCGCCGACTTGGCGCCGACCGCGTCGGCGCGCAGCTCGCGATCGAGCAGCGCCGCCGAGGCGAGGATGTTGCTGAGCGGATCGCGCTGCACGCGCGCGGCCGGCACGCCGATCAGGCGCGCGCCTTCGCTGACTTGATCGGCGAAGCCTTCGCCGTGGTACAGGCCCATGACGCCGTACGAGCGCGGCATGTGCTGGTGCTGTTCGCCATAACCCGCGCCCGCGGCCGGGCCGGGTTGCAGTTGCTGCCAGCGGCTCATCACGTAGGCGACCGATTCCAGCGTGCCGACCGGGATCGACGGGTAACGCGCATAGGCCTGGCGGAAGTAGTCCGCGTACAGCGCGCGGTCGACGCGCTGCAGCGATTCCTCGATCTGCAGGCGCTGGGCCAGGGCGCGGTCTTCGGGCGCTGCCTGAGCTTGGGCCTGCGCGGCCCACGGCGCGGCGAGCGCCAGCAGGGCGACGGCCAGCGACCACGACAGCGAACGCACGCCGGTGCCAAGCCCGCGGCGCGCAATGGAATATTCGTTCATATCAAATCTCCCCAGAAGAATTAATAATTCCCTCGGGGCCCTTGTACTGCATTTGTCCGACCGGCAAGTGCTGTCAGGTCCGGTTTTTGTAGGGCGATTTCCGATCCGCGACCGCGATCACTTCGCGATTGCGCCGCACGGCCAATACCGCCCCCCAAACCGCCCGCCGCGGCCCTGTGGACGTGGTGCGCTGCGCCAAAATCATCGCGTTCACCCTGTTCATACTCGGGTTGGCCCCAGTTCCCCGGCGGCTCCGGCTTGCTTATCGTCTAGCGCTTACGCCGCACTGCGCGTGCGAAAACGACGACTTGAGGAATCAAAGAGATGAGCGGAATCGGTGGCGTCAGCTGGCAGGTCTACAAGAACCTCCCGCCGGAGGATCAGCAGGCGATCCGCGATGCGGCCGCCAAGCCGCCGCAGGTGCAGGCCGAACCGGCCGCCGACCCCGCGCCGCCGCCGGCTCCACCGCCGGCCAAGCCGGCCGATGCGCAGACCCCGCAGGAAGCGGTCGCCTCGATCAACGCCCAGCCGCTGCCGAAGAGCGACGATCTGGGCGGCATGCCCGGCCCGGTGTTCGATTCGATCTACAAGCCGCGGGTGGAGCAGTTCACCACCGCGCGCCGCGAGGACGCGCAGGCCGCGCTCGACCGGATGGAGCCCAAGATCGAGGACTTCCGCAACAGCGGCCTCAACGGCGCCACCGCGAACATGGAGTACCAGGAGTCGCGCAACGCGTTCAACAGCAATCCCTACGTCAAGGAATTGCAGCGCATCGTCACCGAGGCGACCGACAAGCCGACCCAGGTGCCGAGCTATCTGACCAATCAAAGCACCCAGGCCGATCCGAGCGCGGTGTCCAACCTCAAGCTCGACAGCGTGCGCACCGCGCTCGATACGCTCGGAGTGAAGCTGCCGGAGAATCCGACCCCGGAGCAGATCGCCTCGGGCTACGAACTGCTCGGCGCGTTGCCGCAGGACGTGCTGTCGTACGCGATCAATCCCGGAACCGCGGTCACTTACACCACCCCGGTCGCCGGCATCAGCACGCCGTCGTTCATCCCGGCCCGGGTCGGCGCCGACGTGGTGGTCGAGGGCAAGGTCGAGTTGTCGGACGTGCAGACCGGCGTGGACTTCAAGGAAACCCAGCAGTTCAAGGCCTCGGTGGAAGTGCGCGGCGAAGCCGGCCTGGACGTGGGCAAGACCCCGCTCAATCATCTGTACAAGGCCGCCACTTTGCTGCGCCAGGTCTCCGACGAGACCAAGCAGATGGTCGAAAGCTCGCCGCTGCTGCGCAACGTGGTCAAGGGCCTGCCGGTCTCGGGCCATCTGGTCGGGTTCGAAGGCACCCGCCTGAGCTACGAAGCCACGGTCACCCCGCAGCAGGGCGCCAAGCTCGACGCCGGCGACATGAGCGCGATGCCCAACCCGCTCGATCCGCAGGCGATGCCCGAGGGCACCTCGGTGCTGATGCGCGGGCAGAACCTCACCGGTTCGGACTTCGCCATCAACTACAAGATGTTCGGCGGCATCGGCGGCACCCACACCGAACTCGACGGCGCCGGTTTCGGCGTGCGCAAGATGGAAGGCTCGGTGGTCGAGGTCTACGCAGGTCCGATGGAAACGGTCGAGAACGCGACCATGTTCGGCCTGGGCAAGGTCGGCACCGCGTCGATCGGCCTGAGCGTGGAAACCAGCATGGAGAACCGTTCGCTGCAGACCGCGCGCATCGATCTGTCGACCGAGGAAGGCCAGCAGGCGTACCAGACCTTCATGAGCGGCGGCAAGATTCCCGACTGGAGTCCGCCGGGCGTGCAGCGCTCGGGCACCACCGAAGTGTTCAACGCCGAACACGCCGCGCGCCTGGGCATCGACCTCGGCCCGGTCTCGCTCGGCGTGGGCAACAGCAGCCAGCTCACCATCACCCGCAACGTCTGGCAGGACGGCAGCATCGACCAGACCAACAGCTATCAGGGCGCGAATCAGACCACCGAGGTGCAGTTCCAGGTCGGCGTCGACGGCAAGCCGGTCAAGGATTCCACCGAGTGGACCTTGGTGCTGTCCAACACCAGCGATGTCGCGGCTTCGTACTTCAACTCGTCCTATCGTCCGGGCGAGCTCAACAAGAAGTTCGACGGCGAGCAGCATCTGCAGTTCGAGTTCACCGACAAGGACCTGATGTCATTGCGCGATCGCGCCCGCGAGAGCGTGGGCAACCTGGGTGGCGACGAGCACGGCGGCGAGCGCCTGAAGGACCTGGATGCCGGCCGCATCACCCCGTTCCCGAACGACCTGACCGAGCAGATCGCGATCGCCAAGACCCCCGACGACGTATTCGCGGCGATCTCGCGCAGCGGCCAGGCCGGCTGCGAGGATTTCGTGACGATGATGATGTGGGGCGACCAGCGCAATACCGCGTTGCCGGGCACCTTCACCATCAAGGATGCCGGTTGAGTGCGATGAACCCATGCGGATCGCGCGGGTTGCGCGCGGCCGGATGAAACGCGAAACGCCCGGCGATGCCGGGCGTTTTGCCGTGCGGGGTTTGCAGGTTGATGGCGAACTGAGCCGAGAGCGTCGGGGCTGAAGCCCCTCCCACAAAAGTGGCCGTGGCGTACGAGGTCTTTTGTGGGAGGGGCTTCAGCCCCGACGCTCTTTTTTCAGATCGCCACGCTACTCATCGCCTCAAACCGGCGACGGATTGCGCTCGCCGAACCCGGCCTGGTGCCAATACGGATACGCCTTCGCCGTCGCGCTGGCCGCATCGAGCTTCGCGACCTGCGCAGGCGTCAGGTTCCAGCCGACCGCGCCGAGGTTCTGCTTGAGTTGCTCCTCGTTGCGCGCGCCGATTACCACGGTCGCCACCGTCGGCCGCTGCAGCAGCCAGTTCAACGCGATCTGCGCAACCGTCTTGCCGGTTTCCGCGGCGACCTCGTCGAGCGCATCGACCACGCGGTACACATACTCGTCCTGCACCGGCGGCCCCATGTCGGCAGTGACGTGCAGGCGGCTGTTGTCGGGCAGCGGTTGGCCGCGGCGGATCTTGCCGGTCAGGCGGCCCCAGCCCAGTGGGCTCCACACCACGGCGCCGACGCCCTGATCCAGGCCGAGCGGCATCAGCTCCCACTCGTAGTCGCGGCCGATCAGCGAGTAATACGCCTGATGGGCGACATAGCGCGACCAGCCGTGGCGCTCGGCGAGCGCGAGCGATTTCATCAGATGCCAGCCGGAGAAATTCGACACGCCCAAGTAACGCAGCTTGCCGGCACGGACCAGATCGTCGAGCGTGGACAGGGTTTCCTCGATCGGCGTGCGCGCGTCGAAGCCGTGCAACTGGAACAGGTCGATGTAGTCGGTGCCCAGGCGCTTGAGCGCGGCGTCGATCGAGCGGATCAGATGATGACGCGAGGAGCCGACTTCGTTCTCGCCGTCGCCGAAGCGGAAGGTGGCCTTGGTCGAGATCAGCAGGCTGTCGCGCGGGCGGCCCTTGATCGCCTCGCCGAGGATGGATTCGGCCGCGCCCTTGGAATAGATGTCGGCGCTGTCGAACAGATTGACCCCGGCCTCCAGGGCGATATCGAGCAGGCGCCGCGCGCCGGCGACGTCGGTCTGGCCCCAGGCCTTGAAGAAGTCGCCTTCGCCGCCGAAGGTGCCGGTGCCGAAACTCAACACCGGCACGCGCAGACCGGACGCGCCCAGAAAACGATGTTCCATGCCGCACTCCTGATGGGGGATAGGCGGGCATTGCACGCCAATGGGTGCGGGGGCTCAAGGGGATGGGTGGGATGGTGCGTTGTGGGATGGGCGGCCGGATCGGCCGGGCGGGTTGAGATGCGCTGGATGCGTGTCGGTCAAACCATTACGCACTCACCTACCGTCATTGCCGCGAAGGTGGGAATGGCGTTCTGGTGGGATGGCGCTTAAGACTTCGTGATGGCGACCTGAAGCGCCCCCCTCTACCTTGGAGGAGCCGAATGTCCAGCACCTTTAGAGTCATCTTTGATTCGTCATTCCCGCGAAGGCGGGAATCCAGGGACTTTCGTGCGAGAACGCATGAAGTCTTGGGGAAGAAAGTCGCTGGATTCCCGCGTTCGCGGGAATGACGAACTTGAGAGATGACGCTGAAGGCTCTGGATCCCCGCCTTCGCGGGGATGACGGGCTCAGGGGTTGCGGTTGCGGTTCAAACGATCTGATGACGCCACACGCTGGGAAAATGACGCTAAAGGCTCTGAATCCCCGCCTTCGCGGGGATGACGAGCCGAAGGCACGCGGTTACGGCCTCAGCGATCCGATGACGCCTTACTCCCCCGACACAAACTTCACGTCCGAAGGCGACACCGCCTCCATCGTCTGCATCGTCTCGCCCAACCGGCCGCTGCGCGGGTCGCGCTCGATCACCACCAGCGTATTGCTGTGCTGATTGGCCACCACCAGGTGCCGACCATCGGGCGACAGCGCGAACTCGCGCGGGCCCCGGCCTTCGGTGCTGCGGCGCTGCAGGGCGGTGAGCGTTCCATTGGCGGCGTCGACGGCGTACGCCGCGATGTGGTTGTCCTCGCCGCGGTTGCTTGCGTAAAGAAAACGGCCGTCGTCCGACAGGTGCAGGGCCGCGGCGGCGTTGCCGTCGCGCCGGCCCGGGTCCATCGCTACGGTCTGGACCGGCTGCAAGCGGCCGTCGTCGTAATCGAACACGACCAATTCGCCGGTCATTTCCAGGGTCAGGTACGCATGCCGCCCGGATGCGTCGAACAAAAGGTGACGCGGTCCGCTGCCCGGCGGCAGGTCCACCGACGCGGTCGTCGCGGCGAGCAACGGCCGCTCGGCGCTGCGGGCCGGATCGTAGCGGTACACATACACCTTGTCGGCGCCCAGGTCGGCGGCCAGCACGTAGCGGCCGTCGGGCGCGGGCACGACCGCGTGCACATGCGGCCCGAGCTGGCGTTCGCGATCGGCCTGGCTGGCGCGATGACTCAGCACTTGTACGCCTGCTTGCAAGCGGCCTTCGCGATCGATCGGCAACACCGCCAAGGTCCCGCCCGGCGATTGCGCGCCCGAGTAGTTGGCGACGAACAGGTAGCGGCCGTCGCGACTGACCGATGCGTGCGCGGGATCGTCGCCGAGGCTGTTGATCTGCGACAGACGACGCGACGCCGCCGACCCGCGCGCCAGCGCGAAGCTGCTCGCGCGTCCGACCGGATCGGCCGAGGCCGGGCCGTTCTCGTTGACCGCGAACAGCTGGCGTGCGTCCGCCGACAACGTCACCCAGGACGGATTATCGGTTTCGATCACTTCCAGCGGCTGCGCCTGGATCTGCCCGCTCGCGAGGCCGAAGCGGTAACGGCCGATGCCCTTGCAGCTCGCGCCGGTGTAGCAACCGACCAGCAGTTCGGCCGATCCCCCCGCCGTGCGCGGCGCGGCGTCGGCGGTGGCGAGGATCGAGGTCATGAGCAGACTCCAGGCAAGCAGGATGGATCGCGGGTTCATGGGGTTCTCCGGCGCGGCGGCGCGAGGGTCGATCCTGGAGCAGATGGGGGCAATAGCCAAGCCGCTTGGTTCGGAAATGCGTGGCGGTCGGGGGCGCGTGGGTGTCCGGATCGCAGTGATCACCCGTCACCGCAAAGCGCTTAGACCACGGCCGCAACTGCCACCACCGCACGCCCGCCCCCATCACCGCACCGCGCCGCCCGAGCGCGAATAGCGATACTCCACGTCGACCTGCGCGGTCACCTCGCCCGTCTGCGCCGGCGCCTCGGCCGCGTAGTTGTAGGCGCGCGCGCCGTACTGCCGCGCGGTCGGCGTCTGCGGCGTCCACCACGGCCGATCGTCCTCGAACTTCACCGCGGTGGCCGCGTCCAGCGTCCAGCCCAGTTCGGCGGCGATGAGCGCGGCCTTGCGCTTGGCATCCTGCAAGGCCAGGCGCCGCGCCTGGTCGGCGTACTCGGGCAGGCGATCGGACAAGGGACGCAGGCTTTCGAATTCGGCGACCCCGGCCTGGCTGAGTTGCTGTTGCAACAGCGCCAGGGCATCGTCGCCGCGCACCCGCAGCACGAAGCGGGTCGAGTAGCGATAGCCCGCCCCACTCCCATCGCCGCTGCGCGTGGTCAGGCGCGGCGCGTCGACCGACAGTTCGCTCAATGCGCTGCGATGCGCCTGCAGCACCTGCCGCACCGCGGCTACGACGGGCTGATGCTGTCGCAGGGCGGCGCTCGCATCGGCGGCATCGCTGACCACTGCGAACGACAGTTCGAACAGGTCCGGCTGATAGGCGACGCGGCCGAATCCGGCGACGTGGAAACGGCCGCCGTCGACGCCCTGCGCGCGGGCCGGCGGCGACAGCCACAGCAGGGCCGCGAGCAAGGCGAAGCCCAGGTTTTTCATCGGCGACTCCGGGCGCGGGCAATGGCCGGATTCTGCTGCCGGCGCGGGCCGGTGTCGATGCGCACCGGCGAATCGCGGGCATTCAACGCTCGTCCGCGGTCGGCCCGAGCCCGCCCGCACTGGGCCGCGCCGCGCCGCGCGCGTATCCTAGGCGCCGCCCGGCCGCTGCGCGCCCGCGGCCCTTTCGTACGTCCGCCTCAAGAGTCCCGCCATGACCGATACCCCGCCCGACCGCGTCTCCAACGATCCCCGCAGCCCGTTCTTCGATCCGTCCGTGGTCGAACGCGGCATCGGCATCCGCTTCAACGGCGTGGAGCGCACCAACGTCGAGGAATACTGCATCAGCGAAGGCTGGGTGCGGTTGCCGGTCGGCAAGTCGCTCGACCGTCGCGGCAATGCGATGACGATGAAGCACAAGGGCCAGGTCGAAGCCTGGTATCTGTCGCCGGCGCCGGACGCCGACAGCAAGTAAGCGCGGCTGGTTACGCGGCGACTTGAACGAAAAGCGTCGGGGCTGAAGCCCCTCCCACAAAAGGCTTTGCAGCCGCGCGGTTGGTTCGACAGCACCAACCCGGCTGGCGAAGCGGCGAGGTCTTTTGTGGGAGGGGCTTCAGCCCCGTCGCTTTCCTTTCAGATCACCCGAACCCACCCGGCTCAAGCCAAAGCGCTGTCGCGCAACTGCGCGCACAAGCGCCGCATATCGTCGGCCAGCACCGGCACCGGCTGCGGCAGGCGTAAGGCCGCCTCGATCGTCGCGCAGGCGCCGTCGCGGTCGCCCTCGGCCGCGGCGAGCAGGCCGCGCGCGTAAGCGCCGAGCGGGTCGGCCTGGACCAGCACCGGCTGCAACCACTCGCGCGCGTCCTTGGCGGTGCCGCGCATCACCAGCAACTGGGCCAGCTGGAAGCGCGCGACCACGAACTCCGGCACCACCGTCAACAGCGCGCGCAGGCGTTCCTCGGCGCGTTCGAACAGGCCGAGCTGGGCGTGCTGGATCGCCAGCAAATATTGCGCGTGCAGGTTGTCGGGCTCGCGCTCGAGCACGGTCTTGAGCAGACGCACGGCCTCGACGTCGCGCGCGCCCTGGATGGCGTCCAGCGCGTGACGCAACAAGGTCGCAGTGTCGGGCCGCTGATCGATCATGCGTGACTGCCGCGCCTGTCCGTCGCGGGCCGTTTCATGGCCGGGCATTGTGCCCCAGCCGGGGCCAACGAAAAACGACGGTCGTCATAACGAAAAGCGAAGACTCGCTTGCTTATGTTGCGCTCGCCTCGCCAAGGAATTCCCGACGGTCCAACCCCGTCGGGCCCCGGCCGGCGTTCCCAAGTCGCACAACCCGATCAATGGAGGATCACCATGTTGCTGCGCGCCACTCCCCGTACCGCCCCTGTTGCCGCGCTCGCGCTCGGCATCGCCGTCGTCCTGGCTGTCGCCGGCTGCGGCAAGAAAGTCGACCGCGCCGATGCGCCGGCGATGGATCAACCCGAATCGGTCGCGATGGCGGCGCCCGCGTCGGTCACGGAAACCTATTTCCTGCAGCAAGCGCCGGTCGCGACCAACACCGAAAACTACGAGAAGATCGCCGCCAACCCGATCCACCGCGTCGCCGAACAACCGGTGTCGACCTTCTCCATCGACGTCGACACAGGCAGCTACGCGAATGTGCGGCGCATGCTCGCCGCCGGCGAACTGCCGCCGAAGGACGCGGTGCGGGTCGAGGAACTGCTCAACTACTTCGATTACGGCTATCCCAAGCCGGCGTCCAAGGACACCCCGTTCCAGGTCACGACCGAGCTGGCGCCGGCGCCTTGGAACGCCAAGCACGTGCTGATGCAGATCGGCATCCAGGGCTACGACGTCGAGAAGGCCGAGTTGCCGCCGGCCAATCTGGTGCTGCTGATCGACACCTCCGGTTCGATGGACGAACCCGACAAGCTGCCGCTGCTGAAGAAGGCGTTCGCGCAACTGGTGCCGCAACTGCGCGCGAAGGACCGGATCTCGATCGTGGCCTACGCCGGCTCGGCCGGGCTGGTGCTGCCGCCGACCCCGGGCGACCGCGGCGGCGAAATCCTCGCCGCACTCGACAACCTGCAGGCCGGCGGTTCCACCAACGGCGGCGAAGGCATCCAACTCGCCTACGCCACCGCGCGCCAAGCCTTCGTCGACGGCGGCATCAACCGGGTGCTGCTGGCAACCGACGGCGACTTCAACGTCGGCATCGCCAACCAGGAAGCACTGGAAACCCTGGTCGCCGACCAGCGCAAGTCCGGCATCGCGCTGAGCACGCTGGGCTTCGGCACCGGCAACTACAACGATGCGATGGCCGAGCAACTGGCCGATGTCGGTAACGGCAACCACGCCTACATCGACAGCGCATTGGAAGCGCGCAAGGTGCTGGTCGAGGAGTTGGGTTCGACCCTGCTGACCATCGCCGGCGACGTCAAGGTGCAGGTCGAGTTCAACCCGGCCGTGGTCGCCGAGTACCGCCTGATCGGTTACGAAAACCGCATGCTCAAGCGCGAGGATTTCAACAACGACAAGGTCGATGCCGGCGAGATCGGCGCCGGCCACGATGTCACCGCGCTGTACGAAGTGGCCCTGGTCGGTTCCGGCGGGGAGTCGGTCGATCCGCTGCGTTACGGCAATGGCAGCGAAGCGGCCGAGGCGAAAGCGCCTCGCGCCGCGGCCGGCGATGCGAAGAGCGGCGAACTGGCCTTGCTGCGGCTGCGCTACAAGCGTCCGGGCGAGAACGACAGCCGTCTGATCGAAACCCCGCTGCTGCGCAAGGACATCGCCGGCGAACCCAGCGAACGCCTGCGTTTCGCCGCCTCGGTCGCCGCGTTCGGCGATCTGCTGCGCGGCGGCACTTACGTGGGCGATGACTTCGGCTGGAACGGCGTGATCGGCCTGGCCCGCGGCGCGCGCGGCGACGACCGCAACGGCTACCGCGGCGAGTTCCTGCAACTGGCGCAGACCGCGAGCAGCCTGCAAGCGAGCGGGCCGGTGAAGGGCGCGGCGGTCGCGGGCGAGTAAGGGCCCGCGTTTTCCAGGCGTACCGAAGAACGTTCAAGACCCCTCGGTCAATTCCTCTCCCGTTTACGGGAGAGGGTCAGGGTGAGGGCCGCTCCGGCCCGTACTCGAAAGCAAAAGCGCTCGCGCTGCGCGCTTCCCTCACCCCAACCCCTCTCCCGTAAACGGGAGAGGGGCTTTTAGAGACTCGACGATCAGGCCGACGGCGCCGCGCCATCGCGCTTGTTGATCCCGGTCGCGAAGTACAGCACCACCAGCAGGATCAGGAACGCCGGCCCGACGTACAGCGCCACGCGCGTATCCGGGAAATACGCCATCAACCCGATCACCAGCACCAGGAACGCCAGCGCGATCCACGAAGCGACCGGGTACATCGGCATGCGGAACGCCAGCGCCGCCTTGTCCTGCGCGCTCAGGCGCTGACGGAACTTCATGTGCGACACCAGGATCACGCCCCAGGTCCAGATCGCGCCGAAGGTCGCGATCGAGGTCACCCACACGAACACTTCCTTGGGCGCGACGTAGTTCAGCACCACGCCGACCAGCAACGCCACCACCGACACCAGCACCGCCGCGCGCGGCACGCCGCCGGCCGAGGTATTGGCGAAGAACGCCGGCGCCTGCTTCTGCTGGGCCAGGTTGTAGAGCATGCGCCCGGTGCTGAAGATTCCGCCGTTGCACGAGGACAGCGCCGCGGTCAGCACGACGAAGTTGATGATGCCCGCCGCCTCGCGGATGCCCAGGCGCTCGAAGGTCATCACGAACGGACTGCCGGTGGTGCCCAGTTCGTTCCACGGGTACAGCGACAGGATCACGAACAGCGCGCCGACGTAGAAGATCACGATCCGCCAGAACACCGAGTTGATCGCATCGGGAATCGACTTGGCCGGATTGGCCGCCTCGCCCGCGGTCAGGCCGATCATCTCCACGCCCAGGTAGGCGAACATCACCATCTGCAGCGACATCAGCACGCCCTGCGCGCCGTTGGGGAAGAAGCCGCCGTGCGCCCACAGGTTGCTGATGCCGATCGCCACGCCGTTGTTGCCGAAGCCGAACACGATCATCGCCAGGCCGGCCAGGATCATCACCACGATGGTCACGACCTTGATCATCGCGAACCAGAATTCGAACTCGCCGTAGGCCTTGACCGTGATCAGGTTCACCGAACCCATCGCGATCAGCGCGGCCAGCGCCCACGCCCATTGCGGCGAATCCGGGAACCACATCTGCATGTAGATGCCGACCGCGGTGATCTCGGCCACGCAGGTCACCAGCCACAGGAACCAGTAGTTCCAGCCGGTCAGATAGCCCGACAGCGGGCCGAGGTAATCGCGCGCGTAGCGGCTGAAGGAACCGGCGACCGGGTTGTGCACGGCCATCTCGCCGAGCGCGCGCATGATGATGAAGATCGCCGCGCCGCCGAGCAGATAGGCCAGCAGGATGCCGGGACCGGCGAGCTTGATCGCGTTGGCCGAGCCCAGGAACAGGCCCACGCCGATCGCCGCACCCAGCGCCATCAGGCGGATGTGGCGCTCGCTCAGGCCGCGCTGGAGTTGCTGTTGATTGGTCTGCATCCGCCGGACTCTCCGCAGGCTCCCGGCGCGACGGCGGCGCTGCGCTCAACGCGGCCGGTCCGGAATCGGCGAAGCATACTCCGGGTGTATCGGGAGCGGCGGATTTGCCGCGTCTGCCGCTTGCTCCCTCGCCTGCCCGCACTTGCTCCCTCTCCCGCCGCAGCTACTCCCTCTCCCGCTTGCGGGAGAGGGTTGGGGTGAGGGCACGCGCGCTGTAGTTGCGACGGCGCTCGCCCTCATCCGCCCTTCGGGCACCTTCTCCCGCCCGCGGGAGAAGGGACAACTTCAGCTCTTGAGCTTGTACCCGGTCCTGAAGATCCACCACACCGCGACCAGGCACACCACCATGAACCCGGCCGTCATGCCCACGCTCAAGACGATGTCCACATCCGACTTGCCGTAGAAACTCCAGCGAAACCCATTGACCAGATACACCACCGGATTGAACAGCGAGACCCCGCGCCAGAACGGCGGCAGCATGTCGATCGAATAGAAGCTGCCGCCCAGGAAGGTCAGCGGCATCACGATCATCATCGGGATCATCTGCAGCTTCTCGAAGCCGTCGGCCCACACCCCGATGATGAAGCCGAACAGGCTGAAGGTGACCGCGGTCAACACCAGGAACACCGCCATCCAGACCGGATGCACGATCTCGAAGTCGACGAAGCAGCGCGCGGTGATCAGCATCAGCAAGCCCAGGATCACCGACTTGCTCGCCGCCGCGCCGACATAGCCGCAGATCACCTCGACGAACGACACCGGCGCCGACAGCAGTTCGTAGATCGTGCCCGACCACTTGGGCAGGTAGATGCCGAACGAGGCGTTGGAAATGCTCTCGGTCAGCAGCGACATCATGATCAGGCCGGGCACGATGAAGGCCGCGTAGCTGATCCCGCCGATCTCGACCATGCGCGAGCCGATCGCCGAGCCGAACACGATGAAGTACAGCGAGGTCGACAGCACCGGCGTGGCGATCGACTGCATCAGGGTGCGGAAGGTGCGATGCATTTCGAAGAAATAGATCGCCTTGATCGCGTGCAGGTTCATACGCGCACCTCCCCGTTCGCATCGGCCGCGGACGCTTTGCCCGCGGGGTTCCTGTCCGCCTGCGGCGACTTGACCAGATTGACGAAGATTTCCTCCAGCGAGCTTTGGCTGGTGTTGAGATCCTTGAACTCGATGCCGTGCTCGGCCAGGCGCTTGAGCAGCGCGGCGATGCCGGTGTCCTCGGCCTGCGCATCGAAGGTGTAGACCAGTTCGTTGCCGTCGTCCGACAAGGTCAGCGCATCGCTGGCCAACGCCTGCGGCACCGCGTCCAGCGGCGCCTGCAACTGCAGGCTCAACTGCTTCTTGCCGAGCTTGCGCATCAGCACGCGCTTGTCTTCGACCAGCACGATCTCGCCCTGGTTGATCACCCCGACCCGATCGGCCATTTCCTCGGCCTCGTCGATGTAATGGGTGGTCAGGATGATGGTGACGCCGCTGTCGCGCAGGCGCGAGACCATCGCCCACATCTCGCGCCGCAGTTCCACGTCGACGCCGGCGGTGGGTTCGTCGAGGAACAGGATGCTCGGCTCGTGCGACAGCGCCTTGGCGATCAGCACGCGCCGCTTCATGCCGCCCGACAGCGCCATGATCTTCTCGCCGCGCTTGTCCCATAGCGACAGCTCGCGCAGGATCTTTTCCAGGTACGCCGGATTGGGCGGCTTGCCGTACAGGCCGCGGCTGAAGCGAACCGTGTCGTGCACGGTCTCGAACGCATCGGTGTGCAGCTCCTGCGGCACCAGTCCGATCGCCGAACGCGCGGCGCGGTAGTCGCGCACGATGTCGTGACCGTCGGCGAGCACCCGGCCTTCGCTGGGATTGACGATGCCGCAGACGATGCTGATCAAGGTGGTCTTGCCGGCGCCGTTGGGCCCGAGCAGGGCGAAGATTTCGCCGCGGCGGATGTCCAGGTCGATGCCCTTGAGCGCGCGGTAACCGCCGGCGTAGGTCTTGGTCAGACCCCGGATGGAGACGATGGAGGACGCATCCGCGGCTGGTGCGGCGGATGCACGAACGGACGTGGAATCGGACGGCATGGACTCTCCGTGGCGAAGGGTGCGTGGCGATGCTGCGCCGGAAACGGACGGTCGAGCGGAAGCGTGATGCGATGCGGGCGTGTATCGATACAGCGGCACGTCATTGCATCGCGATCGCGTGGGTGGCGGTCAGTGTACGGCTGACGCAGGGTAGAGCGATGCGACGACGGCGCGATTCATGCCGATGCGATGCACCGTTGCACGCATGGGCCCGACCGCGCTCAACGCTCGGCCAGATACGCGTCCAGGCGTTCGAAGCTTTCGCCCCAGCCCGCGACGATCCCGCGCGCCTGCGCCGCCTCGCGTTCGGCCTGGTTGGCGAACTCGATCCGCACGCTCAGCAGGGTCTGCTCCGGGCCGTGTGCGGCGAACAGCACGCTCACCCGCGACGGCTGCGACGGCCGCTCGTCGTCCCAGTCGTCGACGTAGACCAACCGCTCGGGTTCGACGACTTCTTCATAGAGGCCCTTGATCGGGTACTCGCTGCCGTCCGGGCCGACCGTGCAGATCCGGAAACGGCCGCCGACCGCGACGTCCATCTGCCGCACCACGCCGCGGAAACCGCGCGGTCCCCACCAGCGCGCGACATGGATCGGGTCGGTCCAGCCGAGAAACACCAGATCACTCGGCGCGTCGATGAGGCCTTGCACGGTGATGCCGCGTTCGTCGATGCGATGGCTGGTGCGCGCGAGCGCGGCGACGAGCGTGCCGGAACCGTCGGACGTCATGTCGAACTCCTGAGCTTGGATAACCGCGCCGGCCACGGCCAGGCCGCGGACCGCGCGCCGCGGCCGGATGCCGGCATGGATGCCGACGAGGAACCGGCCCGCTAATTAACCAATCGGGAAACTACAACCCGAAGGTGCAAGCGTCAAGCCGATCGGCACACAGAATCCACGTCTTCGTCCCACAGGCTGAGACGGAGAACCGCGGCGTTCGAACGGGGTGTCCGGGCATCGTGTCCAAGCGGGGGCATTGCCGCTTCCAGCACACAGGTGCGGGCCCGCTCATCGCGATAGCGGTCGCCCTCAATCCGCCGGCGTGGCCTTGCGCGGCCGCTTCGGCCCGGGCGCCGAATGCCGGCCCTGGGCCGCGTCGATCTCGTCGATCCAGCCCGCGCGCGATCCGGCGAAGGCATCGGCGTACGGCACGTACGGCTTGATATCGAGGATCGGCGTGCCGTCGAGCAAATCCACGCCGCGCACGATCAACGCCTGCGGCTCGACCCGCACCAGTTCCACCGCCGACAGTCCGAGCGGATTGGGCCGGTGCGGCGAACGCGTGGCCAGCACCCCGCGCTTTGGGCCGCCGCGCGGCGGCTTGACCTGGGGTGTCCAGCCCTGGCTGCGATGGAACGCGAAAATCAGCCAGATCCGCTCGAACCCTTGCAGATCGGCATACGCCAGCGCCGGCAGGTCGTCGACGAATTCCACTCGCGCCTCGATCGCTTCGCCGCTCTGCGTGCCCTGCACCACCGTCGATTGATGCGGCGCATCGATGCGCTGCGCATACGGCGAGCGCAGGTAGGCGATCGGGCGGCAGGTGAATGCGTCGGACATCGGGCCAGGGTTCGCTGCGGTGCGGCATGCATTGTCGCCGCCGCGAGCGCTCTTGTGGGAGGGGCTTCAGCTCCGACGCTGTTCGCTCAGCGACTTCGTACTTCCCGGCGATCTGAGCGAACAGCGTCGGGACTCAAGCCCCTCCCACAAAAAACTTCGAGCCTTATCGCAACCTGCGAGACCGCCGCGGCCCAGGCTGCGCCGCTCGACCCGCTCACCCACCGGCACGCCCGCCAGCGCATGCGTTTTGTCACTGCTGCACCCCACGCCGATGGCGGTATCCTCGGCGCCGAGCGCATGCGCCCCGGCCCCGCGCTGCCGCCTCCCCCGCCCGCCACGAGGACGCCATGAAATACCTGGTCATGATCTACAACGACGACAGCCTGATCGAAGCCCTGCCCGCCGGCGAATACGAAACCATGATGCGCGGCTGCATCGCCCACGCCGACGACCTGCGCGAGACCGGCGTGCTGCTGGATTCGCAGATGCTCGCAGCGCCCGCAAAGGCGACCTCGCTGCGCACCCGCAACGGCCGCACCACCTTCATGGACGGCCCCTACGCCGAAGCCAAGGAGTATCTGGGCGGCTTCAACCTGATCGAGGCGGCCGACATGGACGAAGCGGTCCGCGTCGCCCAGGAATTCCCCTGGAGCCGCACCGGCCGGATCGAAGTGCGCCCGGTGATGGATTTCGAACAAGTGCGGCTCGCGTTCGACGCCTGACCCGCCGGCACCACGTCACCACCGCGCACCACCCCAGCAAGCCGGCGCATGCCGGCTTGCTTGCGTTATAAGCAAGGCGGACGGACCCGCCGCACAGCCCGGTCCGGCCGAAAGGTCGATGTCGCGACACGGCATCGACCCCGAACCGCGACCCGGCGCGTTCGCAGTTGCATCGCGAGGCCGCCGACGCGCTTCGCCCACCGCCCGAACGCTACAAGGATGTCCGCATGAAACTGCCGTACCTGACCTGCTGGCTGTTGCTCGCCCTCGCCGCTTCGCTCGGCGCCGATCCGGCCGCTGCCGCGACCGCCGCCAATACAAAGACCCAGACGCTGCGCCCGTTCGCCAGCGAGCGCGAATTCCGCGCGTTCGTCGCGACCCTACGACGCAGCCAACCGGTCCACGAAGCGCCTGCGCCGCCGATGCCGGCGCCGATGCAGGCCGCACCGCCCGCGTCGGCGAAAGCCGAATCGACCACGCTCGACCGGATCCAGGTGACCGGCTCGCGCATCGCCGCCCCGGCCCCGGCCCCGGCTCCGGCCGCGGAATCGATCACCAACGTCCAGACCCAGGGCGTCGACGAAGGCGACATCGTCAAGAAACAAGGCGATTACCTGATCGTGCTGCGTCGCGGCCGCCTGTTCACCGTGCGCATCGGCGGCGACGCCTTGCAACCGGTGTCGTCGATCGACGCCTTCGCGCCGCATTCCGACCCGAACCACACCTGGTACGACGAAATGCTGGTCTCGCGCGACACCGTGGTGGTGATCGGCTACAGCTACGCCCGCGGCGGCACCGAGGTCGGCGTGTTCGATCTGACCGCGCAAGGGCAATTGAAGTACCGCGCCACCTATCAGCTGCGCAGCAACGACTATTACTCGGCCAGCAACTACGCCAGCCGCCTGATCGGCCGCACCCTGATCTTCTATTCGCCGCTGGAGCTGTACCCGGGCAGCGATCTCGCCCAGTCGATGCCGGCCCTGCGCCACTGGCACCGCGGCGCCACCCCGGCCGACTTCAAGCGCATCCTGCCGGCGACCCGCATCTACCGCAGCGCCGCGCCGGTCGACTACGACTACCTCACCCTGCACACCGTCGCCTCGTGCGATCTCGATGCCCAACGGATGCGCTGCACCTCCACCGCGGTGCTCGGGCCGGCGAGCCGCAGCTTTTATGTCTCGGAGGATTCGGTCTATGTCTGGACCTCGAGCTGGAGCCCGAAACCCGGCACGCCCAACGCCGCGATCCTGCGCATTCCGCTCGACGGCGCCGCGCCGACCGGCCTGCGCGCGAGCGGTTCGCCATGGGATCAGATGTCGTTCCTGCAACGCGATGGCTGGCTCAACGTGCTGGTCGGATCGAAAAGCGACGGCGAAGGCATGTGGTCCTCGCGCAGCACCGCCGGCGAACTGGCTTTGCTGCGGGTCAGGCTGGACAGCTTCGGCGACGGCCGCGCGGTCGCCGCGCGCAAGGCCTACCGCGTGCTGCCCGAACTCAATGGCGAAGACGCCGAGCTGCACGCGCGCTTCATCGGCGACTGGCTGGTGTATGGCGCCGGCGACAACTGGAGCCGAGAGGACGCGCCACTGCGCGCCTACGCCCTGCGCTATGCCGCCACCGGCCCGGTGGCGACGCTGGGGTTGAAGCACCGGGTCGAACGCGTCGACGCGCTCGGCGACGACGCGGTGCTGGTCGGCGGCAACGACGACGATGACCATCTGTATTTCAGCAGCGTCCGTCTCGACCGTGGCGCGCGCGTCGCCGACACCTACGTGCAACGCGACGCCAGGCAGGGCGACGAACGCACCCACGGCTTCTTCTATCGCTCCCAGGACGAGGAGCGCGGCATTCTCGGCCTGCCCGTGCTCAGCGAAGACGACAGCGACCGCGAGCAGGCCAGCGTGCTGTTCCTGCGCAACCAGCGACTCACGCTGAGCGCGCTGGGCCAATTGAGTTCGAAGAGCGACCCGAACGTCGACGACGGCTGCAAGGTCAGCTGCGTGGACTGGTACGGCAACGCGCGGCCGATCTTCATCGGCGAGCGGGTGTTCGCCCTGCTCGGCTACGAACTGGTCGAAGGCCGCGACGACGGCAAGCGCATCCGCGAGCGGCGCAGGACCGACTTCTCGCCGCAGGTCAAAGTCTCGCCCTGAGCGCAGGCGTGGCCGCCGCCCGCGCCGGGCCGCGTTGAACCCCCTGTCTCGCACTGATCGGGACAGGGGGACACGATGACATCGGTACGGATCGGATGGCTCGCGCTGATCGGGCTGTGTTGCGCGACGCAGGCCGGCGCACACGGCGGCGGTCTCAATGCCGAAGGCTGCCATCACGACCGCAAGCGCGGCGGCTATCACTGCCATCGCGGCCCCGCCGCCGGTGCGGCGTCGCTGCTGCCCGAGCCGACGCAGCGCCCGCGTCGGCCAATGTCGACGCAAGGCCTCGCACCGTCGGCGTTGACGGCCGAATCCGGCGCCGCCTACTACCGCAATTGCAGCGCGGCGCGCGCTGCCGGCGCGGCCCCGGTGCGACGCGGCGACCCGGGCTACGGCCCGCATCTGGACCGCGACGGCGACGGCAAGGGCTGCGAATGAATCGGGGCCCGGCGGCGCGACGATCGTGAATTCGCGGCAACGGCCGCGGCGTTTAACGCATTGCCGCTATGCAGTGCCGGTGGCGAGGCGGACAATCGGCCCGTCCCCACCGCATCGGAGCCCGTCATGACCCTCCGGACCGCATTCGCCATCGCCCTGTCGGTCGCCGTGCTGGCGGCCGCAGACGTCGGCGCCGCTTCCCGCACCGTCACCGATCCCGCCGCGCCACGCAGCCTGCCCGAGCAGGGCCCGGTCAGCGTGCGCTGGGAAGATCCGTCGAACTTCGCCGAGATCCGCCAAAGCCGCAACCGCTTCGACGCGCGCCGCGGCAACTGGGTCGAACAACTCGCCCAGCACCTGCGTACCCGCGCGCAGAAGCAGTTGCCCGAAGGCCAGACCCTGCAGGTCGACATCACCGACATCAAGCGCGCCGGCGACTACGAGCCCTGGCACGGGCCGCAGTTCGACGACACCCGTTTCATCCGCGACATCTACCCGCCGCGGATCGTGTTGAATTTCAAGCGCACCGACGCCAACGGCCAGGTGGTCGAGGAAGGCCAGCGCACCCTGCGCGACATGAGCTTCCTGATGGGCCCGCGCACCGGCACCGACAGCGACCCGTTGCGCTATGAAAAGCGCCTGATCGACGACTGGCTGTATCAGGAATTCAAGAGCCCGAGTGTGTGATCACGCCGAGGCCTCACCCGCCGGAGTCGGCCGCATGAAAAACCCCGCTCGCGCGGGGTTTTTCGTTTCCTGCATCGCCGCGCTTGGATCGCGGGAGCGCTTCAAGCCGCGCTGCCCGATCGGGGCGGCAACGAACGGCCGCAACCGTTCGCGCCGCCTCCCGCGCCGATCGCGCGATGGCTTACTGCTGCGCCGCGCTCGGGTCCGCATCCGGGTCCATGTAGAACACTTCCCAGGTATGGCCGTCCAGATCGTCGTAGGAGCGCTGGTACATGAAGCCGTAGTCCTTCGGCTCGTGCATCGTCGCGCCCGCCGCGGCGGCCTTCTCGGCCAATGCGTCGACCTCGGCGCGGCCGGGCAGGCTGACCGCGATCAGCGCTTCCACCTGCTTGCTCGCGTCGACCAGGGTCTTCTTGGTGAAGGACTGGAAGAACGGCTCGACCAGCAACATCACGAAGATGTTCTCGCCGACGATCATGCAGGTCGCGTTTTCATCGGTGAATTTGGCATTGAAGCTGTAGCCGAGCTGGGTGTAGAACTCGACCGCGCGCGGCAGGCTCTTGACGG
Source organism: Lysobacter sp. Soil_N_51 (assembly GCF_057655755.1). Taxonomy (NCBI): domain Bacteria; kingdom Pseudomonadati; phylum Pseudomonadota; class Gammaproteobacteria; order Lysobacterales; family Lysobacteraceae; genus Lysobacter; species Lysobacter sp. Soil_N_51. Next base: position 261,290 of record NZ_JBDGLR010000002.1, on the reverse strand, counting down.
ACAGATTGACGAACAGTTGCGAGTGGGTGGTCATGGCGAGGGTCCTGGTTGGTGAGGATTGGATTGGCGGGCGGCGCAGGCCTGGATGACGCTGCGTTTACTGCCTGCTCCTGTTAGCGACGAGCCACGGTTGCGGGAATCGACAAGGCCGACAAAAAAATTTTCGCACCGGTTCCGGGGTCGGGTCCGGCCGCCGCGATCCGCCGGCCGCATCCACGCCCGCCCCCGCTCAACCGGCCGGAAGCGCTGTTTCTTCATGCGCACGCATCCGGCGCCCGGTCAGCAGTTCGGCCCAGCGCGTCAACAGCAGATCGGTATACGGCGCGGCGGCGATCCGGTACGCCCCGAGCGCATAGCCGTCGTTGACCTCGATCAGAGCGGTCCGGCCATCGGCCAGCACACCGAAATCGATCGCGTACGCCGCCGGCGCCTCGCCGCTGTCGCGAAAGGCCCGTACCGCCTGGGCGATGGTCCGGGCGCATGGTACGAGTTGCGCGTCGCCATCGTAGGGATCCAGCGCGACCACCTCAGTGCCGATCACATAGGCGCGGAATTCCGAGCGCCACTTCACTACCTGCGAGCACCACACCTTCTGCCGGCGCGACGCGGAACCAAGGAAATAGAGATCGGCGGTGCTCTCGAAGACGCGGCCGGTGAACGTCTTGATTCGCTCGGCCGGCTTGACGAACACCGGCTGCTGACAGTCGTCCCAGATCCGTTGTTCGATCTCGCCCAGGGTGGATTGCCAGACCTCGCGGCGCAGCAGATCGCGTAGCACCGGCGGATAATCGTTGGGTGGCGGCACCTCGATGCCGAGTTGTTTGATGGCGCCGAGCATCGCCGGCATCGCACCCATCACGAAACTGCGCTCGTCCAGCGGCAGGCTGCGCCGGTCGATCTGCTTGCGGGTGAAAAACTGTATGGCGATGCCGCGCCGCTGCAGCTCCCCGACGGCGCGCGCCTCCTCCTCGCCCAAGGGGCCGTTGCCCCGGCTCTCGATGTAGGCGATCTGGAACATGGCGCGGTTCGCGGCAGTGGGGCTGCATCCAGTGTAGCAACGGCTCAAGCGATTGTTCGGGCTTGACTGTGCGGCCCAAAACCGCTGGCCCGTTTGCGACGATGGCGACCCGAACCACGGGCCGCCATCGCCAAGGCACTACAGGTCATTCCCGCTGCTTCAGTTCTTTTCGATACCGAAGATCTTGCCGTTGCGCGGATCGAGCTTGAGCTTCACGTCGCGGCCGCCGGTGTCCTCGGCCTTGGCGTTCCAGATGCCCTCGTCGTAATCGACATCGTGGATGTCGGTGTAGCCGGCGCTCGACAGCGCCGCGCGCACGTCGCGCTCGCTCAACTGAGTGACCTGTTCGTTGGCGTACACCTTGCCGGTGCGCGGGTCCAACAGCACCTGCACGCGATTGCCATCGGCGCTGCGCGCATCGGCCTTCCACACGCCGTCGTCGAAATCGAGATCATTGACTTTGGTATAGCCCTGCTCGGCCAGGCGGGTGCGGATCTGATGTTCGGTCAGCGACGTCTGCGCCTGCGGTTCCTGCGCCGTGGCGGCGGCCGGAACGGCGATGGCCAAGGCCAGTGCCAGCATGATCGGTTTCATGGTGTGCTCCTGCTTGAGGAGGTTCCGATTGTGGCCAGCGCATGCAAACGCGAAATGAATACTCGCGTGTTCAGTCATGTCGAGCGCAGATTCGCCATGAGTGCTCACGGGTTGCATACGCGGTCCTTATCTCGAACTCATGCGGCACTCACCGCTCAATAACGTCTCACTGATTGGCGCTATGAAGTGGTCGCATCAGCGACAGGTGACGCGAAGCGGCCGCTGTCGGCCCAGGCGCTGCGGCGCATTGGCGCATTGACGCATTCGCCGTCATACCCACCACATGCGCCTGACTCGGCCGCGATCGGTCGCATTTCGCGGCATGGCAGGCACTCGCGATACGACTCGACCGCACCTGCTGACCCAGGCAACCGAAAACCCGTCCGCGCGACGCTTGGCTTCGCGCCCGCCAATGGCTAACGTGGCGGCAAGCGGCCGCCGGATGCGGCCCAGGGGAAAGGCAATGATCGCAAGGACACTGCTGCTGGCCGCGTTGCTGCTGCCAGCCGCCGCCGCGCAGGCCTGCATCAACTACATCGGCACCGATCACCAGGGATACGCGTTCTCACCGGACTGGATCGTCGGCGAGGAACTCAGCGAGCACTTGACCGAACAGGTGCGACGGCGCTGGCAGATGGAACGGGCCAAGGAGGTGATCGCCGACGCGCGCGCCAAGCCCACGTTCGAGCACCTCAACAACCTGGGCGTGCTGCTGATCTATCAAGGGCAGTACCCGCTCGCGATCCGGCATTTCCTGGCGATCGAGCGCTCCTCGCCGGGACGTTACGAGACCGCGGCCAACCTCGGCACCGCGCTGGAACTGGCCGGACACGATCAGGTCGCGCTGCGCTGGATCCGCATCGGCATGCGCCGCAACAACGACGCCCACCTGCGCTCGGAATGGCTGCATGCGCGGATTCTCGAAAGCAAGATCGCGTTGGCGCAGGATCCGAACTATCTCGCCAGGCATTCGGTCGCCGGAGTGAGCTTCGGCGATGCGCTGGTGCCGCCGATGCCGGCCATGCCGGCCGGCAACGACGGCACGCCAGTGACTGCGGCCATGCTGCAACGTTCGATGAGCTATCAGCTGTTCGAACGCACCCAGTTCGTCAAGCCGACCGATCCGATCGTCGCCAACGTGCTGCGCGACTGGGCGACCCTGCACCTGGTCGGCGGCTCGATCGAGAACGCGAACACGCTGTACGAACTCGCCGTGACCTATGGCGCGCCGCACGACGCGCTGATGAAACGTCGGCAGGCGCATATCCGCGCGATTCTGGCCAACCCGCGCAAGGACGGCGAGGACGGCTCGTGCGCGATCTGCGGCAGCCCCTTTTAGCCCCAACCCGCCGCCTTGATCGACCACGGCGCCCATTGCCCGTACTGGCTGAAAACGCCGCCGTGGATCGCGCCGCCAACCGACGACGCGACCTGACCACCCACCCGCGCCACCACCAAGGAACCGCCGCGATGATTCTTCGTACCGCTGTATTGACGCTGCTGTTCGTGGCCGGCGCGGCTCGCGCCGAGGCACCGGCCAAAGTCGCCGTTGCCGACAGCTATGGCCTGGCGAAGGAACAGGCCGTGGAGGTCTGCAAGCCGCGCGGCGAACACGAGTACCTCGCCCGGCTGGTCTGCCCGAACAGCGAGCATCCGACGTTCGACCGCCGCGGCAGTGTCGGCGAGCGCACGCCGCTGCCGGAGGATCTGAGCGAAGACGCCAGCAACCGGCTGGTCGAAGACATGATGGGCTATAAGGCCTTGCGCGCCGGCGAGACCGACTATCACATCGTCGACGGCTACGACGTGGTCTGCGGCGAGACCACGACCCGCGTCTACCTGGACATGTACCACTGCGATGCGCCGCGGCCGACGCGCGCGCCGTCGGGTTTCAGCATCATCAATTAAGCGCGCCGAAAATAAACATCGCGGCGCGCGATCCGGAATTACCGCGCCGACCAACCGCGTACCGACATCGAAAGCCACGAGCTATTCGTGGCTTGAGCGCAAGCTGTTGGACGCTACAAGCCCATCGCGACCCCGCGACTAAGCCACCGGCTCCTCATCGCCACGGCGCGTATCGATCGTCGCGCCCTCCTGCAAGGTCCGCGTCACCGGTGTCTTGCCCGCCACCTCAAGCAGACGCTGCCATTGCTCGTCGCTCAAGCCGGCGTCGCTATGCAGCACGCGTTCGATCCGGGTATCGCCTTCGCGATTCTTCAGCAACGTCAGTTCGACCCGCAGTTCGCCCAAGTCCCAGCCTTTGTTTTCGGCGTACATGCGCAAGGTGATCGCGGTGCACGCACCCAGCCCGGCGAGCAGGTAATCGTAGGGCGCCGGGCCGGCGTCCTGGCCGCCCGCGGCGACGGGCTCGTCGGCGATGAGGTCGTGCTCGCCGGTGCGGATGCGATGCCGATAATGCGGGCCGTCGGAGCGAACCAGCGCGGTCGAGATGGCTTTCATCCGCGTTGCGCCTTGAGATTGAGGTTGGCCGGCACCGGCGCGGGAATACGCTCCAGCGTGGTGCCGGGCACGTCGTCGAAGTAACGCCCGGCATTCCAGTCTTCGCTGGCCTGCAATACCTCCTCGGGCGTGCGCGCGACGAAGTTCCACCACATCAGCAAGTCTTCTTCCAAGGGTTCGCCGCCGATCAGCAACAACCGCGCAGCGCTGTCGCAGCGCAGCCGCAGCGTGTCGCGGCCCAGGCCCAGATACAGCAGCGTGTCGGCTTCGATGCGTTCGCCTTCGACTTCGATCTCGCCTTGCAGACACAGCACCGCGTGTTCGAATCCGGGCGTGAGCGGCAGCTCGGTGGCGGCCGCGGCGTCGGCAGCCAGATCGATGCCGACCAGCGGCGTGAACACCTGCGCCGGCGCGCGCTCGCCCAAGGCTTCGCCGGCCAGCACGGTGACGCGAAAGCCATCGCGCTCGAGGATCGGCAAATCGGGGTAATGATGGAACGACGGCTCGCGCCGACGTTCCGCCTCGGGCAGCGCGATCCACAACTGCGCCAGATGCACGCGGCCGGCATTGCCGTCGGGAGGCTCTTCGGCGTGCACGATGCCGCGGCCCGCGGTCATCAGATTGACCTGGCCCGGACGGATCAGCTGCTGCGAACCCAGGCTGTCGCGGTGCAGCACTTCGCCTTCGAGCATCCAGGTGAAGGTCTGCAGACCGATATGCGGATGCGGGCCGACTGAGGGGCCGGCACCGGGACCGTGCTGGATAGGACCGGCGTGATCGAGAAAACACCAGGCGCCGACCTTGCGCCGGGTCCGCGACGGCACCGCGCGATGCACTTCGAAGCCCGGCGCGATCTCACGGCTACGGGTGGCGATGCGTTCCAGGACGGGCCGGCCGGCGCATTGCGCGCCCTCGCTGCTGCGCACCGGTTCGGCGGATGCTTCGGGACGGCTCATGGCGAAGCGCCCGTGGTCGGCGCGGCTTCGTTCGACGCCGCAGCCGCCTGCAACGACGTCGCGATGCGCACCTCGCCGGTCAGCACCTTGTGGATCGGGCAGGCATTGGCGATCTGCAACAAGCGTTCGCGTTGTTCGTCGGACAGATCGCCGTGCAAGGAAATCACCCGGGTCAATTCGGTGCCGGCCTCGGGCTTACCGTTCGGATTGAACTGCAGCGCGACCCGCACATCGCTCAACGGCCACTGCTTGCGCGCCGCGTACATGCGCACGGTGATCGCGGTGCAGGCGCCCAGGCTCGACAGCAGCAAGCGCTCCGGCGACGGCGCGGTGTCGCCGCCGCCCAGGTCGGCCGGTTCGTCGGCTTGCCACGCATGGCCGAGGTCGTCGCGCAGGTCGACCCGGTACGGCGCGGCCGCGCTCGCGGCCTGCACGCTGGGAACAACGAGATGGGGGTCGGACATGGGATCTCCTGGCGATGAAGCGCATGGCCGGTGCCGCGCGTCGCTCGTCGACGCGCCGTGCCGAGCGATGCGGTTGTGGGCGCACCATATCGCAGACCCGGCCGCGTCGTGGGTGCTGGAATCTACACAGACAGTCCCATCCGCCGAACAATCGATCGACGCGGGCGTCGTGCCGATCGGAGTGCAGCGCCTGCCTCGGAGTCGCGGAAGGCTCGGCATCGCGACGCCGTCGCGCGAACGCGGCAGACCCCGACGAGCCGCTGGACTCGCACCATGCCGGATCGCGCCGCGGTTCGCGCGCGCCCGGCGCACCATGCGCCAGACCCGCGCGCCCACCTCAGCGCAGCGCGTCGCCGACACCGACATCGATTCGACCCGCGGATGCGCCTTGCGCAGTTCATCGGCGAAGCGCCTGGCATTTCCGGCCACGACGATGCTCGCGCCGTCCGGATCGAACGATCGCCGCGCCGCCTGCTGCACGGCCTGCGGCGTGACCCGCTCGACCGCCGCGATGAAACGGCCGAGTTCGCTCAAGGCCATCGCCTGCGCGGCGTGATCGCCGAGTGGCCGCGACCAGCGAACCGGGCTGGCGGGTCTGGCTCAACACGCTGCCGGGGGCGTAGGTCAGCGCGCGCTTGATGTGCATCGCACCGAGCCGACGCCGGCCGGCTGGCGCTACCAGCCTTCGCCGTGCCGCTTGCCCGGATCGCAGCCGTTCAAGGTCAGCATGCGCGCGACCCGCGCTTCGGCGTACTGCCGATCGTCGCCGTCCAGACCTGCGACGATCGGCTCCAGCAGCGCGCGGAACTGCGGCCAGAACTGCGCTTCGTGACGCATCGTCTCGCGCCAGTGCGGCAGCATCTGCTCCAGCCGGTCGAGTTCGATATCCAGTTGCAAGCGCGTGCTCATGAGGCCGCTCGAGGCCAAATCACTTCGACCTGATGCAATGCGCCGTCGTCGACCAGCGGGAAACTCATTGCGTCCTGGGCGACACCATCGAGTTTCACACCGGCAACGTTCTCATCACTACCGGGCTCGACCTGCCGCACCTGGATCAGATACGGCGTCTCGCGATAGCGGTAATGCATCTTGTACTGCGTCCAATCGGGCGGAATGCACGGCGCCAGTTCCAAGCGGTCGCCACGTCGATTCAGACCGAGCAGCGATTCGGTCAGCAAGCGATACATCCAGCCGGCCGACCCGGTGTACCAGGTCCAGCCGCCGCGGCCGGTATGCGGCGCCACGCCGTAGACATCGGCGGCGAGCACGTAGGGTTCGACCTTGTAACGCGCGGTCGCGGCGGCATCGGCGGTGTGATGGATCGGGTTGATCATGCGCGCGAGTTCCCATGCGCGCGCACCGTCGCCCAACTCGGCGAAGGCCATCGCCGCCCACACCGCGGCATGGGTGTACTGGCCGCCGTTCTCGCGCACGCCGGGCACGTAGCCACGGATGTAGCCCGGGTCCTTGACGGTCTTGTCGAAGGGCGGATCGAGCAACTGGATCAATCCGGCATCGCGCCGCACCAGATGGCGATCGAGTGAATCCATCGCTTGCCGCGCGCGGTCCGGATCGGCCGCGCCCGACAGCACCGACCAGCTCTGCGAGATCGAATCGATCCGGCATTCGTCGCCTTCATGCGTGCCCAGCGGGGTGCCGTCGTCGAACCACGCGCGCCGGTACCACTCGCCGTCCCAGGCGTGCTTTTGCAGATTGTCGCGCAGGCGCTTGGCCGCATCGACGCAGGCATCGGCGAAGGCGGCATCGCCGCGCGCGCGCGCGATCGGCTCGAAACGGTTCAAGGTATCGAACAGGAAGAAGCCCAGCCACACGCTTTCGCCGCGGCCGGCCAGGCCGACCAGGTTCATGCCGTCGTTCCAGTCGCCGCTGCCGATCAGCGGCAGGCCGCGCTCGCCGAGCAACTCCATGCCGCGCTGCAAGGCGAGCACGCAGTGGTCGTAGAACGGCTGGCGGCGATCGGTGGTCCACGGCCGGTCGTAGTACGACTCCTCGTCGGCGTTGAGCGCGCGGCCTTCGACGAAGCCGACCTGCTCGTCGAGCAGGCTCATGTCGCCGGTGACCTGCAGATAGCGGCAAGCCGCGAGCGGCAGCCACAGGAAATCGTCGGAGCAGCGCGTGCGCACGCCGCGATTCTGCGGCGGGTGCCACCAGTGCATCACGTCGCCCTGCGGGAACTGATGTTCCGCGCTCAGCAGCAGATGCTCGCGGCTCAGCGCCGGCCGCGCATGCACGGTCGCCATGGTGTCCTGCAGCTGATCGCGGAAACCGAACGCGCCGCCGGACTGGTAATAGCCGCTGCGCGCGACATAACGGCAGGCCAATGCTTGATACGGCAGCCAGCCGTTGACCAGCGCGTCCACGCTGGGATCGGGCGTCTCGACCCGGATCGCGCCCAGCGTGCGGGTCCAATGCATGCGCACCGCATCGAGTGCGTCGTAGGCCGCGGACTCGCCCTTGCAGCGATCGATCAACTGCGCCGCGCTCGCGGCGTCGCCGGCCGCGCCGAGGCGGAACACGATCTCGCGGGTTTCGTCCGGGGCCAGCGATGCCGGCACCTGGATCGCCGCGCACGGGTCCAGGCCGACGCCGAGGCGGCCGGACAGACGTTCGTTGAGCATCGCCGCCGGACGGCCCAGGTCGCCGTTGCGGCCGATGAACTCGGTGCGGTCGGCGGTGTAGGTGCAGCCGTCGCTGTCGGTGTCGAAGAACGCCATGCGCCCTTCGAACTCGGTGTTGTACGGATTGCGCGCGGTCAGCGCGCCGCTGGCCGGGTCGATTTCGCTGACCACGTGCATCTGCGAACGCGCGCGGATGTCGCCGAGCACCCATTCGACATAACCGGTCGCGGTGACCCGACGCGTGCGATCGGAGCGATTGCGCAGCTTGAGCACCGAGTATTTGACCGCGTCTTCCAGCCCGACATACACCCACAGCTCGCTGGCGATGCCGTCCTCCACATGCTCGTACACGCTGTAACCGAAGCCGTGGCGGGTGCGGTACGCGCCGCGGCCGCGACACGGCAGCGGCATCGGCGACCACACCCGGCCGGTGTCCTCGTCGCGCAGATAGAAGGCTTCGCCGCCGGTGTCGGCGACCGGGTCGTTATGCCACGGCGTCAAGCGGAACTCGTGTGCGTTCTCGAACCAGGTGTAACCCGGCGCGCTCTCGCTGACCACCGTGCCCAGTTGCGCATTGGCCATCACGTTCGACCACGGCGCCGGCGTGGGCTCGCCTTCGCGCAGTTCGATCACGTACTCGCGCGCATCGGCCGCGAACGCGCCGGTGCCGTTGGCGAAGTTCAACGATGCGCTGACCGGTTCGAACGGCCAACTGTCGAAGCGGCTGTCGTCGTCGCTGTCGACATGCTGCGGCGGCAGGCCCAGCAACACGCCCGACTCGTCGGTCGCGGCCGGTGCGGGCAGCGCCGCCCGATCCTGCGCAGCAAGTTCCGTCGCGACCGGCGCGCCGTCGGGCCATAGCAAGGCCGCGCCGCGCTCGGGCGGCACATGCCGGCTGACCTGCGCGGCGAGCGTGCCGCGCTTGTCGCTGATGATGACCCGCGCCACCGCCTGCAGCAGAATCCGGTCTTCCTGCGACATCTGCTGGATCGGCCGCACGAAGATGCCGCCGGGCCGGTCGAGCACGCTGCCTTCCGGGCCGGCCGAGACCAACCCCAGGATCTGTTCCTGCAACTGCTGGCGATAGCCGCTTTGTTCTTCGTTCCAGATCACCAGATCGACATTGAGCCCCTTCAGGCGCCAATACGCATGCGCCTGCACCATCTGCCGGACCAGCTCGATGTTGTCGGCCTCGCTGATCTGCAGCAGCACGATCGGGAAATCGCCGGAGATCGAATGCCCCCACAAACCCGACTGACCGCGGCGGTTCTGCAGCAGCACTGATTGTTCGGCGCGCAGGTAGGGATGCGCATACACCATCGAACCGGCCAGGCGCTCGTACAACTGCGCATCGGCCTGCGAGGCGTTGATCTGGCGGCGCACGACCTGGCTGTGCGTCCAGGCCAGATCGAATACGCGATCGGCCAGGCGCCGGTCGCGATAACGATCGATCAGCGCGGTGCAGGCGGCGCGATCGGCGCCGACGCCGGTGACCATGTCGATGATCGCGGTCTGGTCCGGCGCCAGTTCGATGCGGGTGCGGATCGCGACGATCGGGTCGAGCACCGAGCCGACCGAATCCGACAACGCGGCATCGCCGCTCATCGCCTGCGGCGTGCGCGGGGTGTTGCCGCGGCCAAGGAAACGCGCGCGATCGGTCTCGTAGGAAATCTGGCCGATGTCGGCGTCGTGGACCGCGATCAGGTGGAACATCCACGGCGGCACTTCATCGTGCGCGCGCGGCCGGCGCGTGCACAGCAAGGCCTGCTTGTCGCGGTCGATTTGCGACTGCACGAACAGATTGCTGAAAGCCGGATGCAGTTCGTCGGACAGCGCCGGCGCCAGCACCACTTCGGCGTAGGTGGTGATCTCGATGGTGCGGGTGCGGCGCGAATGATTGCTCACCCGCAGCCGGCGCAGTTCGATATCGTCCTCGGCGGAGATGGCGATCTCCAGATGAGTTTCGTAACGGTTCTTGCGCCCGCGGAACTCGGCCTTGGCGTCGGAGAAGATCGCCTCGTAATGCTCGACCGGCACGCAGGTCGGCTGATGGGTCGCCGACCAGTATTCGCCGGTGTCGACATCGCGCAGATAGCAGAACGCGCCCCAATGATCGCGGGTGGAATCCTCGCGCCAACGCGTGACCGCCATGTCGCCCAGGCGGCTGTAACCGCCGCCGGCGCTGCTCAACAGACCGTGGTAGCGACCGTTCGACAACAACTGCACGGCCGGCCGCGCGGTCGCGGGATTGCGGAACACCCGCAACTGGGTCTCGGTCACCGGCGGCGCGGCGCGCGCGCCGCTGGCCTCGGCTTCGTGCGGATGGAACACGCCGGTGCGCGGGATGCGTTCCTGCAACAGCAGCAAGGTCGCCTGGAATTCGGCGTCGGCGACGAAGCGTTTCTGCATCGGTTGGTCGCGCAGCAGATAGTCGAGCGCGAGCAGGCCCATGCCCTGGTGGTGGGCCATGAACGAACGCACCACCGCATGGGTCTGGCCGCGCGGCACCCGCGCCGGGGTGTAGTCGATCGCCTCGTACAGGCCGAATTCGCCTCCGAAGCCGAGATCGGTCAGACGCTGCAGGTTCTGGCAAGCCGCTTCGGGCATCACCATCAGCGCCATGATGCTGGCGTAGGGCGCGATCACCAGGTCCTGGCCGAGACCGCGCTTGAGCCCGAGTCCCGGCACGCCGAAGGCGCGGTACTGATAGTTCATGCGCGTGTCGACGGTGTTGTAGCCCGATTCGGAAATCCCCCACGGCACGTCGCGCTGACGGCCGTAATGGATCTGCGCCAGCACCGCGTGCTGCGCGGTCTGATCGAGCAAGGTGTCCGGATAACTCGGCATCACCAGCTGCGGCATCAGGTACTCGAACATCGAGCCGCTCCACGACAGCAAGGTCGCGCCGCTGTCGATCTCGGTCAGCAATCGGCCCAGCGAGAACCAGGTTTCCTGCGGCAACTGGCTCTGGGCGATGGCGACGAAGCTGGTCAAGCGCGCTTCCGATGCCAGCAGGTCGTAATAGCCCGCATCCAGGCGGCGTTCGTCGACGTTGTAGCCGATCGCCAGCAGATGGCGGCCGCGGTCGTACAGGAACTCGTACTCCATCAACGAGAACTGGCCGGCGATGTGCGCCAGGCGTTCGAGTTCGCGGATGCGGCGGCGCGCGCGTTCGCGCACCTCGCTGTTGTCCGATTGCCGCAGCAGGTCGCGCAGGCTGGGAATGGCGGCGGCGCCGAGCGTGGACTCGGGCTCGTCGGCGGATGGTTGCGCCGGCACGGCGTGCGCGGGCAGGAAGTCCGACAGTTCCTGCAGGGCGTCGCGACACGCGTCGATCAACGCGCGCGGCCAGCGCGAGGTGGTGTCGTCGTCGCTTGCGCTGTCGGGTACGCCGCGGCTCGATTCGATCGCTTGCGCCAGCGACAACAACTCCGATAGAACGCGTTCGATCTCGTCCGGCGCCCGCGGCGGTTCGGCCAGGATCGCGTCGATCCGCTCGCGGAATGCGGCCGCGGCTTGGCTTTGCGCCGGCGACTTGGCCGCGCCCTGCGCATTGCGCAGGTTTTCCTCGAGCACGCCGCAGGTGTCGGCCAGGCCCTGGAACACCACCGCGCTGAGCACCGGCTCGTCGATCAACCCGAGCAGGCCCTGACGCAAGGTCAGCAAATGCGCGGCGAGATTGCCGCTGTCGACCGTGGAGATGTAGCGCGGCGGCAGCGGCTGCAGGGTTTCAGTGTCGTACCAGTTGTAGAAATGCCCGCGATGGCGCGGCAGGGTTTCCAGCGTGGCCAGCGCCAGGCGCGTGCGTTCGACCACCGCGCCGGCCTGCACATAGCCCAGGTCGTAGGCGCTCAGGTTGGCCAGCAGCGACAGGCCGATATTGGTCGGCGAGGTGCGCCGCGCCACCACCGGCGTGGGGTGTTCCTGGAAATTATCCGGCGGCAGCCAATGATCCTCGGCGCGGATATGCACCTCGAAGAACGCCCAGGTGCGCCGGGCCAGACGGCCCAGAAAGCGCACCTGCGTATGCGACAACCCGGCGCGCCGCTGCTTGGGCGGACGCCCCAGCCACGCCATCAACAGCGGCGAGATCAACCACGCGGCGAGCCATGGCGCGGCGATCCACAGCGACGTCGGCTGCACCCGCGCCAACAGCACCGCGACCGCGATCGCGAACACCGGCGCGGACCACATCTCGCGCAGTTCGGCGCCGAAGCGATCGCCGAGACTGCGCTCGACCTCGCTGGACGGATTCCATTGCAACAGGCGGCGATGGCTGATCGTCATCCGCCACAAGGTGCGGGCGATCGCGCCGAGGGCGAAGAACGCTTCGAACGGCAGGCAGGCCAGGGTCACGAAGGCGCGTTGCAACTGCCGCGCGAGCGAACCGCCGACCTGGACCAGATGGGTCTCCAGCGCCATGTCGGACGGCCGCCGCAGCAGTTCCCAGCCGGCCAGCACCAGCATCGGCGCCAGCCACAACGCGAGCAGCCACAAGGTCCATGCCAACGGCTGCGGCAAGGTGGCCCAACCCCAGACCAGCAGCGCGAGCGCGGCGGCCGGCACCAGACTGCGGCGCAGATTGTCGAGCAGCTTGCCGCGCGACAGCCACGACAGCGGATTGCGTTCGAAGCCGCCGTGCATGCGCGGCACCCACGGCAGCAGCCACGGCAACAGCTGCCAATCGCCGCGGATCCAGCGGTAACGACGCTTCACGTCGGCCGCATAGCGCGATGGATAGTCCTCGAACAGGCGCACGTCGCTGATCAGACCAGCGCGCGCGTAGCAGCCTTCGAGCAGATCGTGGCTGAGCACGCGGTTGTCGGGCAGGCGGTCGGCCAACGTGTACTCGAACGCGTCGACGTCGTAGATGCCCTTGCCGACGAACGAGCCTTCCGCGAACAGGTCCTGATAGACGTCCGAGACGATCCGCGTGTACGGATCGATGCCCGCCTCGCTGCCGAACATGCGCGCATAACGCGAGCCGCGGCGTTCGCTCATGCCGCTGCCGACGCTCGGCTGCAGGATGCCGTAGCCGCGGGTGACGCGCTGGCGGCGCTCGTCGAAACGCGCCTGATTGAGCGGATGCGACAAGGTCGCGATGAACTCGCGCGCGGCATCGCGCGGCAGGCGCGTGTCGGTGTCCAGGGTGATGACGTAGCGCACGTTCTCCAGCACCTCGGTGTTGCCGGTGACTTGCGAGAACGATTCGCGCGAACCGCCGCGCAGCAGTCGGTTGAGCGCGGCGAGTTTGCCGCGTTTGCGCTCCAGGCCCATCCATTTGCGTTCCTGCGCGTTCCACAGGCGCGGCCGATGGAGCAGGAAGAACAGGTCGCCGCGCTCGCCGGCGTAGCGGCCGTTGAGGCGTTCGATGTGCTGCGTCGCGTGCGCGACCAGGGCTTCGTCGCCGGGCAGGGTCTGCTCGTCGGCGTCGAGGAAATCGGTCAGCAGAGCGAAATGCAGGTAGGTGTCGCGATTGGCGAGGAAGCGCACTTCCAGACCTTCGACCAGGCGATCGATCGCCTGCGCGCTGGTCAGCATCGCCGGCACCACCACCAGACTGCGCGCCTGCGCCGGCAGTCCCTTGGAATAATCAAGACGCGGCAACGGCTTGGGCGCGATCAACACCGTCGCCAGCCAATTGACCAGATGAATGCCCAGATCGCTGAAGGCGATGAAGGCCAGTGCCGCCAACACCAGCAGCGGCGCCAGGTTCATCGATACATCGCGGGTCTGCCACAGCAAGCCGTAACTGCACGCCGCCGCGACCAGCCCGATCGGCAGCAGGTACGCGCCCAGCGGCACCCGCCGCCGGCTCAGGCTCACCGGCTTGCGCGCGCGTCCGGATGCGGCCAGCGCGTCCTTGATCTGCGCGGTGCCGTCGTCGATCAGGTAATAGCCGACATGGGCCTTGCTGCCCTGCGCATCGCCGGCCGCGCGCGCCAGTTCCAGCACGATATCGGCCACGTCGGTCTCACTGGTGCCGCTGCGACGCGCGAGTTTTTCCACCACGTGCCGATACATGTCGCGGGTGTTGAAATCCATCAGCGCGTACACGCCGAGCGGATCCTGGCGCAGGGTGTGTTCGACCAGGCTCATGGTCTCGACGAACTCGCGCCAGTCCATGTTGACCAGGAATCGCAGGCTGCCGATGCTGTTGCTGATCGAGACCTGATCGGAGGCCTGTTGCTGGCTTTCCGAGCGCACCAGTTCCTCGACGCTGTGGCCGCCGTCGGTCAGCCATTGATCGATCCAGCTGATCGGCATCGCCAGCGCCGCGCTGCGGCCGTGCAGTCCGCGCGCGAGTTCGGCGACGAAGGCGCCGGTCATCGGCGGATCCGAACGCGCCATGTCGGCCACGATCAGGACCACGTCCTTGGGATTGTTGTCGGCGGTCTCGTTGAGCCGCTCCGACCATTCGGCGGCGCGGCGATGATCCAGGCCATCGCGCATTACCCGCGCCGCCATGCGCCGCAGGTTCTCGATCAGCGCCAACCGCAGCATGATCGGGATCGCCCACAACTCGCCGAGCTTGAGCGGGGTGACCGATTGATAGGCGGCGACGAAGCGGGTCATCGTCTCGGCGTCGATACGTCCGTCGCCGTGGGCGATCGCCTCCATCGCCAGATCGTAGACGCGCGGCATGCCGGTGCCGGGACCTTCGCTCAACGCCGGCAGTTCGCGGCTGTAGCCCTTGGGCAGATGCCGGCGCGCGGTGCGGATCTGTTCTTCGATCAGATAATAGTTGTCGAGCAACCACTCGCCGGCCGGGGTGATGCGGACTTCATCCTGCACCATTTGAGTCAGCAGCGCGCTGGCGTCGCCGAGCACGCCTTCGTTGTCCTTGAGCCGCGCCAGCAGCAGGTCCGAACCTTCCGCCGCCTGCACCCGATGACTTTGCGCGAGCGCCTTGCCGTGCTGCTCCATCTGCTCGGCGCTGAGCAGGCGCGACCGCAACGGCTCCTCGGCCAGCCAGGGCCTTCCCTTCGCTATCCGCCCCCAGCGCCACAAACGCCGGTGCAGGCGCAACCAATGACTGAGAATTCGCCACACATAGGACATACGATATCCAAACTTTAGCGGTCGCCAGGTTCAGCCAGACTCGGACGATGAAATGGTCGGGGCCGAAAACGTTGGCGTGCAGACCCAAGGAAGTACCGTAGATAAAACATCGAACCACGCGTCGCACGACCAGCCATCGACTGATCGCGCGGCGCGACGGGAAGAACTAATTGGTCGGCAGGTTGACCCGGTCGATACCGTGGATCACCGCGTTGCTCGAATAAATGTTCGGCAGCATGACCTTGCCGCTACCGAAGCTGACCTGCTTGTTGACCGACTGAATCGCGACGTTGCGACCGTTGACGGTCTTCAACGCATCCCATCGTTCGAACTCGACCACCGTCTTGCGCTTGGGCACCAGATGGCCATACAGCACGTCGGCGAGTTGTGATTTATTTTCCGGACGGAACAACGTCTCGAGCATGCCTTCGGGCAATTTGCCGAATGCGGCGTCGATCGGAATGAACGCGGTGAACGGGCCGTTGCCGTTGAGCAGCTCGGTCAGGCCGGCGCGTTCGACCGCATCGCAGAAGATCGAGAACGAGCCATGCGCGGCGGCGACTTCGAGCAGGTTTTTCGGCGCCGTCTCGGGCAAGGCACGGGCAGCGGAATCGGCCATCGCGCCGGCCGGGGCCATCGGGGTATTCATCAAGATTTCGCCTTCGCTACGATCCGTCAGAAACGGATCAATCAACGGCCTAAGCCGCATCTCCCACAAACGCGGGGAGTTCTAGGCTCGTGCGGTTGGGCAATGTCAATCGCCGCGCCTGAGTCACTGCCACGACGTTGCGTCGTGTCGCCGGCCTACACTGCGCCGCCGAGTGTTAGCTAACCGTGATCCGTGCGCGCTCGAAACGGGCGATCGTCACATGCGCGACGGCGGCGACTGCTATGGTGGTATCGCTGCAAGTACTCACGCGACCACGGTTCGTCGTTCTCACGCGTCGCCACACGCGCAGCCGGAACACTCATGCACTCGCGCATTCGCACGCACTTCAATCGCATCGACCGCCCGGCGCAATCGGCGGCGCGTGGCTATGCCTTGGCGGTTGAGATCGCGGAAAGCGAAGGCTGGCCGATGCGACCGGACTTGCCTGAGCGACCGGCGGCGACGAGGTCGGTCAAACATTACTTCGGCGACGACGGCGGGCCGATCGCCACTCAATTCCACGACGAGCAGGGGCGCTGGTCGGTCGTCCAATCGACGCGCGCATGGCTCGGGTGAAGCGGTCGATGCGGATGCGTCGACGGCTTGCGTTGCCGGTCGGCCTGGTTATCGAATGATGCATCGCGGCTGCGCCGCTGGTTCGCGATGGGCGCCAGCGACGGCATGCGTTCAGCGTCTTGCACGTCGCCTCATCTTGGGCCGCGACCGCGACATGCGATCGCGTGCACGACGCAAAGGCGAATCGATCAGGGCAGCGTGAACTTGCGCGTCGAGCGCAGCGGCCAGATCGAGGTGAACTTCGCGCCGCCCACCAGCCGGAACGCGGCCGACATGCCGTTTTGGATGCCCTTCGCTTCCAGGACATCCTTCGCGCGGCGGAACGAGTGGCGCGGGTCGGCGGTCAGCATGAACAGATTGATCTCTTTCGCGCTGACGTCGTAGCCCTCCAGCTCGACCGTCTTGCCCAGGACCGCCTTCAATTCGTCCTCGATCGTCGCCAGAAATGCTTCGTCGGCCAGCGACTTGCGCCAGAACTTGATGATGAGCTGTTGATCCATCCGGCGATTGTAGACCCAACGCGCGATCGGACCGATTCGCACGCACGCGATCGCCGCCGCTCTGCCGAAGGCGTGCGACGTCGCCGGACAGGACGCGCTTGGAACCCGCGGCGTCCGTCGCGCAATCCCGACATACATATAAGTAGGCGGGCAATCCGAACCGGCGAGCACGCCTTCGCCCACGCGGCGGCGCTCGAACCACCCCGCCCAGGCCAGACATCAGGTGCCACGCCATGGATGCAAAAATTACTTGACACCATGTAAAGTATTTTTTACATTCATCCCACCTTGAACCGAGGACGCCCACGTGTCGCACCGAGAGAAAACCGCCTGGTTGTCGCTGATCGCACTGGCCGTCACCTTCGGCCCCTACTTCGCCATGGTCGCGATCAATCCGCCCGGCGGATCGCTGCCCAATCTGCGCCAGCTCGGCCTGTACGCCACGGTGGCGATCGTGCAGTTGCTGATCCTGGGCGCCGGGCATCTGTACCTGCGCCGCGCCTCGCCCGAGGAAGCGCGCATGCCCGCGGACGAACGCGATCGCGCCATCAGCCAGCGCGCGACCACCTGGGCCTACTACGTGCTCATCGCCGGCATGATCGTGGTCGGCTGCATCATGCCGTTCACGACCGGCGGATGGACCTTGGTCAATACCGCGCTGGCGATGATCACCGCCTCGCAGGTCGTTCACTACGGCATCGCCGTGTTGAACTATCGCAGGCAGGCCTGATGCAAGGATCGATTTCGAACAACATCCGCGCCTTGCGCTTCCACCACGGCGAAATGTCGCAGGCCCAGCTGGGTCAGCACATCGGCCTGACCCGGCAGACGGTCGCCGCGATCGAAGCCGGCAAGTACTCGCCGTCGCTGGAGGCGGCGTTCCGGATCGCGCAGGTGTTCGGTGTGCCGCTGACGGAGGTGTTCCAGTGGCAGGCGGTGGCATCCGACTGACGCCGGCGCGGCGACGGCGCACGCGTCGATCGATCTGAGCAAAACGTGCCGGCCATCATCATCGCAACGCGAGCGGGTTCGGTATTTCGAGCTCGCGACCGCGGCCGCTTGCATGCAGCGGTGCATGCACGCTTCCTTGAAACCCGCTACCGCGCGCATTCATAGACACACACAGGCACGCATATTGCGCTGCAGCGTGCATGGATCAATTTGATCTGATTAGTCTAACGCCCGTTTCAATCCAGCCACTCAGACCGGGAATTGAAACGCCCTGTCGGCCGCCCGAGCTGAAACCCTCCGCGGATACCCGCCGTGAACAGTCACAGCCCTATCCCAGGCAACACCCGGGGGCGTCTGCTCGAAGCGGCGGAGCTGCTGTTCGTCAAGCACGGCTACGAAGGCATGTCGCTGCGCCAGATCACCAGCCACGCCAAGGTCAATCTGGCGGCGGTGAACTACCACTTCGGCAGCAAGGAAGCGCTGGTCCAGGAACTGCTGTCGGCGCGGCTGGACCGCTTGAATCAGGAACGCCTGGCGCTGTTGTCGCTGTGCGAGGCGCGTTACGGCGAAAACGCGATGGACGCCGCGGCGGTGTTCGGGGTGCTGTTCGTGCCGGCGGTCCGGATCAGCCGCGACCGCACCGGCGGCATGGGCTTCATGCGCTTGCTCGGACGCGTCTACAGCGATCCGTCGCAGTTCATCCGTGATTATCTGCACGAACATTATCAGCCGATCTACGAACGCTTCTTCGAAGCCTTCGCCCGCGCGCTGCCGCATCTGTCGCGCAACGAACTGGGCATGCGCCTGCATTTCGCCCTCAAGGCGCTGTCCGGCGTGCTCGCCAGCGAAGACATGGACGAGCTGATTTCGGCCTTGTGCATGGGCGAGCCGGTCAGCGATTCGCTGATGCTGGCGCGGCTGATCGCGTTTGTGTCGCCGATGCTGACCGTGCCGTTCGACAATCGCGAACACATCGGCGGGGTCGAGCAGATCATGGAGATGGCCGCGGCCGCCGCGCAGGCAGCCGATTCCAAGGTCGAGGCCGACGGTGCGTCGTCGGGTTCGCGCAAGCCGCGCGGGATCCTGCCGTTATGGGCCGAAAAAGTGGTGGGGACATGAAGGCAAACCAATACGGCGCGGCGTTGGGGAACGCCGGACCGCGCGTCACGACCGGCCATGGCCGGTCGTGGGCGAAACCCTTGCGCGAGCGACGGCAGCCACGGCCCGCGCCGTCGCGGCCGACGATATCGGCGGACGCCAGCGTCCATTCGCCGACCTGAGCGCCGGCGCCATTCCATGCGGTACGGGGAAGAGACAATGACCGATCCGGCGTCATGGCCGCACGATTCCGCATCGCTAGCCGATTACGGAGAAGACTGCGTCAAGCAATGGAACAACGTGTCGCTGCGTTATCGGGTGCCGTTGCGCGGCTTCTTCTCCAAGCGGGTGAAGGACAGCGCCGAGGTCGAGGACCTGACCCAGGAAGTGTTCCTGCACCTGATCCGGCGCGCCCGCGGCGGGCCGATCGAGCATGTCGAGCAGTACGTGTTCCAGGTCGCCGCCAACACCCTGCGCGACTGGGGCCGGCGCCGCAAGGCCCGCAACCAGGAGGCCCACGAGTCGTTCGACGCGGAAATTCACCAACCCGCTACGGATATTTCGCCCGAGCGCGTCTTACTGGGTAAGGAAGAAATAAAGCGGGTCAGCGCCGTGCTGCGCGCGCTGCCCGAGCGGACCCGCGACGTGTTCGTGCTGCGGGTGCTGGAGAAGAAGAAATATGCGGAAATTGCGGTCATGATGGCGATATCGGTGCGGGCGGCCGAAAAGCACATGGCCAAGGCGCTGGCGCAGTTGGGCGGCATCATGGGCAAGGCACAGGATCGGGACTGATCGGGGCGCGAACCGTCGCAGACGGCAGGTGAATCCGTGCATCGGCACTGGGTTCGGTTGAGCGACCCGTCACGGATCGGCATGCGGGTCGGGGCGGCGCTGGAAAACGCAAGCGGATCCTGCGAAGAGGTAACGGCAGATGAAATGCAAAATCCCGCAGTTGGGTGACGAAGCGACGGACCTCGCGCCCGAAGGCGTGTACGAGGTCGCGGCGCGCTGGAGCGAGATTCTGCGCGACGACGACAGCGCGATGACCCGCGAGGCGTTCGAGGCCTGGCGCGCGCAGTCGCGCGAACACGCCGCCGCGTTCGACCGGGCCCAGGCCGCGCACGCGCTGGCCTCGCTGCTCGCGTTCACCCCCGAAATGCAGTCGCTGCGCCACGAGACGATGGCGCGCATGGTCGACAGCAACGTGCGCCGCTCGCGCCGCACCCGCGGCTGGTCGATCGCCGCCTCGCTGTTCGTCGCCGCCGTGCTCGGCGCGATGGCGCTGGGCTCGCAGATGGACTGGAACCGCGCCGGCGACAGCCGCGAAGCGTCGGCCGGCAACGTCTACCAGACCGGGGTCGGCCAGCGCGCGGTGGTGACCTTGGACGACGGTTCGGTGATCACCCTCAATACCGACAGCCGCATCTCGGCGCATTACCGCGCCGGTCTGCGCGCGGTCACGCTCGAACGCGGGCAGGCGCTGTTCAAGGTGGCGAAGGATCACACCCGCCCGTTCGTGGTGACCGCGGCCGGACGCCAGGTGACCGCGCTCGGCACCGAGTTCGACGTGTATCTGTCCAAGCGCGCGTTCGAAGTGACCTTGCTGGAAGGACGGGTGACGGTCACGCGCGATCGCGCCGTTGCGTCGGCCAAGCCGAGCACCGACTCGCCGCTGGCCGAACTGCGTCCGGGCCAGCAGTTCGTCGCCATCGCCAAGACCCAGCCGCAGGTGCGCGCGGCCGACGTCAAGCGCGTGGTCAGCTGGCGCCACGGCCAGATCGTGTTCGAGAACGAACGGCTCGAGGACGCGATCGCCGAGATGAATCGCTATTCGAGCCGGCAAGTCGTGCTCAGCGATACGCACCTGGCGTCGCTGAAGATCAGCGGCGCGTTCAACACCGGCGATACCGGCACCTTCGTCGAAGCGCTGACCGCGTATTTCCCGATCGAACGCAGCACCGCGCAAGACGACACCATCGTGCTCAAGCCGCGTCCCGTCAGCCGCGGCTGAGCCGCCCGTGTCGCGTCGCGAATCGGATGCGTCATTCGCATCGCGCGACCGCGCCATCCCCTGCAGACCTTTCGTAGTGCGTGCCAACGCGCGCGCGTCCGCGCGTGCTCGCGACGCGCTGCTCGCAATGACACGCCTGCAATCACGCGCCCGCATCATCGGTGCTGCAGTGCAAAAGTGAACTCATGGGTTCAACAACACGCGAATACACATCGACACATCCGCAGGTTCGGGTTTTGCATGCGCTCGCGTCTGTACTAACTGAGGTCGCAACCAAAGACGACCCGAAACCGGAGGGGAGAGCGAATGCAAGTGCAAGATCCGAAACGTTCGTGGAAGCATGCGGCTCGGCCGTGCGTGTTGTTTCTCGCGCTGCTGCCCTTCCTGAGCGCTTACGCGGCCGATGGCGCCGGCGGCACCGCCAGGTTCGACATCCCGCAGCAGAAGCTCGACACCGCGCTGTCCGAGTACGCGCGCCAGAGCGGCACCCAATTGCTCTACTCGCCCGAACTCGCCACCGGCAAGAAGACCGGACAAGCGGTGCGCGGCGAGAAGACCGCGCGCCAGGCGCTGGACGAATTGCTCGCCGGCACCGGCCTGAACTACGCCACCAGCGCCTCCGGCGCGATCCTGATCAGCGACGGCAGCAGCCGCGGTGGCGGCGCGAGCGGCAAACCGCTCGACGGGGAGAAGCAGGGAAACGTCCAAGAGGTCGCCGAAACGCAGCCGACGGCGCCCTCCCCAGAATCCCAGGCAGACCAATCGGCGGCCGAAACGACGAGCGAAAACCCCGCTAAACGCTCCAGCGCCACCACCCTCGACACCATCGTGGTGACCGCGCAGAAGAAGGTCGAGAACATCCAGAAGGTGCCGATCGCGATCACCGCGTTCGGCGGCAAGGACCTGGGCGACCGCAAGATCGAGACCGGCGGCGACCTGGTCACCGCGACCCCGAACGTCACCTTCTCCAAGACCAATTTCGCCAGTTACAACTTCCAGATCCGCGGCATCGGCACGCAGGCCCTGTCGGTCACCACCGACCCGGCCGTGGCGGTCAGCTTCAACAGCACGCCAATGATCCGCAACCGTCTGTTCGAACAGGAATACCTCGACGTGGAACGCGTCGAGGTGCTGCGCGGCCCGCAGGGCACGCTGTACGGCCGCAACGCGACCGCCGGCGTGGTCAACATGATTCCGAATCTCGCCAACCCCGAAGCGTTCGAAGCCGAGGTCAAGGGCGAGGTCGGCAACTTCGACACCCGCCGGGTCACCGGCATGGTCAACGTGCCGCTCAGCGATACGTTCGCCTTTCGTGTCGCCTCGCAATACACCAAGCGCGACGGTTACGACGAAAACACCGTGACCAACCGCGACGTCAACGACCGCGACCTGCTGTCGGTGCGCACCTCGCTGGCGTTCAAGCCCAGCGAGCGCTTCAACGCCAGCCTGGTGTGGGAGCACTTCCAGGAAGACGACCGCCGCGCCCGCACCGGCAAGCAGCTGTGCCACAACGATCCGGGCCCGACCCAGGTCGGCGCGACCCCGGTCTCGGCGATCGACCGCAACTACATGAGCCAGGGTTGTTCGGACGGCTCGCTGTACGACAACGGCGCGTTCGGCGTTCCCAACGGCGCCAGCATCCCGTTCGTGCTCGGCGCGCAGACCACCGGCGTGGGCTATCTGCTCGATCCCGACGGCAATTTCCTCGACGTCGCCACCTTGATTCCGCGCGGCCTGGACCCGTACGCCGGCGTGACCCAGTCGCGCGACCTGCGCAAGATCGCGACGACCTACGATCCGAAGTTCAACGCCACCAACGACATCTTCCAGTTCAACCTGGAAGCCGATCTCAGCGATCACCTGCGGCTGATCTCGCAGTCGACCTACACCCGCGACCAGTACTATTCGACCCAGGATTACGGCCGCTTCCAGTCGCAGCCGATCTTCACCAACACCTCCACCGGGGTGTCGCAGTTCGGGCCCGACGGGGTGGAACCGGCGTTCAACTCGCTGCCCAACGGCACCTACTGCGATCCGCAGCTGGGTTGCTCGGACCGCTTGCTGATCGCCGACCTGGTCGATTCCGACAGCCGCCAGTGGTCGCAGGAATTCCGCCTGCAGTCCTCGTTCGACGGCGCCTTCAACTTCAGCCTCGGCGCGAACTACCTCGAGTACAAGGTCGACGAAAGCTACTACGTCTTCAGCAACGCCTTCACCGCCTTGGCCGACCTGTTCTTCAACGGCAACGGCGCCGGCAACGCGCCGGGCAAGTGCCCGGCCGGCAGCGCGACCCGACTGGATCCAAACTCGGGCGAGATGATTCCCTGCGTCTACATCGATCCCAATCCGCTGGGCTCGATCGACGGCAACGGCCACAACTATTTCCGCAGCCGCAACGTCGCCGAAACCCGCTCGGCCGCGATCTTCGGCGAGGGCTACTGGAAACTCAGCGACACGGTGCGACTGACGGCCGGCGTGCGTTTCACCAACGACCGCAAGATCACCACGCCGTATCCCAGCCAGACCCTGCTCGCCGATTCGACCGGCACCACCGGCGTTCCGCAGTTCTTCGGCGGCTATGTCGGCTACGGCTATCCGGCGCTGCCGAAGATCACCCAGACCTGGAACGAGCCGACCGGCCGGCTGGTGCTGGACTGGTCGCCGGACCTGTCGTTCACCGACAGCACCATGTTCTATGCCTCGCTCTCGCGCGGTTACAAGGCCGGCGGCACCAACTCGCCGGCGATCGGCGCCAACCCCGATGCGCTGAGCTTTCAGCAGCGCGATGTGGAGTTCAAGCCCGAGTTCGTCAACGCGATCGAAGTCGGCATGAAGAACGTGATGGCCGGCGGCAAATTCATTCTCAACGGCACCTTGTTCTACAACGACTACAAGGACTATCAGGTCTCGCAGATCCAGGACCGCTCCACCTTCAACGAGAACTTCAACGCCAAGACCTGGGGCGCCGAACTCGAAGCGGTGTGGCGTCCGACCGACGCGTTTCAGCTCAGCGGCAACGTCGGCCTGTTGCGCACCCGCATCGGTTCTGATCAGTACTCGATCGACGTGATGGACCGCACCGCCGGCAATTCCAACTGGATGGTGATCAAGCCCTGGCTGCAGCTGGCGTCCAACTGCATCGCGCCGAAGGAGTACGTCGAAGCGGTGCTGGCCGCGACCTATCCGCAGGACCCGCCGTTCAACAACGCCAGCAGCATCCTCAACAGTTTCTGCTCGACCAATCTGCCGCTGGCCGGCGCCGGCTTCTCGCCCGGCGGTCCGTACGACGGCGCCTACGGCTTCACCTACGATCCGGCCACCGATGCGCCCAACGGCGGCGCCGGCTTCGCCAAGAACGTCGGCGGCAACGAACTGCCCAACGCACCGCACATCACCGTCAGCCTGAGCCCGCAGTACACCTTCATGACCGCGCACGGCGACTTCACCGCGCGCGCGGACCTGTACTACCAGGGTCCGAGCTGGGCGCGCATCTACCAGGACAAGATCGACCGCCTGCACGACTGGGGCAACGTCAACGTCTCGTTGACCTGGACCAAGATCGAAAGCGACCTGGCGGTGCAGCTGTACGTCAAGAACGCGCTGGGCGGCAAGGCGATCACCGGCACCTTCGTCAACAGCGACGACACCGGCCTGAGCAGCAACGTGTTCATCCAGGACCCGCGCATCATCGGCTTGTCGGTGCGCAAGGGCTTTTTCTGAGTTCGCATCGTCGTCGCGGCGCTCGCGCGGCGCGACGACGACAAGGTCGCCCGACGGCTACGGACCGCTCACCGTAGCCGTCGGGCAGCGCAGCCACGGCGCCCGCTTCATTCCGTGACAGCACGTGTGGACACGCCCGTGTCCCTAAACATCGACGCCTCACAGGAGAACAACGCAATGTCGAAATTCAAGACCTCTCTGCTCGCCCTCGCTTCGGCGGCGGCCATCTTCGGCGCCACCGCGGCCAGCGCCGCTTCGTTCGAAGTGTGGAACGGTTCGGCCTGGGTCAGCACCGGCACCACCAACTTCACCGGCCCGACAACCGCTTCGTACCTCGGTAATCCGGCGCCGTGCGACGCCAACTTCGCCGTCTCGATCAGCGGCGGCGTCGCCACCGTGACCAGCGCGACCTTCACCGGTTCGTCGACCTGCACCGGCATCACCGCCTCCACCCCGTGGGCGATGTCGGCGCCGACGCCGTACACCGGCGCCAATCCGCCGTTCGCCGGCGCGCCGACGCTGACCCCGTCGCTGTACAACGTCTCGATCAGCGGCGTGCGCATCTACCTGCCGCCGCCGCTGAACGTCAACTGCCCGAGCGCGACCGGCACCAGCACCGTCACCGGCGTTCTGGATTCGGCCAACCGCTTCGTGTTCAAGTCGACCCTCGGTCCGTGCGCAGTGCAGACCCGCACCAACGCCGCGCCCAACGCGCTGGTGGCCAACCCCGCGGTGCGCGTGGTTCCCTGACCTGCCCCGGTCAACTCATCCGCGGTAACAGCGGATCGATGCAGCGGCCACTGGCCGACGGTGTCACCGGCTTGCATGCGTGAAAGGTGAGCACCGCCGAACCCCGCTAGACGGCGCGTTGCCTGGAGTTCGCGCGAAAGGATCTCTCGCACAAAGGGACTTGCCGCTGGGGAGGAACCTCCTCCTCCCCAGTTGTTCGCGATCCGCCCGGTTCGACCTCAGCCTGCCTTCCCGCGCGTCGTAGCACGACCAAGTCTGCCGTCGATCCGGCGGCCTTCGCCCTGTGTCGTCAGACCCAGCGGCCCACCCTAATTCTGGAGAATCCACCATGCGCAAGACGTCGCTTCAATACGCCTTGGCCGCGGCAGTGCTGGTCGTCGCACAAGCACCCACGGCGATCGCCGGCACGCCCACCGGCGCGTATGCCATGTTCAAGTATTGCCCGTACACCAATCCCTCGGTCGGCAGTTGCGTGATCAACACCACCAACTCCGGCGTACTCAAGATCGGCGCCACCACCATGCCGATCGACAAGCCGATCGTGCTGCAGGGCGGCATCGAGAGCATCGGCGCCTCGCCGCTGTACGCCGCGGTCGGCGGCCCGACGCTGTCCGCGCCGCCGGCCAAGGTGCCCGGCGGCCTGCTCGGCATCGTCAACCCCGCGCCCAACTGGCCCGGCCCGCTGTGGACCGCGTTCTGGGGCTTCGTCGCCACCTTCAACGACGTCACCGCGACGCTCGAACCGGTGCAGGGCCTGCAGACCAACTTCGGCAATGCGCTGTTTCCGCCGACCGACGGCAGCGATCCGACCGTGGCGCGCTTGGCCGTGCGCGTGCATCTGGAGAACCCCTTCCTCGGCAACAGCTGCTACATCGGTTCGGCGCAGAACCCGGTGGTGATCAAACTGCAGACCGGCACCACCGCGCCGCCGCTGCCGAACCTGCCGATCTCCGGCAGCCCGGGCACGGTCACCACCGTGTGGACCGACGAGCCGAACTTCATCGGCTACCTGCAGATCGACGACACCAGTCTGGTCGACAATTCCTTCGCCGTGCCGGCGGCCAGCGGTTGCGGCAATATTGCGCTGGGCCTGCCGATCATCACTCCGATCCTCGACGCCCTGGTCTCCGGCGCGGTCAACCTCAAGGTCGGTCTGCCGTCGGCCGCCGGCAAGAACACCGCGATCATGACCGGCAACGCGTCGATCGCTTCGTCGGCTTACGTACTGGACAGCGAAAACTGAGTGGAATGGGTGTCGATGCATCGAGTCGGTTTCATTCCGGATGCGCAGCGGTTCGCCAGAACCGCTGCGCAGTCGTAGCGCGATGCGCGGTCGCAGCGTAGCCGCCGCGATCGTGCTGGCCGCGGTCGCCGCGGCCGCCGGCTATTTCGGCGGCCGCGTTCAAGGTGCGCCCGCGGCGGATTCCGCAGCGGGCGATACCGAGACCGCTGCCGCGTCGCCTGAAACCAGAAACGATGCGGGCAATGCCACGCCGACGATCGCCGCCAACCCCGGCGCCGCGCAGAAACTCCCCGCCCCACGCACCCCGTTGAAATACGTATTCGCCGATCTGCAGGCGCGCGCCAACGCCGGCGACGCCGCCGCAGCGATCCGTCTGTACCGCGACCTCAACCTGTGCCGGCGCTACGAGCGCCTGGATCGCGACAACGCCAAACTCTCCGACGAACTGCTCGGTCAGGCCGTCGACCGCATGAGCCCGCAGCAACTGCAGAACTACCGCGCCCAGCTCGATGCGGTGGAATCGCGCGGCCAGACTCTCGGCGGACTGCGCGCGCTGTGCGACGGCGCCAGCGCCGACATGCTCGACAGTCTGGTGCCGAACCTGCAGCGCGCCGCGCAACTGGGCGATGCGTATGCGCGCGCCTGCTACCTCGACCGCGGCCCGAACTACGACCCGGCCAGCCTGCTCGATCATCCGCAACGTCTAAGCGATTACCGGCGCGAGACCCAACAGATGATCGATGCCGGCATCGAAAGCGGCGACTGGCAAGTGGTCAACCTGCTGCGCGGCGCCTACGAGCCCGGCGCGGCGAATCTGTTGTCGGCGGTGGTGGGCAAGCAGGCGTACCAGCGCTATCGCTATCTCAAACTGTTCCGGCTCGGCGCCGGATCCGACCGCTCGATCGCCGATCCGGCGCAGCTCGACCAGGACCTGCGCGCGGCGTCGATGAAACTCACCACGGCGCAGATCACCCAGGCCGACGCCTGGGCCGAACAGACCTTTACCCGCAATTTCCAGGGCAAGCCGATCGGCGCGGACGGACCGCTGTGGGATCCTTGCGTGTTTCCCTACGAATGACCATGCCCACGCTCGAGCGTGGGCCGACCCAGGCCGGCCGGACCTTATGCAGATGAAGCGATCGATCCTGTTGGGCGTGGCCGTGATCGCCGCGGTGACCGGCGCGTATTTCGTCGGCCGCGCGGATGTGAGCCTGCCGCGCGTAGCCGCGCCGATCAACGCGGACAGCGCTGGTGTCGCAGCGCCCGCACCTACGACCGATTTCGACGCGCCACCCAAGGTCATCAAAGGCGGCGTATTACCGACCGCCGGAACGCCGTTGAAAGACACCTTCGCCAAGCTGCAGGCGCGCGCGAATGCCGGCGACGTGGATGCGGCCGGACGGCTGATGCGCGATCTCAACCAATGCACGCATCTGCGCGCCACGCAGTGGAAGAACGCGAACGCGACCGACACCCTCACCCGCAAATCCACCGAAGGCATGAGCGCGGCGCAGCTACGCACCTACCAGATGCTGCTCGACGCGGTGGAACTGCGCCAGCAGGCGCAGCGCGACAGCCAGCAACTGTGCGACGGCGTCAGCGACGCGATGCTCGACAGCCTGGTGCCGAACATCGCCCAGGCCGCCCGCCTGGGCGACGAGCGGGCGCGCGCGTGCTATCTCGAACGCGGCCCGCTGTACGACGCGCGCAGCCTGCTCAAGCATCCCGATTCGATCCGCAACTATCGCGCCGCCGCGACCTCGATGATCGACGCCGGCCTGGCCAAGGGCGACTGGCGCGTCGTCGACCTGCTGCAGAAAGCCTACGAACCGGGCTCGCAAGGCTTGCTCGCCGGCGTGGTCGGCACCGATCCGGCGCAGCACTATCGTTACCTCAAGCTGTATCGCCTCGGCGCGGAACAACACCGCACCGCCCAGCTCGACCAGCAACTGGCCGCGACCGCGGCGAATCTGAGTCCGGCGCAACGCGCCGAGGCCGACGAATGGGCGCGCACGAAGCTGCGCGATTTTCGCGGGCCTTCCACCCAGACCACGCCACCGGGTTGGGACGCCTGCGAGTTTTAAGCATCGCGTCGAAAGCTTGGTGCACCGGATCGCTCGACTCCGGCAAACGACCGGGTTCATCGATGCCATCGGCCGTCGATTTGCGACGAGATGTCGTCGCTCAGCGGGCACTGCGTCTACAAGCGAAAAACGCCGATGGCGCGCGCGCCGACGTCCGTCCAGGATGGGAGACCGGACAGACCGTCCGGCATCCCACATGAAAAAGGAATTCGCCAATGAACAAGTTATCGAGCGCAGCGGCACTGATGGCGCTGTGTTTCTCGGCCGCAGCCGTCGCCGAGGGAGCGAATGAACGAGCCTCTGCGTTTCCCGCATCGTACTGGCACTGCATCTATCAGTCCGACAGCGGCGGCGGCGTATACGAATTTCTGTCGCGATCGCGCTGCGCTCCCATCGTGGATCACAACGTGTACGGGTATCTGACCTTGATCGACGCTTACTACGGTCCGGTGCAGTAAACGAGGCACGATGATTCGATCCACGCCGGCAGGGCGCTCGCTCTGCCGGCAGTCATTCGGCCAGCAACCGAACCACGTGTCGACCTCGCCAGACGGTGCATACGCCGCCTCGCGATCGACGCTTCGGACAACCTCGCGCTACCCCATTCGCCTATTCAGCAAACCTGTAACGCGTTCACTTACGACGCCAATCACAGTTTTCTCGGCGCCGCGGCAAGTGCTGCAACGCACCACCAAAATAACAGTTGACGCACATTGCGCTTCGCGCGCAGCGTACGGGTGCGGCGCAAAAAGCGCGTCCTGCCGACACTCGCAAAGCTTTGGCCGGATGCAGGCGCCGCATGCGTTGATACGCCACATTCGGAACGGTTCGACTCGCAAGCCGGGGAAGGGCTTGTCCGAATTCGCGCTTCTAAATGAACCCCAAAAGGAGATAGGGCAATGCAGAACAATGACGACGTCGTGTCCGGCTGGCTCAACGGTTCCGACAGCATCGACGGCCAGGCCAATCCGGCCGGTTCGCTCTACATCGAAGGTCAGGCCGTAGCCGAAGCGGCGCTCGGCAGCACCGACATGCGCGCCACGCTCGGCGTGTGCGGCACGCTCGGCGGGACCACCTGCAGCTACGGCGGCGGCTGCCTTTGCTGCTGATCGATGGCTGATGGCGCGCGGCCGGGCCTCGCGCCCGGCCGCGTGCTTTCGCCGCATGCTTTCGCCGCGCGCCATCGCCGATGACCGGTCGCGCGACGCGGCCGTTTCCGTCCCACCGCAAGGATCCGCAGTTCCGATGAGCGAAACGGCTTCAACGGATGCGTTCGCCCGCATCATCGATCATTTCGCAGCGCCCACGCGCGCCGCCTTCACCGCCCGGCTCGCGACCTTCTCGAGCCAGCTCGACGCCACGGAAATCGCCTCGATCCAGGCCGCGGGCAACGAAGCGCTGTACACCAACGCCAAGCTCAAGCTCAACCGCGTGCTGCTGCTGGAGCTGCATGCGGCGCGGCGCGCCGGCGAACTGACCGCGGCGGACGATGCCGGCTGTTTCGCCCAGTTCGTCGCGCATTGCCTGACGCCGGCGTTCGCCGAACACCTCGACCGCCGCTATCCGCCACTGCGCGAACGGCTGCAACGCACGCTCGACTTGCAGCGCCGGGCGATCGAAACCATGGTCGAACGCTTCATCGCCGATCGCGACCTGCTGACACCGCTGCTGGGCGCGCCCTGCGGACGGCTCACCGGCGTATCGCTGGGCCAGGGCGACCTGCACGACGGCGGCCAGACCGTCGCCAAGCTGTCGGTGCAGGGCGGCGCGATCATGTACAAGCCGCGCTCGCTGCACGTGGACGCCGTGCTCGACCAATTCCTCGCGCGCGTTTTCGGCGACGACGCCGATCGCGTGCGCGTGCCCGCGGTGATCGATCGCGAACGCTACGGCTGGGCCGCGTTCGCCAAGCATCGCCACTGCGACGGCGACGATGAACTGCGCACTTTCTATCGCGGCCTGGGCCACTGGCTGGCGGTGTTGCGCCTGCTCGGCGGCACCGACATCCACCTGGAAAACCTGATCGCTGTCGGCCCGGTGCCGGTGGTGATCGACGTCGAAAGCCTGTTCGAGATCGTGCCCGAGCCGGTGCCCACGCCCTATGGTCAGGCCTTCGATTTCGCCCAGTCGCTGATCCGCAATTCGGTGCTGCGCACCGGCATCGTGCCGTTCCGCACCCGCGCGCTCGGCTTCGAAGGCGTCGACATGTCCGCCGCCGGCGCCTTGCCGGAGCAGCAGCCTCGCGTGCGCGCGCCGACCATCGTCGACGAAGGCACGACCCAGGCGCGACTGAAAGTCATCGAGGTCGATGTCGACATCGCCCAGAACCACCCCAGTCCGCGTCCGGACGTGTCGCGGTACTGGGACGAGATCAGCGAAGGCTTTCTCGACATCACCGCCCGCCTGCGCCGGCTCGACCAGACCGGCGAACTCGCGCCGCTGCTCGCGCGCTTCCAGGACTGCAAGGTGCGCGACATCCGCCGCACCACCCGCGCCTATGTCGAAGTCGGCCGCATGCTCTGGCATCCGGCCTCGCTGCACAAGGAAGCCGAGGCGATCGAGCGCGCGCGCGACCTGTTCGAGCGCAACGCGATCATGCTGCCCAACGAGCGCTCGAGCGACGCCGACGTGATGGCCGAGATCGACGCGCTGCGCTACGGCGACGTGCCGATCTTCGTCGAGCCGTTGAGCGCCGCGCGCATCGACGGCGTGCTGGCCGACTGGCGCGGCATGCGCACCGACCTGGAGGAACTGACGATCCGCAGCGCGCTGGTCGCCACCGACCTCAATCAACGCATGCGCGATCGCGAAGAAGAGCGCAGCGGCCATCGCTATGTCGCCCGCCATCCGCATCGCGAACGGCTCGAAACGCGCCGGCGCAAGCTCGCGGCCGAGGCGATCGCGCGACTGCTGCGGCTGTCGGTGCGCGGCGACGACGGCTCGACCACCTGGATCACGCCCGAGATCACCCAGGGCGGCTGGCTGGTGCAGCCGGTGCGCGCCGATCTGTATTTCGGGCTCGGCGGCGTCGCCGTGGTGCTCGCCGGCTATCAGCACGAAGTCCAGCACGGTCGCGCCGATCCGGTCGACGGCGTCGAACAGGCGCTGCAAGGCGCGCTGCAAAGCCAGATCGCGATGGAAGCGATCGACGTGCCGGACAAGGTCGGCGGCTTCACCGGTTACGCCTCGCAAGTGTGGACCTGGCTGACCCTGCACGATCTGCTGCGCCGGCCGGAACTGCTGCCGCACGCGATCGCCAGCGCGCAGGCGCTGGAACAACGCGGTTTCGACGACGACGAGCACTTCGACATCATCGACGGCGCCGCCGGCGCGATCGTGCCGTTGCTCGGATTGGCCGAAGCGACCGGCGACGCGCGCTGGACCGCGCTGGCCGCGCGCGCGGCGCAGCGGCTGGAAGCGGGCGCGATCGTCGACGAACGCGGCGCGCGCTGGCCGACCAGTGGATCGCCGCGGCCATCGAACGGCTTTTCCCACGGCGCCACCGGCATCGCCTGGGCGCTGGCACGGCTGGTCCTGGCCGGCGCCGGCGACGCGCCGCAACGCGCGCGCTGGAGTGCGCTGTCCGACGCCGCATTCGCCTTCCAGGAATCGTGCTACGACGAAACCCTCGGCAACTGGGTCGATTCGCGCGAGGTCGACGGCAGCTTCAACTTCCCGACTTGGTGCCACGGCAGCGTCGGCATCGGCCTGAGCGCCTGCGATCTGTACGCGCGCACGCGCAGCCCGCGCCATCTGCGCACCATGCGCCGCGCGGTCGCCACCGTGCGCGATCAATGGGGCACCAGCCACACCCTGTGCCACGGCGATATGTCGCTGCGCGAATTGCTGGTCACCGCGGCCGCGCTGGATCCGGAGCAGTGCGCGACCGATCCCGACGAGGCCACCGCGCAGATCGTTTCCTCGATCGAGGAACATCGCGGCATGGTCGGCGGCCTGACCCGCGCCGCGTTCACCCCGGGCCTGATGACCGGCCTGTCCGGCGCGATCCACGGCCTCAACCGCATGCATCCGCAATCGGGACTGGCCTCGCCGTTGCTGCTGGAACGACGGGTGGCGATGGCCTGAGCCGCGGCCGACGCGACGGCCTCGGTCCGTTGCCGCGGCCTTGCATCGTGCTAGTGTGACTACACCTGTAGTCACAAGAGCCGCGCGCATGAGCGATCGCGAACCACCGTCGGGCCTGCTCCTCGAACGCAGGCGGATCTGCATGGGGCTGGCGCTGCTGCCCTTGGTCGCGGCGACCCGTCACGCCTTCGCCGCCACGGCGACGCCCGCCGCCGACTGGGGCATCGAGCTGAGCCATATCAGCGACACGCTGCGACCCGGCGACGACTTCTTCCAGTACGTCAATCAAGGCTGGATCGACACCGCCACGCGGCCCGCGGGCTATGCGCAGTACGGCGAATTGAACGCGATGTTCCTGCGCACGCAGGCGCGCATCAAGACCATCATCGAATCCGCCGCCGCGCAAGCCGCGGGCGGCGACAAGCTCGCCGATCTGTACACCAGCTACGCCGACGTGGCGGCGATCGACCGCGCCGGCATCGCGCCGATCCGCGCCGACCTCGATGCGATCGCGGCCATCGCCGACCATGCCCAGGTCGCGCAGCGCATGGCCCATCCGCTCTCGCACACCATCGTGGGCTGCTACGTGTTCCTGGATGCCGGCGATACGCGCCGCAGCCTGCTGCATCTGGACCAGCAGACCGCGAACGGCCGCATTGTCGGCCTGCCGAACCCGGGCCACTACGACACCGGCAGCGACCAATACGCCAACCTGCGCGCGGCCTACCTCGACTACATCGCGCAGACCTTCGCCCGCGTCGGCATCGCCGACGGCGCGGCCCGCGCCGCCGCGATCCTGGCGCTGGAGGCGAAGCTCGCCAAAGTCCAATGGAACGCGCAGCAGCTGCGCGACCGCACGTTGAACTACCACCCGATGCCGTTCGCCGAACTGTCGGACTACGCGCCCGGCTTCGACTGGCGGGCGTTCCTCGACGCCAGCGGTTATCCCCCGGTCGATACCGTGGTGCTCAACACCGACACCGCCATCCGCGACAGCGCGGCCATCTTCGCCGCGACCCCGGTGGACACCTGGCGTTCGTACCTGGCCTTCCACTGGGTCCACAACCACGCGCACCTGCTTCCGACCGCGTTCCAGGATGCGAGCTTCCAGTTCTACGGCACCACCCTGGCCGGCCAGAAAACCCGACGCTCGCGCGCGGAGCGCGGCATCCAGTTCGTCAGCCAGAACCTGCCGGAACTGGTCGGCGCCCGCTACGTCGCGCAGTTCTTCAAATCGGCCGACCGCGACGCGGTCGAGGCGATGGCGCCGTTCATGAAGCAGGCGTTCCGCGCGCGCATCGCCAAGGCCGACTGGCTGGACCCGGCGACGCGCGCGACCGCGCTGGCGAAGATCGAGCGGATGGGGCTGCGTCTGGGCTATCCCGACGACCTGCGCGACTACGCCGAAGTCGAGATCCTGCCGAACGATCCGATCGGCAATATCCATCGCCTCAAGGCCGCGCAGATCAAGCTCGATGCGCTGTATCTCAACGATCCAAAAAGACCGTACCGCTGGCATCTGCCGCCGCAGTCGGTCGACGGCAGTTTCAGCCCGCAACTCAACGCGGTGACGTTTCCGGCCGGGCTGCTGCAAGCGCCGGCCTTCAGCGCCAGCGCCGACAGCGCGGTCAACTTCGGCGCGATCGGCGCGGTGCTCGGCCACGAGATGGCGCACGGCTTCGACGATCAGGGCTCGCGCTTCGACGATGCCGGCAATCTGCGCGACTGGTGGTCGCCGCCCGCGCGCGCCGCGTTCGAGGCGAAGACCGAGGTATTGGTAACCCAGTACTCCGCGTATGCGCCGCTGCCCGGCGCGCATCTGGATGGCCGCCGCAGTCTCGGCGAGAACCTCGCCGACCTGGTCGGCGTCACCGTGGCCCTGGACGCGTATCGCCTGTATGCGGCGGCGCACGGCATCGACACCCACGCGCTGCGCGACGGATTCAGCGGCGAACAGCGCTTCTTCCTGGGCTGGGCGCAGTTGTGGCGCTCGCTCGACAGCGACGAATCGCTGCGCGCCGACATCGAGCGCGGCTATCACTCGCCGTCGCGGTATCGGGTCAACGGCGTGGTGCGCAATCTGCAGGCCTGGTACGACGCGTTCGACGTGGACGCCGGGGCGAAACTGTTCGTCGCGCCCGATCGACGCGCCTCGATCTGGTAACCACCTCGGTTCGATGATCGCCGTGGTCCGGACCGACCCGGACCTCCCGAGACCGCCCGCCGGGTCGGCGCCGACGACACCGCGTTCTTACCCATGACACGCGGCTGATTTATCCTTGTCGGCCGCCCTCAAGGAAACACCCACAGTGGATTTGGAAACGATCGGAACGGTCCAGGAGACCGACAGCGTGCAGGACGTCAATCGGTTGCTGGACGAAGGCTGGGTGCTCATCGCCATCGCCACCGGCAAGCACACCGAGGGCGAGCCGTGGATTCGCTACTCGCTGGGCCAGCAGTACGAGGATGAGGACGAAGAAGACGAGGACGAAGAAGAGGAAGAGGAAGGCGAGGACGAATAAGCCTGCACGGGCGTGAGGCGCACGCGGGATCGCCCCGCGTGCGGACGGTAACGCCCGACTTGTTCGATCGTCGACGCGCCAAGCGGATCGACGGCGCGGACTGAAAGCGTCCGGCGATTCGCCATATACAAGCCGCCGCCGGGGCCTGGCCCCGGCGCGCGGTCCGGAACGCGCGCGACATCGCGGCGCGGGCCGCCCGCGGTCGCAACCGATGACGGGCGGATCGAAGACCCGATAATTCAAGCGGATATCGTCGCGCGGAATCGCCTCCGATCGGGGTGCGATGCCGACAGCGCAACTACCAGACGACAGGCGAATATGGCCGTCGATCAGGCCCCGGACCTAACATCTCGCCAATACGGCGCGCGCAGTTCGCGCTTGAGCAACTTGCCGGTGGGATTGCGCGGCAAATGCTCGCGCAGCTCGACCGCGACCACGCGCTGTTGCTTGCCCACGCGCTGATTGAGCCAGGCCTTGATCTGCTCGGCATCGCCGGCGCCGCGCTGCTTGAGCCCGCCATCCTTGAGCACGACCAACGCCAGCGGCGATTCGCCCCAGGTCGGGCTGGGGATGCCGATCACCGCGCATTCGCCGACATCCTCGTGCTCCATCAGCACCGCTTCGATATCGGCCGGATACAGGTTCTGCCCACCGGAGATGATCAGGTCCTTCTTGCGATCGAGAATGTACAGATAGCCCTCGTCGTCGAAGCGTCCGATATCGCCGGTGCGCAGCCACGGCAGCCCATCCGCATCGATCCACATCGCCTCGGCGGTCGCCGCGGGCCGGCGCCAGTACGCGTCCATCGCGAACCGGCTGCGGCCGACGATCTCGCCCGCCTGCCCGGCCGCGACCGCGCGATCGTCCGCGTCGAGAATCGACAACTGCACGCCCGGCAGCGGCTTGCCGACCGAGGCCAGCCGGCCTTGCGCGTCTTCCGGCGCCAAGGCGGTGAGGATGCCTTCGGTGGTGCCGTACACCT
Organism: Lysobacter sp. Soil_N_51; assembly: GCF_057655755.1. Taxonomy (NCBI): domain Bacteria; kingdom Pseudomonadati; phylum Pseudomonadota; class Gammaproteobacteria; order Lysobacterales; family Lysobacteraceae; genus Lysobacter; species Lysobacter sp. Soil_N_51. The sequence continues at coordinate 224,922 of NZ_JBDGLR010000002.1, read as the reverse complement.
CGACCACATCGCAGCGGCAGGTCTCGATCAAGCGCGCCTTGGTCGTCAACGGCAACGACGACCCCACGCTCATCACCATTTGCAGCGAGGAACGATCCGTCGCCGCGAACGCGGGATGATCGAGCAGCCGCTGGTACTGCACCGGCACCATCGCCGTATGCGTGATCCGCTCACGCGCGATCGTCGCCAGGGTGTCGGCCACATCGAAGCCATGGCGCAGCACGACGGTGCCGCCGCTGAGCCAGGTTCCCAGCAAGGCCGCCCAGCTGATGTTCGAATACAGCCCGGTCACGATCAGGCTGCGCGCGCCCGAATGCTGGCGCAGGGCCAGGCCGATGTCGTAGGCCCACAGCAGTCGCGCCTGGTGGCTGTGCACGATGCCCTTCGGCTCGCCGGTGGTGCCGGAGGAATAGATGATGTTGCACAGGTCGGTGCCTGCGGTCGGAACATTCGGCGGCTCGACGCCGGCGCTGCCGAGCCAATCGACGTAGGTTTGCCATCCGGCCGCGCTCGAAACGTCACCGCGCGAACCACCGACCGCGCCGACTTCGATCCGCGCCACGCCCGCCATCGGCTGCAAGCGCGCGGCATGATCGGCGGTCGCGAACACCATCGTCGCGCCCGCGTCGGCGATCATCGCCGCCGCGCTGGCGTCGCTGACCGCGGTATTGAGCGGGACCGCGACGCAGCCGGCCTTCATGATCGCGACGATGAGCTCGGCCATCTCGATGCAGTTCGACATCAGCATCGCGATGCGATCGCCATGGCACGCGCCGCTCGCGATCAGCGCATTGGCGATCCGATTGGTCTGCGCGTCAAGGGTGCGCCAGTCCAGGCTTCGGTCCGGCGCGACGATCGCGGGCTTGGTGCCGAGCCAGCGGCCATGGGTCGCGAAGATCTCGGGCAACAACGGCGCGGGAATGGTGAGCATGACGCGGGAGTCTCCGGGCTGCGAGCTAGCCACGTGATTTTCATGGGCGGGACCTGAGTCCCGAGGCTTTACGATCGGGTTGCGACAAGCTCGGGCGATCGATTCAATCCACCTCGCGCAACAACGCCATGATCGCGGCGACCGCATCGGGCTCCGATAGCGACGGCGCATGCCCGACCTGCGCTACTTCGACCAGACGGGCGGTGGGCGACACCGCCGCCATGCGCCGCGCGGTGCGCGCTTCGAGCACGTCCGACAACTCACCGCGCAGGATCAAGGTCGGCCGCTGCGTGGCGAGCTTGCGGTACAGGCGCCACAGCAACGGCCGCAGCAACCACAGCTTGATCGGGCCCAGGGTGCGGATGATGCGCGGGTCGTAGTTGAGCACCAGCAGCCCGTCGTCGCGCACGCGGAACATGCGGTCGACCATGCCCACCCAATCGGCCCGCGTATAACGCGGATAGGCCGCGGCGCCGATCCGCTCGATATAGGCCGCGGCGTCCTCGCGCGTCATCGGCGGCACCGGGATGCCTGCGTAACGCGCGATCCGGTCCAGCGCGGCCTTCGGCGCTTCCGGCCCGGCGTCGTTGAGCACCGCCGCCACCACCGCGTCGGCGCGCTTGGCGGCGAGGGTCAGGGTCACCCACACGCCGAGCGAGGTGCCCATGAACACCGCGCGCGAGATCGATTGCGAGCGCATCAGTTCGAGGATGTCGAGCGCATAGGTATCGACGCTGTACGTCGCCGGATCGGTGGCGTAATGCGACTTCCCGCGTCCGCGCAGATCCACGGCGATCACCCGCCGTCCGCTAGCCGCCACCGTCGCCGCGATCTCGTTGAAATCGGCTGAATTGCGGGTCAGGCCCGGAATGCAGATCACCGGGCAACGCGCCGATGCCTCGGCGCCGGGCGCGCCCGGGTAATCGCGTGCGTACAGCTGCAATCCGTCCTGGCTGCGCCAGCGCAGCGTATTGAATCGTTCGGCCGACATGGTGGGTGTCAAATCCCCTGCGTGCGATGGGTTCGCGACTGGCGAGTGCTCAGAATTCATAGCGCGCCGACAAGGTCACCGTGCGTGGCGCACCATAGAACCCGGTCACGATGTCCAACGCGGCGACGTTGTAACCGGTGGTTCGATACGACTTGTCGGCCAGGTTGCTGCCTTGCAGGCTCAGCGTCCACGGTTCGTTGATCTGCCAGATCACCCCGGCGTTCCACAGCCCATAGGCGCGCTGCGCGATCAGCGGCGACAACGTGGTCTCCGGATAGATCTTGGTCTGATAGCTGTAGTTGATCCGCCCGCCCAGGCTGCCGCCGCGGGCCAGCGGATAATGCCCATCCAGACTGAGCCCACCCGACCAGCGCGGCGCGTTGGTGAAGCGCTGGCTGTCGGCGATATCGACGCCGCCGCTGAGGTACTCGCTGTACTTGGTGCGCAGATAGGCGAGGTTGCCGCTGAGCGTCCAGTGCTCCGACGGCTTCCACGCGAACTCCTGCTCCAGCCCCTGGATATAGCCCTTTCCGGCGTTGGTGTAGTCGCCGAAGAAACCGGTGCTGCCGCCGGGCAAGGTGTAGGAGGTGAACACCGACAACTGGATATTGGAATAGTCGTTGTGGAACACCGAGGTGTTGATCATCAGGCGATCGTCGAAGAAGGTCATCTTGCTGCCCAGCTCGTAGGACTGGACCTTCTCGTCGTCGATCGGCCGGCACGAACTCGGGATCACCGCGCAGTTGGCGCGGATGTTGTAGCCGCCGGAATGAAACCCGGTGTTGTAGCTGGCGTACAGGTTGATGCGATCGTTCGCGCGCCAAGACAGCGATACCTTCGGCGAGACGTTGCGCGAGGAATTCGAGCCGGTGAAGTTGGCCAGCTCCGCGATCGGCCGCTGGAACTCCGGATCGGCGTAGGCGTAGTTGAGGATCAGCGCGCGCTTGGTTTCGTCGGTGAAGCGCAGGCCGACGTCCAGGCTCCAGTCCGGATCGATGTCCCAGCTGAAATCGGCGTAGGCCGCGACGCTGCGGGTGTCGACCTTGCCGCTGCTGACGGCGAACTGCGACAGGCCCAGCAAGGTGTACGGCGGCGATCCCAGGAACGTGCTGCGGTTGATGCCGCCGGCGGCGCCGTTGAAATAGAACAGCCCGAACACGCCGTGCACGCTGCCGCCGGAATCGAAATTCGCCTGCAGTTCCTGGCTGAACTGGTGATCGCTGTAGCTGCCGCCGGCATCGCCGATCTTCTGCGGCAAGGTGTCGAAATCGATGTTCGAGCGGGTTTCCGAACTGCGGTAAGCGGTGACCGACTTGAAACTCCAATCGGCGTTGGCGATCCACTTCGCGGTCAGCGCGGCGCCTTCGAGTTCGCTGTGATTGACCTGCGGCATGCCGCTGCGGGTGTCGTAATCGCTGTCCAGCGGCCGGTACGACGGATAGAAGCGGTTGGCCTTGAGCATCCTGGCGCCGCGCGGGTTCGAATTGTCGTGCATGCCGTCGATCGCCAGCTCGATGCTGAACTCGTCGGACGGAAAGAAACCCAAGGTCGCGCGCGCGGCATTGGTGTTCTTGTTGCCGTTGCGGCTGTCGTAGGTCAGGTTTTCGCCATAACCGTCGTTGTGCATGCTCGCCGCCGCGACCCGCGCGCGCCACACGCCGTCGTCGCTGGCGCCGCCGAGGCTCGCCTTGATGCCCTGTTCGCCGTGCGTGCCGATGCTGGCCTCGACCGAGCCCTGGGTGGTTTTCGGCAAGGGGTTGGACACGTACTTGATCGCGCCGCCGATGGTGTTCTTGCCGTACAGGCTGCCTTGCGGGCCGCGCAGCACTTCGATCCGGCTGACATCGAACACGTCGAGCAACGCGCCCTGCGGCCGGGCCAGGTAGACATCGTCGAGATACACGCCGACCGCGGGATCGAAGCCCCAGGTCGGATCGGCCTGACCGATGCCGCGGATGTACGCGGTCAAGGTGGTGTTGGAGCCGCGCGCGGCATACACCTGCAACGACGGCACCTTGCCCTGCAGGTCGCCGAGGTTCTGCACGTTCTGTTCGAACAGCGCCGACGCGGTGAACGCGCTGACCGCGATCGGCACGTCCTGCAAGGTTTCCTCGCGTTTGCGCGCGGTCACGGTGACCGATTCGAGCTGGGTCGGTTTCTTCACCGACGCTTCGGTGCTTTGCGCCTGCGCCTGCGCCTGCGCCTGCTCAGGCTCGGCCGCGTCCTGCGCTTGCGCCTGCTGCAGATGCATCAGCATCGCCAGACCGATCGCCGCGCTCAAAATCCCTTGCTTCATTTCGTTCGATCCCCTCGCCCATGGCCGCGCAAGGCGCGGCCGTCATCGGATGCATGCCGCGCCGCGTGCGGCCCGGACGCCGGACCGCGTCCGACCCGAACCGCGCCCCATCGGCGCCGGTGTGTCGCAAGCAACATAGCGGCCATGGGTCGGGTCGGTTCTACGTTTGCAGCACCGCGCATTGACGATGACTGCACTCGATGTGCTGCGTCGCAGCATGCGGCGCGGGCCGGATCGCTCCTAAGATGCCGCTGATCCGATGCGCCCGAGGTGGCCGATGTCCGCAAGCGTTCCTTCCACGCGCGTGGTGTTTTCCGCGAGGAATGCGCCGAGTCCCGCGGTCGCGACGGGCGGCTGGTCGACCGTGTCCTCGCCCGGGTTCGGCAGCGCCGACATCCAGCTGACCCGGCCCGAAGGCCGCATGGGCTGGCTGGCGAGCCAGTCGGTCGGCGCGCTGCAGCTCAATCACATCGCGCTCAGCGGCCTGCACATGCGCCGCACCTCGGTGCATCTGTCCGGGCTGGCGCAGAACTACGTGCTGGCGCTGCCGGCCGCGGGGCGCTCGCGCAATGTCGTCGGCGGCCACGAGGTGCTGCTGGAGCCGCGACGCATTTATCTGATCTCCGCGGCGGTGGTCGGCGACGTGCAGCCCGAAGGCCACTACGAAAGCTTCAACACCCTGATCCCGGTGCACCTGCTGCGCCAGCGCGTGTCCAACCTGCCGACGGTGTTTTCCGCGCCGCTGGACGGCAGCGACCCGCGCGCCGAATTGCTCGGCGTGTACGCGCGCCAGATCGATCGCCTCGCCGGCCAGATCGGCGACAGCGAAGCGCAGGTGCTGACCACCCAGCTATGCGATCTGGTCGCGTTGATGCTGCGCGGCGATACCCGCACCTTCTGCGACGATCGTTCGCTGGCCGCCGCGCACAAGCAGAAGGCGCTGGACTGCATCGAATCGCATTACGCCGACGAAGATCTGTCGGCCGAGACCATCGCCCGGCGCTGCGGCATCTCCGAGGGCTATCTGCATCGGCTGTTCCGCGACAGCAGCCAGTCGGTGATGGAACGCTTGCGCGCGCTGCGCCTGAGCAAGGCGCGCGAGATGTTGACCAGCGCCGCGCTGGCGAATCTGCCGATCTCGGAAATCGCCTACCGCAACGGCTTCCGCTCGCAGTCGAATTTCTGCCGGGTGTTCCGCCAGATCTACGGCGTGTCGCCGACCCAATTGCGCCGTCACTGAGCGCGACCAGCGGCGACGCTTAGCGATACAACATAGCCGCCATGCTCGCGGTCAGCGCCGGCTTGTCCTTACCCTGCACCTCCAGCACATTGCGGGTGACCATCAGCAAGCGATCCGCGCCCTTGGGTTCGACCGAGGCCAGGGTCACCCGCAGCCGCACCGATTCGCCGGCCAGCACCGGCGACTGGAATTTCACTTCGCCCAGGCCGGCGTTGATCGCCCGCGACACGCCCGACGGCATCAGCCCCAGCCGCATCTGCATCGGCGCGAGCAGCGACAGCAACAAGAACCCGTGCGCGATCGGGCCGCCGAACGGGCTTTCCCGACGGCAGCGCTCGACATCGACATGGATCCATTGCCGGTCGCCGGTGGCCGAGGCGAACTGATCGATCGTCGCCTGCTCGACCGTCTGCCAGTCGGTCACGCCGATTTCCTGCGACACGAAATCGGCGACGGTATCCAGGCTATAGCGAGCGGTCATGCCCTCTCCACGGGTTGCGATGGGATTGCGCGGCGAGCCGCCAAACGGCGGCGTTTCGATCGGTTCGTGACGCGGCAGCGAACCCGCACCGGCGTCGCCGCATCATTGCGGACCTGCCGCGCGACTACAAGGCGGTTGCGGGCGTCGCGCGATGCCGCTCGCAATTCGGGTTCGGCGTACGTCAACAACGAGTTCGCCAACGGTAAAACGCAGTGGCCCGCAAGCGGCTACAACACCGTTATTCGAGCGCTCGTCTCCCTGCGCACCGCAGGCAGCGGCAATCGCGAACATCGCCGGCCTCGCCGATGATCGGCCCACGACGTCCGCACGCTCCACCCCGCCGTACCCACCAGGAGACAGTGGCATGTACGAGTTGCGCAAGTCGCTACGCCGTCGCCTCATCCTCGCGCTGGCCGCGCTGATGCTGGCCGTCGCGATCCCGAGTCCCTCCTACGCCGCCGGTTATTTCAACGGCGCCTACGTCAGCGTGTTCGGCGCGCGCGACTACCATGGCTATGTACCGACGAGTTACCGGCCGGGCGTGGCGATGCCGCTGCTGGTCGCGCTGCACGGCTGCACCGAGAACGACGTCGGCTTCGAACTGCTGTCGGGCTGGGCGCGCGTGGCCGAGCAACGCGGCTTCATCGTGGTGTTTCCCGACCAGAACAATTTCGCCAACCCGGCCGGCTGCTGGAACTGGTTCCTGAGCAGCAACCGTCATCGCGGCATGGGCGAACCGGCGCTGATCGCCGGCATCACCAACAAGGTGCGCTCGCAGTACAGCGTGGATGCGAAGCGCATCTACGTCACCGGCGTGTCCGCGGGCGGCGTCATGGCCAACATCATGGCCATCACCTATCCGGACGTGTATGCGGCCACCAGCATCCTGGCCGGCTGTGAATACGATTGCGACATCCTGCAACAGCAATCGGGAGCGGCTGCGGGAAACAAGGCGATCGCGGAAATGGGCAGCCGCCGTCGCGCGGTGCCCGCGATCATCTTCCAGGGCACGGCCGATATCGTGGTTCCACCGGCCACGGCCGATCGCATCGCCGCGCAATGGGCGACGATCGATGGCATCGATGCGGTCGCCGACGAGGTCGAATACGGTCAGGTTCCCGGTGGTCGTTCGTATACGCGCACGACCTATCGCGACGCCGCGGGTCAATCACTGATCGAGCAATACATGATCGACGGCGCGGGCCATGCCTATCCCGGCGGCTGCGCGTGCAGCCTGTACGGCGATACCTCCGGCCCCGATGCCAGCAACCTGACCTGGGATTTCTTTCTCGCCCATCCCAAGCCCTGACCGCCGCGTCGCATCGATTCGATCGAATCCGATGCGGCCGCCGCGCGCCGCATCGGATATCGACGTGCTCAGCGGCCCGGATCGGCCAGCGTCAACACCGACGGCAGGTCGCTGTCGGGATGCGCCCTGAGCAGTTGATAGGCGATGCCGCCCAGCCCCGACATCAGGCCCGGCACGAAGGTATCGCGCAATACGCCGCAGGTCGGGCCGTGATCCTCCAGGCTGGTCAGGATCGACGCCAGCAGATGCTCGCCACTGAGCCCTTGCGGCGCTTCGCCGAGCGCGATCGCGTGATCGAGCAATTCCCACGCACCCAGATCGCCATGGCACAGGCCGTGATTCGCGCCGAACCCCATGCGCCAGGTCGCCGCCGCCGCGCGCCGCACCAGCAGGCGCGTGGCGGAATCGCTCAACCGCGGATCGAGATCGACGTGAGCCAGGCCGATGCCGACCGAGCCGTGGCACCACGCCGCGGTCGAACGCGCTTCTTCGAAGTCGCGCAGATCCAGCCAGTTGTCTTCATCGTGATCGAACAACGAATCCTCGAACGCGAACGCCGCTTGCGCCAGCGCCTGATAACTCGACCGGCCGGAAGCGCGAGCGAGCCTGCTCAAGGCCCAGCCGATACCGGTGGCACCGTGGGCGAAGCCGCCCATGCCGTCGGGCCAGCGCGTCTCGGCCCAGCATGCGGCGCCGCCGCGATACTGGGCGCGTTCGGCCAGCAGATCGCCGAGTTCGCACGCCATCGTCAGATACGCCGACTCGCCGCTCGCGGTGGCCAGTGCGAGCAAGGGCGCGATCGCGCCGGCCACGCCGTCGATCAGATCGTTGCTGCGCTCGGCGGCCGCGGCGGCCGGAATGCGATCGGCCAGCGCGCGCGCGCGTTGCACGCCCTGACCGCCGTCGCGACCCCAATGCGCCAGCACGAGATGGGTCCATATCTGCGAACCCAGGCCGATGTAAGCGCCGATCGATCGCGGCCGCAGCTTGAGCGCGCGGCTTTCGGCGACGCGGCGTTTGTCCTCGGCGAGATCGAGCGTATGCAACGTCGCCGCCAACAGCTCGTCGACGCCGTCGACCGGATCGGCGCGGCCGGCCTGCATCTCGCGCGAGTAGGCCGCCGCAAGCAACGCGATGCCGCACACGCCGCCGTACAAGTCCTGCTCGATCGGTTGGATCGACGAACCGGTCGGACTCACGCTCGGCGCGATCCAGGCGACGCTGCCGTCGCGGCCGCGAATCGCCGCATCCAGTAAGCGGCGCATGATCGCGGCCGCCTGCGCGCGCCGGCGCGAGTCGATATCGCCGTCGCGCACCTGCTGCGGCCGCAGCGATTGCTCGCTCGGCACCCAGCCATCGTTGAGGTAGGCGCTGACCAGCGCGGCCTGGATGATGCTTCGTTCCAGCGGCAGGTCGGAGCTGCGCCATTGCTGCAGGGCGTGATCGACCAGATCGCAAGGCGCAAGCCAGAACGTGCCTCGTGGACCGGCCAGACGGCCGTCGCGCGCGAGCGTGCTGAAGAACGGCACGTCGCCGTCGAGCAGATCGTCGATCTCGGCGTCGATCACCGCCGGATCGGCCGGCGCGATCGAGTTATTGCGCGCCATCTTCGCCAGCACATCGTGGGCGCGCCGTCGCGCGGTGGCATCGTCGTGCAGCGAAACCGGATGCCACAGCATCCGGCCGATTTCGGCGTAGACCTCGGTCGCGCGCGTGACCACGCGCACTTCGCAATCGGCAAAACGCTGTAGACGTTGCCGCAACGCGCCGCTGTCGTCGAGCCGTTGCAGATGCGCGGTCATGCCGTCGAAGGCATCGAGCACATCGGGCCAGAACCTCGCCAGCGCCGGTTGCGCGCAGGGATGGTTCTGGGCCACGCCGGCCTCGAACATCGCCATGCCGATATGCGCCCGGTCGGTGCCGGCCTGGAGAATATGCGGCAGCGGCATCATCGGCTGCTGCCCCGGCAGCATGCCGATGCCGGAGTTGTCGACCCCACGCCAACCCAGCCCCTGGCCGCGTCCGGGCAGCAGGCCGATGGTCAGCACGCTGCGACCCAGCAGGCCCGCGGCCTGATCGTAGGCCTCGCCGAAACCCGACGGATGCGGCGCGATGCGCGGGGTGAACAAGGTTTCGCAATCCACCACCACCGGGCTCGGCCCTGTGGCGATCAGGTTCTCGGCGTGCAGATCGCTGCCGCCGAGCGCGCGCATGATCGCCAGCCAGTGACCGATGCCGCGATAGAACGCGCCGAGTTCGACCTCGTCGGCGGCGTAACGGTGGGCGACGAATTCGGCCCAGCCATGCTCGCCGCCCTCGATGACGCGCGGCACGCGGATGCTCGATTCGATAGCGGCGTCGGCGCTGAGTTCGCCGACGAACGCATGCAAGGCGCCGTCGATCGCGACCGAACGCGGCTTGTACACCAGCCGGCCGCCGTCGCAACGCAACAGCGCGACCGACAGCCCGCCGCGATGGCTGTCGCCGGCGCCGAAACTCAGTTGCCGCAGTTCGCCCGGCGCCTGACCGCACAACGGCGCCAGCATTTCTTTGTCGGCGCCCCAATGGCGGGCGAAATCCAGCGACGCCGCGCAGCGATTCGCGACGATCCGGCCGATGCGCAGCGGCAAGGACGGGTAATGCGGTGCGAGTTCGTCCCAGAACGAGCGCTGCGAGGACAGCTCGCGGAACTGCGCCCAGCGCAGCGCGGCATCGCTGCCGTCGAGGCGGCCGGTGACGCGCGCGGCGTTGAGTTCGAGCACCAGCACACGGGCGAGCTTGCCGTGCAGGAAGGTCAGCAGCGATTCGCGCGTCGCGGCGAGCACCGCCTCGGATTCGCCCGCGCCCAGGCCGTCAATCGCCGCAAGCTCGGCGCGCAAATCATCGAGCGCCGGTTCGACCAGGCAATGCAGCGAGGCCTCGAAATTTTCCTCGATCGCGGCGACGGTCACGCGCGATCGGCCGCGATGGCTGGCGGGAAACGCAACCGCGCAACCGGGCTCACGTCATCGCGACGGCGACGCCCGCCGCGCGCATGCTGCATTGCATCCATGGCATCGCCCTTGCGGCCGTAGCGAATCGGTAAGAAGTCGGGTCGTTGCCAAACCCGGGGATGCGCGACCGGCGCGCGGGCGCGGCCGATAAACCAGGCCGCCGACGCCGCTTGCGAGAGTCGGCGGACGGCCTGGCGCACATCGAGTGTCGCGTGGATCAGGCGCAGCAGTTAATGCGCATCGAACCGGTACAAAGCGAACACCCGGTGATGGCCGGAGCCACTTCACCGATGATGTCCGACTCTACGTACTCGCCTCCGATGAACAGAGGGCCCGCCGGGTTGTTGCTTTCAGCATCGGTGCGCCACTGGGCGACCAGGGCCGCGCCTTCGGAAACATCGCTCATCACCTACTCCTTGGTTGCGTCGACTGCGGTTGAAGTGCAGGAAAGACGTCTCGCGTCCATGCGTTGTTGCAGCGACTCCAGGCACGGAACGCGAGCGCACACGCTAGAGGCACGCTTGAGCGGTGTCAATCGGGATCGATTGCGGTATCGGCGTGTGAGATCGCGGGGCGATGAGTTTTTGCGCGGGTCGAAAAGGATCCTCGGATGGGAAACGCATACAGGCCCGGATTCGGACGCTGCGACAGCTTGCGCCCGGTCAACTAAAGGTGACCGCATCGACGCTTTTCCGCGGAAGACATCGCGAATCAAACACGTCGGGCGCGTCGCCACGGCGACGCCTGCTCTGTTGCGATGCACAAGCGTCTGTAGAACTCGATCGTGCGACGTCGGATCGATGCGACGCTCAAGCGCAAAGTGCGACTCGCGAGAGTTGGCTCATCGCCTCATGCGGCGCCACTGCGCGTGTCGATGTCGATAGCATTGGCGTGGCGCATGCCGAGGGAAGTATCGACGGGAAGATCGGCCCGACCATTTCGTCCGATGCTCGCTGCGCAATCCGGACGGTTGCCCGGTGTCCGATACGCCGCTTCGCTCACCTCGCCGACCGGCATGCGCAGCTCCACTCCGTTCGGTCCGCCGCGTTCGACCGATCGGCCGACTCGCCGGTTGTCGCCGTCATCGATCGAAATCGTCCCGCTACAATTCAGGCATGAATCCGCAGCCCGACCCCCAGTCGCATCCTTCGTTCACGACGCGCGGCGATGCAAGCGAAGTATTCCGGATCTTTCTTCGCCTGGGCCTGACCTCCTTCGGCGGGCCGATCGCGCACTTGGGCTACTTCCGCGAGGAGTTCGTCTCGCGTCGCGGCTGGTTCAGCGATGCCTCGTTCGCGCAGTTGCTGTCGCTATGCCAGTTTCTTCCCGGGCCGGCCAGCAGCCAGATGGGCGTGGCCATCGGCCTGTTTCGCGCCGGATGGTGGGGCGCGGCGGCGGCGTTCATCGCCTTCACCGCGCCGTCGATGCTGTTGATGTTCTGCCTCGCCGTGTATGCGCCGCGCCTGCTCGGTCATGCCGCCGGCGCGGTGGTGGTGCATGGGCTCAAGCTCGTGGCCGTGGTCGTGGTCGCGCATGGCCTGATCGGCATGGCGCGTACCCTGACGCCCGATCTGCGGCGCGTGGCGATCGCGGCCGCTGCGTGCGCGCTGGTGCTGCTGCTCGGCGGCGCCGGCTGGCAGTTGCTGGCGATCGCGGCCGGCGGCGCGCTCGGCGCGTGGTTGTGTCCGGCCGTCGCCACCGGCGCGATCGCATCCTTTCCGGTTGCCTACGGTCGCCGGACCGCGGCGATCTGCGCGCTGCTGTTTTTGGCCGGACTGGCCGGCTCATTGCTGCTACCGGCCGGGTCGCCCTCGTTGGGCGGGCTGGCGAGCGCGTTCTATCGATCCGGCGCGCTGGTGTTCGGCGGCGGACACGTCGTACTGCCCTTGCTCGAAAGCGAATTGGTCGCCACCGGATGGATGAGCGCCGATACGTTCCTGACCGGTTACGGCGCCGCGCAGGCGATGCCAGGGCCGATGTTTTCATTGGCCGCTTACCTGGGCGCCAGCGTCGACGCGGGCGCGGCGCCGCTGGCAAGCGCCATGCTCGCGCTGTTCTGCCTGTTTCTCCCGGGTTTCCTGCTGCTGTTCGCGACGCTGCCGGTATGGGCCGCGATAGCGCGGCGTCGCCTCGCCGCTCGGGCATTGGCCGGCGTCAACGCCGCCGTGGTCGGTCTGCTCGCCGCCGCGTTCTACGACCCGGTGTGGCGCGAGGGCGTGAACAGCCCGAGCGATATAGTCATCGTGGCGATCGGGCTGTGCATGCTGGCGATCTTCCGGTTGCCGGCGCTGTGGGCCGTGGCCTGGTGCGTGGGCTCCGCATCGGCCTGGGCATGGCTGAGCGGCGCGATCCAGTGAGGCGGGATGAAGCCGCACACGACGGCATCGTCCCGCCTCAAAGCGAATTATCCGGGCTTCGCGCCACAATCCTTGGCATCGCGCAGGTCAGCGGGCACCCTGGTTCGATGAAACGCCTGGACCTCCGCGCCGATCGCATCGAGACATGGGCACGGCTGTGGGTGCCGGCTTTAGTCGCCGGCCTCGCATTGGCCAGCATCGAGCTGGCGGCGATGTTCGACGAGCCGCCGGGTCGGTCGTGGTCCGCGCTGGGGCTGTACCTGTTCAATATCTACGTGATCGCGGAAGGCATTCGCGCGATTTCGCGCGGCCTCGACCGGCATGTGTCGTGGCGGACAGCCGGCGCGTTGCGGGTGGTGGCGCAGCTCGGCTTGTCGGTGGCGTTCGCTTGCGTTTACCTGTTGCTGATCTATGTGCCGCTCAAGCTCTACGAAATCGCCCAGGGCGCCGACGACGTGCTCGGATGGCCGCATATCGCCTTCACTCTGCTGCTGGCGCTGATCTTCGGCACCACCCTGGCCGCGTTTCAACTCCTGTTCGATTTCTTCCGGCAGTGGCGGGCCGCCCAGGCCGAGGCCGAACAGCAACGTCTGGCCGTCACCCGGGCCGAGCTCGACGCGCTCAAGGCCCAGGTCAATCCGCACTTCCTGTTCAACAGCTTCAACACGGTGTACGGACTGATCGAACACGATCCCGCGCGGGCGCGCTCGGTACTGCTCGATCTGTCGGACATCTTCCGCTACGTGTTGCTGCACAACCATCTCGACCTCGTGCCGTTGCCGCAGGAGCTTGCGTTTCTCGAGGCCTATCTGAAGATACTGCGGGCCAGGCACGGCGAAGGTCTGCAGGTGCGGATAAGCGGTTGCGACGAAGTCGCCGGCCGCGCGATCCCGCCGATGACCCTGCAACTGCTGCTGGAAAACGTGGTCTGCCACAACGACATCGAATCCGGACAAGGCATGCAAGTGGATATCCGCTGCGAGAACGACGCGCTGACCGTCAGCAATCCGATCCGCGAGCGCCGCGGCGATACGCGCGGAACCGGTAACGGCCTGAGCCATATCCAGGCGCGTTATCGCCTGCTGTCCGAGCGCGAGATCCGGATCGAACGCAGCGCGCACGTGTTCCGCGTCACCGTGCCGTTGCTGCCATGCGCGCCCTGATCGTCGAGGACGAGGCCATCGCGGCCCGGACGCTGCTGGATCTGCTCAGGCAGACCGCGCCTGAGTTGCAACTGGAACCGCCACTGGGCTCGGTCGCGGCCTGCATCGAGCGATTGTCGCGGCGGCCGCTGCCCGATTTGATGTTCATGGATGTTCATCTGTCCGACGGCCTGTGCTTCGAGATTCTCGATGCGATCCCGGCCAGCATTCCGGTCATCTTCACCACCGCCTACGATCAGTTCGCGCTGAAGGCGTTCGATACGTTCGGCATCGACTACCTGTTGAAGCCCTTGCGGCCCGAGCGCCTGGCGCTCGCGCTGTCGAAGTGGCGGCAGCTGACCCTGGCCGGTACAAGCCCGGCCCCTCGTCCTGTCGATCTGGCCCAGGCCTATTTCGGCCCGGGCCAGCGCTATCGCGAACGTTTCCTGGTCGCCACCGGGCAGGTGCTGACCTCGGTTCCGGTGCGCGACATCGCCTACTTCCACAAGGACCTCGTGGTCCGGCTGGTGACCCGCGAGGCGCGCGGCCATGTCATGTCGCAAAGCCTCGACGAGCTGATGCCGATGCTCGACCCTGCGCGATTCTTTCGCGCCAACCGCCAGACCATCGTCCAGATCGACGCGATCGCGCGCGTGCATCGCGGCTTCAAGGGCAAACTGGAACTGGAATTGATCGCCGGCTGCCAGCAGGACATCGTGGTGAGCCAGGAACGCGCCGGCGCGTTGCGCGATTGGCTCGGGGCCTGAGCCGCCGGTTAGTGATTCGACGCGGCATGGCCCTTGGACACCAGCACCACCGCGTCGTAGGTGTAGATCAGGCGATTGATCGGATTTCCAGCCGGCATGCGCGGCCCATCGGCCCGCAGCGAGGCCAGATCGATCACTACCGCGTCGTCCGCCGGCGCAACCGTCAGCAGCGCTTCGATGCCCAGGGTCTTCAATTCTTCCTTGGCATCGTAGGCGGTGCGTTCGTCCGTGGCGTCCTTCGAAAACGGGAAGTGGCGATTCACCTCGCCGCCGTTCATCAGCACCAGCACATGAAAGCTGCGCCCGCCGTTCGACTCGGCCAGCTCCGAGGCCAGATTGCCGATGTCGAATTGCTGGGTCGGGGTCAGGCCGCGCGCGGCGTGGTACGCGCCGAGTTTGAACAAGGCCCGCGGCCGCGGCTGTTTCGCCTGCGCCGCCTGATAGTTGCGCATGAACAACGACTTCATCATCACCGAGCGGGCGCGGTTGGACGCGTAGGCGCCGGTGTTCTGCGAACGATAGATCTCCGCGCTTGCGGCCATCGCGTCGATCAGGGCCACCGCTTCCTTGTCGCGGCTGGGATCGAAGATGCCACGCAGGCGGGCAAAGTCCTCGGCGCTCCAGTTGACCAGCACGATCGAGCCCGGATCGTGCTTGCTCACCATCTCGTCCCAGGCCGCATCGGCCTCGCGGCGGAACACCGACAACTGCTTGCGCTGCGGCTCGCTCGTGGTCAGTTGCTGCAAACGGTCCAGATGCAGTTGCGACGACAGCAGAAACTCCTGATCGATGCCCCACAGCGACGGCGCCGCGGGATCGCAGGCGGCGAACGAGGCCGCCAGCGCGCCGTCTTCGCTGAAGTTCACGAACGGCGAGAAGAACGGAAACGCCTGGTTGAGTCGCGCCAGCCCGTCCTTGCGCTCGCACTGGGCCGCTTCGACCCGGCGGGCCGCGTAGTAGCCGATTTCCAGGACCAAGTGATCGAGACGCTTGTCGCCCAGCGAGGCCTGCAAGCCTTGGGCGAACCGCGGCGTGTCGGCAAAGCCGTGGTCTTCGCCGATCAGGACGAACTGCGAGGCCGCCGCCTGCTCAAGCAGAAACCCGGCCCCCGCGCCCGACAGACCGCTCGACGCGATCCGCAGCGGCATGGCGCGCGCCTTGACCGCATCGACGAAGGTTTTCTCGGTTGCCTCGGGGGCCTCGGTCGTCTGGGCGCGGACATCAGCGCTGCCCAGCGCTATCGCCAGGGTCGCGCCGAGCAGCATCAGCAAAGACTTCATGCACTTCTTCTCTCATGGGTTGAAGTCTGAATTGTGGGCCAGCCGGCCTGCGTTGCGAGTAGAAACGTCACCAAGCGGGACAAGACCATGTCGAAGCCGCAGATCTCGCCTGCGAACCGGAGCGGCGCCGGTGTCGCTACCGCCTCATTCGCGCCGCTTGCGCGGCTTGTCGCGGGTACGCTTGCCGTTGGCCGCGGCTTGGGAGGTGTCGTCCGGCGCCAGCACGCCGTCGTCGCTCATCCGCTCCAGCCAAGTCAGGGCGTCGACATAGGCCATGAAGTGCTGCAGATAACCCGGCGACACTTCGCGCATCAGGGTCAGCGAGCGATGCACCAGAGCGCCGGAATTAAGCGGGCCGGCATCGGTGGGCACCTGCTCCAGCGACACCCGGGTCTGGTTTTCGACGCGCACGGCCGACCACAGCTTCCTGAAATCGTCGAGCGCGGCGAGTTCCGGAAATGCGGGGCGCGGTGTGGCGTCGTCTGCCGCGACCTCGTCGCGTAGCGCCGCCTGCTCGGCGATGTAGCCGACCAGTGCGCTGATCGCATCGCTCGCGGGCATGTTCGCCGCTGCCTCGTCGCGCGTCGCGAGCGGGGCTGCGGCGGTTTTCAGATCGGCGGCATAGGCCGCGATCAGTTCGGCCAAACGAGCGTCGAGAAGACGCCGCACTTCGCCGTCGTGGCTGGCGGCGCGGCGCTCCAGCGCATCGAGGCGGTAAAACCGCACGCGGCTCATGCGATCGGCGCCTTGCTCGCGCCATGCATCGAGTACCGAGCGCGCATTGGCCTGGCTATCGCGCACGGTGCGTCACTTCGCCTTGGGCGGTTTGGGGATCGGCGCGATTTCCACCCGCCGGTTCTTCGCCCGCCCTTGTTCGTCGGCGTTGGAACTCACCGGCTGCTCCGCGCCGAACGCGGCGGCGAATACCGACGAGGCCGGCACGCCTTCGGCGATCAAGGTGCGAGTCACGGTCAACGCGCGCCGCGCCGACAGTTCCCAGTTGTCGGCGAACGGGCCGCTGCCCTCGCGCACCTGGCGGTCGTCGGTGAAGCCGCTGATCATCAGGATTTCGTTGCGGCTCTTGAGGTAACCCGACAGCGGGCCGGCCAGACTCTTCAACAGCTCGCGGCCTTCCGGCTGCAGGTGCTCGGAGTTGAACGCGAACAGCACGCTGCCGCGAATACCGATGCGACCGTCGACCAGGGTCACCCGTCCCGCCGCCAGCGGCACCGCCAAGGCCTGTTCCAGCGAACTGCGGCGTTGCGCTTCGAGCCGACGCTGCCTGACCTCTTCGTCCAGTCGGCTCGACAGCTGCATCTGCACGCCGAGCACGCCGACCAGGATCAGCACGAACACGCCCAGCAGCACCGACATCAGGTCGCCGAACGCAGCCCAGACCGGCGCGGTCGATTCGCCGTCGCCGCCGTCGTCGTAGATGTCCGCGCTCATGCCGCCTGCTCCCCGTCGACGGCGCGCCGATCGGCCAGCTGATGCATGTCCTCGATGATCTGCTTCTGCGAGAGCATGCTCAGGTCGATGACTTCCCTGGCCTGCGCCACGTAATACGCCAGTTGTTCGTCGCTGCGCGCGAGCGACTTGTCCAATGCGGTCTCGATGCCCTGCAAACGAATCACCAGGGCTTCGTTGGATTCGCCGAACTGCTGCACCGCCGCGCCGAACGCATCGCCCAGGCTCGCGACCTCGACCGCGCCCGCGGCGACCTGGGCGGCGACGACCCCGAGCTTGCCGGTTTCAGCGCCGACATGATCGATGAAGCGGGTGCCGACGCGATCGAGCAGATCCGCCGAAGTGGCCACCAGCGCATCGACCGCGACCCGCTGTTCGGTGGACGCGTGATTGACCGCGTCGAGCAGGGTTTCCAGCGTGGCCAGCAGACGATTGCGCTCGTCGAGCATGGCGGTGTCGCGCGCCATGCTGTCGGACAGTTTCTGGCGCAATTCGGCGATGACCTCGGCCGCGGCCTTGGGCGCCTGCGACGCGGCATCGACCAGACGCGACATCTCGGCGATCGTCTCCTGCGCCTGCGCCTGGGTCTGCGCGGCGATGTCGCGCGCGGACTGCGCGAGGACATCGCAGATCTGTTGCTGGCGTTCGACCGAGTGCTCACCGCTGCGTTCCCAGCGCTGGCCCAGTTCGGCGGCCATCGACGCGAACGCGCCGGTCCACGCGGCCAGGCGCTGTTGATCGCGCGACTCCAGCTCGGCCTGCAGGCTTGCGTGCGACTCGCGCATGGCCTGCAGCAGTGACGCGGCGTGCTGCTCGAACGTCGCCGCGGCCGCGATCAAAGCTTGCTGATTGCGCGTCGCCACCTCGTCGTTGGCGCTCGATTGCCGCGACAGAGCCTCGTTCCATGCATCCGCCGCCGCAACCTGTACTTGCTGATTACGCGCGGCCATGTCTTCGTTGGCGCTCAACTGACGCGACAGCGACTCGTTCCAAACATCCGCCGCCGCGACCAGCGCCTGCTGGTTGCGCGCGGCCACGTCCTCGTTGGCGCTCGCCTGCCGCGATAGCGCGGTGTTCCAGGCGTCCGCCGCCTGCTCGGCGGTGGCTTCGAATCGCGCGCAGACGGTGTCGACCAAACCGGTCGCGCCGCGATCGAAGCTGTCGGTGAAGCGCTCCAGCGCGCTGCCCAGGTTCTGCACCAGGCCTTCATTGGACTGGCGCTGGTCGACCAGCGCCTGGCTCCAGATGCCCGCCACGGTGCTGGTGCTGGCGGCGAAACCCGCCGACAGCCCATCCATCTGCCGCTGCACGGACTGGGTAACGGCCTCGTGCAACGACGCGGTCTCGCGCGCGATCGCCGCCATCGTGGTTTCCACGATCGGCTGCAACGCCGCGCTGGTGACGCGCGCGCTCTCGGCGATGCTCGCCTTCAACGATGCCTCGACCGACGACGCCAGTCGGCTGTAGGCCGCGTCGGTGCGCTCGTGAAACGCGTCCTGACGCGACGTCAGCTGCTCGTGCGCGACCTGACTGTGCTGTTCGATCGCCGCGGTCATCGCCTGCAGCCGCTCGACCAGGGTCGGCATCACCTCGACTTGCTGTTGCAACAGCTTGAACGCTTCTTCCCGGCGATAGGTTTGCGAATGCGTGCGCAGCGTGGTCGCGATGGCGACATCCAGCCGCTGCGCCGCCAGCGCGCGCTCGCGCCGGCACAGCGCGGACAGCAGACCGAGCATCGCCGACGCAGCGACACCGGCGATCGAGGTGCCGAAGGCGAAGCCCAGTCCCGCGACCGGCGCGGCGATGGACTCGCGAATGGCCTGCAGGTCGCTGGCGCTTTCCAGCGCCATGCCGGTTCCGCGCAGCGTGGTCATCATGCCCAGCAAGGTGCCGAGCATGCCCAGCAGCACCAACAGGCCGACCAGATACGGCGTCAGCGACGGCGCCGGCAAGGCCACGCGCTCGCCTTCGATGCGCAGGCGCGCCGCGTTGCGTATCGAAGGATGCAGGCGACCGAGCCAGTCGCCGAGGTTCGACGGCGGCTGCGACAGGTCGGCGACGGCCTGCTGCAACGTCGCGGTGGCTTGACGGTAGCGATACAACTCGAACCCGCCGGCCAAATAACACGCGGCGATCAGCGCCACCACCGACAACGCCAGCGGATTGGCGGCCACATAGCCCGCGCCGACCCAGCACACGGTGATCAAACCGGCGGCGAAGACCGCGGGATAAAGCAGATTTCTGAGCATTTCAGTTCTTTGCATGAGTGCGAAGGGCCGCGAGCAGGCCCTGCGCCGGTTGTAGGCGAACGTCCAGTTCGGCGAGCAATACGTTCTGCATGTCCTTGCGAAATACGTCCAGCCACGCGGTCGGCGCGGCGGTCGGCGCGTCGCCCTCTGCGTCGTCGGCGGCGGCGCTCAGCGCGGCCTGACGCAGGCGCTCGAAGTGTTCGCTCAGCAGCGTCGGCGCGGCCGCCAGCAACGCCCGCTCGCGTCGGCTCAAGGCCCGCTCCATGACCGCATCCACGGCGGCGAGCCGGACCAGGCCGGGCGCGGCGTGCGTGAGCAGCGCGCGCAGGCGCTCGCGCAGGCGGCCGACACCGGCTTCCATGGTCTGTTGCAGGGCGAGATAACGCTGACGGTAGAACGGGAAATCCAGCGTTTCGTCCGTGTCGGCGGCGTTGCCCGGCCCCGGCCCACGCGGCGTCGCCGCGGCGAAGGCGCGGTCGGCGGCGATCGCGCCCGTCAGCGAGGCGCGCACGCGCGCGCATTCGTCGTCGTCGGCGCTGCTGAGGATCCGGTCGTCGAGCAACGCCGCGGGCGGCCTGCCGTCGAGCGCCGTGGACAGCGCCACGGCGTGGGTCCAATCGACCCATTGGCTCAGCTGATCCGACAACGATCGCGCGGGAGGTGGTACGTCGGCGGCGGTCAGGCGAGCGAGCGTGCGGATGAACGTCGGGCCGCGAACCGTAGCCCGTCGAGGTGCTTGCATCATTACTACTGGCTAAAAGATCGCCATTTTACACGCGAATGGCCGCGGCCTGCCGATCGATGCGTACGCGGACGGGCCGACGCGCCGATATTCGCGGCGCTCGCGGCCGATTTAGCGAATTCATGCGCGCGCGCACTGCGTTCCCTAATTGTTCATAAACCGGACGGCCGCGATTGGCCAACACCGCGAAAACCCCTTGTTCTCATGGGTTTCCGACCGCTTTCGCCGGTGTGAGCCTCGCCATCCGCGCCAACGCCCCACAACGCAACGCCGAGGGATCGCTCCCTCGGCGTCGCTGCTACCGGCCGCAACCGTCATCGACGGCCGGCCATTGCCTGCTTCACTTCGCTCAGTCGCCCGCGGCCTTCGCGGCCTCCTTCGCGTTGACTTCCTGGGTGCGCGCGTAGGTCTGCGCGAAGCCGCGCTCGCCGGTGATCATCACGTCGAACACGCAGTTCTGGCGGGTCCGCTCGTCCTTCACGATGCGGCATTCCTGCACCGCGACTTCAAGCGGCAGCGGCTTGACCGGTTCGGCGCCCGGCAGGTTGCACGGCGGGCTTTCCATCGGCCAGTCCTTGTTGGTGAAGGTCTCGGTCGAGGTGCCCGGCGCGTAGTCGAACAAGGTCGTGCTGTGGTTCACCCGCCACGCGTCGCCGAACTTCTTGTACAGATGCACATAGCGATCGTGCAACGCAGCCGGACGCAG
Source organism: Lysobacter sp. Soil_N_51 (assembly GCF_057655755.1). NCBI lineage: Bacteria > Pseudomonadati > Pseudomonadota > Gammaproteobacteria > Lysobacterales > Lysobacteraceae > Lysobacter > Lysobacter sp. Soil_N_51. The sequence goes on along the minus strand of NZ_JBDGLR010000002.1, from coordinate 203,971 downwards.
GCCCAGGCCCGAACCGTCGGGCAGCGGCGGCAACCAGCTCTTCGGCGCCAACGGCGCGCCGATGCCGCCGACCAGGTTGCTGCCCGGCTGCGCGCCGTTCGCGCCATCGGCGACCTTGCGGGTCACGCCGATGTTGAGATACCACTTGGATTCGCTCGACCACCAGCCCGGCGTCACTTGCAGGTTGTACTTGTCGGGATAGGTGATCTTGATGCCGCCCGGCGCGGAGGTCGGATTGATGCTGCCGCCGTTGCCCAGGTTGATGCCGCCCGAACCGAGCTGGGTCAGCCGGCCGTCGATGCGCAGTTCCAGTCCCTTGGGGTCGGGCACGCCGTTGAGGTTGGGCTGATAGGTGACGCGGTACTTGCCCACGCGGGTGGCGACCGCGCTGTTGAGGCTGACGCAGGTGGCCAGCCCGCTGTACGGATCGGCGCCCGGCGTGAACGAGGTGGCGATCGGCGTCTGCCGCGCCTGGATTTCCACGCCGCTCGGATCGCGCAGGATCGTGTACTCGCCGGCTCCCTGGAAATCGTAGCGGGTGCCGTCGAGCGTGGTCACGTGCGGGTCGCCGTCGACACCGATGATGCCGGTGTTGGTCGGATCGAGCCAATCCTTGAGCCGCGTGGCGGCGGTGCCGCCGCCGTTCCAGCTCACGCTGAGCTTGCCGTACCAGTCCGAGGTGGTCGGCGCGCTGCACGAAGCGTAGCCGCCATGCAGTTGACCGACGCAGCGCTTGGTCGACGCGCTCCACAGACACGAGCCGGACGAACCGCCTTCGGTGGTGCCGTCTTCCCACGCATCGACCCGCCAGTGGTTCGCCGCGGCGTTGACGGTGTTGGACAGATACGCGGTGGAGGTAACCGCATTGGTGTTGAACGAGATCGCCTTCTCATCGCCGGACGGATGATGAATGCCGACCGTCGAAGCCGGCGCCACGCCGCTCGCGTCCCAACCCGAGTAGAACACGTTGGACAGCGGATCGGGCTCTTCTTCCAGCTCCACCAGCAGGAAGTCGCTCGGCGAGTAGGACGCACGGAAGATCGCGCCGGTCTGGTTGTCGGCCAGACTGCCACCGCTGAGCGCGCCGCAGGTGGGCGACTGGAAGTTCCAGTAGAACACCAGGGTGTCGTCGTTGGCGGCGGTGACGCCGCAGTGGTGGGCGCTGAGGAAATACGGCGTGAAATCGAACGAGGTGTTGTTGACCAGCTGACCGCTGCACAGCGAAGTACCGCTGATGCTGTAACGCGCGACCGAGCGAATCTCGTTGGCCCACGGAGCGCCCACCGGGCAGACCACGTCGTTGTTGCACGAGCCCTGTTTTTCAGTACTGTCGTCGGCGAAATCGCGATAGCCCTGATTGACCTTGCCGATCGTCACCGCCGGTTGCGCCACGCCGTTTGGCACGAACACTTCGACGATGATTTCGTCGCCCTTGATGATCGGCGTCCACAAGCGGCCGTCGTGGCTGCGGTTGTGGGTGAGGTACGGGCCTTCCACTTGCTTGCCGGCCGTATCGTAGATCCACAACTTCGCGCCCACCGGCATGTCGAACCGGGTCAGGCCGAGGTTGTGGCTGACCGCGCCGGGCGACTGGATGCGCAGACGCCACAGGCGTCCGTCGGCGAGTTTCTGCCAGGTGCCCGCGTTGTTCAGATCGAACGCCACGCCGGCATCGACCGCGAAGCGGATCGGTTGCGGACCTTGCGCGACTTTGCCGCGCGCGCGGTCTTCGGCCAACAGGCGTTGCGCATCGACCGCGGTCAGCGTCTTGCGCTGCACGGCCTTGAGCGATTTGTCCTGCAGCGAAAAACTTCGGGGTGTTTCGTGCATCCTGGCCACCGCCGCTTGCAGCGGCACGCAGACCAGCACGGTCGCAATGGCCAGACGGCGCAGCCATCGCCTGCCGCCGGTTACGTCTTTGAGCCATGTGGTTCTCATAGCACTCTCCTTGACTGAGTCGGATTTCCCTGCTGCAGGCCTGGGTGAAGTCGCAACTTCGTTGTGGCGTGGATCACGCCTTGCGCATGCCGTTGGATCGCATGCGGGGCATCAGCGGTCGTCGTGCGAGCCGGCCTGCGCGGCTTGCTGATTCGCTCAATGAGAAGGTCAATGAACTCGCCCCGTTCTGGTCAACGCCCCGCACCACGATCAACGGACAGGTGAAGAGGCATTGAGTTGTTAAATCAATACGCAGTTCACCTTCCGAAGCGTTCCGCGATCCATCGCATCGGTGCGCGGCAGCGCTGGCGCGACGGCCAATGCAGCACACATCAAAGTGGCCACGGCCGCGGGCGGGCGACAAGGACGATCCAGGGCGGAAAACGGGCATTGCCGGGAAGGTTTCGAAGCAAACTGTGACGCCCCGCGCGTCCGCGCCGCGGCGGCGGTAAGCTCTCGCCCATGCGCCTGCTCGTACTCGAAGACCAGACCGATTTGCGCGATGCCGTCGCCGGACGCTTGCGCGCGCACGGGCACGCGGTGGACGAGGCCGCCGATCTGGCGACGGCCGAATCTTTCGTGCTGTCGTATGGCTACGACGCATTCGTGCTGGATCGCACCCTGCCCGATGGCGATGCGCTCGCGTTGTTGCGGCGATGGCGCCAGCGCGGCATCGCCACGCCGGCCTTGTTCCTCACCGCGCGCGACGCGGTCGAGGATCGCATCGACGGTTTCGCCGGCGGCGCCGACGATTATCTGATCAAGCCGTTCTCGATGGACGAACTGATGGCGCGCATCGGCGCGATCGGCCGACGCGGCGGCGCGATCCGTCCCAGCGTGTTGCGCGTGGCCGATCTGGAAGTCGACCTGGGCCGTCGCGAAGTCCGTCGCGGCGGCATCGCGCTGCCGCTGCGGCCGAAGGAATTCGCGTTGCTGCAATTGCTGGCCGAGCGCGCCGGGCAAGTCGTCGCCCGCGGCGACATCATCGCCAGTTGCTGGGGCGAAGGTCAGGAGCCGGCATCGAATGCCGACGAGGTGTTGATCGCCGCGTTGCGCCGCAAACTCGGCAGCCCGCCGTTGCTGCACACGGTGCGCGGCGCGGGCTATCGACTGGACGGACGCGATGACGCGACGGCGTGATCAGGTCCTGCGTCGGCTGCATCTGCGCCTGACCGCGGTGTGGACGGCGGCGTGGTTGCTGTGCGTGGTGGTGCTGTGTTCGGTCGCCATCGCCACGCATGCGCGGCTGGCGCAACTCGACCTCGCCTCCAGCGCCAAGCTGCGTGCAACGGCGGTGTACGGCTTGACGTGGTTCGACAGCGACGGCCGCTTTCACGACGAAGTGCTGCGCAAGGAACCCGACGTGATCGACAGCGGCAGCGATATCTGGGTGATCGGCAAAGGCCCGCCGCCGAAGGTGTTGCTGCGACCCGAGCATCCGCGTTTCGATCTCGCCGAACCGTTCGCCTTGGCCGAGGCCGTGATCGCCGGCGGCCGCGATATCGCCAACGAAGGCCACGACCGGCGCGGCCGCGCCTACCTGCTGCAGGCCAAGCCGACCTACGACGATCGCGACCGACCCATCGCCGCGATCCTGGTGTTGGCCGATCCCGGCGCGCGCGATGCCGCGCATGCCGCCTTCGTTCGCTGGACCGTGTCGATCGCCGCGGCGCTGGCCGCGTTCGGCATCCTCGTCGGCCATGTGCTGTCGCGCCGCTCGCTGCGGCCGGCGATAGCGTCGTTCGAACAGCAGGAACGTTTCATCGCCGCGGCGGCGCACGAGCTGCGTACGCCGGTCGCGCGCTTGCAGGCGCTGTGCGAATCGGCGCACGACGGACGCGAGTCGCCGGCGCAGGTGCTGGCCAAGATCGAGCGAGTGACCACGCAGACCGCCGGTCTGGTCGATCAGTTGCTGCTATTGGCGCGGCTGGATGCGGCCGACACGCCGATCACCAAGGAACCCGTGCGCCTGGATCTGCTGGTCGAAGCGATCCTGCCAGAGGACCGGCCGATCGCCTTCCACGCCTCCGAGTCAGTGGTGAACGTGGATCTGCGATTGGTGCAGACCGCCGTGCGCAATCTGATCGACAACGCGTTACTGCACGCGGCGACCGACGCCAGCGATGAGCCGATCAGCGTGACCGTCAGCGGCCGCAAGGTGATCGTCGAGGACCGCGGCCCGGGATTTCCCGATGCGTTATTGCAACGCATCCGCGAACCTTTCGTGACCGGCCCGGGCAGCCGCGGCAGCGGACTCGGCCTGTCGATCGTCCAGCACATCGCCCAGTTGCACGGTGGCGAGCTGCGTCTGGAAAACCGCGCCGACGGCGGCGCGCGGGTGGAATTGGCCTTGTGATGGCGCGGGCGTGATGATGGCGCGGGCGTCATGGCGGCCGCTGTTGACGGGTAATCCATCAGCAAACCACCGCTATCAGCTGGATGTCAGGTTCGCTGGCTAAGGTGCGCCTCCAAGCCCACCCGACAGGCTCCTCCCATGAATATCTCCACCCTTCCCCGCGCCGGCTGGTGTCCGCTGGTCGCCGGCGTGCTCTGCGCCCTCGCCCTGAGCGCCGCCGCCACCGGCGCGGCGCGCGCGCAGAACGGCGGCTACATGCCCGACGAAACCGCGCGCCACGAGGGCACCTGGCTGCAATGGCCGCACGCCTACACCCACGGCCGCGCCTACCGCGACCGGCTCGATCCGACCTGGGTGGCGATGACCCGCGCGCTGGTCACCAGCGAGAACGTGCACATCATCGTCTACGACACCAATGAGCAGAGCCGCGTGCGTGCACTGCTCAACGCCGCCGGAGTCGCGCTGACCAAGGTGAGTTTCCTGATCCGCCCGACCGACGATGTGTGGGTGCGCGACAACGGCCCGCTGTTCGTCTACGACCGCAACGACCAACTCACGATCACCGACTGGGGCTTCAACGGCTGGGGCCTCGATGCGCCTTACCGCAAGGACGACGCCGTGCCCGCCACCGTCGCCGGCCACCTCGGCCTGCCGCGCATGAACGTGAACGACGTGGTGCTGGAAGGCGGCGCGATCGAAGTCGATGGACGCGGCGTGCTGATGGCCACGCGCAGTTCCACCCGCGAGCGCAACCGCAACGCCGAACTCAGCGAAGCCGAACTCGAAGCGGTGCTGTCCGAGCAGCTGGGCGTATCCAAGTTCATCTGGCTCGACGGCGCGCCCGGCGGCAAGGACGACATCACCGACATGCACATCGACGGCTTCGCCCGCTTCGGCACGCCGGACACCGTGGTCACCATGAGCCGCGCCGATTTGCGCCAATGGGGCCTGTCCTCGGCCGATATCGATCGCCTGTACCGCGCGAGCGATATCGACGGTGCCGCCTATCGCATCGTGCAGCTGCCGCTGACCGCGCGCGACGTGGTGACTGCGTACGGCTATGAACTGGGCTACAAAGGCTCGTACGTGAACTACTACGTCGGCAACAGCGTCGTGCTGATGCCCGAGTACAAGGATGACAACGACACCGTCGCCAAATCGATCCTGCAAGGCCTGTATCCGGGCCGCAGCGTGATCGGCATCGACGTGCGCAATCTGTATCGCAACGGCGGCATGGTGCATTGCGTGACCCAGCAGCAGCCGGCTGCGCGTTAAATTGGTCGCAAGCCAAGGGCCTCGATTGCGGTAGTCGGTAGCGGTATAACCATCTGTGCTTGCCCTGCTCGCGGAAAAGCAAAACGCCCGGCATCCGGCGACAGCACGGGCGCGGATTTCCACGACCCGCCTCGCGCCGGCGGAACGGTTCGTGCCGATGCGGCATCCGCGTTAGTCTTCCGCCTGGCGCTTCGCGTCCGGCCCGGACCCGCACCAGGAACCGCGGACGACGCGCAACCGCCCTGGCACGAACATGAGGCTACCCCATGCTGTTGCGAACCGCCCTGCTGATGACACTCTGCGGCGCAATCCTGACCGCGAACACCGCAATCGCCGCGACGCCACCGTCCGTCACCGCGTTCATCCGCGTCAACGTCGTGCCCATGGACCGCGAGCGCGTGTTGCGCGATCAGACCGTCATCGTCGAAAACGGACGCATCCGTGCAATCGGGACCAGGCTCAGCGTGCCCGAACACGCCCGCATCGTCGATGGCGGCGGCAGCGCATGGCTGTCGCCCGGGTTGGCGGACATGCACAGCCATTCCGACAGTCGCGAGGACATGGCCGTCTACCTCGCCAACGGCGTCACCACCGTGCTGCACATGGGCGAGGCGCCCAGCGCCTTCATCGTCAAGACCCGGGCGGCCATCGACCGCGGCGAGTTGCCGGGACCGCGCGTGTACGCAGCCATGATGATCGACGGCTCGCATCGATATGGTCATCTCGCTGTGCATACCGCGCGGCAGGCGCAGGCCATCTCCGCGTTCGCACAGGCCAACGGCTTCGACTTCATCAAGGTCTACAACGACCTCGGCGCCCCGGCATTCGCCGCGTTCGTCGATGCCGGCAAGGCCGGCGGCCCACCGGTGATCGGCCATGGCGTGAACGCAGTGGGGCTTCGGCACCAGATCGAGGCCGGTCAGGCGCTGGTGGCGCACGCGGAAGAATTTTTCTACTCGGTGTTTTTCGCGCCCGGCGAAGACGTCGGCACCGCGGCCCCCGATCCCGCGCGTATCGCGCCGCTGATCGATTTCCTGAAACGCCATCGCACTTACCTCACCACCGACCTGGCCACCTACGCCACCGTGGCCTCGCTGTGGGGCCGCGCCGATGTCGCCGCCACCTACCTCGCACGGCCGCAAGCCCGTTATCTGGCGCCGAGCGAGCGCCTGGACTGGCGCAACCGCGGCAACGGTTATGCCGCGCGCACGGGGTCGCTCGCGGAGCGTCTCGCATTTCTGCGGCGCTTCGTCGGGGCCATGGCCGACGCCGATCTGCCGTTGGTGACCGGCACCGACGCGCCGGTGGTTCCGGGCGTATTCCCCGGTTACTCCCTGCACGCGGAACTGGCCGAATTGGAAGCCGCGGGCTTGAGCCGCTATCAAGCCCTGCGCGCCGCCACGCGCACACCCGGACGCTTCATCGCCGAGTACCGGCCGGGCGGCGAGCGCTTCGGCGAAATCGCGCCCGGGTATCGCGCCGACCTGATCCTGACGTCCGCCAATCCACTCGACGCGCTCGGCGTCTTACGCGCTCCACTCGGGGTGATGGCGCAAGGACACTGGTACTCACGGTCGGCGCTGCGGGCCATGACCGACAAAGTGGCGGCCGATTACCAAGCCGCTGCGTTGCCGTCCACGAAAACGCCTTGATCGACCCATGTGCTTTTAGGCAGCGCGTCGTTCTCAAGCCCACTCCCGCTTACGAAGCGGGAATCGCCGGGGCGCGGATAAGGCTCCTTCTCAGCCGAATCTTCTCGCCGCGACGAGGGCGGGCAGATGGACCGGCGGAATTATTAGAGCTGGTGATTTCCTGAGTGGATGGCGCAAGTCCCCAGGCGCGGTCGTATCGACCTGAAGCAGACAACGCGGGTGCCGCCCCTCTTTAAAGGGGGCAATGTTTCCGTTCGCTGTTGTTGTTGATGTTTTTGTTTCTGCCACTGCCTTTGTCGCCCCGCTTGGGAACTGCTGTTGCTGTTCCCGCCTTTGGAAAATTGGGGTACGGGATTCGCTTGGACGCGGACAAACTCCGTTCGGGTCGTCACTACACCGCGACCGGCATGTTCACCTATCAGCCGTCCGGCACCATCGCGATGCTCGATTTCGACGGCGGCGCGTATATACCGAACCCAGCCGATCACGCCGGAGCATGTGCAGACGGTGTTGCGCCGCGTCTGCGGCACCGACGTCACCGTGACCGCGCTGCAACTCGCCACGACCTGGACCGACCGCACCTATCAGGCGACGGCCTATCGCAACGCACGCGTGTTGCTCGCCGGCGACGCCGCGCATATCCATTCGCCGCTGGGCGGCCAGGGGCTCAACCTCGGTCTCGGCGATGCGATGCGATGAACCTGGGATGGAAGCTCGCCGCGACCATTCGCGGCGACGCGCCGGCCGACCTGTTCGACAGTTATTTCAGCGAACGTCATCCCGTGGGCGCGCAGGTGCTGGACTGGTCGCGCGCCCAGGTCGCATTGATGCGGCCCAGCCCGAGTACGCGCGCGCTCGAAGCCATCATCCGCGACCTCATCGACACCCGCGACGGCGCCGCCTATTTCGCCGAGCGCGTGTGGGGCGTCGGCCTTCGCTACGACCTGGGCGACAGCCACCCGCTGGTGGGGCGCAGCGCGCCGGACTTCGAACTGGCCGATGGAACCCGGCTCGGCGAATTGCTGCGCAATGGCAAGGGCCTGCTGCTGGACTTCGACGCCGATGCGCGGTTGCGCGCGGTTGCGCACGCTCGCGCAGCGCTGGAGCGATCGCATCGCGTATGTCGCCAGCGACGCCATGGATCGGCTCGGCGTGAGCGCCGTGCTGGTGCGTCCGGATGCCTTCGTCGCATGGGCAAGCGAACATGCGACCGACCATGACCAAGCCGCTCAAGCCGCGCCGCGATGGTTCGGCGAACCCGCAGGCTGACGATCGGTTCCGATCCGCGGCGGTTTCGATCCGAACGCGGATTCGGATTATCGGCGTTCAGTCGCCGATGCCCCGCGGCAGCGCCAGGCCCGACGAACCCGCGACCACCTTGCGCACGCTGGAGACGGCGGCCGAGGCAAGCGAACGATGCACCAGGAACGCCGGCGCGCTGCCGCCGATGTCGGTCAGCGAGGCGTAGGTCAGGCGCGTCCCGGCGCCGGTCGGCGTCATCGTCCACTCGCCGCGCGCGCGCAAGGCGATGCAGTCGGGCATCGGCTTTCGGCCGGCATAGTCGAGCGATACGAACGTCACCCGTATCGCTCCGTTGGCCAGCGCCTGCCGCTCGAAGCGCATCGAGTAACAACGATCGCTGGCGACCGAGGTGCTGAGCACATCGGACCACAGCGCCATGTCCGGCCCACGCTGGATGAACGTCCGGTTGATGTTCTTGTTCTTCTCGTCGAGGTACTTTCCGAGCAGATAGTCGGCGACCGTCTTCGGCGAGGCTTTCAGCGACGTGGTGACGCGAAGCTCATCGAAACGCTCGCCGGGAATGCGCCGCGCCTCCAGGCGGATGCCGTCCTTGTCGCTGAGCGATCGCCACTGCGAAGCCTGCTCACTCGCGAACACCGGGCACGCCGGCAGAAAGAACACAAGCCAAGTCAAATACAGGACAAACGCGCGCGAAACAGCCGGAACCCGGCCTGAGACTGGTATGCGGAACGGAGCCATGCTCGTCTCCCGGCGCTTGAGCCGTTGCGCGGATTCGATGCCACGCGCATGACAGGGTCAAGACAGCCGCGATTCGAGCGGCGGCGCCCGGCCACCTAAGACGCGGGGAATGGAGTTGCGACGCAGGCAGCACGAGCGCGTCGCGGGCCACCGGGACCCGGCCCTGGCGGCATCCCGTGATTCGGCGAATCTGAGTTGCCGCCGGTGCCGGCGCGAAACCGCCGCTTCAATCGCGGCCTCATCCACCGCAGTCGCGCGCTCCGATCAGCCGCGCACCGCGGCCTCGATCGTGGCGATATCGATCTTCTGCATCTTCATCATCGCGTCGAACGCGCGCTTGGCGACCTTTGGATCAGGGCTGGTGAACGCATCGGTCAGCACGCGCGGCGTGATCTGCCACGACAGACCCCACTTGTCCTTGCACCAGCCGCACTCGCTTTCCTTGCCGCCGTTGCCGACGATCGCATTCCACAAGCGATCGGTTTCGGCCTGATCGTCGGTCGCGACCTGAAACGAGAACGCCTCGGTGTGCTTGAACGCAGGTCCGCCGTTCAAGCCCAGACACGGAATGCCCATCACCGTGAACTCGACCGTCAACACGTCGCCTTGCTTGCCGTCGGGATAATCGCCGGGCGCGTGATGCACCGCTCCGACCGCGCTGTCGGGAAACGTCTTCGCGTAGAACGTCGCCGCGTCCAGCGCGGTGCCGTCGTACCACAGACAAATCGTGTTCTTGCTGATCGCATTCTTGTTGACCATGGCCGTTCTCCTGGTTTCAGGTGGATACGTGCATTCAACTGGCGCAGAGCACTGGCAAGCGTTTATGCCCTGCCTGCCACGAAGCGCATGCGCGATGGTCTCATGGCGCCGCCGCATGCCCGATCACATCTTTAAACAGGACCCCGACGAGTGCCGGGCAAAAATAGCATCAAGCGCGCGGAAAACAACGGCATGTCGCCATCATTCGCAGATGCCTGGTCGTATTGATCGACGGCGTGTGCAAAAGCCGCATGTCCATCAGACAAATGTCACCCGCGCGGCCTGACATTTCGACGATCGATACGCCCGATCCGCGAAGATCGCGCTCCAGTTCATCGGAAGTCTTCAACACCCTGCGCAGCTCGGACGCGGACCCCGGCCCCAGCGCATCGACCCGATGCGATCCCGCCAGCGCGAGCGTCGCGCCGCCGCGCGGCGACACATCGTCGATCAGAAAGAACGCTTGAATGCCGGGCAGCCGCTGCGACGGATCGGCCGTAACATCCACATGCCAGTTCAAGCCTTTCAAGGTCCACTCGCCCTGGTTCGGCGGCGACAACAGCAACTGAGTGCCTTGGTTTGGCGTCAATGTCCGACCGCCCAATCGGGCGATCAGTTCGATGAGCTCCGGCGTCGCCAACGCGTCGTGCAACCCCGGAACATCCACGAGCGCCGACAGCTTTCCGATCTGCTGAAAGAACGGAAGTTGCCGCAACGACTTCATCGGACTCGTCCGCGCCGACAGCCGTTTCATCTCATCGAGCACCTTCTGCCTGATCGCCGCCATCCGGCTCTTCGGATGGAACGCATCCAACCGCAAGAAACCTTGCGTGGCGAAGAGTTCGGCTTGATCCGGTTTCATCAGGTCGCCCGAGCGAGAAATACGAGGCCTTCGTCCTGCGCCAATGCTTCGTCATCGTAATGGATCAGCCCAAACGCAGCGACCTCGATGATGCAGCCGTGCAGCAAATACACCCGATCCACGGCCACATAGCCAGGCAGCGCCGTCTATTCGCCGATCACCACCACGGCCAGCCCACGCTCATCGTGACCCCAGCGAAGCACTGTCGCCCAATCGCAGGCCTTGACCCTCTTGCTAGTGCAGTGCAGTCATCGCCCCATGCCCGGCGCCTTGGTTGGCTCCTCTTGCATCTGCCCGAGTGCCTGCGCCTGAGCTGTTTGCCGGGCGATACGCTCGTTGATCGCCTCTACCGTTTCGAACGAAGCCGCCTCCGGCGCACGAACGGCCTCGTCCGTTTTCATATGCGCCCGCAGATGCGCCGGGTCGTCGATCCGCCCTTGTACGACGAATACGTTCTCGCCCGCGGCGACTTTTTCATTCCTGGCGCTGAAGACCACGTGATCCACCCGCGACAAGCCATTTTCTTTCGCCAGAACCAACAGGCTTGCGGTCATACGCTCGCTGGTTTCGTCCCATTGACGGCCGTGCTGTTGATCCTGTTGTCGAACCTGGGTCGCGATCTGGCAGTACAAGCCGTGATCCGGATGACTTTGCTCCATCGGCGTCAAACGCTCGCGGCCCAGAGCGACAGGATCGTCCGCCAGAACGGCCGCATCGATGGGCACATGCTGGCTCAAGCTGCGTCCCGTCTTGGTGTGATCGAAGTGCTGGAGTGCGGGCGGCGACCGGCTGGTGTCGTAGTAGGCCTGCCGTTGCTCCGGACGCGGGTCTATCTCCAACCCAAGCCGCTCGATCAAGCGCTCGTTGAGACGCAAAGCCGCCATATCGATGTGCATCTGCGGCTCGACTCCGTTGATCGTGCGCGCGTGCTTCCTGTCGATCGTTATGAGTCGCTCGATCGCGTTTCGTCCGTAGTAGTTGGCATAGTCGGCCTCTCTATGCGGACCGAGCGTGGATATTTCGCGGGCATTCTTTCCGGGCGTGTTCAAGGGCTCCCGATCGAAGTAATTCTTGCCAAGAGTCTCGATGTTGGCCGCCGTCGGCTCGAGGCTGAGTCCAGGTCCGAATGTCAGTCCCGGACGTCCCTCAAACTTGCGCGTGGCGTCGTTCCTTTCGACGAATAAATGGCTTCGTATATTGTTTACACGCCCCATGGCATCCAGTCCCGCCTCTGGATTGACGTGTTTCACCATGCTGGCCACCGCGTTCCATCCGGCGATCTCGGCCTTGGCCTCGTCCTGCCGACCTGCACCGATCAGTCGACCTATCGGTGCGGTGTAGTCGTTGATTGGGTTCTTATCGCGTGCGATATCCCGAACCTCGCGATCGAATACAACATAGGCCTGTCGCTTGGCCGCATGATTGAACCCATGCTGGGTTTCATGCGCGAGCGTGTAAGCCATGCTGAACGGATCGAATCCATCCTCACTGGTGGCGGACGAATTCTGCAACCTCGCGGCTGGAATGTTGATCGACTTGCTGTCGCCGTCATAGGTCGCCCCCGCGCCAAAGCCGGCATCGAGGATGTCGAACTTGATCAAGTGCGGGGAAGGCTTGGCGCTGACCGCCGCTTTCATTTGCGCGGCCAATTCCGGCGACTGGTTGATCGAGTCCTGCAAGTTTCCGAGCATTTCCTGCGAGACAGGAACTTTTCTGCCCGACGTATCCGCATAGACACTGTTTCCGAATCTCACGGACATGTCCTGCAGCTTCAAGACGGCGGTCAGATCTTCCGAGGCAGATACGCCTGATGGACGAAAGCTGGCAGTTGGCAAGGTCACCGCGCCCGATTGGATGTCGTAGCGTCCCGCCGGCCCTTCTTCACCGATGACGAAGGCCTTGATATGCCCCAGTTTCGCCTCATCGTTCATGCGATCCAGCAGCTTGCTATCCGAAGCGAGCGCGTCACGTAACTGAGCGACCCGGTCCGCGGTGGCGCCCGGGTCCGCCGCTAGCCGATCGATGGCGTCGGATAGCTGTTTATTTGGTCTGGCCATGGATTAACCCGCTGAATAGACAGTCAGGCGCTCGACACACAAGGGCGCATCAACGTCTTTTACGGTCCGGTTTCGGGGTCCTATCCGAATCTTCAGCCCTTCGCGATGAAAAATGTATTCATCCAACATTCCGATCTCATTGCGATCCTCACTAACGCTGTACCCCGCTCGTTTCAAGGCGTCCGCATAGGCATCGAAGTCGAGTTTGCATACGGGGGTCATGTCCGCGTCGCTGCGGTTAGCGGGATTGCGTACCTCGTAGGACAGCCTCTCGTTGTAGCGGCCGTCGGCCGGCTCGAATGTCAGCATGTAGAGCCACCCCGAATCAGGCATGCGAACCGTAAATCCATAAACGCCGGCTTCTGGAGCCAACTTGAGGGGAAGCCCGGTTTTCTCGATTACTTGTTGCGCCGTCAGCCCCTTCAGGGAGGGCAGTTCCTTCAATAGCTTTAACACCCTCAGCCCCACCTCTTCGGGCGGCAATGTGGGGTACTCCGAGGCGTCGCTGATCCGATAGTGTTCGTTCGACGTCATGCCATGAGGCTCCTGGGCGGTAACGGCGGTGTGCGGCGGTGTCGGGCTATGGGCGCAGGCGCTGACCGCGAGGACATTGAGAACAATCAATGCGGGCGCGATTGTGTGGGGACGAATGGCTGCGGCGACACAGCGGAACTGGAAGTTGCGCATTGCTTGGATCGCACGCAGAAAGGATGCGCTGAGCATAAGCGAGCCATCATGAGATAAACAACGACCGTTGCGGAAATCATCCGCAAGATCGAAGAAAAAGCCGAGAATTGATGGTGACACATGTGGCTTTTTCAGGCATTCCTGCACCAGGATTTCGTTGACGCTTATCATCGCCTGCTTCGTATCCGCTTGCTCGAATACCAGACTGATACTGCGCGGGACACTATCCAATTTTCTTGCTAAGAGCCTCCCGACACTCCCACTTCATGAAGGCCCCGCTGGGTTCGATCGTCTGGACAAAGACGTTGCACGACCACTTCAGCGCCAACGAGGGCGCAAGTGCGACTGGTCGAATCGAGCAGCAGAAGCCTGCCACGCTGCGTATGGCCATGTAATCCGTCGCTACCTGCGCCTGGATGGCGACCGCCATATGCTGTTGGAGCTGAGTGACGAACCCTGCTTCCCGATCGAACAGGCCATCGCGATCGGGCGGCCCGATCCAGCGTGCATGGTTTATTACCAACGCACGGGACTCTATACGGCAACGAGCCCGGCGATGTCCGTCGGCTTTTCATTCAAGGGATTCGAGCGGCATTGCGTGACGTCGCTTGAAATCGCGGAAACGCCGCGATGACATGGCTAGCGCTATCCGTCGCCTCTGGCCAGTTCCACGCGCTGCCAGACTTCCGCACTGACCCCTGGCGGCTTCCAAACGCCGTGTAACAGTTCGCGGAAGGCTTCATCGCCGCGAGCTACCGACTCGATGCGATCAATGAAATCGGCACCGTAGTATCCGATAAGTTCTTCCAGCGGCCCTGCCGCCAGACAGTAGAACGTGTGCTCGGGCGGGTTCCTTGCCAGCACCGCCAGAATGAACTCCCAAAGGGAGTCCGGGCTGACTTGCCTGGAAGTCACCATCGCGCGCTCGATCGGCCACCAGTGCGGGCCGTTCACATCCCGTTGCTCGACCGGGACCTCGTTCGCCTCGAGGTAGGCGTCCACCCATCCATCGAGCGTCTTTGCTTGCTTAAACCACATGGTGTTTCTCTTGTTTCTTATCAGGCCCGCCGTGCGAAACGGGCCGATGCCTGCCGTCGCGAGTATGGCGCCGACCTTCGGGAGTGCGGATTTCGCTCTCGCGTGTCCCGAATTCACTCTTCGCGATCCCTCAGCGGGATTCGCGAAGGCTTCGGTGGCTTTCCGCAATGAGGCGCGGGACCACACGCAGACCCGGATGGACCACAGGCGGGGCGCTTCGGACTGAAGGGACGCTCGTGCGATCCGACGCAACGCCAGCACTGCTCACGCCAGAGCGCGGCTTACGAACCCGCGCGGCCGGCGGACGCTTGCCCCAGGTGCGGCGCGCGATCGCCAGATCGGCGTCATGGACTGCCTTCTCGTAGCGGTTGATCCCCTCCGCTGCGGTTTCTTGCCCAGTTCCGTGAAGCTTTTGTTTGTTGAGACATCAGAAGCCTGAAGCTTCATTAGCGATCGAGGGTCGGCAGGTTTTTCGCGGGGAGCTCCAACTTGTTCTCTGCCACGAATTCGGAGGCCACTTTCACATTGACCAGGCGGATTTCGGACAGGCATTCCTCACCTTTGGCGAACGTCCCAATGTTCACATCAACGCCGTTCGCAATCGCCGAGTGAGTGTCGTAATCAGGGCCTTCGACATAGGGATAGCTGACCGCTGACACGGATTTAGCGCCGGTAATCTTCACGGCATCTTTCAGTTTGTAGCATTGGGTTTTGTCCACACCGACACTCAAAACACCGGCCTTGGTGTAGTCGATGACGATATTGATTCGATGACCATCGGAGAGCGTTAACGGCCCACTTTTCGTCACAACATCGCCAGTGATCGTTCCCGGCGCGCTGGGATAGTTCGCAAGATGGAAAATATCGGACGTTATCTGTCGCAGCCCTGCCTCGCCTTGTGTCAAAGGCAGCGAGAGGATGCGTTGGATTGTCACATCACTGATGTTTTTCGACTGCACATCTGGTGTTCGATCCCGTGATCGCCCTGCCGAGCATGCACTCGTAGTAATAACCAGCGCTATCATCAACAGCAGCAAGCCTTTCGCCTGATGCTTTCCATGTACTTGCATAACTGCCTCTGTAATGCCGGTTAACGGATGCGGACAGGCATACCACAGCGAATCATCCTAGATCGGAACTATAACGATGACGCCTGCCACTGACGACCCCAGGAACAATAGCCATGCGAAAAACACCGAACTGTTGCGCGAGACCGCACAGTTCAACCAACTGCCCGATCGGGTGAAAGGCTGGGTCATCGACTCTCCGCTTGCTAGCGCGCAGTTCGCCCAGTTCTTCCGCGACGGCGGCGTAATCAAGCCTGAGACAGGCGAAGCCTTAGCGTCATACAGGGAGCGCGTACCGCCCGAGATCGCGATCAATCCCAGCTATTACCCACTGGTCAATCTCGGAGGTAAGAGCACCGAGTACCAGGAAGGCCGGCTGTTCGCCATGATGGCTCACGAGATAGGGCATCACTCGATCAACAGCCGCACGCATCCATTCACAGGAACGACACGCGAACAGAACGTGCAGTACCGCGCCGAGCATGAGGGGCAGACGGTCCTCAATGCATTCAAGATCTTCGATGAGCTGCGAGACAAAGATGACAGCTTCCGGCCGCGGTACGACAGCGTTGGCTATGGCTCTGACCTTCAGATCGCGGTTCTGTATCAGGATTGGAGAAAGAATCACGACGAGACCGCCACGGTGCAAGGCGTCGCTTCGATCGTGTTGAGCACCCGCGATTCTCGGACCACTCAGGGTCTGGACACGGTTCCCGACTACAACAAGGATGGCACGGTCACCAACGCAGAGCGCTTCATGCGCGACTGGGACCGCAGCCAAGAGCTGAAGCAGAATGGGCCGCGCGGCAAGGAGGCGCCATCCGATACCCATCAGGAGCCACGAGCATCGGACGGCGCGCCTGCGCGACACGGCGACTCAACGAGATTGAACCACGCGGATCACGTGTTTCTGAAAGGCATCCGAGACAAGACGGGTGCGGAATTCGCGCAGCATGGACTCAGCTGCACGCCCGATCAACTGGATTGCCTGGCTGGCTGCATGGCTGCCGAGGCAAGACGTGGCGGACTCGCGCAGGTCGATCATGTCGTACTGAGCCGCCACGACAATGGCGAGATCGGCCGCCACCTATTCGCTGTGGAAGGTGCATTGAACGACCCCGCCAATCTACGCGCGCATGTCGCAACACAGCAGGCGATGGCGACACCGGCGGCCGATTCGTTGCGACAGTTCGAAGCGGTCACGCAGCAGACCAATCAGCAACAAGCGCTGTCTGCGAACGCGGAGAACGTCTTTATCGAACGTGGGCCTACGCGTCAAATGTGAAAGCCGCTACAACAATGCCCGCCCTATGTCCCTTCTATTCCTCGCAAACCTTTTTTTGTCCATCGTAACCCTGTGCTCCAGCCCATCATCCTAGGCTGTACTTGAAGGCGATTCCTTTCAGTCTATCGTCGTCGACCAACCAAGGCATCCAGACTTCTATAGTTCCGCCGCTCGCGCAGGGCACCTCACTCCGCTCTGTCAATTCGATGCCATGCACCAACACTAGGGCGTTCTCGGGATATTCCCTCTTGTGGAGCTCTACTTCATTAGAAGTCAGAAGTATCGTGCCGATGCTTCCAGTAGTGCCCTTGACCTCAACACTAACAACTTGACTGCCACGGGTCGCCAGGAGATCGAACGACTCGGTTGCGCTTACGTCTTTGATGACGAAGCCCTTGCCCTGAAAGTACGCGCTAGCCAGATCCATTGCGCGCATTTCGATAGCCTGGCGCTCAGGAGCGGTGAGAGCGAAGCCTTGGCCCATCCGTGGGCTGGCTGGGCTGGCAATCCTATTGATCGCCTCATCTGCATCGCGAACATCCGGATTGGGCGAATCGGGAGCCAATCCTAGCCGCTCTGCTCGATACAGCCGTCCAAGCAGGTCCGCTAGAACCAACGTATCTCGCTGGATCGCGGCATCGACTGGAATCGAAGCTGCGGGATAGTAGTAGGCCGCAAGACAGGACTTCTCATACGCGAGGGCCAATTTAGCCTTGGCACCCAACCGCACCTCGTACACGAGTGTCGGATCGATCATCAAACGCTCAGAAAGCGTCGCTCTTCCCCATGCCATCAATCTTGCGAGCTCTTCATCGGAGCGAGCAATAAATGCTCCTCCGTCGAAATGAGTAGAGCCATGGGCCAGTGCCAAGTACGCGCCTGCCCCATCGCGACGATGCAGAAGGACCACGTACCAACCCACTGTTGCGCTGGGGGAAACGGCCTTGGAGGCGAATCGCACCCACGGAACTCGTGATTTCAACCCCGTTCCATCTCGGCCCTCAATCAGCAGGTCCTCGCTCTTAAGGCCAGTCGCTTGCAAAAGAGCCGGTCGGAATTGCTCCCATGACGCGGGGATAACGTTGCGAATCAAGTCGCCCCGGCGCCCCATTTCAATCGTGTTCGACGATGAATAAGCGGCTTGAAGCTCCAAAACTTCGGCTACGGCCATCCTTAGCTCCATGGCTTCACTTCCTTGGCGGTGACGTGATCGGAAGCCTATGGAACGGCTCCCCTGAGAACACGCTAACCGTAGCTTAAGTTCATACCAAAGGCACTCTTCTAGCACCTATTCAGCAGAATGAGGCACCGCACCGATCGGCAAGACCAAGCCGATCTCAACCTCGCTTAAGAAAGCGCAGCGCTCCAACTGGAGTCGGACGCTGCGTGAAGAGTTTTGTGTGATGCGCGAACCTATACGAGAGGTGCCGAGGAAACCGGCCTAGCCTTCATCGCACAGCTGGTATTCGCCGATGGCCCGGGCGTGAAGCCATGTACTGGTCAGAACTTGTCGCGCGTGACAATCGATTGGCTCAGGCAGGCTTTGAGGTCGGCCACGGCCTAGCGCTGCTCGGGTTTGGACAACAGGCCCAAGGTCAGGATGGCCTCGGCCATGGTGTCGGTTTCGACGTAGAGCAAGGCGAGCGGGACGCCCAAGGCCCCGGCGATGCGGCGCGCGGTCGCCGTCGGGCATGCGGACTATTCAGCCCATCCGTGGCCCACGGTTCGGAGCTTCTGGGCCATCCAGCGATGCAGCCTGCTGGCGGTTGAGCTGTTCGACTTGGTCCAAGCTTTTGGACGCTGGAGCGTTCGCCGCCTCGGTGGCGTTCACGCTTGTCAGGAAGCGGGGTTCTTTGTCGCCCCAGGACTGGTAGACGGCGAAGACGTGGACATCGCCATTGGCTTGGGGATTGCCGACTACTACTTTGTCCAGACGCTGGCTGAGCGTGTCGGCTTTGTGGGCGAGAAGCAGATTCGCCGAAGTATTCCGACTTTCCTCTTCGCTCCACCGGCCGGATGCTTGCACCGTGCCGCGAATCATTTCGTAAGCCGCGTTGTACGCGTGCGAAGGGTGATCGGCCTGTCGAGAACGTTGAGGAGCACGTGATTCGGGCTCCGGTTTAGAGGATCGCGAATCGTCTACCAGCGTTGGCGGCCGATGCATCAGTCGCTGGAAGTCTTGGAGATAGACGTCGCGTTGCGTCAGAACACCATCGCCGTTCTGATCGGCCAGAGGTTCTTTGCGTGTGTAAGGGAAGTTCGGGATCGGCGCCGCCAGATGAGCGACGGCCGTCGCGTCGTTGATACGGCCCGCCTTCCATTCGGAGTAGATACCCGCCGGCTCAAGTCCGCTGCCTCGGCCGTATCCAACCGCATCCCACTTTGCGCGGAATTCGGGGTCGCTCTTCTGCAAGTCGTCGAAAATCGGAAACGCGTTGAAGACCGTCCTGGCTTCCAGCTCACTGCGGTACTGAACGTATTCCTCGGCCGCCTTGCCCTTGAATGGCTCGGTACCTGGATTGTGTTTGTCGTGACCGATCTCGTGCGCCAGGGTGGCGAACAATCTCAGCTCGGTATCCATATGGTGCGCGGCATCCGGACCGGTCAGATCGGAATGCGTCTTGGCGCTGATGTAGATCTTCGGCGGCTGCGTGGCATGGTAATAAGGCAGATCGACACTCTGCGCCGGCTCGACCTTCCCACCTTGGGCGAAGAACTCGGCGAAGTCCTGCGTCGCATGAGGGGATTGCAGAATCCAGTCTCGCGTGCGCTCCGGCAGCGATTGAAATCCGGGTTGCGAATCAAGCAGTTCGGTGCGTTGCGTCGGCATGGCCCATTGATCCTTCAAAGGCGTTGATCGCTCAGTTTGTTCGCCGGGTCGTCGCGAGATGAAGGAAGCTGATATCGGCGAGGCAACGCGGGTTGTTCTGCGATTCGGTCAGCGTCAGCTTCATGCCGTTTTGCTCGACAGAAAAGCTTCGCCCCACGCCACCAGCCGGTGCCGGTGGACTCCACTGAACACCCGCGGTCTTGGCGGCCCGATCCATCGGGAAGCAGGGCTGCTCGGCGATGAAGACCGAGGCCACCGCTCGATACCAGTATTGGTTGTCCACCTGCGCACCCGCCAGGCTGAAACCATCGCTCAGGCGGACCGGATTTCGCGCATACACAGTGGGTGGTGCCGCGCTGAACGCCTGTGCGCGATACACGCCGAGCAAGGCAGTAACCGCTTTGTCGTAGCCTTCCGGCCCTTGCAAGGGCCAGCGCAGGAAGTCCTCGACCGTGGGCGTTATTTCCTTCGTCGCGTCGGATACGGACACTGGACGCGTGGCCGCGCTGCAAGCGCTTTGCGCCAACAAGGTGAGCAGCAACGCCGCCTTGAAACAACGTCCCTGTGCGTTCATCGCGGTACTCATAGTTGCGCGCTCCCTTCGTGCGCAGTCCGGCTGCCATTCGAGAGTAATGCAGTTACTTGAAGTGCGACAGCGCGTCTTTGGACGGCGTCAGCGTGGCAATGCCCTGATGCTTCTTCACCCGTAATGACAGGCACAAGCAAGTCACGGATTTATCGAGCGTGTCTGCGACGACACTACCAAGCGGAGCGCCGGACCGGATCGCTCAGCACCTCAAGACCATTGGCGCGAACCATCAGCCGATCAAGCTGCGACGCGATGCCTATCCGGCTCAGGACTTGTCGCGCGCAGCGATCGACTGGGTCAGGCGGGTCTTGAGGTCGGCCACGGCCTTGCGCTGCTCGGGTTTGGACAACAGGCCCAAGGTCAGGATGGCCTCGGCCATGGTGTCGGTTTCGGCGTAGAGGAAGGCGAGCGGGACGCCCAAGGCCTCGGCGATGCGGCGCGCGGTCGCCAGATCGGCGTCATGGACCGCCTTCTCGTAGCGGTTGATCCGCACGGCCGCGGTTTCTTGCGGTAGACCTATGGTCATGCCCAGCTCCTTCTGCGTGAGCCCGACATCTTCCCTGGCCTGCTTCAAGCGCTGGGCAAAGATGGAGCGGGCGTCTACTTCGGTCTGGGCCATGTGGTGAAGGATGGCTTCAAACCGCTGGAGCGTAAATTACGTTAAACGTAATAAAATGTCCAGCCCCCGAATCACCAATGCTTTTGGATAGGCAATAGCCCCCTCTTGCCTAGCATTTGGCTTTGTTGCATCGAAATGGGTCGTTCAATTATTGAGGCACGCTTAGCCAGGATGAAATCAACGTCCTTTAAATTCAGCATGCAACCGGACGGCTTTTTTGATTTGAGAGCGAACAGACGAACTCAAATCCGCATATTCTCGACGTCGCTCCAACGCCTGGATGGCATCCAGAGGATCCACAGGCATGCGCTTGGCGTGCAAGATACGGTTGGCCCGCTTGAATCGCGAGATGACGTTACCGGCGGTACGCGGGGTGTAACTCTGTGTATCGGTCAGCCAAGTTCTGAATGTACGGTCGCCTGGTGTCATCGAGCGTACCTCCTCAAAAGTAAGGATAGCCTTCGCCACATAGCGAGCCAATCTCACAGGCACCGCATTGGCGATCATGATGTCCTTCTGATTTGCACTGCCCAGAAATTTGAAGCCTTTAGCAAAAGTCTGGATCCGCGCGCGCTGCTCCGGCGTCAACTGCTTGACCGTCGAAGGCGCGACTGCATCATCTGGATGTCGCTTGTAACCTGGCGGTACTGGTCTGTTAGTGGAGCGAATCGTGGCCGATGGTTCATCAACGGAGTAAATAGCACGGCGCCCCCACGTGCGAGGGTGGCGATAATAGTGATCGAAATCGAACTCGTCCTTAACGAATTCACGCACGGTCATCGGTGTATCCGCAGCACCATCGAGAAGATCATCCAATAGGAAGTCGTCGTCTTCCTCTAAGCGGCCCACAGCGAAAAAGCGCTTTCGATTCTGCGGCACACCGTAGTAGGCTGCATTAAGTACGCATTCGGTAATGCCATAACCAGCGCTGCTCAGCAACCGTCGTGCGCTCAACCAAGACATGCTCTTCCGGGCTTCCATGACGTTTTCCATCAGGAACCAAGTCGGGCGTACCGCACGGATAATTTCGGCATACGATACCGTCAACCTGGCGCGGTGACTTTCGATCCTATCGCCAGCGGCAGAAAAATCCTGGCAAGGTGGTCCGCCGACGATGATTTCCGGCCTCTCTTTCTTGACACCTGCAACGGCATCAATCAGATCAGCCAGATCAAGATCTTTTACTGGATGATCAAAATTCTTCTCGTACACAGCACGCGCCGGCTGCCATTTCTCCACTGCGAGCGCCAGTTCGAAGCCAGCAGCCTCGAAGCCTTTGCTTAGCCCCCCGCACCCTGAGAATAAATCTACCGTCCGCATGTTGACACCCTCCTGTTCGGCGTCAAGCTAGCTGACAGCAGCAATGACGTCAATAAATTGACGCCGAGCTCGATCCGCGGCTCGCATTGTCCTGGCGAATCAGAGCACTATTAAGGCAGCACAGTCTCGTGCGCCGCGACAGCAGCATCTACAGTGCGCGACTGATGGGCTCTCAAGCTTGCACAGCTACGGGACGAAACTCGGGCGCAGGCAATAGCTCATACAACTGATCGGCAGTCAATGAAGGCAAATCAAAAGTGACATCGATTTGCCGCAGCACTTCGACTAGCCGCACCACGCTACCAGCGCCGGTACTTGCAGCACCTTTTCGCAGCCTACCTTTCGGACCATCCCAGTACAGCTTATGCACGACCTCGATCAGCGGCTGCGAGTATGCAAAGCTGGCACCCACCTTACGGCTGAGCAACTGTTCCTCGACCTTCGTGTGCTGAGCCGGCCCGCCCAATAAAACTCGCGCGTAGTCATTGAACTGAAAAACCGACTGCACAGCACCTCGCACCAGGTGCCGATGGTAATGGTCATATTCCTTCCAGGCAGCTTTATTGACGCCCAACATATGCCGACTGCGGTCGCCGATGAACCAGCGATCATCCTTTTTCGGCATGGTGGATGCCGAATAGAACAACGACAACCACGCCCACACTGCATGGTCGCGCAACAGTTTGGGTACTTGTGGGCGCTCCACCGCGACACAGATTGTCATCCCAAGATCAAACTTACTCTCGAAAGTCTGCAGCTCCAGATTTGCGTCAACTGGACCGGCCTCTGTGTATCGTGGATCCTCGAGTAAGTCACAGGGTGGCGGCAAAGCTTGATACTTCTCCGACAGATACGCAGCAAAGCACTCCAGACCGGCCGCATTGAATCGCCTGATTTTCATGACTTAATCCTCCGCCGGGCCTTGGATCAGCTCATTGATTTTATCGGTGAACTGAAAATGCATGCAAAATGCAGACAGCAGCTCATTGACCCACCGTTCAATATCCAGCCATTCGGCGTTATGACCATCTTCGCCGACAGGTGGATCGCTGGGAGCATGCACACTGGCATACTGCAGCCACTGCTTAGCCCATGATTCCTCGCGTAAATCTCGATCCTGAAGCAGACGCAATAGCACCATTCGTAGCGCAGCAGGCACAACGGCACCCTGCATAAAAGCGTCTCGCGTAAGGAAGTTATCCGTGCCTAGGATTCGCTTATTAACTTGAATGATGGGACCGATGCCATCTTCCCAGTGGAGTCGCCATGGCTCCTGACCCAGTTCGTACTCTTGCACTGGCAACAGCTCATGTCTTTGCGCCGAGTCGTCAGCAATCCGAACGTTTTTTGCTTCGGCCAATAACAACCCTGCCAACCGGCTCACGATTTTTACTGTAAAGACGACGTTCTCGTCCGTATCGAAATCTTCAAGCGTGGCACTGAACTGCGGGCCGGGCCGGCTCAGAACCTCACCGACCAAGCCTGCGAACAGGCGAGCGAAAGAGCTCGTTGTGTGACGATTGGCTTCCAAAATTACCTGAGCGCTGAGCCATTCCTCCGAGTCATGCGCTACTTTTATCTGGCTTAACCCAAAATCTTCAACGATGACTCGCGGCGGCCCTCCTGGGAGCGACAGTGTGCGCATCTTCACCGCATTGCGAGGGATCCTCGCGCGCTCGGTGTAGTTGAACTGACGCTTGACGTTGATACGCATCACGTCGTCTCCTCTGACGCTGCGCTTAGATCAATTACAAGGTCACGCTTGGGATCAAAGCCCTTGGCCGCCAAGACAAAACCCGGCCCTACATCCTTTAGGCGAATCCTATTACCTTCAAACGATACGTTGCCATCACCTGTTTGCACGATAACGATCGACTCGCCGAAAATGAAATCCGCAGCATTCCACTTCATACTACCCCGACGGACTGCATACCCCACGTCTACGACGGCGTGAAGCAGATCAGCGCCAACCTCATCGGCTACTCGCAGCTCAAAGCCGCCGACTATTTGATGCACCTCAATAGCGGGGTCCTGCGACTCTATATCAGGGAAGTCCTTTTTCTCTTTGACATCATCAGGCTTCTCTTCTGGGGGCTTCGGTTGCCAGAAGAAGTCTTTTAAGAGATTCTTGATATGTCGATCTTCGTCTTCATCGACGAGAATACGTTGTAGATCGCCCAGGCCATGCCGAATCGGGCGGAACGAAGTCTCCACTCCTAGATATTTGTCGCGTAGCTTGTTCATTACCCATCTCACATGGGAGACCCCTTCGGAATCGCCGAGAAAGCGCGAGGCCGGGCCATGATCTGCTACAAGCAACCCCAAAGTAGAAGCACCAACCAGGACACGCTGCTGCCCTGGGACCGTCACGCGGCCCCGCACATAGGTCTCTCGAGCGGCGTTGGCATCAGAGGCTCGACGGACGTAGAGAAATACAGCGCCAATCTGCGGACCACTTTCTCTCGGGCGGATTTCAACGGGCAAGCGCACGGCCACCGTCTTACCCTCCCGATAGAGATCGCGCATGACCGACAAGTCTTCCTCGCGAAAATGCTCAATTTTTAAGCGATCGCGTAAAGCCCCTTCTTTCGGTTCAAACGGCCTCAGAGTGCCTGATGCTACCTCAGCACTAAGCTCGGCAGCGGCGCGCAAGCGTGCGTCGGCGTGATTGGCAACGACCGATAACAGCGTCTCTTTGGAAAGGTCGATATCATCGATTTCCAGATGTAAGTGGCCACTGAGGATTTGGTGAAAGCAATGCTCCACGGCGGCCTGAACCAGGGCCTCTTTGGTGATTTCAGGCAGTGGGTACGGCACGATCAGCGATAACCCCGCTTCTGCTTGTCGCTCGAGCTCGAAGTCAACCTTGGCTTGCTGCACGACCTCACCTTCGAACGGCATAGCCCAGACATCATCTTGACTAGGTGAGAACTGACCAAAGGAATCATAAACTTCGCCATCGATCCGATGCGGACGTAGAACGACTTGCCCCATCATCAGCTCACGGTCGTCGTCGAATCGATGCGTCACGCCGTAGAACGTGCGGATTCGGCTGCTGGAAGGCACCACGCTTTTGCCGATTCCATGGCGGCCGCCTGCATCGTCGCCCTTGCTGGAGGCCCCGTACCGCTTCCAGAAGGCAAGGAAAGCGCTTTTCTCTTGATTAGAGTCGTCGTAACCGCCAATCAGCCCCGTAGTCCCAAAGTCCTCGATAACCAAAACCGGCACAGGGCCGTCGGCATCCAGCGGCAATGGAGTCCGCAGGCCAGATGCAGTCAGATGCTCGTGCAGTGAGGGGCGCCCAGGAAGAGCCGCCAGGTAACGTGATCGGAAGATATCCGGATCGATCGTTCGAAACTGAAACGACAGCCGAACCTCTCCCGCGCCCCTGGCGGCATCACCTGAATTTTGCGTCAGCTCGCGGATCAGTGCGTGCGCACTGTCGCGCACGTCGCTAGCGAAGAATTCATCATGCTTCGGTGCCGCCTCGATCATGCGCGGCGGATGAACGGCGAATCCCCACATAACAGCCCCCTGTGTACAGCTTGAATTCCATGTCGTTGCGCGGCCCCAATTCATTAAAGCGGCGCTCCAGCTGCTCAACTTCTCAGTTCAGAGCGCTCACCACTTTGCGAACGTCTGGATCTGAGAAGTCGTAATGCGCTCTATTGGACAAAATTGCTTACTAGTCGAATGACCCTGATCGATTTGACTATCCGCAATTCGACCAACCCCACGAACTTGCCTCGCTAATCTCGTTTCCCGTCTTTTTTAGCGCTTGCTTTCAAGGCAACCGCCTATAGCGCGCCAGCTTCAACCATACACCCTCTTTAAATACTGTCAACACTGGTGCAAATATTATTTTAATCTGCACAGCACGGAAACCATCACGCCCCTTTGCAGACCTTACAAGCGGCTAAGCTCATGCCCGACAATCTCACTCCCGAGCAACGACGACGGACCATGCAAGCGGTTCGCAGCTTTAACACCGGCCCGGAAATGAAACTCCGGCAAGCGGTACACGCGCTAGGCCTTCGTTTCCGAATTCATCGCAAGGATCTGCCTGGAACCCCAGACCTGGTATTTCCTCGCTGGAAGGCGATAGTGTTCATCCACGGCTGTTTCTGGCACGGACACGCGCAATGTCCAAAGGCCGCCATACCCGCAACGCGTGTCGAATATTGGAAACAAAAACAAAGCCGAAACTAGGAACGCGATAGACTCGCGGCAAAACAACTACGTGATACAGGTAGGCGAGTCCATATCATCTGGGAATGCCGTTTGAAAACCCAAAGAGGTCGCCGTAAGTCTGCGGAGATGGGTACAGCGCGCGCGCCCCCAGAATTGCCAGCGCTAGAAATTAGCGTGCGGGCAGATATGTTACGGCAATGACGGCAAATTACCCCCCCTTAACGTGACGCAAAAAAGGCGGCCTAAGCCGCCTTTCTCTAGCTCAAATTGAACATCAAACCCCCAACGGATTCGGCTTCTCCACATCAATCTTGTACTGCTTGATAGCCCTCGCCACATCCTTCCCAGTCATCTTGCCTTCCGCCGCCAGCGCCGCAATGGCCGCATGCGCGATGTAGTACCGATCGACTTCGAAGTGGCGCCGCAAGTTGGCGCGGGTGTCGGAACGGCCGAAGCCGTCGGTGCCCAGCACGGTGTAGCGCATCGGTACGAACGCGCGGACTTGCTCGGGGTACATGCGGATGTAGTCGGTCGCGGCGATCGCCGGGCCGGCGCGGCCTTCCAGCAGTTCGGTGATGTAGGGCTTGCGCGCGGTCTTGGCTTCGGGGTTGAGGCGGTTCCAACGCTCGACATCACACGCGTCGCGGGCGAGTTCGTTGAAGCTGGGGCAGGACCAGATGTCGGCGGTGACGCCGAAGTCTTTGTCCAGCAGCTCGGCGGCGGCGATGGCTTCGCGCAGGATGGTGCCGCTGCCCAGCAGCTGCACGCGCAGTTCGCCCTTCTTGGGCTTGCCGGCGTCCTTCAACAGGTACATGCCCTTGATGATGCCGTCGGCGCTGCCTTCGGGCATGTCGGGGTGGGTGTAGTTTTCGTTCATCAGGGTGAGGTACCAGTACTCATCCTGTTGTTCGGTCAGCATGCGCTGCATGCCGTGTTGCAGCAGGGTCACGACTTCGTAGCTGAAGGTCGGGTCGTAGCTGCGGCAGTTCGGGATCAGGCCGGCCTGGACCATGCTGTGGCCGTCTTCGTGTTGCAGGCCTTCGCCGTTGAGGGTGGTGCGGCCGGCGGTGGCGCCCAGCAGGAAGCCGCGCGCGCGCATGTCGGCGGCTTGCCAGGCGCTGTCGCCGATGCGCTGGAAGCCGAACATCGAGTAATAGATGTAGAACGGCAGCATCTGCAGGTCGTTGGTGCTGTAGCTGGTCGCGGCGGCGAGCCACGACGAGAACGCGCCGGCTTCGGTGATGCCTTCTTCCAGCACTTGGCCGGTGGTGTCTTCGCGGTAGTACATCAGTTGGTCGCGATCGACCGGCTTGTACTTCTGGCCATGAGGGGCGTAGATGCCGAGCTGACGGAACAGGCCTTCCATGCCGAAGGTGCGCGCTTCATCGGCGACGATGGGAACGATGCGCGGGCCAACCTGCTTGTCGCGCAGGGCGATGTTGAGCGCCTGCACGAACGACATGGTGGTGCTGATTTCGCGCTCGCCGGTGCTCTTGAGCAGGCGGTCGAAAGCTTCGAGCTTGGGCACTTCCAGCGAGGTGCTGGCCTTGCGGCGGCGCTGCGGCAGGAAGCCGCCGAGGGCCTTGCGGCGCTCGAGCATGTATTCGACTTCCGGCGATTTTTCGCCGGGGTGGTAGAACGGGACGGCGCCGTCTTTGAGTTGTTCGTCGGTGACCGGGATGTTGAAGCGGTCGCGGAACAGGCGGACGGCTTCGTCGTCCATCTTCTTGGTGCCGTGGGTCGGGTTGAGCGATTCGCCCGATGCTCCCATGCCGTAGCCCTTGACCGTCTTGGCCAGGATGACGGTGGGCATGCCCTTGGTGTTGACGGCTTCCTGGTAGGCGGCGAAGACCTTGTGCGGGTCGTGGCCGCCGCGGTTGAGGCGCCAGATGTCGTCGTCGGACAGGTTGGCGACGAGCGCGGCGGTCTCGGGGTATTTGCCGAAGAAGTTGTCGCGGGTGTATTTGCCGCCGAAGGCTTTGCAGTTCTGGTATTCGCCGTCGACGGTTTCCATCATCAGCTGGCGCAGCTTGCCGGTGGTGTCGCGCGCGAGCAGCGGATCCCAGTAGCTGCCCCAGATGGTCTTGATGACGTTCCAGCCGGCGCCGCGGAACTGGCCTTCGAGCTCTTGAATGATCTTGCCGTTGCCGCGCACCGGGCCGTCGAGGCGCTGCAGGTTGCAGTTGATGACGAAGACCAGGTTGTCGAGGCCTTCGCGGCCGGCGACGGAGATGGCGCCGAGGGATTCGGGTTCGTCGGTTTCGCCGTCGCCGAGGAAGGCCCAGACCTTGCGGTCGGACTTCGGCATCAGGCCGCGGCCTTCGAGGTATTTCCAGTTGCGCGCCTGGTAGATGGCGCTGATCGGGCCCAGGCCCATCGACACGGTCGGGACTTGCCAGTAATCGGGCATCAGCCACGGGTGCGGGTAGGAGCTGACGCCGCGGCCGTCGACTTCCATGCGGAAGTTGTCGAGCTGGGATTCGCTCATGCGGCCTTCGAGGAAGGAGCGCGCGTAGATGCCGGGGGAGCTGTGGCCCTGGATGCCGATCAGGTCGCCCGGGTGGTCGGCCGAGGGGGCGCGCCAGAAGTGGTTGAAGCCGACGTCGTACAGGGTGGCCGCGGAGGCGAAGCTGGCGATGTGGCCGCCGAGGTCGCCGGGCTTGCGGTTGGCGCGCACGACCATGGCCATGGCGTTCCAGCGGATCAGCGAGCGGATCCGCCATTCCATCGCGTTGTCGCCGGGGCTCTTGGCCTCCAGGTGCGCGGGGATGGTGTTGATGTATTCGGTGGTCGGCTGGAACGGCAGGTGGGCGCCGGCGCGGCGGGTGACCTCGACCATGCCTTCGAGCAACTGGTGGGCGCGCTCGGCGCCGTCGCGGGCGATGACGGCCTGGACGGATTCGACCCATTCCTGGGTTTCGGTCGGGTCGGGGTCGTTCTGCAGGAGGTCGTGCAGGGAGCTGGCAAGCGGCTGGTTCATCTATCTCGCGGCCCCGTGGCCGCGCCTCGAATGTTGGGGGACGGATTAGAGCGTCGAGTCTAACAAACGGGGGGTGGGGTTCGGCTTGCTTTGGGTGGTCGGTGGGGTGGGATAGTTCGTATTGGCTAGGGGCGTTTGGGCGGACTGGGGTGGTTGGGCGCGCGGGTGGGTGGATACGCGGGCGTGTGGTCAGGTTTGTCGGGGCTTGAGGTGTCGTGGTCGCGGCTCACGCCGCTCCTACCCCGGACTGCGCTGCTCAGGGGGTAGGAGCGGCGTAAGCCGCGATCCGATGCCGGCACGAAACCCGACAGCCGAAACAGCCTTTCGCCGATTCGGCCAAATCGGGGCAGCGGTCATCTTGTCGGCATGCCTCAACTTCGACGAAAACCCGCTCCCGGACATGCGGCCCTGCGCCGCGGCCGGGCATCCGAGGCTCACCATCTTTATCTGGTTACCTTCGCCACGGCGCATCGACGGCCTTTGTTTGCCGACGCTACGCTGGCCTGCGTAGCGGCCGAGGCGCTGTTGGACGCGCGTGCTTGGGAACGCTCGAAATTATTGGCCTGGGTGTTGATGCCGGATCATTGGCACGGGCTGATCGAGTTGGGCGATGGTGAATTGTTGTCGGCGCTGGTGCGGCGGCTTAAATCGAACTCATCGCGCTTGGTGCGTCGGAAGGAGCCCGCGCTGAAGGCCGTGTGGGCGCAGGCGTATCACGATCACGCGCTGCGGCGAGAGGCGTCGTTGATTCATGTGGCCCGGTATGCGGTGATGAATCCGGTGCGGGCGGGGTTGGTGCGGCGAGTGGGGGAGTGGCCGTATTGGGGAGCAGTGTGGGTGCAGCGGTGATCGCGCAACGGGCGTGATGACGCCGGCATGACAGGTGTCGGTCCCGGTGTGGAGGTTCTCGGTCGCGGCTCACGCCGCTCCTACAGTCGCTACGCACGATCCCCTTGTAGGAGCGGCGTGAGCCGCGACCGCGTCAATTGAACTACGGCGCTAATGACCTCCAGCCCGCGCCACTCACGCCGGCGCGCTATGCAACACCACGATGCCCGCGACGATCAGGCCGACACCACCCAGCTTCATCGCGGTGATCGATTCGCCAAACACCATCGCGCCCAGCAACACCGTGCCGGCGGCGCCGATGCCGGTCCACACCGCGTACGCGCTGCCGACCGGCAAGGCGGTCAACGCGCGACCCAGCAGCCAGACGAAGGCGATCAAGGTGACGATGGACGCTGCGGTCCAGCCGGGCCGGGTGTAGCCCTGCGACAACTTCATCGACAAGGCCCAGGCCACGTCGATCAGGCCGGCGGCGATCAGCATTGTCCATGCGGTCGAGGCTTTCATGCCGATGCGGGCTCGGGTTTAACCCGCGCGTCCTCGCGTTCGCGGCGCAATGCATCGCGCACGCTGTCGCGCTGGCCGATGCGGTCGAGGTAGGCGTCCAGGGCCGGGTACGGGTGCAGGTCCATCTTCAGCGCGCGCGCCCAGCCGGCGATGGTGTAGAGGTAGGCGTCGGCGATGCTGAAGGTCTTGCCGAACACGTAGGCATTTTTTGCGAGGTGACGATCGATGTAGGCCAGGCGCGGCTGCAGGCGCTCGCGCACGACCGCGCCGGGGGCGTCGCCGTATTCGGGATGGAACAGCCACGGGCTGAACAACTTGTGCAGTTCGGAGCTGATGAAGGTCAGCCATTGCTGCAGTTCGATCCGTTCGAAACTGCCCGGCGGCGGAGCGAGATCGCTGCCCGGGTGCTGGTCGGCGAGGTACTGCACAATGGCGACGCCTTCGTGCAGGATGCGGCCGTCGTCGAGTTCCAGCAGCGGCACGTAACCCAGCGGACTGAGTTCGCGGAAGTCGCGGCCGTCGGCGACGACGATCGGGTCCGGGCCGATGCGCACGCGTTGCAGTTCGGCGTCGATGCCGAGTTCGCGCAGGACGATATGCGGTGCGAACGAGCAGGTGTGCGGGGTGTAGTAGAGCTTCATGGCCGTGTATCCGTGGAGGAGTGGCGCTACTCTCCCTGCGCGGGCCTTCGCCGGGAATACGGCGCGATCACAAGGATTGCTTGCGGATGCGACAAGCTCGGTTGTCTTTGGAGGATTTCGAACTGCTGCGCGCGATCGGCGCGCACGGCAGCCTGAGCGGCGCGGCCAAGGCCTTGGCGCTGGATCATTCCAGTGCGTTCCGGCGCTTGGCGGCGATCGAGGCGCGCGCGGGCGCAGCGCTGTTCCGGCGCAGCCGCAGCGGTTATGTCGCCACCGACGCCGGGGCGATCGCGATCGCCGGCGCGCAGCGGATTCTCGACGATGCCGATCGGCTGCAGCGGCAGTTGGCCGGGCGCGATGCGCAGACGCAGGGGCGGTTGCGGATCACCATCCCCGATACCTTGGCCGGGGTGGCGGCGCGGATGTGCGCGGCGTTTTCCACGCAGCACCCGTCGGTGCGTTGCGATTTGAGCGTGGCCAATGCGTTCGTCAATTTGCAGCAGCCCGATGCGGATGTGGCTCTGCGCGCGAGTGCGTTGATGCCCGATGGGTTGTCGGTGCGCAGGATCGCTTCGATTTCGACGGCCGTGTATGTGGCGAGCGCGGCGAAGGTGAGCAAGCGTGCGGGGCTGGCTGATGGCGAGTGGGTCGGGTTCGACGATGCGTTGTCGCATCTGTCGTCGGCGCATTGGCTGCGCGCACATGTGGGCGATGAGCGGATCGCGATGCGGGTCAATTCGCTGCCGGCGGCGTTGGCGGCGTGTCAGGCCGGGATCGGGCGGGCGCTGTTGCCTTGTTACTACGCCGATGCGGCCGGTGGGGTGAAGCGGTTGTCGGGGCCGATGGCGGAGGTGCCGACGGAGTTGTGGTTCGCGGTGCATCCGGATTTGCGGCGCTCGACGAAGGTGAGGCTGTTGCGGGAGTTTGCGGTGGGGTGGTTGCCGGGGCGGGTTGAGGTTGGGTAGGTCTTTGGTGCTGGTTGTGTTGAGGCCGATTGTGTTTTGGTCCGTTATGCCGTGACTGGTTATGCCGTGGCCGGCTGTGTTGTGGTTTGTTATGCAGAGCTTCGCTGGTGGGATCCGGCTGAAGTCACTGGATTCCCGCCTTCGCGGGAATGACGGTAGGAGAGTGCGTCCTCGCCTGCGACTTCGCTTTTCTTTTGCTCGTCATTCCCGCGAAGGCGGGAATCCAGTGACTTTAGCGAGCAGCCGCCAACGCCTCGTCATCACCGCAAGCAACGCCACTAGCACCACAAGCGCCGCCCGACACTCACAATCTCCTCACTCCTCACTCCTCACTCCTCTGCTTCTCGCTTCTCGCTTCTCACTCCTCGCCCCACCCCATCTGCTCATCCAACCACCGCAAGAACGCCTTCACCGGCGGATGCCGCTCCCGCCCCGGCACGCATAGCACGTGGTAGGTCTCGCCCGGCACGGTGATGTCGGGACGATGCATCGCCAACAACCCGCGCTCGACGCTGCCCGCGGTCACCACCGAACTCGCCAGCACCAGCCCCTGCCCCGCGCTCGCGGCATGCAAGGCGTAATGCTCTTCGTCGTAGGCGCGCATCACCACGCCGGATTTCATCCAATCCACGCCGGCGCGGCCGCACCAGCTCTGCCAGGTGCATTCGTACAAGCGCGATTCGCCCCACTCCACCGAGATCAAGGTCGGCGAGGACTTCAAAGTTTCGCTCTCGATATGCCCGGGCGCGCCATACACGCCGAAGTATTCGCGCAGGCCGCCATGGCGATGCAGTCCGGCAGGCACCGCGCCGCCGTAGCGGATCGCCAGGTCGACGCTGGCGTCCTGCTGCAGATCGACGACCTGCGCGCCGGTGTCGATGCGCACGGCGATGTCCGGGTGCTGCTGATAGAAGCCGCCGATGCGCGGGATCAACCACAGCGCGGCGAACGACGCGGTGGTGGTGACGGTCAGGCGGCCGGTGCTGCGTTGCGGTTGCAGTGCGGCCAGCGATTGCGCGATCTCCAACAGGGCGCCGTGCACGTCGCGGAACAGGCGGCGGCCGTCGCCGGTCAGGGCGACGCCGCGCGGCAGGCGGTCGAACAGGGCCAGGCCCAGGGTGTGCTCGAGCTGCTTGATCTGGTGCGAGATCGCGGTCGGGGTGACGTGCAGTTCTTCGGCCGCCGCCTTGAAGCTGCGGTGGCGGGCGGCGGATTCGAAGCTGCGCAGGGCGGTGAGGGGGAGGTTGGCGAACATGGGCTCGGGGTGGATGAGTGGAACTGGGGCGAGCGGGTGTCGCAGGTGGGTGAGGATTTCGCTGGGGTTTGTGGGGGCGCGGTCGCGGCTTACGCCGCTCCTACAGCCGGGGTGAGGATGAGCTTGATTCATGCGGGTGCGACTATCGTCATTTGTGACGCTGTGTTGCGGGAAATAGATTCAAGGCTCGACCTCATACGGTGTTTCGCCCGATGACTGTTTCCGCTCCGCCACAACGATTGCTCGTCCTCGTCGCCAGCCCGCGCCGCGACGGCAACAGCGCCACGCTGGGCGCGGCGGTGGTGCGCGGCGCGCAAGCCGCGGGCAGCGAGGCTTCTCTGTGTTTCATCGACGATCACCTCGATGGCTTGGTGCGCGATTGCCGCGAATGCCGCGATGAACACGGACGCTGCCGGATCGAGGACGGGTTCGGCGGGTTGTTTCTGGATCGGTTCCTGCCCGCCGACGGGGTCGCGCTGTGCACGCCGGTGTATTGGTACGGGATGTCGGGGCAGGCGAAGGTGTTCTTTGATCGGATGTTC
Organism: Lysobacter sp. Soil_N_51; assembly: GCF_057655755.1. Classification (NCBI taxonomy): domain Bacteria; kingdom Pseudomonadati; phylum Pseudomonadota; class Gammaproteobacteria; order Lysobacterales; family Lysobacteraceae; genus Lysobacter; species Lysobacter sp. Soil_N_51. The sequence continues at coordinate 169,709 of NZ_JBDGLR010000002.1, read as the reverse complement.
TGTTATTTCGCCAAGAGCCACGCGGGCTCGGCGCAGGTGCGCGAGCGGATCAGGCGCAAGCGCGTGGCCTTGCTGACCTCATCGGAGGAGATGTATCCGGCGATCGCGCTCGGGATCGTGCATCAGTTGCAGGAGTACGCGCGCTATACCCATTCGCGGTTTATCGGAACGGTGCATGGCTGGGGCAACGGGCGAGGCGAGGTGATGCGCGATCCGCAGGGGTCGGTGGCGGCAGCCGAGGCCTTGGGGCGGGAGTTTTTCGCGCGGCCGTATCTGGATTTGCAGATGGATACGGTGAGGTAGCTCCGCTCGACCGAATCTTCCCCATCCCGCGTTGCGGCGAAGTCTTTTGTGGGAGGGGCTTCAGTCCCGACGCTTTTCGATCCGGTTGCCTGTAAGTGTTGTCGCGTCCGAGCGGAAAGCGTCGGGGCCAAAGCCCCTCCCACAAAAGACCTCGCCGATGCGATGCAGATGAATCAGCGCAGGTCTGGCCTGGCGCGCGGGATCACTCGCTGTCTCGGCGCGGGTTCGCGCGTGCGATGGAGTGGTTGATTCGATTACGACCTCGCGCAAGCGACGTAAGTGCGGGTTCGCGGTCGCGGCTTACGCCGCTCCTACAGGGGCCGTGGGAGCTACGCGGATCAGCGCAGGCCAAACCAGGCGCGCGGGATCAGCAGTTTGAGGGCGCGCTCGGCGCTCTTGCGGCGCAGGCCGCGTTGGGCCAGGCCGCGCATCACCGGGCCGATCCAGCGCCAGCGCGGTTGCAGCAGGATGGCTTCGCGCGCCTGCGCTTCGATCCGGTACATCGCCAGCACCTGTTCGGCCAGGCGGCGCTTTTTCGCCGGCAGGTCGGGGATCTGGCGCAGGCAGGCGTCCAGGTCGTCGGCGGTGCCGCGGTAGAACTGCACGGTGCGTTCGTAGCGGCGGCGCATCGCCACCTCGCGCGGTTCGTCGCGCGCGAACACGGTGCCGCTGACGCTGCCGCAATGGCGCCGGTACTGGATCAGCGGTTGCCGCAGGCACAGCGACTGACCGAGCAAGGCGCCGCGCAGGCTCAGCGCGTTGTCCTCGATAGGCCCGAGCAGCGGCCCGAAGCGATCAAAGACGCAGCGACGGAACGCCAGGGTCGCGCCGAGCAGGCCGATCAGGCGGCCGATGCGCACGTAGTATTCGAGCTCGTACTGCCGCGGACGCTGGCGGAAGCTGATCCGGATCGGACGGCCGTCGGTGTCGATGCCGTCGAAGTCGCTACCCAGCACCATCGCCTGCGGCGCGTGCTTGAAGGCCTCGACGATGGTCGCCACGCGTTGCGGATAGGCGATGTCGTCGCCGGCCATCATCACGATGATGTCGCCGCTGGCCAGCGTCATGACCTCATTGAAATGCGCGGTGACGCCGAGGTTGCTCGCGGTGCGGCGCACGCTGACCCGGTGCGGGCCGCGGTAGGTAGCAACGTGCTCGACCGCCAGCTCGAAGGTGCCGTCGTCGGAGCAGTCGTTGGAAATGATGATTTCGCAGGCCACGGTCTGCGCGAACGCGCTGTCGATCGCGGCGCGGATGTAGGCCGCGTCGCGATAGCACAGCAGCAGGATGCTGACCTGCGGTGCCGTTGCCGGCGGCGGCGCCGGCAACGGCGGCGCCAACGAAGCAGCGGCCGAAAAATCGGCCGCTGCGGGGATGGCGAGGGCGCCCATATCGTTCATGGGCGCCGCGGTCAGACGCCGCCGAGTTCCGACAGACCCTTGCGCTCGGATTCGCGCGAGGCGCGGATCTGCGCGTCCACCGCCGCGATCGCGGTCATGTTGACGACGCGGCGCGGGGTCGAGGCGGGAGTCAGGATGTGCGCGGGCTTGTCCAGGCCCATCAGGATCGGGCCGATCGCCACGCCGTCGGTCATCACCCGAACCATGTTGTAGGTGATGTTGGCCGCGTCGAGGTTGGGCAGCACGAACAAATTGGCGCGGCCGTGCAGGGTCGCGTTGGGGAAGATGCGCTGGCGCAGCGCGTCGTCCCAGGCGGTGTCGGCCTGCATTTCGCCGTCGATCTCGAGCTTGGGCTGGCGCTGTTTGACGATCTGCCGGACCTTGCGCATCTTCGCCGCGGACGGGTTGTCGTGGCTGCCGTAGTTGGAGTGCGACAGCAGCGCGACCTTGGGCTCGATGCCGAACAGCTTGAGGCGGTAGGTCGCCTGCAAGGTGGCTTCGGCGATCTGCTCGGCGGTCGGATCGACCTGCACGTGGGTGTCGAGGAAGAACCACGCGCCCTGATCGTTGATCACGCCGGTCATCGCCGAGGTGCCGGACACTCCGGGGTCGAAGTCGAAGATGCTGCGCATGTAGCCGAGCTTCTTGTGGAAGCGGCCGACCAAGCCGGAGATCATCGCGTCGGCTTCGCCGCGCTCGACCATCAGCGCGGCGATCAGGGTCGGACGCGAACGCAGCAGGTTCTTCGCCGCCGCCGGACTCACGCCGCGACGCTCGGTCAGCGCGTGGTATTGCTGCCAGTATTCGTTGAAGCGCGGATCGTCGTTGATGTTGGTCAGTTCGAAATCCACGCCCTCGCGCATGCGCAGGCCCAGGCGCTGGATGCGGGTTTCGATCACGTCCGGGCGACCGATCAGGATCGGATAGGCCAGCTCTTCGTCGATCACCGTCTGCACCGCGCGCAGCACGGTCTCTTCCTCGCCCTCGGCGTAGACCACGCGCTTGCGGTCGCTGCGGGCGCGGTCGTAGACCGGCTTCATCAGCAGGCCGGTGCGGTAGATGTACTGGCTGAGCTTTTCCTCGTACGCGTCCATGTCGGTGATCGGACGCGTGGCGACGCCGGAGTCCATCGCCGCCTTGGCCACCGCCGGCGCTAGCATGACCAGCAGGCGCGGGTCGAACGGACGCGGGATCAGGTACTCGGAGCCGAACGTGGGGACATCACCGCCGTAGGCGCTGCCGAGGTCGGACGATTCCATCCGCGCCAGCGCCGCGATCGCGCGCACGCAGGCCAGCTTCATCTCTTCGTTGATGACCGTGGCGCCGACATCGAGCGCGCCGCGGAAGATGTAGGGGAAGCACAGCGCGTTGTTGACCTGGTTCGGGTAGTCCGAACGGCCGGTCGCGATGATGCAGTCCGGACGCACGGCCTTGGCGTCTTCGGGCAGGATTTCCGGGTACGGATTGGCCAGCGCGAGGATGATCGGCTTGTCGGCCATGGTCGCGACCATTTCCGGCTTGAGCACGCCGCCGGCGGACAGGCCGAGGAACACGTCGGCGCCGGCGATGATGTCGGCCAGGGTGCGCTTGTCGGTGTCGCGCGCGTAGCGCTGCTTGTCCGGGTCCATGTTGCCGCGACCGGTGAAGAGCACGCCGTCGCGGTCGACCGCGAGGATGTTCTCCGGCTTCATGCCCAGCGCGACCAGCATGTCCAGGCAGGCGATGCCGGCCGCGCCGGCGCCGCTGGTGGCGAGCTTGACGTCTTCGATCTTCTTGCCGACCACTTCCAGCGCGTTGAGCACGGCGGAACCGACGATGATCGCGGTGCCGTGCTGATCGTCGTGGAACACCGGGATCTTCATCCGCTCGCGCAGCTTGCGCTCGACGATGAAGCATTCCGGCGCTTTGATGTCCTCCAGGTTGATGCCGCCGAAGGTCGGCTCCAGCGACGCGATGATGTCGACCAGCTTGTCGGGGTCGCGCTCGTCGATCTCGATGTCGAACACGTCGATGCCGGCGAACTTCTGGAACAGCACGCCCTTGCCTTCCATGACCGGCTTGCCGGCCAGCGGGCCGATGTCGCCCAGTCCGAGCACGGCGGTGCCGTTGCTGATCACCGCGACCAGGTTGCCGCGCGCGGTGAGCTCGCTGGCGGCGGTGGGGTCGGCGACGATCGCCTCGCAGGCGTAGGCCACGCCCGGCGAATAGGCCAGGGCCAGGTCGCGCTGGGTGACCATCGGCTTGGTCGCGGTGACCTTGATCTTGCCCGGCGGGCTGAGGCGGTGGTAGTCGAGCGCGGCGGTTTTCAGATCGTTATCGGACATCAGAGGATGGCTGCCGTGGCAAGGGCGCGAGGTGATTGGACTTGCAGTCTAATGGATCGCCAAGGCGGATTCGCGCGACCGCCGCGGCTTGTTCATTAGTACTTTGGAGTTGTACCACCGGCCCGCGCCAGCACTTTGCCCAACCCGGCGGTGAAGCTGTCGCGGGGCGTGCACGGGCCGGCCGCGCGCGCAGCGGCGGGGGCGAAAACGTGACCGGCGCTGCGGAAACCGACGCCTGCGTATGGGGCTCAGGGCGCATCGGCCGCCGCCTTGCCGGGCTGCACGGTGCTGCGCCACGCCTCCAGGAACTGGCGCCGCTTGAGCGCGTCGAGGTACACCAGCAAGCCTGGCCCCAGCGCGATCGGCCGCAGCGCGCGCACCCGCGCGCCGTCGCGCGCATGCGGCGACAGCGGCGCGCCGTCGGCGGCGCGGATCGGCTGCAGGCCGACCTGTCGGGCCAGCATCGCCTGGCCGCGCGGCGACAACAGATAGTCGAGAAACTGCCCGGCCTCGGCCGCGTTCGGCGCGGTGCGCGGGATCAGCGCGGTGCGCAGCAGGACCAGGGTGTAGTCCTGCGGCAGCACGATCCCGAGCGGCGCGCCGGCATCGACCCGGGCCTGGGCGTAGGACCCCAGCACGTTGTAGGCCAGGGCGAGGTCGCCGCGCGCGACCCGGTCGAGCAAGGGCCCGGTGCGTTCCTCCAGCTGGACCCGGTTGTCGCCGAGCGCGGCCTGCAGCGCGCCGGCCATGCTGCCGAGCTGATGGTCCTGAGTCGCCAGCAGATACCCCACGCTGCTGCGGGCCACGTCGTAAGTGCCGACCCGCCCGGCCAGCTTCGCCGCCGGATCGCGCAGCAGGGCGAGCAGTTGCCGGCGCGTGCGCGGCACCTGCTCGGGCCGCAACAGACGCTTGTTGTAGACGATCACCACCGGCTCGTAGCTGATGCCGAAGGCTTCGTGCCGCCATTGCGACCACGCCGGCAGCGCGGCGGTGGCCGGCGAACGATGGGCCAGCGCATGGCCGTCGTTGGCCAGTTTGGTCTGCAGGTCCATACCGCTGCTGATCAGCAGGTCGGCGCGATCGCCAGCGCCAGCGCGCAGGTGGCGGGTATAGATGTCCTGCGCGACCAGATCGGAGTACTCGACCTGGGTGTTGGGATGCAATCGCTGGTAGTCGGCGATGACCGCGGCGAAGTTCTCGATGTCGGTGGAGCCGTGGATGCGTAGGTGGGCGGTGGGGGTTTGCGCCGCCTTGAAGGTGCGGGTGTCGCCTGGGGCGGCGTAGGCGGCGGAGAAAAACGAGTGCAGAAGAGTGAGGAATGAGTAAAGGCAGAAGCGGCGCACGGCGTTGTAACGCGAGGTCGCGCGCTTTTTCTCGTTTCTCACTTTTCTGCACTCGTTTTTTGCATTTCTGCATTCGTTTTTCAAGCAATGCTCCTCGGCAGCCGCAACGTCACCACCAACCCGCCGCCGACCCGATTGCTCAGATCGATGCGGCCACCGTGGCTGTCGACGATGCGCTTGACTATCGCCAGGCCGAGCCCGGCGCCGCCCGAGGCGGCGTCGCGGCCGCGGGCGAAGCGTTCGAATACGGTTTGCGCATCGGCGGCGGCGATGCCGGGGCCGTGGTCGGCGACGGTCAAGACCGCGCTGGACGCGGCATTGCCCTCGCCTGCGGCTACGGTCAGTGCGATCTGCAATGGCCCACCGGGTTGGCCCGGACGCGGCTGGCCGTGTTTAAGCGCGTTGTCGATCAGGTTCTTGATCGCCTCGCGCAGCAGCAGCGCGTCGCCCTGCACGCGCACCGGGTCGCTGGTCACGGCCAGATTCAGATCCGGGCGCGGGCCGGACTGCGGGATCGATTCGTACAGCGCCTGATGCAGCAGTTCGGCCAGGTCGACGGTTTCGAACTGTTGCAGGTGCGAGCGATGAATCGCGCTAGCGTCGCTGAGCAACTGGTTCAACAGCCGGCTCATGTGATTGGCGTTGCGTTCGATCATCACCAGACTGCGGCGCTGTTCGGCCGGATCGTCTTCGTCCAGCGCCAGCTGCGCCTGCGCGCGCAGCGCGGCCAACGGCGTGCGCATCTGATGCGCGGCGTCGCCCATGAACGCGCGCAGGGTTTCGTTGCTGGCCGCCAGCCGGCCCATGAAGCGGTTCAAGGCGCCGACCAGTTCGCCGAGTTCCAGCGGCACCGAACCGGGCACCGGCTTGAGATCGGACGGTTCGCGCAGCGACAGATCGCGTTCGAGTTTCTGCAACGGGCGCAAGGCACGATGCACGCCGATCCACACCAGCGCCAGCGCCGCCAGCGACAACGCCACGATTGCGATCAGTGCGCGCAGCACCACATCGTCGGCCAGGGCTTCGCGCGCGATCCGGGTCTGGCCGACCTGCACGATCGCCTGACCCTGGCTGGCCGGACCGGCGACCCAGCGCGATACCGCGACGAAACGCGTGCGTTCGCCCAGGTATATCGCATCGAACAGCTTCGGCTTGCCGTCCAGCGGCGGCGACGGCGGCGCGGGCAGATCGGCGTAACCGGTGATGGTGCCGCCGTCGCGGCCAGCGCCGCGATTGCTGGAAACCCGGTAATACACGCGATCCTCCGGCGCCATCGCGAGCAGGTCGAGCGCGGCATACGGCAGGTCCACCTGCCATTGCCCGTCGACCAGCGCGACGCTGTCGGCGATCGACAGCGCCGAGGCGATCAGCAGATGGTCGTAGGAACGGTCGGCGGCGGCGCGGCCATAGCTGCGCGCGGCGAGGAACAGCAGCACCGCGCCGATCAACGACAACACACCGAGATACAGCAGCAAGGTGCGGCGGATCGAATGCGGGCGCACCGGCTCAACCATCGGCCGGCTCCACCGCTGCATCGGCCGGCGCGGCATCGGACGCTTCGATCATGTAACCGGCGCCGCGCACGGTGACGATGCGCAGCGGCGCGGCGGCCAAGCGCTTGCGCAGACGGCCGACGTACAACTCGATCGCGTTCGGCCCGGCCTCGTCGTCGAAACCGAACAGGCCGTTGCCGATCTCGTCCTTGCTGACCACCTGACCGAGCTTGCCGATCAGGATTTCCAGCAGGCGGAATTCGCGGTTCGGCACCTCGATCGCTTCGCCGTCGAGACTGACCCGATGCGCGCCGCTGTCGAAGGCGAAGCCGCCGATCTGCACGATCGCGCTGGCCTGGCCGCGGTTGCGCCGCAGCAATACCCGGCAGCGCGCTTCGAACTCGCGGAAATCGAACGGCTTGGCCAGGTAGTCGTCGGCGCCGGCATCGAGCGCCTGCACCCGGTCCTCGATGCCGTCGCGCGCGGTCAGCATCAACACCGGCGTGGCGTCGCCGCGTTCGCGCAAACCAGCGAGCAGGCCCAGCCCGCTCAAGCGTGGCAGGCCGATGTCGAGCACGATCAGGTCGAAGCTTTGATACCGCAGCACGCTGGCGGCCTTGAGCCCGTCGGACTGCCAGTCCAGCGCGTGCCCGTCGCGGCGCATGCGCCGCACGATCGCGTCGGCCAGATCGGCGTTGTCCTCCACCAACAGAATTCGCACCAGATCGACTCCGTCGCTCAGTCAGAAGCCGCGTTCGGCAGCGGCCAGCGAAAACAGCATCCGCGATGACAGGTCTTTGACAGCTTGCGCCGCCTAGCCTGCGCTGGATGGGTTGGGACAGGCCGTGCGGGCCGACCCGACTATAAGCGCAGTGAGCGCGCATGTCGCGCGAAACCGCCTGAAAACGCACGAAAAGAAGGGTCGGGAGAACCATCGATGGCTGTTGTCCACCACGCCGGCGCGTGCGTCGCGCTGTGCCTGCTCGCCGCGTCCGGCGGCGTCCATGCGCAGGCAAGCGACGAACGTCCGGTCACCGCCGAACTCGGCGGGCGCATCCACTGGGACTTCGCCCAGTTCGACAACGACGGCCGCGGCCTCGCCAACCCCGACGACACCGAAGTGCGACGGCTGTGGCTGGATGTGTCGGGCCAGTTCTACGGCTGGGGCTACAAGATCGAAGGCGACTTCGCCGGCCTGCAGGACGATTTCAGCGGCGACAGCGTCGAAGTCAAGGACGTGTATGTCACCCGTGACTTCAAGGCCGGCAAGCTGACGATCGGCCAGTTCAAGCAGTACTTCACCCTGGACGACCGGATCAGTTCGAACTACGGCGCGTTCATGGAACGCAGCATGTTCGCCAGTTCGGTCGCGCCTTTGTATCGGTTAGGCGCGGCTTGGATCACCGCGGGCGAGGACTACACCGTCGGCGGCAGCGTCTACAGCCTGGAGAGCATCGACGTGTGGCAAGTGAAGGGGCGCGCATTCGGCGCGCGCGGCACCTGGGCGCCGCGTCATGACGACGGCGACACCTTGCACCTGGGCCTGTCGCTGGCGCGCGAGTACTACGACCACCCCGGCCGCGACGGCGCCAACGGCCTGCGCATCGCGCCGCGCCCGGCCGGGCATCTGTCCGACAACAGCCGCGCGACCTTGGTGAATTTCAATCGCGGGCTGGATACCGATGTCGACAAGTATTCGCTGGAGTTCGGCTTCACCCGCGGGCCGTGGTATCTGCAATCGGAAGTGAGCGGCGCCAATTTCGACGACGGCTCGCAACGCGGCGAAATCCGCTCGGCGTACGGCCTGATCGGCTGGTTCATTACCGGCGAGTCCACGCCGTACGACAGCAAGTCCGGCCGCTTCGCCCGGGTCAAGCCTGCGCGCAGCAGCGGCGCTTGGCAGCTGGCGGCGCGCTACGACACGATCCGCGGCAAGCAGCATCTTTACGGCGCGGCCGGCTTCAACAGAGCATGGGTCAGCGACGTGTCGATGGATCAGGCGAGCGTCGGGGTGAACTGGTATCTGCGTTCGAACCTGCGCTTCATGCTCGACTGGATCGAGAGCCGCAATCGCGATCGGTTGGCGGATGCGACGCTGGATCGGACGCGCGCGGTCACGGGGCGGTTTCAGTACGACTTTTGAAGACAGTAACGAGTGCAGAGGAGTGAGGAACGAGTAACAGCCATCCACCGGCAGCTCTCACCTCTTACGCCCCACCACTCACTCCTCACTCCTCTCCACTCGTTTTAAGCAACCAGTGCAGAGGAGTGAGGAACGAGTAACAGCCATCCACCGGCGGCTCTCACCTCCCACGCCCCACCACTCACTCCTCACTCCTCACTCCTCTCCACTCGTTTTCTCGCTCCAAAGGAGTCCGCAAATGCTGACCGCGCTCGGCTTCGGCATGGTCCTCACCTTCATGTACCTGATCATGAGCAAGCGGCTGTCGCCGCTCGTTGCGCTGATCGTGATCCCGATCGCGTTCGCCCTGCTCGGCGGTTTCAGCGCCGGCATCGGCGAGATGATGATCGAGGGTATCAAGAAGATCGCGCCGACCGGCGTGATGCTGATGTTCGCGATCCTGTACTTCGGGGTGATGATCGACGCCGGCCTGTTCGATCCGATCGTGCGCCGCATCCTCAAGCTGGTGAAGGGCGACCCGGTCAAGATCGTGGTCGGTACCGCGGTGCTGGCGATGCTGATCTCGCTCGACGGCGACGGCTCGACCACCTACATGATCACCGTCTCGGCGATGCTGCCGCTGTACCAGCGCCTGCGCATGAACGCGCTCAACCTGACCTGCGTGACGATTCTTGCCGGCGGGGTGATGAACCTCACGCCCTGGGGCGGACCGACCGCGCGCGCGGCGACCGCGCTGCATGTCGATCCCAGCGACGTGTTCGTGCCGCTGGTGCCGGCGATGGCGATCTCGCTGCTCGGCATCATCGCGCTGGCCTGGTACCTGGGCATCCGCGAACGCAGTCGGCTGGGCATCGTGACCCTGCCCGGCCACGGCGCGGACTGGAACCCCGACCTCGACACCGACAGCGACAACCTGCCCACGCTCGCCGACAGCGAAGACACCAAGCGGCCGAAGCTGCTGTGGGTCAACGCCGCATTGACCGTCGCATTGATGACCGCGCTGGTGCTCGGCGTGCTGCCGCTGCCGGTGTTGTTCATGATCGGCTTCGCGATCGCGCTGGTGATCAACTACCCCGACCTGGCCGAACAGCGCCGCCGCATCGGCAACCACGCCGGCAACGTGCTCGCGGTGGTGTCGCTGATTTTCGCCGCCGGCATCTTCACCGGGATCCTGTCCAACACCGGCATGGTCGAGGCGATGTCGCGCAGCTTCCTGGCGGTGATTCCCGATGCCTGGGGCCCGTATCTCGCCGTGATCACCGCGATCGCGAGCATGCCCTTCACCTTCTTCATGTCCAACGACGCGTTCTATTTCGGGGTGCTGCCGATTTTGTCGGAAGCGGCCGGGCACTACGGCATCACGCCTGTCGAAATGGCGCGCGCGTCCTTGGCCGGGCAACCGGTGCATCTGCTCAGCCCGCTGGTGCCATCGACCTATCTCTTGGTCGGCATGGCCAACGTCGATTTCGCCGACCACCAGAAATTCACCTTGAAATGGGCGGTACTGATTTCGTTGTTGTTGATGGTCGCGTCGCTCGCGTTCGCTCTGTATCCCTTCGCCGCCTGATGGTCTCCCTGTAGGAGCGGCGCGAGCCGCGACCGCGACATCGCGCTTACGACGCAGTTGTGAGGTCGCGGTCGCGGCTTACGCCGCTCCTACAGTCGCATCCCCAACAGCGAGGAACGAGTTCACAGGAGTGAGGAGTGAGTAAGAGCCAAGGCCACCCTCCCCACGTCCCGCTTTTACTCACTCCTCACTCCTACGAACTCACTTCTCGCTCCAAGGACTAAAGCCATGACACTCCGCATCGCCTACGTCACCAGCGGCATGGGCAGCCTCGGCACCGCGATCTGCCGCAAGCTCGCGCTCAACGGCCATACCGTGGTCGCCGGTTGCGGGCCAAATTCGCCGCGCAAGGCCGGCTGGCTGCGCGAGCAGCGCGAACTTGGGTTCGACTTCATCGCCTCGGAAGGCAATGCCGCCGACTGGGACTCCACGGTCGCCGCGTTCGCCAAGGTCAAGGCCGAGGTCGGCGAGGTCGACGTGCTGGTCAACAACGCCGGCGGCACCCGCGACATCCTGTTCCGGCAAATGACCCGCGAGGACTGGAACGCGGTGATGGCCGGCAATCTGCATACCTTGTTCAACATCACCAAGCAGGTGATCGACGGCATGTCCGCGCGCGGCTGGGGCCGCATCGTCAACATCGCCTCGGTCAGCGCGCAGAAGGGCCAGATCGGCCAGGTCAACTACGCCACCGCGAAGTCGGCGATGCATGGTTTCACCCGCGCGCTGGCGCAGGAGTTCGCCGCGCGCGGGGTTACCGTCAACACCGTGTCGCCCGGGTATGTAGCAAGCGCCGCGATCAGCGCGTTTCCGCCGGATGTGCTCGATCGGCTGGCCGCGTCGGTGCCGGTGCGGCGGCTGGGCAAGCCGGAGGAAGTCGCGAGCCTGTGCGCGTGGCTGGCCTCGGACGATGCGGCGTTCGTGACCGGCGCGGATTATGCGGTCAATGGCGGTTTGCATATGAACTAGAGCAGAAACGAGTGCAGAGGAGTGAGGAGTGAGTGGGCAAGGCTTTTGCTCACTCCTCACTCCTCTGCACTCGTTCTTCGCTTCAACCGATTTCGCTGAAATCGCCCTCGGCCATCTGATCCAAACGAATGCGATTGGCGAACAGCGAGAACGCCAGCATGCCGGCCAGACCGTTGGCGCGGGTGATCCACGGCGGCATCCAGCGCGGAGGCGCCAGCACGCCGTCCTGGAACAGCGGTTCGAAACGCTGCACGTCGCCGAGGGTCATCTTGCCGGCGAACAGCCAGCGGCACAGATGCAGTTTCTGCTGGCGCAAGGCCCAGCGGAAAAAAGTATGCACGCCGACCAGGCCGCGCAGGTACACGGTGTCCTTGGTGAAGGCCGCGCCGCCTCCGGTCGGCACGCCGCGGAACACGCGCTGCGCCGAGGCGAAACTTTCGTCCTGGGTCTGGCCGGCGTCGATGAAATAGCGGAACACTTCGATGAAGTCGGCGCCGTCGAGCGCCATCGCGACCGCGTCGATGCGCAGGCTCAGGCGCTTCATGCGGCCGATGTCGATGCTGCCGGTAATCTGTTCGGCGAAGGTCGCCAAGCCTTCCTGCGTGGCGGTGCTGCGCGGCGACGACAGCGCCAGGCTCGGCAGCACCGGTTGTTCGCGGCCGTTGAGCGCGGTCAGCGAATGCACGAAGGCTTCGTGCTGCAGCAGCTGGTGGCGGTCGTAATCGCTGAACGCCGCGCCGGTGCGCAGGCGGATGCGGGTCGCACCGGCCGCGGCCTTGGCGATCAGGGTCGGATCGAGGACCACGTCGATCACGCGGGTGTCGAAATAATCGTCGAGGTCGCGCTGCAATTGCAGGCTCAACGCGGTCGCGGAGATTTCCACGGTTTCCGCCGGCGACATCAGTTCGCGATCTAGTTCGTTGGCGATGGAAATGAAGTGATTGGCCGCTTCGCGGGTGCTCGGGCCTTGTCCGGGCAGGGCGACATCAGGTTTTCCGAACAATTGCACCGAGTAGTCGGTGACCTGCGGGGTGCCGAGGCATTCGAGCAATTGCGCGGCGATGCCCCAGGAATGCGCCGATTCGATCAGGTATTCGCCGAGCGGATGGTCAGGATCGGCTTCGTTCGCGACCGCTTCGAGTTCGGCGCGTACTTCGCTGAAATCGTGCTTGGGGTAATCGATCACCGGCAGCCGGGCGACGCCGCGCGCGTAGTCGGCGAGGAACGGCGCTTCCAGCCCGGCCGGCCAGCTGGCCATGGTCAGCAGTTTGATGCCGCGCGCGGCGCGGACCATGCGCGCGTCGAGCGCGGCGTGGTGCTGGATGTCGGAGGCGAGGCTGGGCGGGGGCGGCAGGCTCATGGGCGGGGTCCGCGGGGGCGGTTGGGATTCGGTGTTGGCGCTGTTGGCAAAGGCTGGAGCGACAGCAAAAGCAAATCCCTCCTGCCCCCCTTTTGCAAAGGGGGGAGGCGATCGGCGAGGTTTGTCGCTTGCCTGATGAGGCGATGGCGTTCGCCGCGGTCGCAACAGGTTTCGCTGCAGCGGCGATGGCTCTCAATGCAATCGGGATGACGTTCACCGCGGTCGTGGCAACAAACCCGCCGCACACCACGCTTCAAGACCGACGCGTCATCACCCGCAAACCCGTGCTGTTCCCCCCTTTGCAAAAGGGGGGCAGGGGGGATTTGCTTTTGCTTTTGCTCTCCGAGAAGACAAAGCAAACGGCCACCCCACCCGCGCGATCCCAGACCGCCGCGCTCAACGCCGCCCATGCTTATCGCCCGAACTCTTGTTCGAAGGCTTGCCCGCGGGCTTCCCCGGCGCCTTGATATCGGTCTTGTGCGCGCGCCGGTTGGCGAGCTTGCTGGCCGCGCCCGAGACCTCGCCGCTCAACTTCAGATAGCTGGCAAACCGCTGCGGGTCCAGCTTGCCGTTCTCGATCGCCTCGCGCACCGCGCAGCCCGGTTCGCTCGCGTGCGAGCAATCGCGGAACTTGCACTGCTCGGCCAGCGCTTCGACATCGGCGAAATTCTCGGCCACGTCCTCTTCGCCGGTCGGCTTGAGTTCGCGCATGCCGGGGGTGTCGATCAGGCAGGCGCCCGACGGCAGCGGGATCAAGGCGCGATGGGTGGTGGTGTGGCGGCCGCGCGCGTCGCTTTCGCGCACCGCGCCGGTCTTCATGCGTTCGTTGCCGAGCAGGCTGTTGGTCAGGGTCGACTTGCCGGCGCCGGAAGACCCGACCAGCACCACGGTGCGCCCGGGCTTCAGCCACGGCGACATCGCCGCGACGCTGCTTTCGCGATCGCGCGCATTGACCGCGCGGATCGCCACGCCCTGCGCGAGTTCGATCAGCGCGCCGCTGGCCTCGGCCACCGCATGCTCGTTCGCGGCGAGCGCTTCGTCGGCCTTGGTCAGCACGATCACCGGCTCGGCGCCGCCGCGCACCAGCAACAGATAACGTTCGATCCGGCGCGGATTGAAATCGCCGTCCAGCCCGCACACCACGAACACCGTGTCGATGTTCGCCGCGATCAGCTGCTGCTTGTAATGCTCGCCGGCCGCGCCGCGCTTGATCGCGCTGTAGCGCGGCAGCAGGGCCACGACCTTGGCGCGTTCGGGCTCGCCCTCGACCAGCATCCAGTCGCCGACCCCGGGCCGTTGCTCGGGCGCGAGCGAACCTTTCTTGTAATTGGCCGCGCGCTGCCACTCGGGCAGGGACTCGACCCGGTAACCGCTGTCGGGGCCGTCGGAGACCACGTAGCCGCTGCGGTGCTGCTCGGTGACCCGCGCCGGGCGGGCCCGCGGGTGGTCGGCGAGGGCCTGGCGCCAGACCGGATCGGCCGGCAACGGGTCTTCGGCCGTGATCGGCCAACCGATCGCCTGCAAGGCGGCGAATTCAGGAGTCAAAGGCGCGACAGGCATTGGGCATGGCGCGATTCTATAGGCCGCGTGCGGCTTTTGGGCCGAATCGATCGGTCGGCGCGCCGGTTTGCGGGCCGGGGCCGGCCCGCGACGTTGGCCGGATCGTCGAATCGTGCGTGCGGTCGAAAGCGACCGATCCCCTGCCCACCCCGCCCCCGCTGAATCCTGAAGCCGATTCAGCTAGTCTGGACGCCACTTTCATCGACCCCGACCCGCCGCGATGTCCTTGCCGCCCCTGAAAACCCGCGAACGCCTGTCCGAAGTCCGTTACGAAATCCGCGGTGAATTGGCCCGGCGAGCCCGCGAGCTGGAGGCCCAGGGTCGCAAGCAGATCAAGCTCAACATCGGCAACCCCGGCGCGTTCGGATTCCGCGCCCCCGAGCACCTGCAGCGCGCGATCGCCGACCACATCGCCGACACCGATCCCTACACCCATCAGCAAGGCCTGCCGGCCGCGCGCGAAGCCATCGCCGCGTTCCACAAGAAGCGCGGCACGCCCAACGCTTCGCCCGAACGCGTGTTCGTCGGCAACGGCGTCAGCGAGCTGATCGACCTGTCGCTGCGCGCGCTGCTCAATCCCGGCGACGAAGTGCTGCTGCCCTCGCCCGACTACCCGCTGTGGTCGGCCGCGACCATCCTCAACGACGGCCGCCCGGTGTATTACCGCTGCCAGCCCGAGAACGGCTTCCTGCCCGATCCGGACGAGATCGAGCAACTGGTGTCCAGCCGCACCCGCGCGATCGTGCTGATCAATCCGAACAACCCGACCGGCGCGGCCTATCCGCGCGAGTTGATCGAACGCATCGTTGCCATCGCCGCCAAGCACAAGCTGCTGCTGATGTGCGACGAAATCTACGACTCCATTCTTTACGACGGCGCGCAGTTCGTGCCGGTCGCGCCGATCGCCGGCGACCTGCCGTGCCTGAGCTTCGGCGGCCTGTCCAAGGTCCATCGCGCCTGCGGCTGGCGCGTGGGCTGGGCGGTGCTGTCGGGCGATCCGGTCGCCAGCGGCGATTTCCATCACGCCATGGACCTGCTCGGCGCGCTGCGCCTGTGCGCCAACGTGCCGGGCCAGTTCGCGATCGAAGCCGCGCTCAACGGTGAAGACACCATCGCGCCGCTGTGCGCGCCCGGCGGCCGTCTGTACGAAGCGCGCCGCGCGGTGATCGAGTCGGTCGAAGCCAGCAAGCATCTGCAACTGGTCCAGCCGGCCGGCGCGCTGTACGCGTTCCCGGCCGTGGTCGGCGCCGCCGCGCAGGGTTTCGACGACCACCGCTTCGCGCTGGAGTTGCTGGAAACCGAAGACGTGCTGGTCGTGCCCGGCTCCAGTTTCAACGTGCCCTACCGCAATCACTTCCGGGTGACGTTGCTGCCGCAGCCGGCCGACGTGCGCGAAGTGTTCGGCCGGATCGAGCGCGTGCTCGACCTGCAAGCCGAGCGCGCCGAGCACAACGCGCAGGCGCTGTCCGCCGCGGTCGCCTGATCCGTCGGTGAGCGAGTTCAGTTACCTCGCGCTGGGCGACAGCTACACCATCGGCGAAGCGGTCGCCGAGTCGGGACGTTGGCCGGTGCAACTGGCGGCCGGCCTGAGCGAACGCGGCATCGCCGTGGCGGCGCCGCGCATCATCGCCACCACCGGCTGGACCACCGACGAACTCGCGCTCGCGCTGGACCTGGCCGAGCCGCTGGGCGAATGGGATTTCGTCAGCCTGCTGATCGGGGTCAACAACCAATACCGCGGCCGCGGCGCGAGCCAGTACGCGGGCGAGTTCCGCGAGCTGCTGGAACGCGCGATCGGCTATGCGCACGGCCGCAGCGATCGGGTGCTGGTACTGTCGATCCCCGACTGGGGCGCAACCCCGTTCGGCGCGAGCGACAAGCGCGGCCCGGCCACGATCGGCGCCGAACTCGACGTGTTCAATATCACCGCCAGCGAAATCTGCGCGCGCCTCGGGGTCGCCTTCGTCGACATCACCCCGGTTTCGCGCGAACGCGGCAGCGAGCCGGCGATGGTGGCCGAGGACGGCCTGCATCCGTCGGCGGCGATGTATGCGCAGTGGACGGCGCTGGCGCTGCCGGTGGCGATGGGTTTGTTGCGCGATCGGTCACCCTGAGCGCATCGGCCCATTCGCGGCCCGATAGCCCCTGTAGGAGCGGCGTGAGCCGCGACCGCGACACCACGGTTACGACGCAGGCGTGGTGTCGCGGTCGCGGCTCACGCCGCTCCTACAGTCGGACTCCGGCCAAGCGCTCGATTCGTGGATTTCCCCATCCGCGCGCGGAATGCCAAACTGCCCGACCACCCCAGCGACGCGGCCTTCGACCAGCGATGACCCCAGCGGCCCAAGCCATGGCTCCAGGACAGGCGTTGCACATCGCCCGCGCCTACCTGCCCGAACATCCGCTCGGCAATCGCTGGGACTATTACTACAGCCGCGCCAAGCTCAGCAGCGATCCGCTCTACCCCGGCGTCAGCGAGGCCCTGCGTGGCACCGATGCGCCCTTGCTGGATCTGGGCTGCGGGCTGGGCCTGCTCGCCCACACCCTGCACGCCGACGGTATCCGCGTGCCCTACCGCGGGGTCGACAGCGACGCGGCCAAGATCCGCCGCGCGGTGCGCGCCGCCGCCAAGGTCGGGCTGCAGGACGCCCGCTTCGACACCATGGACCTGTCGCGCGAACTGCCCACGCATCGCGGCAACGTGGTGATCCTCGACGTGCTGCAGTTCATTCCGTACCCGGCTCAGGCGCAGGCGATCGACCAGATGATCGCGATGCTCACGCCCGGGGCGAAATTGGTGATCCGCACCGGCCTGGACGACGGCACCGCGCGCGCGCGCGTCACCCTCGCGGTCGATCTGTTCGCGCGCGCGCTGGGTTGGATGAATGCGATGCCGCGTTACTACCCCGACGGCGAAGCGCTGCGCGCGCGCCTGCTCGCGGCGGGGTTACAGGTCGAATTCACCCCGTTGTTCGGGCGCACGCCATTCAACAACTGGCGGATCGTGGCGTCGAAATAAATCGCGATAGCGATCGCGTCGACGCAGCGAGGTCTTTTGTGGGAGGGGCTTCAGCCCCGACGCCTTTCGTTGCGATCGCGGCGTGGCTTCATCGCAGCTGATCGAACAGCGTCGGGGCTGAAGCCCCTGCCACAAAAGCCTCCGGCATCGATATCGCGTGGCATTGCCGGATCGGCTATCGCACCACCGGCACCACGCAGCGATAGCCCAGCGCCTGCAAGCGCGCCAGCAGCATCGCCATCGTCTCGACATTGCGCCCGTGCCGCGCGCCCTCGTGCATCAGCACGATCGCGCCGGGCACCAGGCCGCGTTCGATCCGCGCCACCACCGTGGCCGGATCGGCGGCGACCGCGTCGAAACCGCGCGCGGTCCAGGCCACCCGCGCCAACCCGCAATCGCGCAGCCAGCGCGCGGTGAACGGATTGGCCATGCCGACCACCGCGCGGAACCAGCGCAGCGGGTAACCGGGCAAGAGTTCGCGCAAGGTGCGGTCGGCATCGACGATCTGCCGCCGCATCGCCGCCGGTCCCAGTCGCCAAAACGCCGCCGAGGGATGATCGGCGCTGTGGTGGCCGATGCCGTGGCCGCGCTGCACGATCTGGTTCAACATATCCGGCCGCGCGCGCGCGCGTTCGGCGACGACGAAGAAGGTCGCCTTGACCGCGTGCGCGTCGAGCAGATCGAGCATGGCCGGGGTGTCGGCCGAGGGGCCGTCGTCGATGGTCAGCCAGACCTCGCGCTCGCGCGTCGGCAGGCGGCTCAGGACCGGCCCGAACAGACGCGAGCGCGGCCACAAGGTGCCCCAGAAGATCACCGCGTGGGTCGCGAACATCGTCAACAGCCCGGCTCGCCAGCCCCAGCCCAGCCAAACCGCGATCACGCCCAGTTGCGAGGCGGCGAACAGCCACAGCCAGACGAAGGGTCGGCGCGGCGGGCGATGGGCGACGGTCGGGGTCATCAAGGGATCGGGGGAGGCTCGGGAATCGGGAATCGGGAATCGGGAATCGGGAATCGGGAATCGGGAATCGGGAATCGGGAATCGGGAGCAGCACAGCACCGGCGTGAAGCCTTCACAAGCCGATGGGCTGTGCTGACGGGTTTCGGGCCAATTCGGCATGGCCGCCAGCGGCGCGGGCGCGTGCCCTGTGCCGCATCCTACCTTGCGGCGGCAGCGCGCCGCCCCCATGTGGGCCTCATTCCCGCCAGACAGACCGCCATGTCCCTCGATCCCGCCCTGCGTTCGCGCATCGAAACCCTGCTCCAGTCCAACCGCGTCGTGCTGTTCATGAAGGGCGAGCCGAATGCGCCGCAGTGCGGCTTCTCGGCCAAGGCCGTCGGCGCGCTGAACGCGCTGCTGCCGCAGGGATATGCCCACATCGACGTGCTGTCGAACCCGGACCTGCGCGAAGGCATCAAGGTCTACGGCGAATGGCCGACCATCCCGCAGCTGTATATCGACGCGCAGTTGGTCGGCGGCAGCGACATCATCGAGCAGATGGCCGGCAACGGCGAACTGCACGGCCTGCTCGGCCTGCCCGCGCCGGACCGCAGCCCGCCGAAGCTCAGCATCACCCCGGCCGCGGCGCAGATGCTGCGCGACGCGGTCGCCAACGCCGGCGAAAACTTCGCCGTGCAGCTCGACGTCGACGCGCGCCACAACGTGCGCCTGCAGCTGGCGCCGGTCGATGCCGACGCGGTCGCGGTGGACATCGACGGCGTGCGCGTGCAGACCGACTGGATCAACGCGCGCCGAGCCGACGGCGTGTCGATCGACTGGGCCGACGACGAACGCGGTCGCGGCCTGGTCATCACCAACCCCAACGCACCGCCGCCGGTGCAGTCGATCGCACCGGAACAAGCGAGCGAACGCGTGAGCGCCGGCAGCCTGCGCCTGGTCGACGTGCGTCCGGCCGACGAACGCGCGATCGCCCGGGTCGGCGTCGCCTTCGACACCTTCGACGCCGGCACCGACGCGCTGGAATCGCTGCCCAAGGACACGCCGCTGGCGTTCGTGTGCCATCACGGCGGCCGCAGCGCGCAGGCGGCCGAACACTTCCGCCAGCAGGGCTTCACCCAGGTCTACAACGTGATCGGCGGCATCGACGCCTGGGCCGATCTGGATGGATCGATCGCGAAGTACTGATCCGCTGCGAATGTGATGAACGACGGCCGCGATGTCATCCATCGCGGCCGTTTTTGTTTCTAGCCGCCGCGAAGCCTCGATAGCCCCCTGTAGGAGCGGCGTGAGCCGCGACTGCGAATCGCGCAGGCCGGCGCAACGTCGGCTTACGAGGTAATACCGGCTTGGTGCGGCTTTCGTCGGTGATCACCGCGATCATTGCCAGCTCCCTGTAGGAGCGGCGCGAGCCGCGACTGCGAATCGCGCGGGCCGGCGCAAGGGTGGCTTATGAGGTGTTACGAGCTAATGGGGCTTTTCGCCGGCAACCGATGTTTCGCGGTCGCGGCTTACGCCGCTCCTACAGGGGGCTTCGATGCCGCGACGTTGAGCGCGGGCCGCGTCGCTCAGCCCTTGAAACCGCCATCGTCGAGATAGGCCTGTTCCTCGGCCGTGGTCTCGCGCCCCAGCGCCGCGTTGCGGTGCGGGAAACGGCCGAAACGCTCGATGATCTGCAGGTGCTTGACCGCCCACAGCGCGGCATCGGTGCCGTCGTCGTTCGCCGGCAGGGCGCGGTGCAGTTCGACCGAGCGGCGCTGATCTTCGATCGCTTCGGAATGCTCGAACGGCAGATAGAAAAACGCACGCAGCGCCGGTTCGATGCGCTGATCGTGGCCGACTTCCAGCGCGCGCCGCGCGTAATGTCGCGCCAGCGGATCGGTCGCGTACGAATGCGCGCTGTTGCGGAACACGTTGCGCGGGATCTGGTCGAGCAGGATCAGCAGCGCCAGCGCCGATTCGGCGTCGCGCTCGATCCAGTCGTCGTATTCGCGACGCGCGGCCGCGTGGTGCGCTTCGAGAAAGCCGCTGCGGCATTGCTGGTCGAAATGGTCGCTGCGGTCGAACCATCGGGCGGGACCGGCGTCGCGCCAGAACGCGACGACTTCTTGGGCGGTGACGGGCATGCGGGGGCTCGCGGGAGGTGATGATGGAACCGTAGCAAACAATTGGTGATGCGGCACGGTCGGCGGTACACGGTCGGCTTTGCATGCGCTGCGCGAGGTGTGTCCTACGAATGCGAAGCCGCCTTCTTCGCCGAGGCGTGGCAACCGGTGGGGACGTCGCTTTGGGCTACGACTGTAGGAGCGGCGTGAGCCGCGACCGCGACCGCGCGATCACGACGCAAGCGTGGTTTCGCGGTCGCGGCTCACGCCGCTCCTACAGTCGGGATTGAGGCAGGCGATGGCTGATGCTTCGATTTCAAAGGACGGCGCCTCGCGTCCTGGCAAATTGCCAAGACCTGCCGTAACTCTCCTGCCGTCATTCCCGCGAACGCGGGCTCCGTCTTATTTCGGTGGAGCCGAAGTAAAGCGGAGCCCGCCTTGGCGAGAGTGGCGTTCTTGAGAGATTGCTCTGAAGTCTCTGGATCCCCGCCTTCGCGGGGATGACGAGCAAAAGCAACGGCCACGCTTCGCGGCGCTCCGATCGCGCCACCCAATCAACCCGCCTCACCCTCGCCCAGCTGCGTCTCCAGCTCGTTGATCCACGCCACGGTCAGACTCTCCATGGTCACCGCATAGATCAGCGGGCGGATCGAGCCGGCCGAGTACGATTGCGAGACGAAGCGCGCGTGCGCTTCGCGAAACGCCAGCCACGCTTGGTGCGCCTGCTCGAACGCGGCCAGGCCGTCGCTGTCGAGCTGCTTGCGCAGATGCGCGACCAGCCCGTCCAGCCGCACTTCCTCGCGCCCGAGTTCGGCGATCGCATGTCGGCTCATGTCGGCCTGGCTGACGCCGTCGTCGTCGCTGTCGCGCGCGATCGCTTCGGCCTTGCCGAAGTAGTTGTCGGCGATGCGCGCGGCGGTTTCGGCCTTGCCGATCAGGCGGTTTTCGAACCGGCGCAGTTCCTCGACGCTGGTGTGCGCGCCGTCGAGTTCCTGCTTGAGCGCGAGCAATTGCTTGCCGCGTTCGATCGCGTCGACGGTGCCGCGACGTTCGGCGATGCGTTGGATGAAGTAGAACGCCCAGGTCAGCAGGGCGCCGATGATGGTGAAGATCAGCTGTTCCATGACCTGTCCTCCGGCCTTGGTCCACAGTGTCGTCTTCGAAGGTCTCAGCTCATGCGATGTCGCGTGTCGCGCGTCGCAAAACCCCTATAAAAATAGGGATTTTGTTTGTGACATGGGTAAACGATTCAGGCTGTTTCGGCCAGGGGTCGGCGGCAACAAAATGGCCGCGTTGGTGCTTTTGGCCCTCACCCCAACCCCTCTCCCGCAAGCGGGAGAGGGGCTATGAAGCGGAGCGTGAAGATATCTTTTCGCTTGCTTGACAGCAATTTTTTGCGTGGCGGAAATTGTTAGTAGGCCCGCGTCGCAATTCTCCCTCTCCCGCCTGCGGCGACCAACGGGAGTGCAGAGCTGAGAGGGTCGGGGTGAGGGCCGCCTTCCGCCTTATTCGTCGAAGCGCAAATGCCTCACCGACTTGCCATGCCGGCGAATCAGCTTCAACGCTTCGATGCCGACATTGATATGCGTATCGACGAAACTCGCGCTGACCTTCGCATCCGAAGCTTCGGTCTTGACGCCTTCGGGAATCATCGGCTGATCCGACACCAGCAGCAGCGCGCCGCACGGGATGCGGTTGGCGAAACCGGCGGCGAACACGGTCGCGGTTTCCATGTCGATGGCCATGCAGCGCATCGCGCGCAGGCGTTCCTTGAACGCTTCGTCGTGCTCCCACACCCGGCGGTTGGTGGTGTAGACAGTGCCGGTCCAGTAGTCGTGACCCAGGTCGCGGATCATGGTCGAGACCGCGCGCTGCAGCGCGAACGCCGGCAATGCCGGCACTTCCGGCAGCAGGTAGTCGTTGGAGGTGCCTTCGCCGCGGATCGCCGCGATCGGCAGGACCAGGTCGCCCAGTTCGTTCTTGCGCTTGAGCCCGCCGCACTTGCCGAGGAACAGCACCGCCTGCGGCATGATCGCCGACAGCAGGTCCATCATCGTCGCCGCGTTCGGGCTGCCCATGCCGAAATTGATCATGGTGATGCCGTCGAAGGTCGCGCTCGGCATCGGCCGGTCCAGGCCGACGATCTCCGCGCCGGTCAGGCGCGCGAAGGTATGCAGGTAGCCGCCGAAATTGGTCAGCAGGATGTGCTGGCCGAACTGGTCCAGGGGCACGCCGGTGTAGCGCGGCAGCCAGTTTTCGACGATCTGTTCTTTGTCTTTCATCGTTTTCGCCTGTTCTTGTTGTTGTCCGGCCATTGTCGCACCGCCCATGACCTTAGTCAGGGTTGGCAGCGGCGAAAGCGGCGGCTACGGTTCCAAAGTTCGGTTCCGACCACCTTCCGCACGCTTTCGCTCGCCTTTCATGGGGACATCCATGCTCCGACCGCTCTTGGCCGGCTTCGGCCTGGCGCTGCTTGCCGGCGCCGTGCAGGCCGCCACGCCCGCGCCCGCACCTTCGCGCTACACCCAGGACCCGTATCCCAGCACCTACAAGCCGCTCGCCGGCGGACCGGTGCTGCTGCAGCACGCCACTGTCCTCACCGGCACCGGCCAGCGCCTGGACAACGCCGACGTGCTGTTGCAGGGCGGCAAGGTGGTCGCGGTCGGCACCGCGCTGGACGCGCCGGCCGACGCCACCCGGGTCGACGCGACCGGCAAATGGGTCACCCCGGGCATCATCGACGTCCATTCGCACCTGGGCGTGTACCCCAGCCCCGGCGTCGGCGCGCACAGCGACGGCAATGAAATGACCGGCCCGGTCACCCCGAACGTGTGGGCCGAGCATTCGATCTGGCCGCAGGACCCGGGCTTCGCGACCGCGCTGGCCGGCGGCGTCACCTCGCTGCAGATCCTGCCCGGCTCGGCCAACCTGATCGGCGGCCGCGGCGTCACCCTCAAGAACGTCCCGTCCACGACCTACCAGGGCATGAAATTCCCCGGCGCGCCGTGGGGCCTGAAGATGGCCTGCGGCGAAAACCCCAAGCGCGTCTACGGCAGCCGCAACACCTCGCCGGGCACGCGCATGGGCAATGTCGCCGGATATCGCGCGGCCTTCATCGACGCCAGCGAGTACCTGCGCAAGACCACGCCCAAGCCGGCCGCGCCGAAGAAGTCGCGCTGGTGGCAGAGCTCCACCGCCGCCAATGGCGCCGACAGCGAGAAGGACACCGGCGGCAAGCGCGACCTCAAGCTCGACACCCTCGCCGGCGCGATCAAGGGCGACATCCTGGTCCACATCCACTGCTACCGCGCCGACGAGATGACCACGATGCTCGACCTGGCCAAGGAATTCGGCTTCAAGGTCGCCGCTTTCCATCACGGCGTGGAGGCTTACAAGATCGCCGATCGGCTCGCCGCCGAGAACGTGTGCGGCGCGCTGTGGGCCGACTGGTGGGGCTTCAAGATGGAGGCCTTCGACGGCATCCAGGAAAACATCGCCATCGTCGACCGCCCGGCCAAGAGCTGCGCGATCGTGCATTCCGATTCCGAGGAAGGCATCCAGCGGCTCAACCAGGAAGCGGCCAAGGTCATGGCGCACGCGCGCCTGGCCGGCATGGACATCGCGCCGGAACGCGCGATCCGCTGGCTGACCCAGAACCCGGCCAAGGCGCTGGGCATCGGCGAGCGCACAGGCACCCTGGAGCCGGGCAAGATGGGCGACGTGGTGGTGTGGAACGGCAATCCTTTCAGCGTCTACGCCAAGGCCGAGCAGGTCTACATCGACGGCGCGCGCATCTACGACCGCGCCGATCCGTCGCGGCAGCCGAAGTCGGATTTCATGCTCGGACAACCGGCTGCGCGGACGGCGCCGCAGATCGGAGGTGTGCGATGAGCCGCGTGTCCGTGTTGCGGCGCGCGCCGCTGTTCGCCGCGTTGTTGTTGGGCGCGAGCTTCGCCGCGCCCGCGCAGAACGTCCTGATCCGCAACGCCACGGTCCACACCGCGACCGCGCAAGGCACGCTGAAAGGCGCCGACGTGTTGGTCGGCAACGGCGTGGTGCGCGCGGTCGGCAAGGGCCTGAGCGCGCCGGCCGGGGTCAAGGTGATCGAGGCCGAAGGCCGGCCGCTGACCCCGACCCTGTTCGGCGGCATCACCGAGATCGGCCTGGAGGAAGTCTCCGGCGAAAAATCCACGGTCGACCAGACCGTCGCGCTCGGCGCCGACACCAAGGAAATGACGGTGCGGCCGGAGTTCGACGTGACCCTGGCCTACAACCCCGATTCGGTGCTGATCCCGGTCGCGCGCATCGAAGGCATCGGCTGGACCCTGCTCGGCGCCGGCACCGCCACCGGCGGCTCGATCGTCGCCGGCCAGGGCGGCATCGAACGCCTCGACGGCGGCCCCGACCCGATCGGCCCGCGGGTGCTGTTCGTGCGTCTGGGCAAGGACGGCCTGGGCCTGAGCGGCAGCTCGCGCGCGGCTCAGTGGATGATCCTCGACCAACTGATCGACGAAAGCCGCGGCCGCATCACCCCGGACAACCACGCCGCGCTGCTGACCCCGGCCGGGCGCGCGGCCTTGCAGAAATACTTCGGCGGCGGCGGCCGGATCGTGTTCGGCGTCGATCGCGCCGCCGACATCCGCCAGTTGCTGCGTTGGTCGGCGAAACACCAATTGCGCATCGCGATCGCCGGCGGCGGCGAGGCCTGGCGCCTGGCTCCGCAACTCGCGGCGGCCAAGGTGCCGGTGTTCGTCAACCCGCTGTCCAACCTGCCCAGCGATTTCGATCAGGTCGGCGCGAGCATGGAAAACGCCGCGCGCCTGCAGGCGGCCGGGGTCGCGGTCGGTTTCAGCGAAGGCGGCGCCTCGCACAACGCGCGCAAAGTGCGACAGCTGGCCGGCAACGCGGTCGCCGCCGGCCTGCCCTGGGACGCCGGCCTGGCCGGACTGACCCGGGTGCCGGCCGAAGCCTTCGGCGTGGCCGGCGAAGTCGGTTCGATCGCCCCGGGCAAGCGCGCCGATCTGGTCTTGTGGAGCGCCGACCCGCTCGATGTCAGCAGCGTCGCGCTGCAGGTGTGGATGGACGGCCGCGCGATTGAAATGCGCAGCCGCCAGACCGAGCTGCGCGATCGCTATATGAGGCCCGACAACGGCTTGCCGCGCGCGTATCCGGCGCCGTCGGGGAATTGAGTTCGCGTAGTTGAAGTCTTGGACCGAGGGTCCGGCCGGCGCCGATCGCGCCGGCCGGGTCGCGATCCGGGAGGGCGCCGGCTCTCGCTAGCGCGATTGGTACGCCGCCGCGTTGGCCAAGCGTCTACAGGCGCGCCGGGAAAGTCAGGGGATACTCGAAGCGATGGCGATTTCCGCCTGGGCCCCGGCCTCGCCAAGGCTGCCCGACGCCCATAGCCGGTACTCGCAAACCGCGGCCCACACGATCGCCCACTCGCGGCGATCGGCATCGTCGAGCGATCCGTCCGATGCCACCGTGTCGAAGAATGCCCACCGCCGGCCCCAGTCGTCGTAGCGCTCGATGGCGTCGATGGGCTTTTGCCCCTGCGGCGTGCGCCACCTTGCGCCGGTCACTGCTTCTACAGGTCGAACAGGGCCGCGCAAGGTTTCGGTGGGAACCCGCGATCGCGCGTTACAGGTTCATCCATTCCAGAAAGGCGCCGAACCCGCTCAGCGGCAGCTTGCAGGCGAGGTTCTCGCCCAGCCCGTACCAATTGCATGCGAACCAGCCGAACGGCATCAGCAAGGCCAACAGAATGATCGCGTCGGTTAGATAGCCGGCTGGCCACTTGCGTCTGATCTGGACGATGAAGTCGATGAAGAACCCCAGCAACATCGTCAGCGATACCAGGCCCAGCACGATGGCGATCCCGAGCCCGGTATCGCCACGATGCTCCTGACCGCGCGCCTGCTCGAACGCGTTGAGCGCGAACAGGTGCAGCGCATACAGCGGAGCGATGAACAAGAACAGCCGGACGACGATGGCGTACGCGTGTTGTTTCATGGCGGCTCGAGGTTCGGAACGAACCGTCCGCGAGGACGGCGGGGATAGAGGACTGCGCTCGGTCATTTGTCTGTTGGTGCAGGGTGGATGCGACGGCCGGCTTGCACCGTGCATGCACGGCCCGCCGACTGGCCAGCGCGCTCGCCATGAAGCAGTCGACCGATGGCGGCTACACGATAGCGCGGCTCATGCGACTTCATCGCGGTGGCAAAACGTCCCGTCGCTCGAAACGCACTCGGGCCGAGCCAGCGCGCGAGCGGCAGCGTATCCTGTCGGCGTTACCCCGGCGGCGGCGTGCGCTTCGGGCCGCGGCATGGCGTGGTCGATGCGCGTGGGTTCGCGGCATGACGATGTGGGCAGGCGGGCAGTGGCTTTGCGGCGGCTATAAGTTTCGCTTCGGTCGACTGCGTATGAGCTTGTCGCTGCTGCCGTTTAAGTGGGCTGCTGATATTTTTTCTTCGGAGGAAGACTCATGAGTTTGTCTTTGCTGCGAGTTGATGGTGCTGTTGATATTTTCGCTTCGGAGGAATGCGCATGAGTTTGTCTTTGCTGCAACTTAATTGGCTCGCGATTCTCGCCGCCACCGCTTCGGCCTTCCTGCTCGGCGGCCTGTGGTACGGCCCGTTGTTCAAGAAGGCCTGGTGCCGCGAGGCCGGCATCGATCCCGACGCCAAGCCCGGCCATCCCGGCCGCGTGTTCGCCGTCGCCATCGTCTGCGCGTTCCTGGCCGCGACCATCTTCTCGATGCTGATGCCGCCCAGCGCCAACGCGGTCGACGGCTTCGGGGTCGGGTTCGTCGTCGGCGTGTTCTTCGTGTCGATGAGCTTCGGCATCAACTACGCCTTCGCCCAACGCAGCCTCAAGCTGTGGATGATCGACAGCGGTTACCACATCCTCCAGTTCATCCTCTACGGCGTGATCCTCGGCGCCTGGAAATAAGGACTCGATCATGAGCGACCCTCAGCCGCCCGCGCTGCGCTGGTATTTCGATTTCATCTCGCCGTTCGCCTACCTGCACTGGCACAAGCTGCGCCCGCTGGCGCGCGAACGCGCGATCGACCTGATGCCGGTCGCGTTCGGCGCGGTGCTCGCCGCGCACGGCCAGAAAGGCCCGGCCGAGATCCTCGGCAAACGCGAGTTCACTTACCAGCACGTGCTGTGGACGGCCCGGCGCGAGGGCGTGCCGCTGCGTTTTCCGCCGGCGCATCCGTTCAATCCGCTGACCGCGCTGCGGCTGTGCATCGTCGCCGGCAACACCCACGACGCGGTCGATGCGATCTTTGACTGGATCTGGCAACAGGGACAGGCGGGCGACAGCGTCGAGGCGCTGAGCCCGGTCATCCAGGCCCTCGGCGTGGACGCCGCCGCGATCGGCGCCGACGCGACCAAGGCGGCCCTGCGCGACAACACCGAATCGGCTCTGGTGGCCGGTGTATTCGGCGTGCCAACGTTGAGTATCGATAAGCAGTTGTTCTGGGGCAACGACGCACACGATTTCGCCCTTGACGCACTGCAACATCCTGAACTGTTTGAGGATCCGGAAATGCAACGCCTGCAACGGCTGCCTGTCGGCATTCAGCGTCGAGCCTGAACCCGACCGCAAATCAGGCACCGCGCCGACGGTGACACCGGACCCGAAAAGGTATGCTGCGGTCACACTTAACCGCCACGCGCCACGACCCGGGGGGGACCATGCGCATCGGACTCGTCGTCGATTCGGCCTGCGATTTGCCGTTGGAGTATCTGCAACGCAATCGCATCCATCTGCTACCGATCACGGTACGCATCGGCCAGGCGGTGCTGGCCGACCACCGCAACGAAGAAGCCACGCTGCAGTTCCTGAACACGCATCTGGCCGAGCGCGGTTTCGAAGCCGAGACCACGCCGTTCTCGGTGCAGCAGATCCGCGATCTGTTCGTCAGCCAGTTCGCGATCGACTACGACTACGTGTTCTGCATGACGATCACCAAGACCCGCAGCCCGGTGTACGAGAACGCCAATCAGGCGAGCTTCGCGATCCTCAACGACTACCGACCGGTGCGCAGCGCGGCCGGGATCAACACGCCGTTCGCGTTGCGGGTGATCGACACGCTCAACCTGTTCGCGGCGCAGGGCATCACCGCGGTCGAGTCGGTGCGCCTGCGCGACGCCGGCGAGGGCGCGCCGAAGATCCGCGCGCGACTGGAGCATCTGGCCTTGCACACCCACGGCTATCTGATTCCGCGCGACCTCAACTACCTGCGCGCGCGCACCCGCGTGCGCGGCGATCGCAGCGTGAGTTTTCTCAGCGCCACGCTCGGCACCGCGCTCGACATCAAGCCGGTGCTGCACTGCAACCGCGGCGAAACCGGGCCGGTGGCGAAGATCAAGGGTTACGAGAACGCCGCGCAGAAACTGCTCGAATTCACCGCGCGCAAGGCCGGCGCGAGCGGCGGCGACGGCCTGCTGACGCCGACCGTGTGTCTGAGCTACGGCGGCGAACTGGCCGAGTTGCGCGCGCTGCCCGGATACGAGCGCCTGCGCACGGTCTGCCGCGACAACAACGTCGAACTGTTCGAAAGCGTGATGAGCCTGACCGGCATGGTCAATGTCGGCAAGGGCGCGCTGGTGGTGGGGTTCGCGGCGGAGAAGGCGGAATTTGCTGGGTGAGTTGTCGGGAGTCGGGAGTCGGGAGTCGGGAGTCGGGAGTCGGGAGTCGGTTAGAGCGTAGCGGTCCATCACTGCCGGTTACGCAAACTATCCGAAGTAACGTACTCCCATATTCCAACGTACTTCCCTACCGTCATTCCCGCGAAGGCGGGCTCCGCTTTACTTCGGCGGAGCCGAACATCCAGTGCCTTTCGTGCGAGAACGCTTGAAGTCTTGCAAGGCCAAAGTCGCTGGATGTTCGGCTCCGCCGAAGTAAAGCGGAGCCCGCCTTCGCGGGAATGACGTTCTGGTGGGATGACGCTGAAGGCTCTGGATGTTCGGCTTCGCCGAAATAAAGCAGAGCCCGCCTTCGCGGGAATGACGGACCAGTGGGATAGCGCCTAATAAGTTTCGGCTTCGCTTATGCAGCGCGGAGTCCACCTCGGTAGAGGTGACCTTCTCAAACGACAGCACCGACAGCCAAGCCTCACCGCAATCCCCCCAACCACGACTTCCAGCCCACGCCCCGCCCATCCATGCAGGTTAGCCTCGGGGTTTGTCAGCCCCAGGTAGCCCGCTCGATGCCCACTCACCGCCTGCTCGTTCTCGCGCTCGCCAGCGCGCTCGCCGCCGTGTCCGCCAGCGCGGCGCATGCTCAGACTCCGCCGCAGCCCGCGCCCCAGGACAAGTCGGGCGATGCCAAACAGGGCGACGACAAACAGGCCGGCGACAAGAAGGACGCCGACAAGCCGGCCGCACAGCTCGAGCAGGACGCGCTCAAACCCGCCGGCACCGACCCGGCGCGCGCCTCGGCGCAGACCGCCAAGGGCGTGGGCAAGGGCGAGGACAAGGACGAGAAGAAGTGGGACGTCAACGCCGCCCACGGCCCGACCAAGTCGATCGCCTTCGACACCGACGAAGGCACCTGGATGGATCTGGACGTCTCGCCCGATGGCCGCCAGATCGCCTTCACCCTGCTCGGCGACATCTACCTGCTGCCGATCGGCGGCGGTCAGGCGCGGCGCATCACCAGCGGCCCGGCCTGGGACGTGCAACCGCGCTTCTCGCCCGACGGCCGCGAGATCGCCTTCACCTCCGACCGCGGCGGCGGCAACAACCTGTGGCGGATGAAGGCCGACGGCAGCAACGCCACCGCGGTCACCAAGGAAGATTTCCGTCTGCTCAACAACCCGGCGTGGACACCCGATGGCCAGTTCCTGATCGGCCGCAAGCATTTCACCGGCGAGCGCTCGCTCGGCGCGGGCGAGTTGTGGATCTACCACGCCGCCGGCGGTGGCGGCGGACTGCAGCTGACCAAGCAGAAGAACGATCAGCAGGATCTGGGCGAACCGGCGGTGTCGCCGGACGGGCGCTACGTCTATTACTCCGAAGACGTCAGCGGCGGCCCGACCTTCCAGTACAACAAAAACCCACACGACACGATCTACGCGATCAAGCGCCTGGACCGCCAGAGCGGCAAGAGCGCGACGGTGATCGACACCGGCGGCGGCGCGGTGCGGCCGCAGCCGTCGCCGGACGGCAAGTCGCTGGCGTTCGTCAAACGCATCCGCGAAAAGTCGGTGCTGCACGTGCTCGACCTGGCCAGCGGCGAAGCGCGGCCGGTGTGGGACGGGCTGTCGCACGACATGCAGGAGGCGTGGGCGATCTTCGGCCCGTACGCGAATTTCGACTGGACCCCGGATTCGAAATCGGTGGTGATCTGGGCGCAGGGCAAGCTGTGGCGGGTGTCGATCGCCGACGGCAAGCACGAACAGATTCCGTTCGCCGCCAAGGTCGAACAGACCGTCGCCGCACCGCTGCGCTTCGAACATAAGCTCGACGAAGGCCGCTTCGCGCCGAAGATGATCCGCGATGTCGCAACCAGCGCCGACGGCAAGACCCTGATCTTCCACGCGGTCGGCCAGTTGTGGCGCAAGCGTCTGCCCGACGGCAAGCCCGAGCGGCTGACCGGCAACGACAACCTCTACGAATACCAGCCCAGCTTCAGCGCCGACGGCAGCAAGCTGCTGTACACGACGTGGTCGGACGAAGCGCTCAGCGCGATCTACGT
Organism: Lysobacter sp. Soil_N_51; assembly: GCF_057655755.1. Lineage (NCBI taxonomy): Bacteria > Pseudomonadati > Pseudomonadota > Gammaproteobacteria > Lysobacterales > Lysobacteraceae > Lysobacter > Lysobacter sp. Soil_N_51. Next base: position 138,457 of record NZ_JBDGLR010000002.1, on the reverse strand, counting down.
CACCGGCGCGGGCGGCGGCGGCAGCAAGCGGCTGACTCAGGAAAAGGGCTTCTATTACGGCCCGCGCTTCTCGCCCGATGCGCGCCGCATCGTCTACGCCAGGACCGGCGGCGGCGGACTCACCGGCAGCCTGTGGTCGGTCGATCGCGGAATCTACGTGATGAACGCCGACGGCAGCCGGCCGGTGCGCGTGGCCACCAGCGGCGAGTCGCCGCAATTCAGCGCCGACGGCACGCGTATCTATTACCTCAGCGGCAGCGGGCTGAAGAAGAAGCTGATGTCGGTCGGACTCAACGGCGAGGACGAGCGCGAAGTGTTCAATCTCAAGTACGTCGACTCGGTCAGCATCAGCCCGGACGGCAAGTGGGTGGCGTTCACCGAACTGTTCAACGCTTACGTCGCGCCGCTGATGACCGCCGGCGCGTCGGTGGAATTGAGCAAGGACAGCAAGGCCCTGCCGATCGCGCCGGTCAGCGCCGATGTCGGCAGTTACTTGCACTGGTCGGCCGATTCCAAGTCGCTGCACTGGATGGTCGGCAATCAGTACTACTCGCGCCCGCTCAACCAGGCGTTCGCGTTCTTGCCGGGCGCACCGGCGACGCCCGCGAAACCGTCGGCCGACGAACGCGGCATCCCGGTCGGCCTGGACCTGCCGGTGTACGCGCCGAGCGACACGGTCGCGTTCACCCATGCGCGCGTGGTGACCATGCGCGATGCGGAGAACAATCAGGAAGTGATCGAGGACGGCACCGTGGTGGTCCGCGGCGACCAGATCGTCGCGGTCGGCCCGAGCGCGTCGGTCAGCGTGCCGGCCGGCGCGCGCAGCATCGACGCCAGCGGCAAGACCATCGTGCCGGGCTACATCGACGTGCATGCGCATGCCGCGCATTTCGGCCGGGGCGTGGTGCCGCAGCAGAACTGGGCCTATTACACCAACCTCGCCTTCGGCATCACCACCATGCACGATCCCTCGGCGACGACCGAGTTCGTGTTCTCCGAAGCCGAACTGCTCAAGGCCGGCAAGATGGTCGGCCCGCGCGTGTTTTCGACCGGCACGATCCTGTACGGCGCCGACGGCGACTTCAAGGCGGTGATCAACTCGATCGACGACGCGCGCAGTCACCTGCGCCGGATGAAGGCCAACGGCGCGTTCTCGGTCAAAAGCTACAACCAGCCGCGGCGCGAACAGCACCAGCAGATCAACCAGGCCGCGCGCGAACTCAACATGCTGGTGGTCGAGGAAGGCGGTTCGACCTTCAACCACAACCTGCCGATGATCCTCGACGGCGCCACCGGCATCGAGCACAACATCCCGGTCGCGCCGCTGTACAAGGACGTGGTCGAACTGTGGCGGCAGACCGATGTGCGCAATACACCGACCCTGGTGGTCAGCTACGGCGGTTTGTCCGGCGAGTATTGGTGGTACGCGCGCGACAACGTGTGGGAAGACAAGAAGCTCAATCGCTTCTTCCCGCGCGAAACCCTGGATGCGCGCTCGATCCGCCGCGAAACCGCGCCGGACTGGGATTACTGGCATATCCAGGTCGCCAAGTCGGTCAAGAAGCTGCGCGACGCGGGTATCAAGATCCAGGTCGGCGGCCACGGTCAGTTGCAGGGCCTGTCGGCGAACTGGGAAATCTGGATGCTGACCCAGGGGGGGATGAGCAATTTCGAAGCGCTGCGCGCGGCGACCATCGACGGCGCCGATTACCTGGGCATGTCGAAGCAGCTGGGCTCGCTGGAGACCGGCAAGAAGGCCGACCTGGTGGTGCTCAACAGCAACCCGCTGGAAAACATCCGCGCGACCATCGACACGCGTTACGTGATGGTCGACGGGCGCTTGTTCGACGTCGACGCGGACATGGCCGAACTGGGCAACAAGGCCGAGAAGGCGCCGAATTTCTACTGGCAGCGCCATCGCGACGGCCGCACTTTCGGCACTGAGTTCGGGCCGACCTCGGTGTGCCATTGCCCGAAGGGGCATGGGCCGCATGAGGCGCACGATCATGATGAGGAGTGATGGGGTGGCGCGGTATTCGGCGTAGGCGCTGAAGAGCGAAGAGCAAATCCCCCCTGCCCCCCTTTTTCAAAGGGGGGAGGTTTCTGGTGGGGATGGGAAGGGTTTGGCGATGTCGGCTTCGAGATGTGTCCATCGTTTGTTTGTGCGGTCGAACGACACCATGTGGTTTGCCCACCCTGAAGCCGCCCGCTTGTCTTCCCCGTCTTGAAAGGGGGCCGCGGGGGATTTGCGTTTCCGCGCGATAACACATCGCTAACAACATTAGCACTCCACAAGCGCGACCCACGTAGCGCACTCGCGCGATATTCACGCCTGGCGCATATCGGCGCGTTTACCCTTGATCGATCCTGCAATCGAGACCCACGCATGGCCACCCGTTATTACCTGAGCATTCCCGACGCCGATCGCGCACGCGGCAACGACGCCGACCTGTCGTTCACCGCGATCAGTTCGGAAGGCTTCGCCGCGCAGCTGCAATCGGCGTTGCGCGGCGACGAGCTGTTCGAACGCTGGCGCGCCAAGCAGCCCGATCCGGACGAAGTCGACCCGATGCTCGGCGCCACCGATCCCAGCGCGGTCGTGCACGGCGAACAACGCGATCTGCGCATGGACCTGGTGGTCACCACGACCTTGTCCGGCACCGTGCTCAAGCATCGCCTGCGATTGCTCGCCGGCAGCGGGTGGGAATTGCGCGACGTTACCGCGGGTTGAGGCGACGGCGCGCGTAGTCGCTACGCAGTCGGCGCGCGGTCTGCAGAACGATCTGCAGACCGCGACGACTCAGCGCCGGCGAGACGCCGGCCTTGGCCCGATTCGAACCAATCAAAACAGTACGGCTCAAACCAACGCAGCTCGAACTATCTCGGCTCAGGCCAATCCGGCCGGGTCGTCCGATAGCTGCAGTAACTCCTCGGCCATGCGACCGATCTCCTCGCGCATCACCAGCTTGTCCAGCCACGCGGCGGGGATCGCATCCACGCCGTAATAAGCGCCGGCGATCTGCCCGCAGATCGCCGCGGTGGTGTCGGCATCGTCGCCGAGGTTGGCCGCGCGCAGCACCGCCGCTTCGAAGCTGCCGGTGTGCAGAAAACACCACAACGCCGCTTCCAGCGACTCGACGCTGTAGCCCGAGCCGACGATCTCGGCCTCGCGCTTGCCGGCATAGGCGCCAGCATGGATCGCCGCGACTTTTTCGCTGCCGAGCAACGGTATCGACGGCGCCAGCACCGCCTCCTTGCCGGCGCCCATCAACGCCGCGCGCAATTGCGCGGCGAACAAGCGCGAGCAGTCCAGCGCTTCGGCCGCGCCGTGGGTGGTGCGAGTGGATTCAACCGCGTAATCGCCGGTGCGACGCGCATCCAGGCGCCACAGCATCGGCACCGGCGCCAGGCGCATCAGCGCGCCGTTGCCGGCCGCGCGCGGACCGGGATCGCCGGCATACGGATCGTCGCTCTTGCGATACCGGTCCAGCGCCGCGCTCACCGTCATGCCGATGTCGAAGCACTCGCCGTTGCTGCTCATGTAGCCGTGCGAGCGCCAGTTGCAGTAGCGATTCATCTGATCGCGCGCATCGAAGCCGCGGCGATGGATCAGGCTGGCCGCCAGGCACAAGGCCATCGAGGTGTCGTCGGTCCACTCGCCCGCGCGCAGCGCGAACGGCCCGCCGCCGGTCATGTCGGTCAGCGGCGCGAAACTGCCGCGCGAGCGGAACTCGACCGTGGTGCCGACCGCATCGCCGCAGGCCAGGCCGAGCAGGCAGCCCAGGTAGCGTTCGCGCAATCCGGGCGCGGCGCTCATGCGGCCTCCAGGTCTTCGTAGCACTCGGGCACGAACCGCGGGGTGCAGACCGCGATGAAGACCAGATCCTCGTCGCCCAGGTTGACGATGCGTTGCGGCGTGTCGGCGGGAATGAACACCGCGTCGCCCGGACCCACCTCGCCCGGCGGCAGATCACCGACCTGCATTCGGCCGCGTCCGTGCAGGATCAGATAGCGCTCGCTGGTGCCGCGCAGACGATGCAGTTGAGTACTCACCCCGGGCTCGACCCGGATGCGCGCGATCGAGCTGTGCGCATCGTCGGGCGAGTTCCACCACTCGATCACGTGGCAGCGTTCTGCGATGTAGTACTCGGCCGTGTCGGCGTTGGAGACGATGCGGGCGGTGGCCATGGCGGTGTCGGCGTGGAAACAGCCGACAGCTTAACCGCGCGCCGCGCTTCGCTTCGCGCTCAGACGCCCACGCCGTGCGGCTGGACCACGCCGGTGGCGATGCCGACCACGACCAGCGCGATCAATGCGATTGAAAAGCCGATGCGCCGGGTCAGGGCGTTGACCGTGCGCTTGCTCGCGCCTTTGTCGACCAGCATGTAGTACAGGCCGGCGCCGAGGTTGTAGACGATCACCGACAGGAAGGCGGCGACGAACAGGATCTTCATGATTCGACCTTGCCCGGGAGCGGGCGCGAGTGGTCTTGGGAGGATTGAGACACGTCGGTCTTGCGGGCGCGCAGCCAGCGCCAGCGCACCACGATGGCGATCGTCATCAGGCCCAGGAACAGGCCGTAGGCGACCGAGGTGGCGAGCACCTGTTTCCAGATCGCGCCGGCATGCGGGTCGGCGTTGTACATGCTCCAGTGCATGCCCCAGCCAGCGGCCAGGGTGGAGACGATCAGGCTGGCGCTGTCGTAGACGGTGCGCAGGGCGCCGCGCGGCTGGCGCGGGTAGGCCCAGAACAGCCAGGCCAGGATCGAAAACCAGGGCACGAACAGGATCAGGGCCAGATTGAGTTCGACTTGCGGGTTCATGGCGAGCGCGAGGCGTTATGGCGTGGCGCAGCTTCTGCTGCGGGGTCCATTGTTCGCCGACTGGCGCAGATTGCATAGAATCAGGTTTGGGATAAAAAACCGGATCAGTTGGGGGCGGGAATCGGGAATTGGGAGTCGGGAATCGGAAGAGCGGGTTCCGCGGCCGTGTTGGGCGCGAAGGGCTGTTGGGGCTTCAGCTCCGACGCTATCCGGTCAGGCCCGTGCAGCTTCCGACGAACTGAGCCGAGCATCGGGGGCGAAACCCACAAAAGATCGGCGCCTCATGCGACCCCGCATTCCGTAGCCTCACCCAATCCCCAATCCCCAATCCCCAATCCCCAATCCCGAATCCCGAATCCCGAATCACGGCTCCCATGAAACGCTACCAGGCCCTGGCCGACGACATCGCCCGCTCGATCCGCCAGGGCCTGCTGAGCCCGGGGCAGCGTCTGCCCTCGGTGCGCCAGGCCAGCGCCGCGCGCAAGCTCAGCCCGGCGACCGTGTTCCAGGCCTATTACCTGCTCGAATCGCAGGGTCTGGTGGAGCCGCGCGCGCGCTCGGGCTATTACGTCAGCGAACGCGCGCGGGCGATGCCGCCGGAGCCCGACACCGCTTCGCAACCCGACGGGCAGGCGCGCGCGGTCGATGTCAGCGAACTGGTGTTCGAGGTGCTCGAATCGGCGATGGCGCGCGACATCGTGCCGCTGGGCTCGGCGTTCATGAGCCCGACCCTGTTTCCGCTGGCCAAGCTCGGCCGCGCGATGGCGCACGAAGCGGTGCACCTGGACCCGCGCAGCACCGTCGACGACCTTACCCCGGGCAATGCCGAACTGCGCCGGCACATCGCCTTGCGCTATCGGATCGGCGCGGTGCCGATCGGCGCCAACGATCTGGTGGTGTGCAACGGCGCGATCGAAGCGCTGAACCTGTGCATCGCCGCAGTGACCCGGCCCGGCGACGCGGTGCTGGTCGAATCGCCGTGTTTCTACGCCGCCCTGCAAACGCTCGAACGCCGCGGGCTGCACGCGATCGAAGTGCCCACCCATCCGCGCGAAGGCATCGAGCTGGGCGCGCTCGACGCGGCGATCCGCCGCCACGCGCCCGCCGCGTGCTGGCTGATGACCAATTACCAGAACCCGCTCGGCAGCACCCTGCCCGAAGCGAAGAAGCGCGAACTGGTTGAGTTGCTGGCGCGCCACGAGCTGCCGCTGATTGAGGACGACGTCTACGGCGAACTGCATTTCGGCGCGCATCGTCCGGCGCCGGCCAAGGCGTTCGATACGCGCGGTCTGGTGCTGCATTGCTCGTCGTTTTCCAAGACCCTCGCGCCGGGGTATCGAATCGGCTGGGCCGCGCCGGGGCGCTATGCGCAGCGGGTGGCGCGGCTGAAATTGACCAACACCTTGGCGACCTGCGTGCCGGCGCAACTGGCGATCGCGCGCTATCTGCAGCGTGGCGGTTACGACCGCCACCTGCGCGGCCTGCGCAAGACCCTGGCCGCGCAACAAGCCGCGTACCTGGATGCGGTCGCGCGCTATTTTCCGCCCGGAACGCGGGTGACCCGGCCCGACGGCGGCTATTTCCTATGGATCGAATTGCCCGAAGGCACTGATGCGTTGGCGGTGCAACGCCGCTCCGCGCAACAGGGCATCAGCATCGCGCCGGGGCCGATGTTTTCGGCCAATCGCGGCTATGCGCATTGCCTGCGGCTCAACTACGGCCACGCCCTCGATGCGCGGGTGGATGCGGCGTTACAAGTCTTGGGCGCGCTTTCGTCGGCGCGATAGGCGTCAGCCGCAGGCGTTGTTCCTCGCTCGCATCGGCCAACGCCTCGGCCTGGCGCTTGCGACTGAGGTTGCCGAGCGCGCGCCGGTACGACCAGTCGACCAGTTCGCGCAGATAGTCCGCCGGCATGCGCTTGACCTCGACCACCGTGACCCAGTGATAGCGGCCCATGAACCGCGCCGGCTTGGCGCCGGGCATGTCGGTGAGCTCGACGAACCGTTCCGGCGTGGTCTTGAAACTGAAACGCCAGCGTTCGGGTTCGCTGGTCTTGAAATAGGCGAAGAATTTTCCGCCGACGCTGTAGACCAGGATATTGGACGGCGCCGCGTGCAGGACTTCCTCGGCGCCGGGGTAGGCGCGGCAAAGTTTCTTGAGGGCGTTGGTGTCCATTGCGGCGAGGTGGCGATTGGGTAATGCATGGTCGCATGCGCTGTGAGGCTGCGCTGGGACTTCGGATCGCTCGTCGTAAGCGATGTTTCGCGGTCGCGGCTCACGCCGCTCCTACAGGTAGCCCATGCAGGAGCGGCGTGAGCCGCGACCGCGACACTTCAACCGCCGCGAACGCCGCGACAAACCCGCGCTCACATATGCGAGGTAATCTTCGGCACGTTGAACCAGTCGTTGTTCAAGCCATCCATGAACTGCACCGGCGCGGCCGCCAGCACCGCATGATCCACATCCAGGCAGGCGATGTTGATCGAGTAGTACTTGCCGCCCAGCACCTCCAGCTCGCCGGTCCCGTAGGCATGCACCGCGCAATGCTTGCAGAAGTGATAGGTGCCGCTGAAAGTGCCGAACTGGTAGTTGCCGGTGTCTTCGGGGCCGCCGCTGAGCAGGCGGAACGCATCGGGTTTGACGATCGCGCCCCACTTGCGCAGCTTGTTGCACATCGAACAATTGCAGCGCGAGGTGCCGGCCGCCAGGTCGAGGTCGACCTCGTAACGGATGGCGCCGCAGTGGCAGCTGGCCTGGTAGGTCTCGACGGTCATGGCGGTTCTCCGATGGCGAGGGGCGGTGGGCCCGGGACAGTCACAGGATAATAGCCATTGAGGACAGGATATGTCCTCAATAGCTTTTACACTGCGCCCATGCTCAAGACCTCGACCCGCCTGCTGCGCCTGTTGTCGCTGCTGCAATCGCGCCGTCACTGGACCGGCGCGGAACTGTGCGAGCGCCTGGACGTCGACGGCCGCACCGTGCGCCGCGACGTCGACCGGCTGCGCGAACTCGGCTATCCGGTGCAGGCCTCGACTGGGGTCGGCGGCGGTTACCGGCTCGCCGCCGGTGCCTCGCTGCCGCCGCTGTTGCTCGACGACGACGAAGCCGTGGCGATGGTGGTCGCGCTGCGCAGCGCCGCCGGCAGCGTGGCGCGGATCGAGGACACCACCGTCGGCCTGCTCGGCAAGCTCGATCAACTGCTGCCGGCGCGGCTGCGGCGGCGGGTCAGCGCACTGTATTCGGTGACGGTGTCGCTGGCGCACAACGAAACCGGTCCGGACGTCGACACCCTGACCGGACTGGCCGGCGCCTGTCGCGACCATCGGCTGATCGACATGGACTACAGCGATCGCGGCGGCCGCGCGAGCCAGCGCAGCATCGAACCGCTGCGCCTGGTCAGCGCCGGTCGGCGCTGGTATCTGCTGGCCTGGGACCGCGGCCGCGAGGACTGGCGCCTGTTCCGCGCCGACCGCATCGTCGCGCTGCGTTGCGGCGGCGGCGCGTTCGCGCCGCGCAAGTTTCCCGAAGACGTGGCGGCGTACGTGCAGCGTTCGCTCAGCCAGCCGAACCAGGGCCCGACCGCGCGCGCGCGCCTGCGCGGATCGGCCGACACCCTGGCGCCGAACCTGCCGCCGTGGTGCGGGTTGCTCGAACACATCGACGAGCACAGCTGCATGCTGCACGTGCGCGGCGAAACGCCGGAAGAAATTCTCGCCTTGCTGGCCCTGACCGGGGTCGAGTTCGAACTGCTCGACGCGGGCGATCAGTTGCCGCGCTTGCGCGAGGTCGCGCAGCGTTTGTTGCGGGCGGTGGAACCGGCGGCCTGACGGCGGCGCGCTCGCCGGATGATCGCGCTGGATGACGAATGGCCGGACACGAACAGTCAAGGAACATCGCCGAAGCGGCGAAGCACGGACGGCCGATAACGAAACAGGCGCCGGAATCGCTCCCGGCGCCTGTACGGCCGACGTAACCAGGCGGCCGAAACCACTACCCGCCCGAACTGAACCTCAAGCCGATGCAGCCCTGATTGTGATCCGAGTAGGTGATGTCGTAGCTCGGCACTCCGGAATGAAGCTGCGGATCCGGCGGCGTCAGCCAACGGCGATAGCGCAATTCAGGATGATAGAGCGACGCCAGGAAGCACGACTGCGATCCAGGCTTGAAACGCAGCAGGCCTCGACCGTACCTGTAGTCGTGGCTGAGGTGGGTGTTGGTCTGGGCGACGCTATACATCGAGCTGAGGGTGGCTTCGGCGATGTCTTCCGCGCGCTGCACCAGCAAAAGCGGGAATTGCGAGCGATAGTGCTCCGCGTTGAAACGCGCGTTGGCCACCGCCGGCAACAAGCTCCCGACCAGGGTCGATTCTGCCAACGCCGCGGCATCCGGCAGTACGCGCCAACTCAAGTCCTGGGTGCCCCAGCGCGCGTTCGCCATACTCGCCAAGCGCTGGTATTGCATGGACAGCAACGTCAGTCCGGCCACATGCGGCGCGGCGGCGGAGGTGCCGCTGAACGCCTGGGGAGCTCGCGTGTGGGTCTCGACATTGGTGAAACTGACGAGATTCGGCTTGGGGTTGGAATCGTGCCCGCCCTCCGCCGGACGCGCGCCGCCCGGACCGAGCACGGGCCCTTGCGAGCTGTAGCCCATGATCAGCCCATTCGCGCCGACCGCGCCCACCGCGACGACGTCCGGCGAATCGGCCGGCGAATCCATCGTGCGCGATTGCACCGAATGCGTCGGCGAGTACACGCTGTCGCCGGTCGACAAGCGCACGAAGTTGGCGCCGCCCTGGGTCTTGCGGACGACTCGGACACCGAAGATCCCGCCGCCGGCCTCGCGTCCCACGCCCGCCACGGGCGGCGGAAAGATCTGATCGCAACGCCGCGTCCGCGTCTCGGCCCCCGGCACGTACGCGATCTCCTCGATCGGCTGATCGCCGTTCATTCCGTTCTGGCGCGAATCCGACTGCGCGGCCAGCGTCCAGCCCGCGGGACTGACGACTTCGACCCGCCCCGCGACAGTACGCGTGACCTCGTCCGCCCAACGAACCAGTTCCAGCCGGTAGTCCACGGTGGTCATGCGATCTTGCGTGCTCCAATCGTTCCACGCCAACCGCGCCCGTATCGCGAACAAATCGGCGAACACCGGATCGGTCATCCCGACCGGCAGGCAATCGCCGTGCTGCGCGGAGAACTTCAGTATTTCCACGTCGTCCACGATGGGCGCGCCGTTGGCATCACGATTGAGCGGATCGAAATCCTGCGCCGTCGATGCGACCGGCGCGGGCGTGCTGTCGCCGTCCCAGTACTGTCCATCCAAGTTGCCCGCGCTCTCAACGAACACGACGCCATTGATCCTGGCCCACTCTATCGCTTCATACAGACCGCGCAGGTCGCTCATGCCGCCGGTACCGTCGCCCGGCGAGAAACCCGGGGAAAATCCCAACGACATGTTGATGACCTGGACGCGCGCGGTCGTTTCCGGAACGTTGTTTTCGTCCAGGCCTCCCGCGTCCTGGATCGCGGCGACGATATCGGCCAAGGTAAACACGTCGTAGAGACGGTAATTGGCCTGTGGCGCGAAATCGTAGACGATCTCGGTCACGGCATTGCCGTGGGATTGCTCGGCGTCGCCGAACGCTACTTGTCCCGTCGCCGGAACCAGCACCAGCTTGCCCGGCCGCTCCTCGGTGTTCTTCGGCCAATCCTGCGATTCCTGCAGTCCGGCGATGATCGAACGGCTGAAACCGTCGATGACCGCGACCGTGGTGCCCTCGCCCTGGAGCTGACGCCGAAGATCCGCCGGGACCGACTCGGCGTGCAGGCCCAGCGAGCGCAGCGTATCGGTTCCGCTTTGCGCCACGCCGCCGCTGATCTCGGCGAATTTCGGCAGCGCGATCAACGAAACCCCGCTCACCTGCTGCAAGTTCGCCACCGACTCCAGGCGCGCCAGCGGCACCGACGCTTCCAGCGCGGGAGAGCCGGCCACGATCCGCGCCTGCACGCCCGAGGCTTGCAAGGCATCGCGCAGGGCCGAGGTCGCCTGATTGATCTGCCGGGTGTTGACCGACTGTCCGGCCGGCAACGCCACGCGAAGATGGAGCTTGATCTTCTCGCCATCGCGATAACGCGACGGCAGGCCTGCGCGATCGAGCGCGGCGATCTGCGCGGCCCGGCTCGAGGCACCGCCGGTGGCCGCGCCGTGGTGACGGTTGAACCACGCCAGCGCCTGCAGCAATTGGCCGCCACCCAACTTGGCCTGGGCCGGCGTTCGCGGAATCGGCGCTATCTCGACCGCGCGCGGATCGGCGTACGACGACGAGGAGGGTGCCGCGGGCGACACGGAGGCCGCGGACGGATCGTCCGCCGCGGCCTGTTCCGCCGCCGACGTCGTTACCGCGTCCGGCCATAGCGCCGCGGCGGCGCACAGCGCGCCCACCGCCGTCGCCAGCGCGTGTTTACGGGAAAATTTTCTCATTCAAGGATCTCCTTATCGACCGCCCGCCGCGCATCGCGCGCGAACCGCGGAAATTGACGGTAAAGAATCGTCCCGAAGTGTCCGACTTCAGATCATTCCGGATTCGATGCGGACGCGACCGCCATGACTCGCATGCGCTGTCGATAGAAACGCAGTCCTTCCGAGTCAGCCCCACTAAGACTTGTCTGAGTTACCGCATCGGCGGCGGCGATTCGTGGACGTCTTCACAATGCAGCGATCGCGCTCATCGTTCGCCGCATCGCAAACCGCGATTCAATTCGCATTTTCAGCCTATGCGATCGTTCGAACGCGAACGCGGCCCGCGATGGGCCTGGCACGACCGAAGGCGCGATCGCGGACACGATCACGATCACGCATGCGGGTGGCCGACGCGGTCGTCCGGGGCGCCGGTGCCGCCACGGCGAGACGTTCGGAAACGAACGCAACGAGGCCGCGCCCTCCCCGGACGCGGCCTCCTCTACCCTCCCTGCAGCATCCTGCGACCCGGCGTCAGCCGAGATCGGCCAGGATATTGTCCGCCGCCTGCAACGCCAGCGCGGCGATGGTCAGGGTCGGATTGGCGGTGGCGGTGGTCGGAAACACGCCGCTGCCGACCATGTACAGATTGCTGTGATCCCACGATTGCTGGCGCGCGTTGAGCACCGAGGTCGCGGCGCTGTCGCCCATGCGATACGTGCCGATGATGTGGCCGGCGCCGTAGAAGGTGAACGTATCGCCTTGGTACTGGAACGTGGTCGGGCTCGGGCTCGGATTCGTCCCGCTCAACACCGGCGGCGCCGGCACCTGGGTGTATTCGGTCGCGCCGAGCGCCTGGAAGATCTCGGTCGACGCCGCCTTGGCCGACACGAACCCATTGCGCACGTAGTTTTCGCGAATGCGATAGGTGACCTGCGGCCGCGGCAAGCCAAGATGATCCTTGTACTGGCTCGACAACTGCACGCGGTTGTCCGGGTCGGGCAGCTGCTCGATCAGATAGCCCAGGCGCAACTGGCGGATGTAGACGTTGTTGAGCGTGGCGACCAGTTTCGAGCCGTACAACTGACTGAAGGCCGGCAGGTTCGGATCGAACCGCAGCGGCGTCCCCTGCTGGTTGACCGAATCGCCGTTCAACTGGGTGTTGTTCTGGCCGAACACGAAATCGGCGAGCGTGGTGTAGGGATCGTTGGTCGCCCAGTTCCAGCCTTCGTTGCCGATTTCGATGCGATAGGCCGCGCGCTGATTGCGGAACGCGCCGTCGCGCACCGACTCGATGCCCGAGGTCGACAGCGGCCCGCGGAAGGCGTAGATCGGGTCCTTCGCCAGGCCCCAGGCCAGGTACATCACGTGATCCATCAGATTGCGCCCGACCTGATCGGAGCGGTTGGCCACGCCGTTGGGATAGCCCGGATTGCCGTTCGACATCAGCAGCAGCTTGGGCGTTTCGATCGCATGCGCGGCGAGCACGTAGCGCTTGCCGACCGCGGTGCCCTTGCCGGTCGACGGCCCGGTCTGGCTGTCGTAGGTGAGGTAATCGATGCCGCTGACCTGATCGCCCTTGAGGCTGATGTTGCTGGCGACGGTCTTGTACTGGATCTGCACGTTGCCGGTCTGCAGCGCCTCGGCCAAGGTCACCGTGCCGTCGTACTTGGCCTGGATCGGGCAGATCGGAATGCAGTTGGTGTTGCCCGCGCACTGGCGGCGCTTGCCCGGCTGCGAGTTGCGTCCCTGCGGCGTCGGGGTGACGAACAAGCCGATGTCGTCGATCTTCAGCGAAGTCACGTTGTCCGCGTACAGCACATCGTTCATGGACGCAGCGATGCCCGGCATCGGGAAATCGTAATTCGGTCCATACGTGCCGTCGGGCTGCACATCGAAGGTCTTGTACAGATCGACCATCGGCTGCTTGTCGGACGACACGCCGATGGTTTCGGTGGCCTTGCGGTAGTACGGCAACAGCGTCTGATAGAACTGCGCGCCGCCGGGCCAGTCCACGCCCTGGCCGTACTTGGTCTTGAGCTGGAAATCGTTCGGCAGATGATTGAGCGAGGTGCCCAGCCAATGCCAGGTGGTGCCGCCGGCGACGCGTTCGTAGGAACTGCCGAACGCGAAGGTCATCTCCGGATCGTCGGCGCGGGTAGCGGTCTGCGGCGGATAGACGAAGTAGCACTGCGCCGGGTTCTGCCACGCGTTGATCTGCAACACGGTGTAGCGCGGCGTGTTGAGCGTGGCCGGATCGGGCTGGCCGAGCGGATTGGTCGGGCTGCCCGCGCCTTGCATGGTCGGCGGATACGGCGACTCGGGCGTCTTCGCGTTCGCGGTGAAGAACGTCTGCATGTAGTCTTCGCGGCTCTTGGGCACCGGCGGGCCGCCTTCGAGGATCAGCACCTGCTTGCCGGCCTTGCCGAGCTGGCAGGCGATGATCGAACCGGAGATGCCCGAGCCCACGATCACCACGTCGAAACCGCCCGCTGGAATGGTGATGCTCATGCCGGATTCTCCAGGTAGGCCTGCAGCGGCGGCGGCGTGCTCGCCCAATAGCCGTAGGTGTAGGTGGAACTGCCCATCGGATGCGATTGCATCACCCGCCACACCAGGCCCTGGGTGTAACTGGTCGCCGAGATCACCTCGCTGAAGGTCTGGCCGCGCGTGGGCGATTTGTCGGGCACCACGGTCGGCCAGGCGCCCATGTACCACAGGTAGATCAGCTGACGCAGCGCCAGCACTTCGGCAGGGTACGTGCCGCTGAGCAGCGCGCCGGCAATGGCTTCGTTGTTGCCGTCCTTGCCGCCTTCGGCTTCGTTGAGGTTGTAGTACTCGCAGATGATCTGATCGGCCATGCCGTTGGGCAGCTTGTCGCGGAACACCTGCAGGTACACGGTCTTGATGTCGACCGGATCGATCTGCGGCGCGATCGCGGCGCGGGTGAAACCGGTCAGCCCGACGCTGAGCCGGATGAAGTACTCCATGTAATCGACCATGTCCGTGCTCCTTATTGCGCGCGCTGCAGCAGGTAGGTGAAGTCCGAGGGCTGACGATTGGTCATCGTCGCGTTGTTGTGGCAGGCCATGCAGCTCGACGAGGCCAGCGGCACCTTGCCCTGGATGTAGGTTTCCAGGGTCGCGTTGGCGAGGAACGACGGCGCCGGATTGCCGGTCGGATCGGTCGGGTTCTTGGCGTTGGTCGGCCACTGCGTGCTGATCAACTCGTAGTTGGCCCATACCGTGCCCGGGAAGGTCTGCTGCAACAGTGCCTGGTAGCGCGCGTTGAGCGATTTGGTCGACGCGGTCAGCGCGACCTCGCGCATGATCTGGCTCGGCGGGGTGTGCGGGTTGTTGGGATTCCACGGCCGATCCGGCGGCTCGTTGACTGCGCAGTCGCCGCTGCAGTTCTTGTTGTAGAAGTTGTACTGCGATTTATCGATCGGCTCGCCCTTGACCGGCACGTTGTCGACGTGTTCGAACGTCGACCACACCCATTGCGGCTCGTCGGCGGTCTTGTGGGCGATGTGCAATCCGACCAGCCCGACCGTCTGCAGCTTGCACGAGGCCTGCACGCCGTCGTGTTCGTCGGGGTTGGTGTAGACCAGCGCCTGGATGGTGTGGAAACGGCTCGCCTGGTCCTTGCCGCCCATCACCTTCCACGACGACTTGATCATGATCGCGCCGGTGTTCTTCGACCCGGCGGGCTGGGCGAAGTTGGCTGGCTTGCCGAATTTTTCCTGCCCGGCCTTGCTGTACAGACCGTCGCTGACGATGGTGTTGAACATGTCCTGGTTGACCATGATCGCGAAGCGCACGTACTGGCCGTTCTGATCGATCAGCGGGCCGGTGTCGAACGGCTCGCCGCTTTCGTCGAGCACGTTCGGGGTCTTGCCGACCTGGGTCAGGTTCAACACGCCGTTGCCCATGCCCTTGCACACGTCCGGCGGCGGCGGGTCCTGGCCCCACGGCGGCGGCGTGGCGCCGCCGGGCAGGAAGATGTCGCGGCTTTCCTTCCAGTTCTCCCACACCGTCGGCACGTTCGCGCCGAAGGTCGAGCCGGGCTTGGGATTGCCGTCGCTGCCGCCGGGCCAGTTGACCGCGATGAAGGACTGCCACGAGAACAGATCGAAATCGTCCTGCAGGTCCTGCAGGTTCGGGTTGGCTTGCGGCACGCTGATCTCGAGCGGAATCGTCGAACTCAACGGCGGCAGCGGCGCGGTGGCGGCGCTCGCGTGCTGGCTGATGTCCGCGCGCGACAGACTGTCGTGCGGCTCGGGCTTGAGATGGCTGTCGGTGCATGCCGCCAGCGCGAACACGAACGTGGCGGCGGCCAGCGGCCCGATCATTGGCCTGACCAACGAAATGGACCGCTGCGGGCCAAGACGGTATCGATGATTCATGGCGAATCCCTTCTCCCTGTTGATACGAAGCGAAGATTCGCTTCGCCGCGAGGCAGGCAGCGCGCCGCAGCAGGCTGCGGAGAAGGAACACAAGCCAGGTTGGTTGGCTGGCGATCGAATCGCTGGCTACGTCGCGTCGGGCGCAGACGCTACCACGCGTTCGGCGAAAAAATGCGACTGTTCGCGCAGAAACAAACTAAACGATGTTTCTTTGCGATCGAGCGCGAAACGTTGTCCTGCGCGAGCGCGCAATTGCGTTGTCTATTCAAGCGGCAGGCATTGCCCCGATGAAATACGCGGCGTTTTTGCGTTAGCGGCGGTGGTGCGATGGTGAGCGTCGGTGAGCCCGCGCGCGACTTGTTTGCGTTGCAACGCGGGCTTGCGCGAATGCGACGCGAGTCGCTATCGCAAAAGCCGACACCACCGCGATGGGTGGCGTCGAAAAAAAGCACCGGACCTCGTGTCCGGTGCCGGGGGAACCCGTGCGGCTTGCGCTCGCCGGGTAAGAATCGCTTTGCTTATCCATCGAGACGCGCGATGAACCGCGCGCTCGATTTCCACGAATGGCTTGCGCGAACGCAAGCCGCTTCGTCCGCCGCTCAGTTGGCCGCGCAGCTCGCGCTGTTGTCGGCGCGCAGTTGGTCGTAGGTCTTCTGTCCGGCCGGCAGCGGCGTCACCTGCGCGGGCAGCAGCGAGCGATACGACGGGTCGTAGGTCGCCGACAGGAAGCAGGCCTCGGACTGGGCGTGGAACTTCAGTCGTCCGTTGCCGTAGCTGCTGTCGAAACCGGCCGCGCCCAGATCGTTGCCGCCGGTGCTGGCCACGTACACCAGCGAGTCGTACACCGAGTTGGACAGACTGACGTTGCGCTGCTTGAGCAAGGCGGCGCGATCGGCCTTCTGCTGCGCGGTCGCGTTGGCCGGCAACGCCGCCGGCACGGTGGCGTTGGTCAGCTGGCGCTGATGCTGCAGACCCAGCAGCGCGAGCGCGGCCACGTGCGGCGTCGCCGAGGAAGTGCCGTTGAAGGTGTTGTCGCCGTAGGACACGGTGTCGACATTGGCGAAGTTGGCGATGTCCGGCTTGGCGTTGCCCGCGGCCTGCCCGTTCGGACGCGCGCCGCCGGCGGCGAGCACCGGGCCGCGCGAGCTGTAGGCTTCCAGGTTCGAGGTCGCCGCATCCAATGCCGCCACCGTGATCACGTTGGCCGAGTCGGCCGGATGCACCAGCGAACGATCCTGCACGCCGTACTGGAAGTTATGCAGGCCGCCGCTCATCAGGCGCAGGAAGTTGCGGGCGTTGGCGGTCTTGCGCACCACCCGCACGCCGAACTTGCCGCCGCCGGAAAAGCGCGTGGTGTTGAACAGGTTGTTGCAGGTCGTGGTCTTGGTGGTGGCCGCCGGCTGCAGGGCGATGCGTTCCAGCGGTTGCTGTCCGGCCAGGCCGGTCTGGGCGTCGTCGGACTGGGTCACGGCGACCCAGCCGGCCGGCGTCACCACCCGGCCATTGCGGGTCACCGCATCGGCCCAGCGCACCAGTTCCAGACGGTAGTCGGCGTTGGTGGTGTTGTTGGCGCTGGTCCAGTCGTTCCAGCCCAGCCACACGTCGATCGCGATCAACTCGGCGTCGGCCGCGGTCTTGCCGCCGACCGGAATGCAATCGCCGAAGCCCTGGCCTTCCAGGCGCAGCAGATTGATGTTGTCGGCGATCGCCGCGCCGTTGGCGTCGAGGTTGCCGACCACGAAATCCTGCAAGGTGTTGGCGACCGCGCCGGCGGTGCTGTCGCCGTCCCAATGCACCTGCGCTTCGTTGCCGGCGGCGTTGAGGATCAGCACGCCGTTGCGCGCCGCCGCGTCGATCGCATCGTAAAGACCTTTGAGATTGCTGCCGGTGCCGGTGCCGTCGCCCGGCGCGTACAAGGCCATGCCCTGCGAGGCGGTCAGCACCTGCGCGCGCGGTTCGCCCTGCGGCTCGTTGAGCGCGTTGAGGTTGGCCGCGTCCTGGATGCCCTTGATCCAGTCGGCGGTCTGGCCGGCGTCGTACACGCGGAATTTCGCTTCCGGCACGATGTCGTAGACGATCTCGACCACGGCGTTGCCGTGCTTTTGCCTGGTGTAGCCGAACGCGCCCGCGGCCGGCTTGAACAAGGTGAGTTTGTCGGCGACCGCGGCGGTGTTCTTCGGCCACTCGTTCGCGTCCTGCAACGCCTTGACCTGGCCGGTGTTGTCGGCGAACTGGTCGAACACCGCGACGGTCAGGCCTTCGCCCTTGAGATCGCGGCGCTGCGCGGCCGGCAGTTGCGCATAGTTGCCGAGCGAACGCAGCTGATCGAGATTGCTGGCGGTGGCGCCGTCGGTGAACGCGGCGGTGTTCGGCATCGCCAGCAACGACACCTGCGCGACCGGTTGCAGGCCCGCCACCCATTCCAGACGCGCCAGCGGCACCTTGGCTTCCAGGCTCGGCGAACCGTTGATCTGCTCGGCTTCCAGGCCCGCGGCGAGCAAGGTCTCGCGCAAGGTCGAGGTGGCGCGATCGAGCAGGCTCGGGTTCTGGATCTGTTCGTGGGTCAGGGCCAGATTGACGTTGACCTTGAGCTTCTCGCCGTCGCGATAACGCAGCGGAATGCCGACCCGATCGAGCACCGCGATCTGCGCGGCGACGCTGGCGCCGGCATAGGCCGGGCCGCGCGCCGAGGACGATGCGCCCGTCGACGCCGATGCGCCCGCGGCGTTCGGCATCTGCGACAACGCCTGCACCGCCTGCAGCAACTGACCGGCGCCGAGCTTGCTCTGCGCGTCGTTATGCGGCGTCGGCGCGTTCATCGCGACCGGTTGCCAGCTCGGCGCGGGCAACGCGCCCGACGCCGTTGCTGCGCCCGCGGCATTGGCGAGCGCGCCGGACGCGATCGCGCCTGACGTCTGCGCTTCGTTGCGCGACCAAAACAACACCGTGGCACAGGCCGCGGCGAGACCGAGCACGGCGAATTTTTTCGACGACATCTTGTTCATTCGTTGGTTCCTGATGCGGATTGCAGTCATGGTCAACCGCTGCCGACGGGCGCAAGCCTGTGGCACGGCCGAGGCGCGAAGACCTGGGTGCGGGAAAGGGGAACAGCGATGGGAGCGCGACGATCAGGGGAAGGAAGGGATCGGGTTTTCGTCGCGCTCAATCCTCAAACGCAAAAAGTGCGACTTCCCCCCATCACCGTGGCACTTATTTTGACAGCACGATTTTTCATATCGATGCGGCACGCGCGGGTTTCGCCGCGCGCGAAACGCAGGTGCGTGGCGAACGCCCTACCCCGTTCGCGCATCGTGCGTTGGTTTATTCGCAACCGCGTGCGTGCATCGCGATACGCGCGCCGCAGCATCGCGTGGCGTGCGGTTTCATTCGAAACTTTTCGCGACGTTGCAGACGATCACGCGAACACATCGCGTGTTCGCGGATATGCACGGGATTGCGAAGATTTCGTCCGTCGACGACGAACCTGTCGGTCTGGGAGCGCGCCTCGCCACACGCGAAGCATCGACAGATCGCGATGCAACCTCAGCCCTGCGGCATGCCGCGCGCCATCACCACCTCGGCGCGCGGCGGCGCGCCGAACAAGCGCTTGTACTCGCGCGAAAACTGCGACGGGCTTTCGTAACCGACGCGGTGCGCGGCAGTTACCGCCTCGACGCCGCTGACCATCATCAGGCGCCGCGCTTCGTGCAGGCGCAGATGTTTCTGGAACTGCAGCGGCGACAAGGTGGTCACCGCCTTGAACTGGTGATGCAGCGAGGAGGTGCTCATATGCACCTGCTCGGCCAGTTCGTCGATGCTCAACGGCTGCAGATAGCACTGGCGCAGCACCGCCACGGCCTTGGCGATGCGGCTGGAACGGCTGTCGGTCAGCGCCAGCGCGCGCAGTCGATGGCCGAGGTCGCCCATCAACACGCGATAGAAAATTTCCCGCAATGCCATTGGCGCGAGCACCGGCAGGTCCTGCGGCGTATCGAGCAGACGCATCAGTCGCAGCACCGCGTCCATCAAGGTGGTGTTGACCCGCGCCGCATACAGACCCAGGTCGACGCCGTTGCCGCCGTGACCGTGATCGACCGTCGGCGACTGACCGGCATCGACGATCAGGCTGGCGATCTGCGCCGGATCGATATCCAGGCGCAGGCACAGATACGGTTTGTCCGGCGTCGCCTCGACCACCTGGCCGATCATCGGCAGAGTCACCGACACCACCAGGTAATTGAGCGGGTCGTAGTGATAGGTGCGATCGGACAAGGTCACGACCTTGCGGCCCTGCGCGACCACGCACAGGCGCGGCTCGTACACCGACGGCGAACATTCGGTCGGCGCGCTCATGCGGATCAGGTGCAGCGGCTGCACCGCGGTGGCGTGGACGCCGTCGCTGTCGGTCAATCGGGCAATCCGATCGACCAGTTCGGCCTGCGCGGCGCAGCCGCCGCGTTGCGCGATCGATTCGGCGGAGCTATTGGCGTTCATGGCGTCCCGTGCGGAGTCGGGTTGCCTCGATTATCGGCACGAACAGAGCCGCGGACTGTGCCTAGTCGGCCGGTTTGCAGAAATAGGCAAGGATTCGACGGAATCAGGCGCGGCCGCGCGGCGCCGGACATAAACCGGAGCGGCGCGACGGCCGCGCCGCGTGTCCGCCCCGGCCGGTACCACGCGGCCGGGACGCTGAAACCATCGCTCGGCGGGCTACTGCTGCATCCCGCGCGCCTGGGCCTGCGCGCCCTGGGTTTCGGCCTGGATGCGGGCAGCCTCCTGCCCCTGCTGCAGCGACTGCAAGCCGGGCCGGCTGGCCTCCGAGGATTGCTCGACCGGCGTCGCGATGGCGCGCTGCACGTTCACGCCGGCCAGGTGGTGGGTCGGGTCGTTGAGCGGCCCCTGCACCCCGATCAGCATGCTGCGGTCGCGGTTGAACACGACATGGTCGATCCGCGCCGCCGGGAACGCGTCGCGCTGATTGAGCGCCTGCGCGACGATGCCGGCGGCCAGACGCTCTTCGTCGTGCGGCTGGAACGTCCCCGGCGGGATATTCACCGAGTGCCGCAGCCCCTGCAGCGCGCTGGTGTACATGGAATGACCGGGATGCTCCGGATCGGACAGCACCGCGGCGCGGCCCGGTGCCGCTTCGTTGCGCGTCGGGCCATCGCCGGCACCGCCCGCGACCGAGCGTTCGTTCTCGCGCGCTGGCGGCGCGTCGACCGGCACGTGTTGATGCTTGTGCGGCCCATCGAAGGTGTGATCGAACCGGCCCGCCACCGGCGGCGTCGTGCTGGTGTCGCGATACGCCTGCGACCCGGGGCCGGCGGTGGTCTGGATGAAGATGCCGTTCTCTTCCAGCAGCGTTTCGTTCACGCCCAGGCTGCTCATGTTGAGGTGCATGCGCGAGGCGTTGCCGTGCTTGGGCACCGCGACGCTGCGCTCGATCCAGATCGCGCGCCCGACGATTTCGGCGCCATAGATGTTGGCGTAATCCGAATGGCCGTGCGGCCCCAGGCCGATCGTGGCGTGCGCGGCGACGCCCGGCGTTCCCACCGGTTTCTGATCGAAGTAGTACTGGCCCATGGTCGCGACATTGGTCGGCGAACTGGTCAGGCTGCCGTCGGCATTGAAGGTCAGATTGGCCCGCGCCACCGGCGCGCCGGCGGCGTCGAGTTCGAGGAAATCCTCGACCCTTCCGCGATTGGCGTTGTTCCACATCTCGGTCAGGCCGGCGTTGGGATTGCCGCTGCGCTGTTTCTCGTAACTCAGCATCGCGTTCCAGCCGGCGATGTGGGCCTCGGCTTCGTCGTTGCGATTGGACTGCATCCAGCGCACGCTCGGCGCGGTGTAGTCGTTGATCGGGTTGGCGTCGCCGGCGATCTGCCGCGCCTGCGCATCGAACTGGTCGCGCGCCCGATCCGAGCCGGCGCGGTTGAAGCCGTGCTCCATTTCGTGGCCGAGCACGAAGCTCATGTTGTGCTGATCGTAGCTGGCGGTGGTCAGGCTCGCGGGCGTGAGGTTCATGACCCGGGTGGTCGGATCGTAGCTGCCGCCAGCGCCGGGCGCGGTGTGCAGCGCGAAACCGCGCAGCTCGCGCTGAGCCTCGTTGCGCACCGCGTCCTTGAACTGATCGACCAGCACCGGCGAGCCGTTGAGGGTGCGCTCCAGGTTGGCGTGCATGTCCGCGGTGACGTTGGCGGTGTGGGCGAAACGCAGGCTCATGTCCTGCAACTTCAGCACCGCGCGCAGGTCCGGATTGACCGGCGTGGCGCCGGTCAGCACCTCGGCCGGCAGGGTGACCCGGCCGCTGGCGATATCGTATTGGCCGATCGACTCCGGCCCCGGCGGCGCCAGCGCGAAGCTGCGCAAATGCCCGTTGGCGGCGTCGGCATTGAGGCTGGTCAACAAGGTCGGGGTGGCGGTGATCGCCGCGCGCAACTGCGCGGCCTGCGCCGGGGTGACGCCGGGTTCCAGCGCGAACTGATCGAGCGCCGCGGTCAGCTGAGGATTGGGGCCGGGCATGGCTTAGCCCTCCTCTTTGGCTGCGTCATAAGCATTCAAGCGCACCTCGATGCTGCGCACGCAGGCATGCGCGCGCGTGGCCTCGGACGCGGCCGATTCGCGCTGGGTCACGATGTCCACGTTCACGCCGCCGCGCCGGAACACCTGCGCCAGGGTGCCACGGGTGGCGTATTCGATCTTGCTCGGGGTCGCCGGGCCTTCCTCGAATCCCATGTCGAGCAACGCGCGCCGATAGGCCGCGTAATCCATCGCGCAGACCGGCCCCAAGTCGAGTTGATCCTGATCGGCCTGAGCGCCTTCGTAGTCGAGGCGGTATTCGATCTTCTTCGCGTCGCTCGCCGACGCATCGTCGGAATAGGCGATGGTCTGCGACCAGTCGCCGCCGGCGATCGCTTCGGAAAATGCTTCGTAACCCGGTTCGCGCTCGCCGGCGTCCGCCGACGGTTCGGGCAGGCGCATGACCGCCTTGAAGCGATCGAGGCTGAAATCCGCCGGTGTCCTGAGGCTGTCGATCAACTTCAACAGCCGCTGCCCGGCTTCCTGCGAGGTGAGCGTTTGCCCGCCGGCGGCGGGCAGCGAAGACGAGATGGTTTCAGACATGGCGGCGCTGACCTTCACAGGTTCGGACGGAGGCGAGAGTTCGTGCGGCTGTTTCGCGGCGCAGGCGCCGAACAAGCCGGTTGCGGGCAACAGCATCGCCACTGCCAGCCAGGCCGGGATCCGGGTGTTGACCATCGACGTCTCTCTCCCTGTCGTGCCGTGGCTCGGTGCGAGCGATTCCGTGAGCGTCGAGTATGCCAGCGAGCGCGCGCCTGGGAAGCGGGAAGCGCCCGATCGCCGGCGCGCCATCGTCGGATCGCCACGGGTTCGTCGACTGCGACGACACCACGTCAGCGCCGCGCGGTGGCCACGATCGAACGGAACCTGGGCGCCGCTCGATCAGGCAATCCCGCCGCTTCGCCAAGTGCCGCGCCATGCGGCTGCGGCGGCCACGGCGAATTAGACGAAGGTCTTAATGTTCCGGGGTTCCCGAGCAATACCGGCTCGCGCCGGCATCGGTAGAAATCTGCCCGCAAGCTGTGCCGATCCGGCCAAATTGCAGAAATAGGCAACGATGCGACAGTAATGTACTAACGCACGCGCGAGTCACGGACTAACGTAACCGTACTCCCCAATGCACCCTGACCAGCGAACGCTGGGCGACGACCTTTCACCCGACGCCCGCCTCGGCGGTACGCCGGGTAGCGGCGGTGGTCGCGCAGGCCCCGGAGCGGGCCGGGCGAAACGCGAACAGATGCCGCCGGTCCAACAGCGAGCGAGGTCCACCCAACCCACACTCGACACGACCCAACCCTCGACACGCAACGATCGCGCGCATCGGACCGACGTGTCCGCGCCGATCGTTCGCAGCGCGCGCTCGCATCGCCACGTCCGCGCAACTGACGAATTTGTCAGCCAAACGACAGCTTCGCGTACGCGTGCCGCGCCTAGAGTGCCGCGAGGGTTTGCGGTTTTTCACCGTTCGTTTTTCACCGTCCCTTGCGCGACGCATCGCCAGCGTTGCGGCCTGCATACGAACCGTTCCACGCGACACGGCTGCGGTCCGGTCGCCAGGCGCGGACACTTCGCACCACTCATCCAGCCGTCGGCTCCCTCACTCGGACTCCCCTCACGATGTGGATTGTTCAATACGCCCTGAGCCGCCGTTACACGATCGGCGTCCTGGCGATCCTGATCCTGCTGTTCGGCGTGCTGTCGGCGCGCAAGATGCCTACCGACATCCTGCCGGAAGTCGGGATTCCCTCGATCAATCTGGTGTGGACCTACACCGGCCTGCCGGCGGCCGACGTCGCCGCGAAGATGACCTCGTTTTCCGAGGCGGCGATCCTCAACACCGTCGACGACCTTAAAGAGGTTCGATCGGAAACGATCAACGGCGCCAGCATCGTGCGCATCGATTTCCAGCCCACGGTGAGCCTGGACCGCGCGCTGGTGCAGATCACCGCGGTCTCGCAGACGATCCTGCGGCGCATGCCTCCGGGTACGTCGCCGCCGCTGGTGGTGCGCAACAACGTGTCGAGCACGCCGGTGCTGCAACTGGTGCTGTCGTCGGATTCGCTGACCGAGGCGCAGTTGTACGACTACGCGCGCCTGCAGTTGCGCTCGCAGATCCAGACCATTCCCGGCATCCGCATGACCCTGCCCTACGGCGGCGCGCCGCGGCAGATCATGGTCGATCTCGACCCGGCCAAGCTGCAGACCTACGGCCTGACCCCGGCCGACGTAACCGGCGCGCTCGAGCGCGGCAGCCCGACCCTGCCGTCGGGCTCGATCCGCGAAGGCCAGCGCGAGATGCAGATCTCGATCGACACCAGCCCGGCGACCGCGGCCGAGTTCCTCGACATCCCGGTGGTGTCGCGCGGCGGCACCGTGATCTACGTGCGCGACGTCGCCTCGGTGCGCGACGGCGGCGCGCTGCAGACCAACGTCGCGCGCATGGACGGCTCCAGCGCGGTATCGGTGGCGCTGATCAAGCTCGGCGGCGCGTCCGCGGTCGAGATCGTGCGCGCGGTGCGCGAACGCCTGCCCGAGATCGAAGCCTCGGCGCCGCCGGGCACGCGCATCCACGCGATCTTCGACCAGTCGGTGTTCGTCGACAACGCGATCAGCTCGATCGAACACGAAGCGCTGCTGGTCGGCCTGCTGGTCGCGCTGGTGGTGCTGATGTTCATCGGCTCGTGGCGCTCAAGCATGATCGTGCTGTCGGCGATTCCACTCGCGCTGCTGTCGTCGATCGCGATGCTGCATCTGCTCGGCTATACCTTCAACGTCATGACCCTCGGCGGCCTGGCGCTGGCGATCGGCATCCTGGTCGACAACGCGGTGGTCGACGTGGAGAACACCAACCGCAACATCGCGCTCGGCAAGGACGTGCGCACCGCGATCCTCGACAGCGCCAAGGAAGTGGTGTTCCCGGAAATGGTCTCGACCATTTCGATCTGCATCGTGCTGACCCCGATCCTGTTGATGACCGGCCTGTCGGCGTGGGTGTTCACCCCGCTGGCGCTGGCGGTGATCTTCGCCATGCTCGCCTCGTTCCTGCTCTCGCGCACGCTGATTCCGGTGCTGTGCTACATGCTGCTGCCGGCCGACATCAAGAGCCGCGCCAACCCGCGCTGGGCGCCGGAAAAGCTGCTACTGAAGATCAACCACAAGGTCGATCACGTACTCGATTCGCTGCGCGACAAACACCACGCGCTGCTGATCAAGCTCGGTCATCACGGCCTGGCGCTGACCGTGGTCGCGCTGCTGGTGTTTGGCGTCGGCGCGCTCGCCGCCGCCTCGCTCGGCCGCGAGTACTTCCCGCAGGTCGATGCCGGCCAGCTGCGCATGCAGGTGCGACTGCCGTCGGGCACCCGTCTGGAGGAAACCGCGGCCAAGCTCAGCGAGATCCAGCGCGAGATCCGCTCGATCATTCCGCCGCAGGAATTGCAGACCGTCTACGAGCAGATCGGCGTGCCCGACGCGATCAACCTGTCGCTGGTCGACAGCGCGGTGGTGGGTTCGTTCGAGGCCGAGCTCATGCTGCAGCTGCGCTCGCCGCACGCCAACAGCCACGACTATCTGGTCAAGATCCGCAAGCGCATCGCCGAGCGATTCCCCGACGTGAAGCTGTTCGAGCGTCCGCCGGACGCGACCAGCCGCACCCTCGCCGGCTCGGCCGCGGCGGCGTTCGAAGTGCGCCTGATCGGCCGCGACGTGCCCGGCAATCTGGCGATGGCGCGCGAGATCGAACAACGCCTGCACAAGGTGCCCGGCGCGGTCGACATCGCCTTGCGCCAGGTGCTCGATCTGCCCGAGTACCAGGTCAAGATCGATCGCACCCGCGCCGCGCAACTCGGTCTTGATGCGCAACAGGCCAGCCGCGCCGTGCTCGCGGTGCTGGGCTCGGCCGGCACGGTGTCGCCGGTGTACTGGACCGACACCGTCAATGCGATCGCCTACACCGTGCAGGTGCAGGCGCCGATCAATAATCTGAAAAACATCGATGCGCTTATGAATTCGCCGCTGCGCATCGGCGCCAACGGCGAAGCGGTGCTGTTGCGCAATATCGCCACGGTCACCGCGCGGCAAGTGCCGGCCAGCGTCGCCCGCACCACCCTGGCGCCGACCATCAGCGTGATCGCGAACGTGGAAGGCACCGACCTGGGTTCGATCTACGATCAACTGACGAAGATCACCGGCGAACTCAACGCCAAGCTCAAGCCCGGCAACCGCATCGAAATCGTCGGCCAGGCCGGCGAAATGCAGAGCGCTTACGGCGAACTCGCGACCGGCCTGGTGATGTCGGCGATCCTGGTGTTCCTGGTCCTGGTGGTGAACTTCCAGTCGTGGATTCAGCCCGCGGTGGCGATGTCGGGCCTGCCGATCGCGATCGCCGGCGCCGCCGTCGGCCTGTGGGTCACCGGTACGCCGCTGAGCGTGCCGGCGCTGATGGGCGTGATGATGGTGATCGGCGTGTCGACCGCCAACAGCGTGCTGGTCACCAGTTTCGCCCGCGGCCTGATCGCCGACGGCCACGATCCCGAACTGGCCGCGTACGAATCGGCCGCGGTGCGCCTGCGCCCGGTGCTGATGACCGCGAGCGCGATGGTGCTCGGCATCATCCCGATGGCGATCGGCCTGGGCGACGGCGGCGAACAAAACGCGCCG
Source organism: Lysobacter sp. Soil_N_51 (assembly GCF_057655755.1). NCBI lineage: Bacteria > Pseudomonadati > Pseudomonadota > Gammaproteobacteria > Lysobacterales > Lysobacteraceae > Lysobacter > Lysobacter sp. Soil_N_51. The sequence continues at coordinate 111,536 of NZ_JBDGLR010000002.1, read as the reverse complement.
CTCGGCCGCGCCGTGATCGGCGGCCTGCTGTTCGGCACGCCCGCCACCTTGATCCTCGTTCCTTCCATCCTGGCCGTCGTCGGCCGCCGTCGTAAGCCGCGCGTCGAGGACGAATCCTCCGACAGCGCCGGCGTCCCCGCAGGAGTCGCTCCATGAACCGCTCGATCCGTGTCTCCCACCCGCTCGACCGGGCCGGCCTGAGCCTCGCCCTGGCCGCCGCGCTGCTGACCGTGCTGGCCGGCTGCAGCCGCAGCGACGCCGAGACCACGCCGGCCAACGCGCTGCCCGAAGTGCTCACGGTGCAGGCCAAGGCCGCCGACGCCGCCTTTGATCTGTCCCTGCCCGCGCGCGCGCAGGCCGGCGAGTCGGCGCAGCTGTACGCGCGCGCGACCGGCTTCGTCAGCGAACGCAAGGTCGAACTCGGCGACAAGGTCAGCGCAGGCCAGGTGCTGGCGACGATCTCGGCGCCGGAAATCGATCAGTCGGTGCGCGAGGCGCGCGCGCTGCTGGCGCAGACCACGGCCGATCAGGAACTGGCCAAGGTCAACTACGACCGCGCCCAGACCCTGATCGGTACCGGCGCGGTGTCGAAGGAATACTTCAGCGATCGCAAGGGTAACTACGACGTGGCCGTGGCCACGCGCAACGCGGCGCAGGCGCGGTTGACCTCGGCGATCGAACGGCAGTCGTTCCAGTCGGTGCGCGCGCCGTTCGCCGGCGTGGTGGTGGCGCGCAATGTCGAACGCGGCGACCGCGTGGTCGGCGATTCGGCTTCATCGACCGTGCCGATGTTCGAGGTCGCGGTGCTCGATCCGCTGCGGGTGGTGGTCGACGTGCCGCAGAACGTGTCGATGCAGATCCAGAACGGGCTGGAAGCGGACGTGAGCTTCCCGGAATTGCCCGGCCAGGTGTTCAAGGCGCAGGTCGCGCGCAGCGCGCGCACGCTGTCGCGCGACGCCGGCGTAATGCGCACCGAGCTGCGCCTGCCCAATCCCGACAGCCGCATCCCGGCCGGCATGGTCGGCTCCGCGCGCCTGCACCTGCCGCGGGTCGCGCCGGCAGTGGTGCTGCCGGTGTCGACCGTGATCCAGCGCGCGACCGGCGTGCAGGTGGTGACCTTGAAGGCGGACTCGACCCTGTCGTATCGCGACGTGACCCTGGGCCGCAACCTGGGCAACGAAGTCGAAGTGCTGACCGGCATTCAGGCCGGCGACACCGTGGTGCTGGCGCCGAACGCGCTGCTGGCCGACGGCAACAAGGTACATGCGAAGGCGTTGCCGGCGCCTAAGAAGTCGTAAGGTCCGCGTTCCCTCATCCGGCCCTTCGGGCCACCTTCTCCCGCGTCGCGGGAGAAGGGCGCGGGTCACTCGGGATATTTACCTCTTCTCCCGCCTGCATCGACCACTTCAGAATCCTCCCTCTCCGCACGCGGGAGAGGGCCGGGGTAAGGGCTCGCAAATCTCAGCCGTGCTCAGCCGTGCAACGCCTTGGCATGATGCGCAATATGCTCGCCGATGTAACTGGCGATGAAGTAATAGCTGTGGTCGTACCCCGGCCGGATACGCAGCTCCAGCGGATGCCTGGCCACCTCGCACGCAACCCGCAGCAACTCCGGCTTGAGCTGCGGCACCAGAAACTCGTCGTCGCCGCCCTGATCGATCAACAACGGCAACCGCTCGCGCGCACCTGCAACCAACGCAGTCGCATCCCAGGCCTTCCACGCCTCGCGATCCTCACCCAGATACGCAGTGAACGCCTTCTCGCCCCAAGGCGAATGCGACGGCGCGGCGATCGGCGAGAACGCCGACACGCTGCGGTAGCGGCCCGGATTCTTCAACGCGATCATCAGCGCGCCATGCCCGCCCATCGAATGCCCGCTGATGGCGCGCGCGCTGGTGGTCGGAAAATGCGCGTCGACCAGGGCCGGCAATTCATCGACCACGTAGTCGTACATGCGGAAGTTCGCCGCCCATTTGGGCCGCGTCGCATTGAGATAGAACCCCGCGCCTTGCCCCAGATCGTAGCCTTCGGCATCGGGCATGCCCTCACCGCGCGGACTGGTATCGGCCGCGACCAGGATCACCCCGTGCTGCGCCGCGAACTGCTGCGCGCCGGCCTTGGTGATGAAGTTCTGCTCGGTGCAGGTCAGCCCCGACAGCCAATACAGCACCGGGCAATCGCCGCGCTCGGCCTGCGGCGGCAGGTATACGCCGAAGCGCATCGTGCAGCCCAGAGTGGTGGCGGTGTGGCTCCAGACTTCCTGGCGGCCGCCGAAGCAGGCGTGGGATTCTATTTTTTGCATGGTGCTCTCTCTCGATATTCGCCGACCAGCGAAGCGCCGCGGCCCTCATCCGCCCCTTCGGGGCACCTTCTCCCGCATGCGGGAGAAGGACACAACTCGCACTCAGCCCCTCTTCCACTCGCGGGAGAAGGACACCACTCGCACTCAGCCCCTCTCCCGCTGGCGGGAGAGGGGTTGGGGTGAGGGCCGCAAGCGATCAGTAATGAATCACCGTACGGATCGACTTGCCCTCGTGCATCAGATCGAAGGCCTCGTTGATCCGCTCCAGCGGCAGGGTATGGGTAATGAACGGATCGAGATCGATCTCGCCCTTCATCGCCTGCTCGACCATGCCCGGCAACTGGGTGCGGCCCTTGACCCCGCCGAACGCCGAACCGCGCCAGACGCGACCGGTCACCAACTGGAACGGACGCGTGCTGATTTCCTGGCCCGCGCCGGCCACGCCGATGATCACCGACTCGCCCCAGCCCTTGTGGCAGCACTCCAGCGCCGCGCGCATCACGTTGACGTTGCCGATGCATTCGAAGCTGAAATCCACGCCGCCGTCGGTCATCTCCACCAGCACGTCCTGGATCGGACGCTCGTGGTCCTTCGGATTCACGCAATCGGTCGCGCCCATCGCCTTGGCCAGTTCGAACTTGCCCGCGTTGGTGTCGACGCCGATGATGCGCCCGGCCTTCGCCTGCACCGCGCCCTGGATCACCGCCAGGCCGATGCCGCCGAGTCCGAACACGGCGACCGTGTCGCCAGGCTGCACTTTCGCCGTGTTGTGAACCGCGCCGATGCCGGTGGTGACGCCGCAACCGAGCAGGCAGACTTTTTCCAGCGGCGCTTCGGGGTTGACCACCGCCAACGACACTTCGGCGACCACCGTGTATTCGCTGAAGGTGCTGCAGCCCATGTAGTGATGGATCGGCTTGCCTTCATAGCTGAAACGCGAACTGCCGTCGGGCATCACACCGCGGCCCTGAGTCGCGCGCACCGCCTGACACAGGTTGGTCTTGCCAGACAGACAGAACTTGCACTTGCGGCATTCGGCCGTGTACAGCGGGATCACGTGATCGCCGGGCTTGACGCTGGTGACGCCCTCGCCGACCTCGACCACCACGCCGCCGCCTTCATGGCCGAGCACCGCCGGGAACAAGCCTTCCGGATCGTCGCCGCTGAGGGTGAAGGCATCGGTGTGGCAGACGCCGGTCGCGGTGATACGGACCAGCACTTCGCCGGCGCGCGGCGGCTCGACGTCGATCTCGACGATCTGCAGCGGCTGTCCGGCGGCGAAAGCGACGGCGGCGCGGCTTTTGATGACACGGCTCATGGCGAGGTTCTCCTAAGTGGCGTCCCGATGGGCGGGAGGGAATGGATGACCGCGTCGCGCCATGCGCGCTCGCGGACGGTGTTCATTTCAAGTACGAACGCACCAGCGCGGCGACCTCGTCGATGCTGGCGCTGCGGGTCTTGTGCGACGACACGGCCTGGCCGAGTTCCTCGCGGATATGGCTTTCCAGCACTTCCGACATCAGGCCGTTGATCGCGCCGCGGATCGCGGCGATCTGCTGCAGCACCGCCGCGCATTCGCTGCCCTGCTCCAGCGCGCGCTCCAGGGCCTCGGTCTGGCCCTTGATCCGGCGCACGCGGGTGAGCACGCGTTTTTTCTCGGCGGGGGAATGCGGCATGGCGGCGGTCTCGGGCAGCAGCGGCGGGGCGGCGCTGGATACTGGGGGATAGTATCAGATCGACTGTCGAGCCACGCCGGCATGCGTGGCTCGGCGATGTCCCGGCCCTGCAGGAGCGGCGCGAGCCGCGACCGCGCCATTGCGACTACGGCGAAGCTTGCGCGGTCGCTGCGGATTCGCGGTCGCGGCTTGCGCAGCTCCTACAGGGAGCTACGGATCGATTCGTCGGCGGTTGGAGAATCCGGCGGACGCGCCATCGTTACGGTGTCCAACTGTAGGAGCGGCGCGAGCCGCGACCGCGCCATTGCGGCTACGGCGAAGCTTGCGCGGTCGCTGCGGATTCGCGGTCGCAGCTTACGCAGCTCCTACAGGAAGCTACGGATCGATTCGTCGGCGGTTGGAGAATCTGGCGGACGCGTCGTTGGTGCGTCGTCCGACTGTAGGAGCGGCGTGAGCCGCGACCACGCCATTGCGACTACGGCGAAGCTTGCGCGGTCGCTGCGGATTCGCGGTCGCAGCTTACGCAGCTCCTACAGAAGCTGCGGATCGATTCGCCGGCCGGGTGGAGTACGCACTCAACCGGTGTTCTGCACCCCGGCCGCGATGCCGTTGACCGTCGCCACCAACGCCTGCTGCAGGCCGTCGTCCGGCCGCCCCGCCGCGCGCCAGCGCGCGAGCAGATCGACCTGCAACAGGCTGATCGGATCGACATAAGGGTTGCGCAGGCGGATCGACTGACGCAGACGATGATCGCCCAGCAACAGCTCCTCGCTGCCCTTGATCGTCAGCACCGCGCGGCGGGTGCGTTCGAATTCCTCGGCGATGCCGGGATGGAAACGCGCATGCAGGTCGCCTTCGGGCAAGTCGGCGGCGAGCATGGAATAGCGTTCGAAGATCGCCGGGTCGGACTTCGCCAGCACCATTTCCAGATCGTCGATCAGGGTGCCGAAGAACGGCCAGTCGCGCGCCATCTCGGCCAGCGCATCGCGGCCGTGTTCGGCCAGCGCGCGTTCCAGGCCGGTGCCGACGCCGTACCACGCGGTCAGGCCGGCGCGGTTCTGCGACCAGGCGAACACCCACGGGATCGCACGCAGCGAACCGATGTCGCCGACGCCGGCGCGCTTGGCCGGGCGCGAACCGATGCGCAACCGCTCGATCACGTCGATCGGGGTGGCGGCACGGAAATACGCGGGGAACTGCGGGTCTTCGTGCACCAGCGCGCGGTAGTGCGCGCGCGCCTTCAACGCCAGTTCGGCGGCGATCGCGCGCCAGCCGGCTTCGCGCGGCTCCGGCGCGCGCGGACGCAGGGTCGCGCGCAGCACCGCGCCGGTGGTCTGTTCGAGATTGCGCAGCGCCAGCGCGCGGATGCCGTACTTGCGATGGATCACTTCGCCCTGTTCGGTCAGACGCAGATACCCGTCGACCGAACCGCGCGGCGCGGCGATCACCGCGCGCTCGGTCTTGCCGCCGCCGCGGCTGATCGAACCGCCGCGACCGTGGAAGAACGCGATCCGCACCTGGCTGTCGTGGGCCAGCGCGGTCAACGCGATCTGGGTCTGCTGCAAGGCCCAGCGCGAGGCGACCATGCCGCCGTCCTTGGCGCTGTCGGAATAGCCCAGCATCACCACCTGGCGATTGCCGCGCGCGCGCAGATGCGCGCGGTACATCGGATCGGCGAACAGCGCGCGCAAGGTGTCGGCGGCGGCGTCGAGGTCGTCGACGGTTTCGAACAGCGGCGCGACGTCCAGCGGCACCCGGCCGTCGCCATCGACGCAACCGGCGGTCTTGGCCAGCGCGAGCACCGCCAACGCGTCGGCGGCGCTGCGGCTCATGCTGACGATGTACGGCCCGAATGCGCGTTCGCCGTAACGCGGACGCAGTCGCGCGACCGCGCGGAACACGTCCAGGGTCGACTGCGCGGCATTGGCCGCGGCGCGCGCGGGCGGCGCGTCGCCATCGAGCAGGCTGTGCAGACGGGTGGCGCGGGCGGCCACGTCCAGCGATTCCCAGTCGGGCATATCCAGCAGCGCGGCGAGCGCGGCGTCGTGGGTGCCCGAGTCCTGACGCAGGTCCAGGCTGGCCAGATGGAAGCCGAAGCATTCGGCGCGCCGACGCAGACGGCGCACCGCGAAACCGCCGGCGTGTTCGCCTTGATTGGCGGCCAGGCTGCGTTCGATCAGGGCGATGTCGGCCAGGAACGCGGGCGCATCGGGATAGCCGTGCACGCTTTCCTCGACCGTGGCCTGCAGGCGCGCTGCCATCAGACTGAGCAGGTTGCGATACGGCATGTCGGCGTGGCGCGGCTTGAGCAGCGCGGCCGCCTTCGGCAGTTGATAACGGTAATCCTCGACCCGCGCGAGCACCGCGTCGTCGATGCGCACGCGGGTAACCGACTGGCTGAGCAGTTCGGCCAGCGAGGCCAGATCGTTGCGATAGGCATTGAGCACCAGCGCGCGCTGACCGGACAAGGTCGCGGCGATGGTGTCGGCGCCGACGTTCGGATTGCCGTCCATGTCGCCGCCGACCCAGGTGCCGAAACCGAGCACGTCGGGCAACGCGGCGCCGCCGTCGCCGAAGCGCTCGCCGTAGATTTCGCGCAGCGCATCCTCGAAGGTTTCGTAATACACCGGCAGCACCCGGTACAGCACGTCGGACAAATAGAAACCGACGTGTTCGAACTCGTCGGCGACGCTGGGCTTGGCCGCGGGCGCTTCGGCGGTCTGCCAGCTCGCGGTCAGGGCCAGGCGGATGCGTTCGCGGTCGGCGCGGCGTTCGGTGGGGGTGCGGTTGCGGTCGATGTCGGCGACCAGACAGCCGACGATGGTGCGTTCCTTCTCCAGCAGCGCGCGTCGAACCGCTTCGGTGGGATGCGCGGTGAATACCGGCTCGATCCGCAGCCGCGGCAGCAACGCGGCGACTTCCTCGGCGCTGACGCCCTGGCGCGCGAGCAGGCCGATCGCGTCGCGCAGGCCGCCGGGCTGGGCGCCGGCGCCGCTGCGTTCGTGGTCGCGGCGACGACGGATGCGGTGCACGCGCTCGGCCAGATTGACCGCCTGGAAATAGGTGGCGAAGGCGCGCACCAGATCGCTGGCCTGATCCAGATCGATATCGGCCAGCACCTCGGCCAGGGCGCCGATCGGCGCTTGCGCTTCGCGGCGGCGGATCGCGGCGCGGCGCAGGCGTTCGACATCGTCGAGGAAGGCCGGGCCGCGCTGTTCGGCGAGGATTTCGCCGACCAGGGCGCCCAGGGTCTTGACGTCGTCGCGCAACAGGGCGTCGGTGGAGGCGAAATCGACCGCGCGCAGCGGTTCGTCGCTGGTATCGAGAAGGACATTCATGCTTAAAGGCTACAGCACGTCATGCGCGATGTGCCGAAGGTTGCAGGTGTGACGGATTGGCGACAGCGCTGCCGAACAATGCCGCCGCGCGCTGCCGCCTCGGGCACGCGGCCGGTCGTGCCTCGGCATGAGCCACGAATGCATGGCCGAGCGCACCGCCGACGGGGCGACGAGCGGCGCCGCAACCCCCTGGCGCGTTGCGACCGGAATCACGAAACTATCGGCCGTCCGTTTTGCCCCTACTCGCAAGGATCGCGTCATGCCGTACCTGGGCCTGGGTTTGCACGTCATCGTCGCGCTGTGTTTCGCCGTGCACGTCGTGCGCAGCGGCCAGGACCGCTACTGGCTGATGATTCTCTTCATGTTCCCGCTGCTGGGCAGCGTGGTCTACGGCGTGGCGATCTGGCTGCCGGACCAGCGCCACACCCGTCACGGCCGCGCCTTGGCCGGCAACGTGCGGCGCCTGCTCGATCCGGGCCGCGAACTGCGCGAGGCGCAGGATGCGTACGAAACCGCGGCCACCACCGACAACCGCATGCGTCTGGCCGATGCGTTGCTCGGCGCCGGCCGCGCCAGCGACGCGCTGCCGCTGTACCGCGCCGCGCTCAGCGGCATCCATCGCGACGATCCGCAGATCCAGGTCAAGCTCGCGCACGCGCTACTGGAAGCCGGCGACGCCGCGCAGGCGCGTCAGACGCTGGAGGACTTGATCGCGCGCAAACCCGATTTCCGCTCGCCCGAAGGCCATCTGACCTATGCGCGCGCAGTCGCGGCGGGCGGCGACAAGGCCAAGGCGAAGGAAGAATTTGAGGCGCTGGTCGGTTACAGCAGCAGCTTCGACGCGCATGTGCACTACGTGGAATGCCTGATCGGCTGGGGCGAACTCGGTCGCGCGCGCGAGGTGTGCGAGCAGGCGCAGACGCGGGCCAAGCGCTTGCCGGCGTATGCGCGGCGGATGAACAAGCCGGCGCTGGATAGGCTCAAGGAATTGGGCAAGCGCGCGCAGAGCATGTAGGGCGAGGCGATTTGAGCGAAAGGCGTCGGGGCTGAAGCCCCTCCCACAAAAGACCTCGCGGCGACGCAATCTTTTGTGGAAGGGGTTCCTTTTGAAAGCAGTTCCTCCCAGATGAAGACGGCGCCGCTGCGAGGTCTTTTGTGGGAGGGGCTTCAGCCCCGACGCTTTTGTTTCAGCTCGCCGCGCCACCACCCAACAATTCCCCCAGCCAGTCGCGCACGCGCTCCAGCCGCCCGCTGCCCTGCGCCTCGGGCAACCACGCCAGGTACAGGCGCTTGACGTGCGCCGGATACGGCGAAGGCAACACACGCAATTCGCCGCTGGCCAATCGGTCGGCGATCAGGCGCGGATACATCAGCGCGATGCCCTGTCCCGCCAGCGCGGCGCTGATCGCCGGCATCGGCGAGGACAGGCTCAAATGCGGCAGCGGCCAGGTCGTCGGATCCTCGCCGAACCACGCCGGCCAATCGTGACGCCAGCCGTCGCTGACCACATGCAGCACGCGCACGCCCGGCGTCGCGTCCTGCCACCAGCGCCGCGGGTCCAGGCGCGCGATCAACTCGGGCGACGCCACCGGCAGCAAGGCTTGCTCGAACAGCAACTCGCCCTGCAGTCCCTGTTCGCGCGGATCGCCGTGCATCAGCAAGGCGTGGATGCGGCTGTGGGCCAGATCCGCTGCCGCGGCCGGACAGAACAGTTGCAGGTCGAAGCCGGCATCGGCGCCGAATTCCTCGATCCGCGGCAACAGCAGGCTCACGCTCAGGCTGGTCGGCGCGCCCAGCACCAGCCGCCGGCTCTCGTCGCCACGCAGACGCAGGCGCGCGGTCGCCGCTTCGATCTGTTCGAAACCGGCGATCAAGGCCTCGCCGTACTCGCGGCCCAGCGCGGTCGGCCGGGCGCGGCCGCCGCCGCTGCGGTCGAGCAGGCGCAGGCCGAAGGCTTCCTCCAGGTGCTGGACGTGCTGGCTCAGCGCGGCGTGGCTCAGGTGCAGGTGTTCGGCGGCGCGGCGCATGCCGTCGTGGCGGATTACGGCGGCGAAGGCTTGCAGGGCTCGCAGGGGTGGCAGGCGTCTGGGGTTATGGTCGGCTGTGGTCATTTTTACTTACCACTATGGTGGGTTTTGTAGATTTTTAATGGCGGCTTGCAGGTCTATCTTTACCATATGTCTGCTGCCCCTCTGATTGCCTCGGCTGTACGTTCGCCGTCCCGTCCCTTGGTTGTTCGCGCCGGCCTCATGGCCTCAGCCTCGATCTGCCTCGCCTTGCTCGGGCTGCTCAGCCGCTACACCCGCGGCCTGCCGCCGGAGCTGGTCACCTGGCTGCGGTTCGCGATCCCCGGCTTGATCCTGGTCGGGCTGGCCCGGCGCGAGGACTGGCGCGCGGTGTGGTCGTTCGCCGACCGGCCGGGCTGGGTGCGCGCGGTGGCGGTGATCGTGTCGCAGGGTTGTTTCGTGCTCGCGGCGATGCGCGGCGACCTGCTGCACGCGGTGCTGCTGTACAACACCGGGCCCTTGTTCATCCCGCTGATCGCGCGCGCCTGGCTCGGCGAACGCTTGCAACCGGCGACCCTTTGCGGCCTGGCGGTCGGCTTCGCCGGCGTGCTGGTGGTGCTGCAGCCCGGCCGGCACGGGCTCGACGCGAACGCGCTGGTGTCGTTGTTCGGCGGTTTCGCGATGGCCGCCTCGCAGGTGCTGTTCTACCGCAGCGCCCAGCATCAGCCGCCGTTCCGCACCCAGTTCAAGCTGTATCTGCAGGCGGCGATGATCGGCCTGCCGCTGGTGCTGCTGGCGAGCTGGCGCATGCCGGCGCAGCCGTTCGCGGTCGAGCCGCCGCTGGTGTTGCTGCTCGCGTTACTCGGCATGGCCGCGTGCAGCCTCGGCAGTCAGTCGCTGCGCGACCTCGCCTATCGCGGCATGGACAACGCCTCCACACTGGCTCCGCTGATGTATGTGGCGGTCCCGGTCAGCGCGGCGCTGGACTGGCTGCTGTTCGGGCATGCGGCGCGCGCGGCGACCTTGATCGGTGCGGCGCTGATCGTGGCCGGCGCGATCGCCGCGCTGCGCGGCAATCGTCGCGCGGCGCCGGTCGCCGCGAATCCGAATCCCGGTGGTCCCGCATGAGCACTGCGACTGGAGATGCTGGGGACGGTGGCGCGGGTGGTGGCTGCGCGGGACGTGCGGTTTACCGGGTGAATCGGTTGCGGGATTGGGCGCGATGCGGGTCGATTGGATTCGCTGGGATCTTGTGGGTAGAAGCGAATCCCCCCTGCCCCCCCCTTTTGCAAAGGGGGGAAAAGCACGGGAGGGCGTGACCACCGGTTTGGTACGGATGCGCTCAGAGAACGCATCTACCGGCGACAAGCCGAACCTCAGTACGCAAATTCCTTGAACACCGGATCCACGCTGCCGCCCCAGGCGCCATGGAACAGCTCGAGCTTGCGTTCGGCCGGGCTCTTGCCCATCGCGACGAACTCGGTCAGCGGCTCGAGATAGATCGATTCGTCCGCGCCGTTGTGGTTCAAGCGCGCGCGGCGCTTCAAACCGTGCGCGGAGATTTCCAGCGCGCGCCGCGCCAGGTCCAACACCTTGCCGTCGCGGAACGGCAGGTGGAAGCCGTGCTGCGGCACGCCGTCGCGCAAGGCGTGGCGCTCGGCCGGAGTGAAGTCGAGCACCAGGTCCCAGGCCGCGTCGAGCGCATCGGCGTCGTACAGCAGGCCGACCCAGAACGCCGACAGCGCGCAGATCCGGTTCCACGGGCCCGAGTCGGCGCCGCGCATTTCCAGATACTTCTTCAGCCGCACTTCCGGGAACGCGGTGGTGGTGTGATCGGCCCAGTCCTTCAAGGTCGGGCGCTGGTTCGGATACGCCGGCAGCTTGGCTTCGAGGTAGTCGCGGAACGACTGCCCGGCCGCATCGATATAGGTGCCGTCGCGGTACACGAAGTACATCGGCACATCGAGCAGGTAATCGACATAGCGCTCGTAACCGAAGCCGTCCTCGAACACGAAATCGAGCAGGCCGGTGCGGTCGCGATCGGTGTCGGTCCAGATGTGCGAGCGGTACGACAGATAGCCGTTCGGCTGGCCTTCGGTGAACGGCGAATCGGCGAACAGCGCGGTCGCGATCGGCTGCAACGCCAGCGACACGCGGAACTTCTTCACCATGTCGGGCTCGTCGCGCACGTCGAGGTTGACCTGCACGGTGCTGGTGCGGGTCATCATGTCCAGGCCGAGCGAACCGACCTTGGGCATGTAGTCGCGCATGATCTTGTAGCGGCCCTTCGGCATCCACGGCATGTCGTCGCGGCGCCACTTGGGCTGGAAACCCATGCCGAGGAAGCCCAGGCCCATCGGCTCGGCGACGGTGCGCACTTCGCGCAGATGGGTCGCCGCCTCCACGCAGGTGTCGTGCAGGGTCGCCAGCGGCGCGCCCGACAACTCCAGCTGACCGGCCGGCTCCAGCGATACCGAGGCCTCGTCGCGGGTCAGCGCGATCACCCGGCCTTTTTCCTCCACCGGCGTCCAGCCGAACTGGACCAGGCCCTTGAGCAAGGCCTCGATGCCGCGATCGCCGTCGAAGGTCGGCGGCCGCAGATCGTCGGTGCGGAAACCGAATTTCTCGTGCTCGGTGCCGATCTTCCAATCCGACTCCGGGCGCACGCCCGAGGCCAGGTAATCCACCAGCACGGCGCGCGCGCCGCCCTTGATGTCGGGAATCTCGAGATCCTTGACCTGGCTGGGACCGGACACATCCACCTCGCTGAGAAAAACCTGCTGCAAGGCACTATGCCCTGCTCGCGCATCGCTGCGCGGATTGCGCGCCCGCCAACCCAGCGGACGCGGCCGGCGCCTCGACGGGCGAGGACCGGCGCAAACCTGACGACCTGCATTGCCTGGGTTTCGGGTCTGGATATGCGGCACCTGCCCTACAATCGCAAGACCCCCGGCAGTGTAGACCCCGCCTTGCACCGAACAACGTCCGCCTTGCAACGCTATGGTGCGGCCTTGCCACTGGCGCTGGCGTTGCTGTGGCTGATAGCGCCGGGCGCGCGGGCGCAGGCCGCGGCGGCGACGCTCGAACGCGGCAACGGCCCGGAGCCGAGCACGCTGGACGCCCACCGCTGCCAGGAAGTCGCCTGCGGCAACGTGCTGCGCGACCTGTACGAAGGCCTGGTCACCGAGGACGCGCGCGGCCGGCTGATCCCGGGCATGGCGCAGCGCTGGTCGGTCTCGGCCGACGGCCGCAGCTGGACCTTCACCCTGCGCGAAGGCCTGCAGTGGAGCAACGGCGAGCCGATCGACGCGCACCAGATCGTCGCCAGTTTCCGCCGCGCGTTCGCCCCGGCCACCGCCGCGCCGTTCGGCGAACTGTTCGACGCGCTCGACAACGCGCAGGCGGTGCAGGCCGGCAAACTGCCGCCGGAACGGCTCGGCGTCAGCGCGAGCGACGCGCGCACCCTGGTGTTTCGACTGAATCGCAGCGCCGGCTTGCCGGCCTTGCTGACCTTGCCGATCGCCTTCCCGGTGTACCTGCCCGCGGTCGAACAGTACGGCGCGCAACATACGCGGCCGGGGCGATTGGTATCGAACGGCGCGTACCGATTGGCGGCGTGGACGCCGCAGGCCAACCTGGTGGTGGAGAAGAATCCGCGTTTCCACGATGCCGCCGCGGTCGCGATCGAACGCGTGCGTTTTCAGGTCACCGAAGACGCCGCCGCCGAACTGCAACGCTTCGCCGCCGGCGACCTGCACATCACCGAGGTGGTGCCGCCGCAGCCGTTGCCCGCCTTGCGCAAACGTTTCGGCACGCAGTTGCGCTTGTCGCCGTACCTGGGCGCGTTCTGGCTCGGCATCAATCTGACCCGCCCGCCGCTGCGCAGCGCCGCTTGCTCGACGCCGCCCTGCGACGACCGCGAACTCGCGCTGCGTCGCGCGCTGACCCTGGCGATCGATCGCGACAAACTCACCCGCTATGTCACCGGCCTGGGTGAAACCCCGGCCTACGGCATCGTGCCGCCGGGCATCGCCGGGTATACGCCCGCGGCGATGCCGTGGCAGTCGTTGAGCCAGGCCGAACGCGAAGCGCATGCGCGCGCACTGTATCGGCATGCGGGTTATTCGGACGACAAACCGCTGGTGATCGAACTGCGCTACAACACCTCGACCCCGCACCGTCGCCTGACCCTCGCGGTCGCGGCGATGTGGCGGCAGACCCTCGGCGTGCAGGTGCGGCTGCGCAACGAGGAATGGAAAGTGTTCGTGCAGAACCGAAAGCAGCGCACCATCACCCAGGTGTTCCGCGGCGGCTGGATCGGCGATCTGGCCGATGCGCGCAACTTCCTCGCCGCGTTCGGCAGCGACGGGCCGTTGAACTGGATGGGCTACGACGACGCCGGTTATCGCGAACGCCTGGCCAAGGCCGATGCCGCGCATTCCGAAGCGGCGCGCAATGCCTGGCTGCGCGCGGCCGAGCAGCGCCTGTTGAACGACAACGCGGCGATTCCGCTGTATTTCTACAGTTCCAAGCATCTGGTCGCCGACAACGTGCGCGGTTTCGAAGCCAACGCACTCGATCGCCACGCCAGCCGTTGGCTGAGTCTGTCGCCATGAGCGCATCGCCATGACCACGCCGCAATCGCGCAGCCGCCATCCCGAACGTCACCGCTCCGAGCGCGTGGGCTGGCTGCGCGCGGCCGTGCTCGGCGCCAACGACGGCATCGTCTCGATCGCCGGCCTGGTGGTCGGCGTCGCCGCCAGCGGCGCATCGCCCGGCGCGATCCTGACCAGCGGCATCGCCGGCACCGTCGCCGGGGCGATGTCGATGGCGGCCGGCGAATACGTGTCGGTGCAGTCGCAGGCCGACACCGAACGCGCCGACATCGCGGTGGAACAGCGCGAACTCGACGACGATCCGCAAAGCGAACTGGCCGAGCTCGCGCGCATCTACGTGCAGCGCGGATTGACGCCGGAACTCGCGCACGAAGTCGCGCAACAGCTGACCGCGCACGACGCGCTGGGCAGCCACGCGCGCGACGAACTCGGCATCACCGACACCTTGCGCGCGCGGCCGGTGCAGGCCGCGCTGACCTCGGCAGCGGCGTTCATCGCCGGCGCGGTGCTGCCGATCGCCGCGGTGCTGCTGGCGCCGGCCGGCCGGACCGAGGCGGTCGCGATCCCGATCACCTTGATCGGCCTGTCGATCTCCGGCGCACTCGCGGCCTGGACTGGCGGTGCGCCGGTGCTGCGCGGCGCGCTGCGGGTCGCGTTCTGGGGCGCGCTGGCGATGGCCGCGGCGAGCCTGGTCGGCCGACTGTTCGACGTGCACGTCTGATGCGCGCCGATTCCTTGCCCGCGCGCTTCGCCTCGCGCCTGCTCGAAGCGCTGGTCACCCTGCTGTTGCTGGCGACGCTGTGCTTCGCCCTGCTGCGCGCCGCGCCGGGCGGCCCGTTCGACACCGAGAAAGCCGCGCCGCCGGAAGTGCAGGCCGTACTCGACGCGCAGTACCGGCTCGATCAATCGCTGCCGATGCAGTACCTGGGCTGGCTCGGCGACGCGCTGCGCGGCGATCTCGGGCCGTCGTTCCAATACCCCGACTACACCGTCAATCAGCTGATCGCCAACGCGTTGCCGGTGTCGGCCTTGAACGGCGGCCTGGCGCTGCTGCTGGCGGTGCTGATCGGCGTCAGCGTCGGCGTGTGGGCGGCCTTGCGCGCCGGCGGCTGGACCGATCGCGCGCTGATGCTGCTCGCCGGTCTCGGCCTGGCGGTGCCCAAGTTCGTGGTCGCGCCGCTGCTGGTGCTGTTGTTCGCGGTCACCTTGCACTGGCTGCCGGCCGGCGGCTGGGGCGACTGGAACAACGTGGTGCTGCCGGTGATCGCGCTGGCCTTGCCGAACATCGCTTACTGCGCGCGCCTGACCCGCGCTTCGATGCTCGACGTGCTGTCGGCCGACTACCTGCGCGCGGCGCGCGCGCGTGGTTTATCCGATACGCGCTTGCTGTTCGCGCACGCGCTCAAGCCGGCATTGCTGCCGGTGGTGGCGTGGCTGTCGCCCGCGCTGATCAACGTGGTCACCGGTTCGGCGGTGGTCGAGCAGGTATTCGGCATCCCCGGCATGGGCCGCTATTTCGTCCAGGGCGCCTTGAACCGCGACTACACCCTGGTGCTCGGCGTGGTGCTGGTGATCGGCGCGCTGATCGTGGCGATCAATGTGGTGGTGGATGCGTTGCGGGGGTGGATGGATCCTCGCTGAAAGCCGGGATTCGGGATTGGAGATTCGGGATTCGGGGGTAAAGCCGGCCACGCCGCCTTGAATCTCGAATCTCTAATCCCGAATCCCGTGCCAAACTCGCCACCATGCGCAAGAAGTCGAAAGCCACCTCGCTCGACATCGCCCACCTCGCCGGTGTGTCCCAGGCCACGGTGTCGCGCGTGCTCAGCGGCAGCACCCTGGTCAACGCCGAGACCCGCAAACGGGTCGAAGCGGTGGTGCGCGAGCTCAATTACAAGGTCGACCGTCACGCCTCCAGCCTGCGCCGGCAGCGCTCGGGCACCTTGGCGATGCTGCTGTTCGAAGACCCGACCCCGGACGAATCGCACATCAACCCGTTCTTCCTGTCGATGCTCGGCTCGATCACCCGCGCCTGCGCGCGCCACGGCCAGGACTTGCTGATCTCGTTCCAGCAACTGTCCGACGACTGGGCCGGCGACTACGAAGACAGCATGAAGGCCGACGGGCTGATCCTGCTCGGCTACGGCGATTACCTCGCGTATCAGGGCAAGCTGCAGAAACTGGTCGAGCAAGGCACCCGCTTCGTCCGCTGGGGCGCGGTGTTGCCGGACCAGCCGGGCCTGTCGATCGGCTGCGAGAACATCGGCGGCGGCCGACAGGCCGGCGCGCATCTGGTCGCGCTGGGACGCAAGCGGGTCGCGTTTCTCGGCGACGCGTCCACCCACTATCCCGAATTCCTCGATCGCTTTCTCGGCTGCGAGCAGGCCTTGCACGACGCCGGCTTGGTGATGGATCGCGCCTTGCAGGTCGACGCCGAAAGCTCCGAAGACGCCGGCCACGCCGCCGCGCGCGAATTGATCGCGCGCGCGCTGCCGTTCGACGCGGTGTTCGCGGCGAGCGACCTGATCGCGCTGGGCGCGATGCGCGCGCTGACCGAAAGCGGGCTGCGCGTACCCGAGGACGTGTCGGTGATCGGCTTCGACGATATCCCGATGGCGCGCTTCGCCCATCCGCCGCTGACCACGATTTTTCAGGACACCAAGCAGGCCGGGGAGCTGTTGGTGGATACGCTGATGACCTTGGTGCGGGGGGAGGCGGCGGAGAGTATTCGGTTGCCTACGGCGTTGGTGGTGCGTAAGTCGTGTGGGGCGGAGTGAGGTGGGCCGACAGGCTCTTCATTAGTCACCAGCCTCGACAATCCTACCTACCGTCATTCCCGCGAACGCGGGAATGACGATCTGGTTGGACCGCGCTGAAGTCACCGGATTCCCGTCTTCGCGGGAATGACGATACAAAACATTCGTCGGGACTTGGCAATTTGCAGATGCAAGCGCCGCAATCAAACAGCGCACTCAACGCCGCCGCGCACGCCCCATCGCGCGATCCAACGCCACACGCAGATCCTCGCGAACCACGGGCTGATCGAGAACATAAACCTCAACCCCATGCGCCGGCACCGACGCGCGAAGCATCCCACCCTCGGCCACGTCCATCTCGCCCCCACCCAGCGCCGCGCGCCAACGCCCGGCCTGCAGATACTCGCTTACCTCGAAGCGCGCCGCCGCATCGCCCTTGTTGAGCAGCACCAGGGCGATCTGCGATTGCCCGGCATGCTCGTACACCCGGTAGAACACCGCCCGGTCGCCGCGCAACTCAACATTCAACTGCAAGCCGCGCTGCAACGCCGGCGAAGCTTCGCGCACCTTCGCGATGCGCTTGAGCGATTCGCGAATCGGATTACCGCGCGCCGCGTCGACGCGCGACTGGCCGAAATAATTGCGATTTCCCGCATGCTCCGCGCGCCCGCGCTCGAAGCCGACCTCCGAGCCGTAATAGATCACCGGTATCCCGCGCGCGGTGAACAGCCAGTGGTGCGCGTCGATGAAACCCTCGTCGCTGGCATCCAGGCGCGGCATGTCGTGGTTGTCGTAGAACGTCATCAGCTCGTACGGGTTCGCGTACGGGCCATCGGTCAGATACAGCCGCTCGGTCAGCAATGCGAAATCGCCGCGCTTGCGCCCGAACACCTCGGCCATCCGCTCCTTGAGCGGGAAATCGAGCACGCTGACCCCGCCGTTGCTCGCCCAGGTGAACGGCGCGATGTTCTCGGCCTTGTAGTCGAAGGCCTCGCCGAACATGAAAAAGCCCGGCCGCTTGGCGCGGATGCGGTCGGAGAACCGCTTCCAGAACGCCGGCGGCATGTGTCGGATGGTGTCGATGCGGAACGCGTCGGCGCCCTGGTCGATCCATTGCGAGTACGCGCCGACGAAGTAATCCAGCACCGCGGGATTGGTGTCGTCGATGTTCGAGAGCTGCACCAGATCCTTTTCGTTGTGGAAGAACCGGTGCAACGGGTTATCAGCGGGATCGAGTTGGTCCGGCGCGAGATTCTGATGATCGGCGACCAGCACGCCGTCGCGATAGATCTCGCCGTACTTGGGCTGATCGACCGGCATGGTGAACGACGGCGAGCCGTGATTGGCGACGATGTCGAGCACGGTCTTCAGGCCATGGCGCTTGAGCCCACGGGTCAGTCCGGCGAAATCCAGATCGCGGCTCGGCAGATGCTCGTCGAGCCGATAGAAATCCACGCCCCAGTACCCGTGATAACCGGTCTTGCCGCGATCCTGGAACGCACCGCCCCAGGTCACCGCATCGCCGCCGGTGAAAGCCTGATCGGGATTGTCGACGATCGGCGTCAGCCACACCGCGCTGAACCCCATGTCGCGGATGTAACTAGCGTTGTCGAGCAGACCTTTGAAGTCGCCGCCGAGGTAGCCGATGTTGTCGCTTTGTCCGGGTGGTCCGCCCGCGACCGGACGATCGAAGGTCCGCGTCGCCGGGTCCGGCCCGCCCTGCTCGCGCTGGTCGTTGCTGGTATCGCCGTTGACGAAACGGTCGGTGACCACGAAGTACACCGCGTCACTCGCCATCGGCTCCAGGGTGCCGTAGTAATCGCGCGCAGGTTTCGCATCGCGCGCGCCATGCGCGCAGGCCGCCAGCGTCAGACTCAACAGCGCGATCGTAAGCGTCTTCATGCGCGCGCCTGCTCGGCAGCGACCGGCTCCGCAGCCTGACCGGGTTCGCGCACCCACAACACGCACAGCCCGGCCAGGAACAGGCTGACGCCGCCAATCACCAGCGCCATCGCCGGCTGTCCGCCGAACAGATGCTTGAGCAGAAAGCCCAGCAGGCTCGCCGCGACCAGCTGCGGAATCACGATGAAGAAATTGAAGATGCCCATGAACACGCCCATCTTCGCCGCCGGCACGCTGTCGGACAGCATCGCGTACGGCAGCGACAGGATCGAGGCCCAGGCGAATCCGACCCCGAGCATCGACAGCAGCAGCCATTGCGGATCGCGGATCAATGCGATCGAAATCAAGCCGGCGCCGCCGAGAAAGACGTTGAACAGATGGCTCCAGCGCAGGCCCCAACGGCGGGTCATCGGCGGGATCACGATCGCGGCCAGCGCGGCGAAGCCGTTGTAGGCGGCGAACAACACGCCGACCCAGTTCGCGCCCTCGTTGTACGCGGCCGAGGCGGTGTCGCTGCTGTGGTAATGCAGTTGGGTGACCGCCGGCGTGGTGTAGATCCACATCGCGAACAAGGCGAACCAGGAGAAGAACTGCACCACCGCCAGGCGCAGCATGGTGGTCGGCATCGCCGCCAGATCGTCCATCACCGACGCGAAACCGCCGCTGTCGCCGACCACGCCGCGCAGCGCCAGCGCCAGCCCGAACGCGGCGATCAGCGCGGCCAGCACATACAACTGCTTGTCCCAGCCGAGCATCGAGATCGTGGTCGCGACGATGGCGCCGACCACCATCCACGACGCGCCCAGCAGCAGGCAACGCACGCGGTCGCGATTGGGTCGCGCCAGCACCGGCGCTTCGTCGAAGGCGTGCAGTTGCGCCGGCGGATATTCGCGCGTGCGCAGCACGGTCCAGCCGACCGACAGCAGCAGCACCGCGCCGCCGAAGTAGAACGCATAGCGCACGGTGTCGGGCACTTCGCCCGGTCCGGCGGTGTTGCCGACGCCGAAGTGGGCGAGCGCGAACGGCAGCAGGCTGGCGATCACCGAGCCCACGCCTATGAAGAAGCTCTGCATCGCATAGCCGCTGGCGCGTTGCTGTTGCGGCAGTTGATCGCCGACGAAGGCGCGGAACGGCTCCATCGAGATATTGATCGAGGCGTCGAGGATCCACAGCAGGCCGGCGGCGATCCACAACGTCGGCGAGTTCGGCATCGCGATCAACGCCAAGGTCGCGAGCACCGCGCCGATCAGGAAATACGGGCGGCGGCGGCCGAGGCCGGTCCAGGTGCGATCGGACAGGTAGCCGACGATGGGCTGCACGATCAGGCCGGTCAGCGGCGCGGCGATCCACAGCATCGGGATGTCGTCGATCGGCGCGCCCAGGGTCTGGAAGATGCGACTGACGTTGGCGTTCTGCAACGCGAAGCCGAACTGGATGCCGAGAAAGCCGAAGCACATGTTCCAGATCTGCCAGAACGAGAGCTGCGGCTTGCGGGACGGGGCGCTGGGGTCGCGGCTATCGGTCATGGCTGGATACTGGCATGGGATGAGGCGACGGGCTGGCGCTGAGGAGCAAAGTCAAAAGCGAATCCCCCTCAATCCCCCTTTTGCAAAGGGGGAAGACAAGCGGTTGCGACGCGGTCTTCATCCATCCGCGTGCTGTTCCCCCCTTTGAAAAAGGGGGGTTAGGGGGGATTTGCTCTCACCCACCAGCTGCCGCAACCGATCAGAACTGCGACGAGAACCGCACCCCATACATCCGCGGCGTATTCAGATAGCGAATATTGGTCGCGTTGTTGACGAAGCCCTTGCCCGAATACACCTCGTCGGTGAGGTTGGACACGAAGCCGTCGATGCGGAACTGATTGTCGCTGCCGAAATTCAGGCCGGCCGAGACGTTGACGGTCATGAAGCCGTCGACGTCGTCGCGCATCGCCATACCGTTGGCCGGGCCGCCGCCCGCGGCCGGGTTGGAGCCGTTGTTGAACGGCATGTCGCGCAGCGGGATCTCGATCACCCGGCCGTTCGCGTCCAGGCCGAAACCGCGGCTGTTGAACGCGGTCAGGTAGTAATCGGAGCGGTAGGTCAGGTTGATCGTCCAGTCGAACGAGGACAGCGCGCCGCGGCCGATGTCGATGGTCTGCGACAGGCTGACGTTGGCGTTGTACTTCGAGGTGTTCGGCAGGCGGTTGCCGTCCAGCGGCACGATCAGGCCCAGACCGCCCGAACGCGTGTCGAGTACATTCGACTCGTCGAAGGTCGCATCCAGGTAGGTGAAGTTGTAGCCCAGGTTGAAGCCGTACGGCAGACCGACCCGGCCTTCCAGTTCCAGGCCCAGCACGCTGGCGTTGGCGGCGTTGTCGTTGAACACCTGACGGCTGGTCGCGTTGGGATTGGTCGGGGTCGGCGCCGGCACGTCGATCAGGTTCTGCAGCACCTTGTTCTTGTAATCGTAGTAGAACACCGACGCGTTCAGGCGCACCGGGGTCTCGCCCCAGACGTAATCGCCCTTGATGCCGGCTTCGTAGGAAGTCAGCTCTTCGGGTTCGAAGGTCGGCGCCAACGCGCTGCCGTCGTTGAGCAGCAACGGCCGGTTGATGCCGCCCGAGCGGGTACCGGTCGACACGGTGCCGTACACCATCACCTGCGGATTGATGTCGTACTCGAAGCCCACGCGCCAGTCGACGTAGCTGTCCTTGTAGACGTCTTCGCTGCGGCCGTTGGGGAAATCCGAACGCGCGATCACCTGGATCTGGTCGCGGTTTTGTTGCAGGAACTGCTGCCAGTTGTCCTGCGCGCCGAAGTTCTGGATGCCGCCGAGGAAATAGTCGAGCGTGTTGCCGCCGGGGCCGCAACGCAGATCGGCCGGACTCCAGCCAGTGCAGATGCTCGGAGAGCCGCCGCCGCGATTGCCCGGAGGCGCCAGGCGAAAGCCCGGCGAACCCAGGATCAGGCCGGTGGTGTAGGGGTTGGTCGCAGTGTTGATCGGCTGGCCGGTGAACTGCGCGAACAGTTCCTCGGGAATGATGAACTGGTATTTGACGTTGGATTCGCGCGCGATCTTCTTGTCGCGGGTGTAGCGCACGCCGCCGATCAGGCGCAGCGAATCGGTCGCGGCGAAGCTGAAATCGGCATAGGCCGCATTCGATTCGACCTTGGAGTTGTCGCCGCGGTTTTCGCCGCCCAAACCATCCTGATAACCGCAGATCGTGCCAGGACGCCACCAGTCGCAATCACCGAAGTAGCCGTTGCCGACGTCCCACGAGGTGTAGTCGTACTTTTCTTCGTAATTGAACAGGCCCGCCGACCAGATCACCCGGCCGGTGTCGCCGAAGAAGCGCAGTTCGTTGATGGTCGAGCTGGACTTGTCGGCCTGGTAGAAGGTGTCGTACCAGTCCAGGCGCTCGGGATTGAAATAGGCTTCGCGCTCGGAGCCCGGATACACCGGGCCGAGCTGCCACTCGCGCGAGGCGTTGCGGTTGTAGAAATCGTACTTGCGGTACGAGGTGTTGAACTCGACCGAGACCTTGTCGTTGAAGGCGTAGGTGAAGGTGCCGGCGATGCCTTCGATGTCGTTGGTGGTCTGGCCCTGGGTGCGGAAGTACTGCTTGAACGGATCGTCCAGGTCCTTGATGTCGTAGCCCGCCGACAGGCCGCGCTCGGCGAACAGGCCCGGGTCGCCGGTGCCGCGCTCGGTGACCTTGTCGAGCATCACGAACGCGGAGAACTTGTCGTTGGGCTCCCACAGCATCGACAGGCGCGCGGCCTGATTGTCGAGCGCGCCGGGGCCTTCGGCATCGAACAGCGACTTGGGGTAACCGTTGCTGATGTAGGAGGAGCGCTCCTCGTCGAACAAGGCCGCGCGCAGCGCGAAGGTCTCGCCGATCGGCAGGTTGAGCACGCCCTCGGCGTTGGTGAAGTCGTAATTGCCGGCGCCGATCTTGAGCCCGCCGCTGGTCACGCCGAGTTCCGGGCGCTTGGAAATCACGTTGATCGAGCCGCCGGTGGCGTTGCGGCCGCGCACCGTGCCCTGCGGACCCTTGTTGACCTCGATGCGGTCGACGTCGAAGAACATCGGCCCGATCGAGCGCGGACGCGGCAGGTAGATGCCGTTGTAGTAGGTCGCCACCGACGGATCGGAGGAGAAGTCCGAATCGGCCGCGCCGATGCCGCGCAGGAAGATTTCGTACTTGCCTTCCTGCTTGGTGATCTGCAGTCCGGGCACCACCGCCTGCAGGTTGCGGAAGTCGGTGTTGATGCCGAGCTTGGCCAGGTCCTCGCCGCTGAACGACTGGATCGTGCCGGCGTATTTCTGGATCGACTGCACGCGGCGGTTCCCGGTGACCTGGACCGCGTCGAGTTCGTGCGCGGCGCTTTGTGGTTCAGCCTGCGCGGCTGCGGGCGCAGAGTCCTGCGGCGCCGGCGCATCGGCCGCCCACACCGTCCACGAACTGCACAGCCCCAGCGAGGCCAGGGCCATCGCCAACAGATGGCGATTGAATTGCGATTGCGGCGTGGCCGGCTTGAGTCTCGACATGCTCCCCTCCAGAAGCGCTGTGTGTCGTCCGCGCGCGCACTGCGGCGCGCTGCGGTTGCCAGGGCGGCGTACGCCCTCGGTCTGAGGCGCATGTTAGGCAAGCGATCGCGCCCGCAGCGGGTTCTGCATACGTATTCATGGGATGAAGTCGCATTCATGTCGCACTTCGTCTGGCGATTGAGGGGTGAATACGTATGCACAGGCTCGGGGCGCGCCGGTTCGCGGCGGTAAGCTGGCGTGCATCGCGGCAGTGCAGCACGAAGACCGCAATCGAATCAGGGGCGTCACTTGTCAGCCGTCAGCCTTTCCACCGATCCCTCCCCGCGCGATGACCTGTGGTGGCGCGGCGCGGTGATCTACCAGATCTACCCGCGCAGCTTCCGCGACCTCGACGGCGACGGCGTCGGCGACCTGCCCGGCATCATCGACAAGCTCGGTTATGTCGCCGACCTGGGCGTGGACGCGATCTGGATTTCGCCGTTCTTCAAATCGCCGATGGCCGATTTCGGCTACGACATCGCCGATTACCGCGCGGTCGATCCGCTGTTCGGCAGCATCGACGATTTCGACCGGCTGTTGGCCAAGGCGCATGCGCTGGGCCTGAAGGTAATGATCGATCAGGTGCTCAGCCACACCTCCAGCGAACACGAATGGTTCAAGCGCAGCCGCGAAAGCCGCGACAACGACTACTCCGATTGGTACGTGTGGGCCGACGCGCGCGAGGACGGCACCGCGCCGAACAACTGGATGTCGCTGTTCGGCGGCGTGGCCTGGCGCTGGGAACCGCGCCGGCAGCAGTACTACCTGCACAACTTCCTGTCGTCGCAGCCGGATCTGAATTTCCACAACCCGGCGGTGCGCGCGGCGGTGCTCGAAAACGTGCGCTTCTGGCTCGAACGCGGCGTCGACGGCCTGCGCCTGGACGCGATCAACTTCTGCTTCCACGACGCGCAACTGCGCGACAACCCGGCCAAGCCGCCGGCGCAGCGCGTGGGCCGCGGCTTCAGCCCGGACAATCCGTACGCGTTCCAATACCACCACTACAACAACACCCAGCCGCAGAATCTGGCCTTCCTCGCCGATCTGCGCGCGCTGCTGGACGAATACCCCGGCGCGGTGGCGCTGGGCGAAATCTCCTCGGAAGACTCGCTGGCGACCATGGACGAATACACCCGTCACGGCCGCCTGCACATGGGCTACAGCTTCGAACTGCTGACCGACGATTACAGCGTCGCCCACATCCGCGACACCGTGCAGCGGCTGGAAGGCACGATGCGCGAGGGCTGGCCGTGCTGGGCGATTTCCAATCACGACGTGCAGCGCGTGGTCACGCGCTGGGGCCGCGGCGCCAGGCCGGCGCATTTCGCGACCATGCTGAGCGCGTTGACCTGTTCGCTGCGCGGCTCGGTGTGCGTGTATCAAGGTGAGGAACTCGGCCTGCCCGAGGCCGAGGTGCCGTACGAATCCTTGCAGGACCCCTACGGCAAGGCGTTCTGGCCGACCTTCAAGGGCCGCGACGGCTGCCGCACGCCGCTGCCGTGGGACGCGAGCGAACGCGCCGGTTTCAGCACCGGCGAGGCGTGGCTGCCGATTCCGGCCAGCCATCGCGGGCTCGATGTCGCCACCCAGCATGCCGATCGCGATTCGATGCTCAATGGCTTTCGCCGTTTCCTGAGCTGGCGCAAACGCCATGCCGCGTTGCTCGATGGCGCGATCGCCTTCGTCGACAGCGCCGAGCCGGTGATCGCGTTCGTGCGCGGCGAAGGCAGCGAGGCGATGCTGATGGCGTTCAATCTCGGCGACGGCGAGGCCAGCGTCGAACTCGGCGCGATGGCGGACTGGCCGGTCGATTCGGGACACGGCCTGCCGCAGGGCCGGGTCGTCGACGGGCGGCTGATCCTGCCGGCCTACGGCATCTACGCGGCGCGCGCCGGCCGCTGATCGGCGCAACGGCTCCTACTGCGCGCGGCGGCTGATCGCGGCGCGGCCTTCGTGCGTCGCGCCATCGCGCCGATGCATACTTCGCCTGCGCGAGCGCGTCGCCGCGCGCCAGGGGGAATCGATGCAGATCGTGTATCACGCGGCCCATTCGGCCGACGCGCAGCTTGTGCGGGGATTGTTGGCGCAGGAAGGCATTCAATCGTTCGTGTTCGGCGGCGCGCTGGAAGGCGGCGCGGGGCTGTTGCCGGTCGGCGGTTCGGTGCGGGTCGAAGTGGCGGACGAACATGTCGCCAAGGCGCGCGCGATCATTGATGAGTGGCAGGCGGCGGCGGTGCCGGCCGACGATGTTGAGGACGAATCGGCCGACGACGGATTCAACGACACGGCCGCGGTCAAGCCCGACGACGATCCCAACCTCTACAAACCGCTGCATCGCTCCAAGCCCGTACCCAGCCGCTTCGGCGTGCCCAGCCTGGTGCTCGCGCTGGTCGTCGGTGGCGTCATCGGCGCCGTGCTGACCGCTGCCGCGAAACGGCCCGAACCGTTCACTGGCCGCTTCGATTTCGATGGCGACGGCAAGACCGATGAAACGGTCTTCTACAGCAATGGTCTGCCCGAGCGCGTGGAGACCGACCGCAACCGCGACGGCAAGATCGACCAGATCGTGTATTACGAAGATGGACTGACCTCGACCATCGAACGAGACGACGACTTCGACGGTTATCGCGAAGGCAAGGGCGCGTATCGCCACAACCAGCTGTCGAGCTACACCATGGATTACGACGGCGACGGCGAGCCCGAGTACCGCGATCGAGCCTTGTTCGACGTGGTGCAAGTCCAGGAATGGCAGGACAAGCAGGGCCGGGTCATCAAGCGCATGCGCTATGTCGGCAGCCGCTTGGTCGACGATCAACTCGACCGTGATGGCGACGGTGTCATGGATATCGAGCGTCGTTACGATCCGATCGGCGAAATCACCACGACGCGTTCGTTGCCTCGGCCCTGAGACGGTCGCGACGTTTCCGCGCCGCGACGCAACCGCTGACGATCGCCATCAATGCGTCGGGACCGCGCGTCCCTCGCGCGGCGTGACGCTCGTCGGCGGACGCACCGGCGTGAGCGGACGCACCGGCGCGGTCCGCGACGGAGCCGCCAACGTATCCAACCGCTTCTTCGCCCCGCTATTGCCCAGATCGGCCGCTTTCTTCAGCACGACCTTGGCTTCCTCGATGCGGCCCTGGCCGACATAGATCTCGCCCAGGCCGCTGAGCGCGGTCGCGCGGGCCTTGGGATCGTCGGCCGGCGCGTCCTTCACCGCCTGGGTCAGGGTTTGCTGCGCGTTGGCCAGTTGGCCGCTGGATAACTGCTTCCAGCCGCACAGGGTGGCGTCGCCGCCTCCTTCGCACGGGTCCTTGCCGGCGCTGGACGCGGCGGCGATTTCCTCGGCCAGTTCCTTGGGCTGGCTGGCCAGCGCGGCGCTGCCGAGCGCGTTCTGCAGTTGCTGATTGTTCTGCTGCAGGCCCTTGACCGTCTCGATGATCGAATCGACCGAGATGTTGATGCTGCTGTTGTTGTCGGCGACCCGGATCGGCGCGTTCGGCGCCAGGGTCTGGCCGCTGTATTCGATCACCGGGTCGGGCAGCTTCACCGCGGCGAAACGCGGCGAGAAGGTCAGGTAGACGTTGGGCACCACGCGTTCGCCGCTGCGCCAGCTCTTGAGCGTGTCGAAGCCGATCATCGCCACCACGACGATGGCGCCGATGCCCAGGTACCAGCGCACGTTCTTGTTCTGTTCGGCGTTCTTGGTCTTGAGCAGCGCATACGCGCCGTAGGCGAAAAACAGCAGCGCGGTGCCGTAGGCGCCCGCGGCGAGAATGGTTTGCGGATCGGTGATCGTGTCCATGCGGTCTAGCGTCCTGAGCCGGGGCCTGCACGCGCAGGCCGGGTCTTCGCGCAGTGCGCGAAGGTCCTTGAGTCACCCAGTCAGTAACGCGAAGCGTGGTACGAAAGCGGCCAGCGGTCACAAAAGCCGGCGATCGGGATGGGGCGGGCTTCAGCCCCTGCGCTTGTCGATCGCCGCGAAAATATTAGGTTTTTTGTGAGAGCGGCTTGAGCCCGGATGCTTTTCGATCAGTGTTCGGCAGGCGCCGAAGACTCGTCGGCTGATCGCGATCTGAGAGGAAAGCGTCGGGGCCCAAGCCCTTCCCACATAAGCGGCCTGCGCATCGGCGGCTATTCGTCGTCCGACGCCAGCGGCGGGAACAGCGCTTCGGGCACGGCCAGCGGCGTCGGCGCCACCGACGGCAGCAGCCCCAGCCAGCCCATCACCTTCTCGCGCGCTTCGTCCACGCCCTGCTTGGACTCGCCGGAAAAGGTCTGCACGCTGACCGTGTCGCCGAAGGCCGCGTTCAATTCCTTGCGCACCATCATCAACTGCTGCTGTTGCTGGCCGCGGCCGAACTTGTCGGCCTTGGTCAGCAGCGCGTGCGCCGGCAGGTCGCGGCTGACCGCGTAACCGAGCATCTGCCGGTCGTAGTCCTTGAGCGGGTGGCGGATGTCCATCACCACGACCAGCCCGCGCAGGGCTTGGCGGGTGCGGAAATAGCGGTCCAGGAACGCCTGCCAGTGCGCCTGCAGGTTCTGCGGCACCTTGGCGTAGCCGTAACCGGGCAGGTCGACCAGGAACTTGTCCGGCTCCGGCGCCGGATCGGGGCCGCGGTACGGCAGGCTGACGTCGAAGAACACCAGCTGCTGGGTGCGGCCGGGGGTCTTGGACACCCGCGCCAGCGCGTTCTGCTGGCACATGGCATTGAGCGCGCTGGACTTGCCGGCGTTGGAGCGGCCGGCGAATGCGACCTCGAAGCCGCCATCGGGCGGCAGTTGCTTGACGTTGTGCGCCGACAGCAGATAGCGGGCGCGGGCGAGGTGGTTGGTCATGCGGGTAGGATCGCACGGCGCACCGGAATACTTGCCCTTCCGGTCACATCCGGATGAACCCGCGTTGACCCGATCACGGCCGGCGAAGATAATTCCGAGGTTCCGGTGTCGGCCCAGCCGCCCCGTACCGCCTTTCAGCCAGCCTCTTCAGCAGCAAGCCAGCCCTGAAGCAACGAGTAGTTCGGAGCCCAGCTACATGAGCCAAGCCCGCGTCCTGAGCCTCGTCGGCCTCGCCGCCTTCGCGGTCGCCGCCGTTGCGTTCGCCCAGACCACGGTCACCCCGATTCCCGACAAGGAGCCGGTCCAGACCGCGCCGCTCAACGGCGGCCCGAAGGCCACCTGGGGCGACGTCAAGGCCGGCGCGACCAAGGCGGGCACCTGCGCGGCCTGCCACGGTCTCGACGGCAATCCGACCGATCCGCAGTACCCGCGTCTGGCCGGCCAGAGCGAGCGTTACATCGCCCACCAGATCGCCCTATTCAAGACCGGCGAGCGCAATACCGGCATGTCCGCGGCGATGAAGCCGTTCGCCGACGCGCTCAGCGAGCAGGACGCGCGCGACCTGGGCGCCTATTTCGCGACCCAGAAGTCCGGCGCCGGCGTCGCCGACGACACGGTCGTGGCCTCGGGTCCGAACAAGGACAAGAAGTTCTATCAGATCGGCGAAGAGCTGTTCCGCAACGGCGACAAGGCCCGCGGCATCCCGGCCTGCATGGCCTGCCACGGCCCGAGCGGCACCGGCAACCCCGGCCCGGCCTACCCGCACATCGCCGGCCAGCAGGCGGCCTACTCCAAGCGTCGCCTGGAGGAATACCGGGCCGGCACCAGCACCCAGAAGGACCCGCACCTGTTCAACATCATGGCCAGCGTGGCCAAGTCGCTGACCGACGAAGAGATCGGTTCGCTGTCGAGCTACCTGCAGGGCCTGCACGAACGCGCCGACGACGTCGCCGCGGCCGACTCCGCGGCGGCGGCCAAGCCGTCACCCGCGCCGGCTGCGGCCCCCGCCGTGGCTCCGGCGGCCGCGCCGACCACCGCTCCGGCGGCACCGGCACAGCCCGCCAAGGGCTGAGCGCGCGCCAAGGCAATACCCGGACGCCGGCCTGGCAACAGGCCGGCGTTTTTGTTGGGTCAAGGCGCGAGGCGGCAAACGTCGGCCTGGCCACCGGACCGCGCCCGCGAATCCGGCGCGGCGGCGTCATCAAGACACTCCGCCGCGGCTCACGACCACGAGAAATCATCGTGCCGTCGGCACTCGCCCTTTGCCCCGGGCCGCGATCCACGCCGCATAAAGTGACCGCCATCACTGCCTGAGCGCTCAGGAACTTCTTCGGGCGGTTTCGATCTCACTGCATACTCTTGGTTCTGCACGCCGGCCGTTATCCTTGCTGCCGGCGTTTTTTATGTTTCCCGGCCAGCGCGAACCCCGTTCGCCGCGCGCCGGCCATCCCCACCGACGAGACCTACCGATGAACCTGCGCCTGGCCACCCTGCTGCTGCTCGCCGTGCTTCCCTTCGCTGCCTCCGCCGCGCCCAAGGCCGCCGCCGGCGCCGCGCCCGTCGTGGGCGTGGACTACGTCGAGATCGAAGGCGGCAAGCCGTTCGCGCCGGTCAAGGGCAAGATCGAAGTGGTCGAAGTGTTCGGCTACACCTGCCCGCACTGCGCCCATTTCGAACCGCAGGTCGCGGCCTGGAAGGCCAAGCTGCCGAGCGATGTGAATTTCGTGCCGCTGGCCGCGCCGTTCGGCGGCTACTGGAACCCATATGCGCAGGCGTTCTACACCGCGCAGGCGATGAAGCTGCAGCCCAAGACCCACGAAGCGGTGTTCAAGGCCCTGCACGAAGAGCGCAGCCTGCCGATCCAGAACGCCTCGGCGGCCGAGATCGCCGCGTTCTACGCCAAGTTCGGCGCCGACCCGGTCGCCTTCGCCGCGGCCATGAACGGCCCGGCCACCGCCCAGGCCATGGACCGCGCCAAGGCCTTCATCATGGCCAGCGAAGTCGACAGCACCCCGTCGATGGTAGTCGCCGGCAAGTACCGGATCATCACCCAGAAGGGCTTCGACGACATGCTGCGCGTGGCCGATGGGCTGATCGCCAAGGAACGTGCTGCGGGTGCCGCCAAGCGCTGAGGCGCTTGACGGCCGGGATTGGGGATTCGGGATTAGGGATTCGGAAAATCACCAGCAGTGACTTGCCGTGGCTGTTGCGAATCCCGAATCCCGAATCTCCAATCCCGGCTCCCAACCTACACTCCACGTTCAGTCCCGCGGCCGCTATGCTGGCCGCCGCCCTAGTCGGCTTCGCGCATGGCGTTCGCAACGCCCCGAGGCCCTCGTCTTCTTTGATCGTTTGCGGAGATTCCCGATGAATTCGCGTATGGCCTCGTTGTCCCGCTTTCCGCTGGTGCTGACCGCGCTGTTCGCGCTGGCCGCCTGCAACAAGACCGAAACCGCGCCAGCCGAAACCGCCGCCACGCCGGCCGCGACCGAAGCCGCCGCCACCCCGGCCGCCGAGGGCGCCACGCCGGCGCCGACCGAAACCGCGCCGGCCCCCGCGGAACCGGCGATCCAGCCGGCCGCGGTCGCGACCCCGCCGGCCGGTCCGGCGCCGACCGTCGGCGCCGACTACGACGAAATTCCCGGCGGCCAGGCCTTCGACCCGGTCCCGGGCAAGATCGAAGTCGCCGAGATCTTCAGCTACACCTGCCCGCACTGCGCGCAGTTCGAGCCGGTGCTGCTCGACTGGCGCAAGAAGCAGACCGCGGACGTGAAGTTCACCCCGATCGCAGGTCCGTTCGGCGGCAACCCGATCCCGTTCCAGAAGGCCTTCTACGCCGCCCAGACCCTGAGCCTGGTCGAGAAGACCCACGAAGCGATGTTCCGCGCCGTCCACATCGACCAGTCGCTGAACTACCAGACCGTCACCGACGAACAGATCGGCGCGTTCTACGCCAAGTACGGCGTCAAGGCGGCCGACTTCATCGGCACCATGAACAGCTTCGCGATCAACGCCAAGGGCAAGCGCGCCGAACAGTTCATGCAGCGCTCGGGCGTGAGCTCCAGCCCGTCGCTGGTGGTCAACGGCAAGTTCCTGGTCAAGGGCAAGAGCTTCGAGGACATGCTGCGCATCACCGACCACCTGGTCGCGCAGGAACGCGCCGCGCTGCAGGCCAGCGCGCCGGCCGCGGCCGCTCCGGCCGCCGACGCGGCGCCGAAGCCGTAATCGGCCCGCAGGCATCGACCCAAGCATGACCACACGCCGGCTGCGCCTGCTCAGCGCGAACATCCAGGCCGGCTCCAGCACGCGTCGCTACAGCGATTACGCGACGCGCAGCTGGTCGCACGTGCTGCCGGCCGGCAACAAGCGCGGCAGCCTCGACACCATCGCCCAGTTGGCCGGCGAGCACGACATCGTCGGCCTCAACGAAAGCGATCCGGGCAGTCTGCGTTCGGGTTTCACCAACCAGACCCATTACCTCGCCCAGCGCGCCGGCTTCGATTACTGGAGCCACCAGCCCAATCGCCGCGTAGGCAATGTCGCCTCCAGCGCCAACGGCCTGCTGAGCAAGCTGGAACCGCGCGAAGTCGTCGACCATCCCCTGCCCGGCCGCATTTCCGGCCGCGGCGTGCTGATCGCGCACTACGGCAGCGGCGACGACGGCCTGACCATCGCCGTCGCCCATCTCTCGCTCGGCGCCGGTTCGCGCGCCTCGCAGCTGGCCTTCATCGCCGAACTGCTGCACGACCATCCGCACGCGGTGCTGATGGGCGATTTCAACTGCTCGGCCGATCGCCCCGAGATGCAGGCCCTGTTTCGCAACACCCGCCTGCAGCCGCCGAACGAAGTGTTTCCCACCTTCCCGAGCTGGCGTCCGCAGCGCGCGATCGACCACATCCTGCTGGGCGACGGCCTGAGCTTCGCCAGCGCGCGCGCGGTGCCCGCGGCGCTGTCGGATCATCTGGCGTTGTCGCTGGAGCTGGATGTACCGGATCACGCGTTGCGTTGATTTGGATGCGTGTCGATCGACGCGTGCGTGGGGCATTGAACGATGATCGGGTGATACGCGCGGGATTCGCGGGGCGGGCGGGTATGGGTGGGTACGCGTCGGGCGTTTGTTTGCCGCGTCGGGCGTTTGTCTGCGTCAATAGAGATCCCGTTCGCGCCACGCTCTTGCTTTTTCCCCTTTGGAAAAGGGGAAAAAGCAAAGTCTGTTCATCCCCTTCTTGCTCGCTGATTCGCGCGTGGATCTGCCGCGCGCCTGCGTGCTCGACGCGGGCATCATCGACGGCGGCGATTGGGCCTGCGTCGAGCAGAACGCGGCCTGGGGCGCGGGGTTGTATGCCTGCGATCCGGACGCGGTGCTGGAGGTGTTGCGGCATGCGGGGACGCGAGCGGTCGGCTGATCGGGCCGTGGGTATCTGCCTGTAGGAGCGGCGCGAGCCGCGACCACTCGAAGAGGTTCAATACCACGCAACCACCCGAAGCGATGACCGTCGAGCCGCCGCTCTAAGTATCCGGGGTGCATGGGCTTGGGTGGTTCGCTTGCGCACACCTCTTCGAGTGGTCGCGGCTCACGCCGCTCCTACAGGGGGCAGCCATAAGCGACGTGCGACGAGAAGCGTGCAACGAGCGAAAGGCGTCCGTGAACTTGCCGCCGCACAAACGCAAACAGCCGGTGGCGAACCACCGGCCGTTGCCTTGAACGCATCGATGAACAACCGCGGCCGGTCAACAGCCGCGGCCTTAAACGCCACCGCTGCGATCAGAACCGCAGATCCGCGCGCAGGTAGTAGTAACCGCCACCCGGCAGGTCGTAGGTCGAGCCGTCGAAGCCGTTGAGGTTGCAGGCCAGACACACCGGCGGGTCCTTGCCGAACACGTTGTTCATGCCCGCCTGCAGCTGCAGGCCCTTGAGCACGTCGAAGCGGTAGCCGACCTGGAAATCGTGGAAGGTCGTAGCGCCCAGACGGTTCTGGCCGGTCTGCGGATCGTTCTTGCACACCGCGAAATCGGCGGCGTCGCCGCAGTCTTCGACCAGCTGGCTGATGTGGCGCGCGGTCCACGATGCGTTCCAGTGGCCGTGGCTCCATTCCAGGGTCGCGTTCGAGGTCCATTCGGGAATCGAACGGGTCACCGGATCGCTGACCAGTCGGCCGACCTGCAACGGCTGCAGCGAACCGTCGGCGCCGACGGCTTCGTAATTGCCCACGATGGTGTTCTGCCAGATCAGCTTGAACTGGCCGAAGCGCGTTTCCGGCAGGGTCCAGAACACGTCGATGTCCCAGCCGTCGGTCTTGATCACGCTCAGGTTGCCGAGGAAGTTGGCGAAGCCGTCGATCTGGTCGGTGATCGGATTGCGCTGGATGCCGCCGCAGAATTCCGGCGACAACGTCTGCACGCACAGGTTGAGCTGGGTCTGCGGATCGATGGCCTGGATCGCGCCTTCGATGCGGTGGCTGTAGAACGTGCCCTCGATGTCGACGCGCTTGGCGATCGCGCTGTCTTCGAGAATCGACGGCGACCACACGAAGCCCAGCGAGAAGCTGGTCGAACGCTCCGGTTCCAGGTTCGGATTGCCGCCGGTCAGCACCGAAATCTGCGGATCGACCTGACGCGTGCCCGGATTGACGCCTTGCGCGGCGCAGTTGGCGGCGTTGCCGGTCGGCGGCGCGCCGTTGGAGCCGATCAGGCACGGATCGATCATGCCGACGTCGGCGCGGCTCTGCGAGCCGAACAACTCACCGATCGACGGCGCACGGAAACCTTCGGCATAGGTGCCGCGCAACAGCAGCTCGTCGGCCACTTGCCAGCGCAGGCCGTACTTGGGCGTGAACTCGCCGCCGAAGGTGGAGTAGTCCGAATAGCGGCCGGCCAGGCTCAGGTCCAGGCCCTTGCCGAACGCCGAGTCCTTGAACAGCGGCACGTTGAGTTCGACATAGACTTCGTTGACGTCGTACTCGCCCTGGGTCGGCAGCGAGGGCACGCCGTTGTACTCGCCGCGCACGGTGATCGGGTCGGGACGGTACGAGCCTTCGTACTTGCGGTACTCGTAACCGGTCGCGAACGACAGCGGGCCGGCCCACATCTCGAACAGATCGCCGGACAGGTTGAACGTCGCCTGCTGCAGCTTGTTCTCGCTGCGGTCGTGCAGCACCGGGCTGATCCACTTGAGCATCGCCGGGGTGATGGTGTTGTAGCCGAAGATGTTCAACGGCGTGCAACCCGGCGTGGCCGCGCAGATCGCCGGATCGCCCATCGCCAGGGCGATGTTCTTGGCGTTGTAGCTGCCGCGGTTGGTCTGTTCGGCCTTGTTGCGGCTGCTGGCGAGGTTGGCGTCCCAGAACCAGGCGCGCTCGCCGACGTCGAAGGTGCCTTCCAGGCCGGTGCCGACGAACCAGGTATCGACCTGCTGTTCGAAGCGGCGCGGGCCGCCTTCGACGGGACGGCGACGCAGGATGCTCAGGTTGCTCGAATCGAGCTGCACGCCGAACGGATTGAACGGATGGTTGACCGGAATCACCACGTTGGCGGCGAAGTCGTTGCCGGCGCCGGGACCCAGGTCGATCGGCTCGGGCGCGGCGCGATTTTCCGAATCGCGACGGTTGAGCAAAGCGCGCGCGTACCAGCGCACCTTGTCGTTGATGTCGAAGCGGAACTGGCCGAACACGCCCTTGCGCTCGGACGGCGACAGCACGTAGTTGAACGGCGCGAAGTTGAACGGATCGTTGGAACCGAAGCAATGAAAGCCGTCGGTGCGCGGCACGCCGGCCGAGCACGGCGCCTGGCCGGGCGTGTAGGTCGGATTGCTCTGGCCCGCGTTGGCGACCAGGTCGTACTTGCGGCCGTCCGGCGCGGTGAAGGCGATGCGGCCGCCGGGCACGCGCGAACTGCCCAGCGCCAGGCCGGTGCCGGGCACCGGGAAGCGCGAGCGCTCGCGATCGGACGAACTGACTTCGTCCTGCTTGGTGTAGCTGGCGCCGAGGAACCAGGTGGCGCGATCGCTGCTGCCGCCGTAGGCGAAGTCGAGGCCGCGGCTGGTGCCGTCGCCCTCGGTGTACTGGCCGAAATTGGTGGTGAGCTGGAAGCCGTCGAAATTGCGCCGGGTGATGATGTTGACCACGCCGGCGATCGCGTCGGAGCCGTACAGCGAGGACGCGCCGTCCTCGAGCACTTCGATGCGTTCGACGATGGCCAGCGGGATCGTGTTGAGGTCGGTCGCCGAACCCACGCCCGAAGCCGACGACTCGTTGACCCAGCGGATGCCGTCGACCAGCACCAGCACGCGCTTGGAACCCAGATGGCGCAGGTCGACCGTGGTCGCGCCGGCGCCGACGCCGCCGCCGTCGGACGGGAAGCCGTCGTTGCCCGAGGCGTTGCGCTTGCCGTTGAACGAGGAGCCCGAACCGGTGAGTTCCTGCACCACGTCGCCGATCGAGGTCAGGCCGGTGCGTTCGATGTCTTCGCGGGTCAGGGTCTGGACCGGGACCTGACTTTCGATCTCGGCCTTCTTGATGCGGGTACCGGTGACCTGGACGGTGTCCAGCGTGGTGGCCTCGCGGGCGGGTGCGGCATCCTGCGCGGCGGCGAAGCCCGGCAGGCCGATCAACAACGACAGTTGGATGGCTTTCGCCAAGGCATGACGACGCGACGCTTTCATCGACTCTTTCTCCCTCAAGGTGATTGGCCCGGCTCTGACGGCCGGGCTCGCCGTCGCCCCCAGCGGACGGCTGCCGAGTTTGTAAGCATTCGCGAAGCAGCCGCAAGACAGCAAAAACATGCATTGACGCTGTGCAGGAACTCAAGTCCATTTAAAGCGTGATGCGATCGCGATTAGGCCGTCGCATGTCGGTCGAGAGCACTCACCAAAAACGTGCCGATCGGGCTCTCGAACGGAATCGTCCGGCGCTGATTCGCCCGGCAAGATCCACTCAACAAGATCGGCCCGGAACGGTCCGCGCAACAAAAATCCGCCGGAGGAAATCGGCCTGATGAAATCGGCCCGACGAAATCCGCCCGGCAAATCCGACCCAACAAAAACGGCCGGTAGTTTCCTACCGGCCGTCTTGGGTTTCGATGTTTCGGTTATGCACTGAAACCTGAGTCGATCGGTTGCGTCCGGGTTGCGGCCGCGCGATCAGCTCGACGCCATCAGCTCGACTCCATCAGAAGCGCAGATCCGCGCGCAGGTAGAAGAAGCGGCCGCCCGGGATGTCGTAGGTGGACGCGTCGTAACCGTTGAGCGAGCACGACAGGCACACCGGCGGATCCTTGTCGGCGACGTTGTTGACGCCACCGGTGATCTGCAGGCCCTTGAGCAATTCGAAGCGATAGCCCAGCTGCAGGTCGTGGTAGGTGATCGCCGACAGCTTGTTCTCGCCGGTCACCGGGTTGTCGCAGTACGGCGAGCCCAGCGCCGAGGCCTGACAGATTTCGGTCAGCTCGGAGATGTGGCGGATCGTCCACGACGCGTTCCAGTTGTTCTTCTTCCACGACAGCGTCGCGTTGGACGACCATTCCGGGATCGCGCTGTCGTTGACTTCCACGCCGGGCTTGCGCGGCTGGATCTGGCCGGCGGCGCCGATCGCTTCGTACTGGGTGACCCAGGTGTTCTGCCAGTTGATCTTGAACTGGCCCCACGAGGTTTCCGGCAGGGTCCAGAAGAAGTCGATGTCCCAGCCGGAGGTCTTGATCGAACCCAGGTTGGTCAGCTTGTTCTCGAACGAGGAGATGCCGCCGATCGTGGAACGGGTGATGCCGCCGCAGTACAGCGGATCGAGCGTCTGCACGCACAGGTTGAGCTGGGTCTGCGCGTCGATCGCCTGCACCGCGCCTTCCAGCGAGTGGCGGTAGTAGGTGACTTCGAAGTCGAACTTGTCCGACCACGGCACGCCCGCGGCCCAGGCCGGGCTGTAGACGAAGCCGGCGGTGAAGCTGCGCGCGGTTTCCGGCTCCAGGTCCTGGTTGCCGCCGGTCTGCACCGAGATCTGGCTGTTGGCCTGGGCGGCGCCGGCCGGCACGCCGAGCGCGGCGCAGTTGGCGCGGCTGCCGGTCGGCGGATCGCCGGTGATCGAGGTCAGGCAGGGATCGCTGAGCTGCAGGTCGGCGCGGCTGGCCGAACCGAACAACTCGCCGATCGACGGCGCGCGGAAGCCTTCGGCGTAGGTGGTGCGCAGCAGGAATTCATCGGCGACCTGCCAGCGCAGGCCGTACTTCGGGGTGAACTGTCCGCCGAAGGTCGAGTAATCCGAATAGCGGCCGGCCAGGCTCAGGTCGAGGCTCTTGCCGAACGAGCCTTCCTTGATCAGCGGCAGGTTGAGTTCGACATAGGCTTCGTTGACGTCGTACTCGCCCTGGGTCGGCAGCGACTGGGTGCCGTTGTAGAAACCGGCGACGGTGATCGGATCGGGGCGGTAGAAGCCTTCGTACTTGCGGTATTCGTAACCGGCCGCGAACGACAGCGGACCGGCCCACAGGTTGAACAGGTCGCCGGAGAAGTTGGCGGTGAAGGTCTGCAGCTTCTGCTCGCTGCGGTCGCGGATGACCGGGCTGATCCACTGCAGCATCGCCGGGGTGATGGTGCCCGGGCCGCCGAAGATGTTGAGCGGCACGCAGCCCGGGGTCGCCGCGCACAGCGCCGGGTCGCCCAGGGCGATGTTGATGTTGCGGACGTTGTAGCTGCCGTAGTTGGTCTGGTCGGCTTCGTTCCTGTTGCTGGCGACGTTGACGTCCCAGAAATAGGTGCGGTCGCCGACATCGAAGCTGCCCTCCACGCCGGCCGCGATGTACTTGGTGTCGACCTGCTGCTCGAACACGCGCGGGCCGCCTTCGATCGGTCGGCGCGCGATCGTGTCGAGATTGGCGTTGGGGCCGATCGAGGTCAGGTCGAAGCCGAACGGGTTATACGGATTCAGGCGCGAGATGGTGATCTGCTCGGACCACGGATTGCCGGTGCCGGCGCCGGCGCCGAGGAAGATCGGTTCCGGCGCGGCCTGGTTGACCGACTCGCGGCGGTTGTACAGCGCCTTGACGTAGCCCTGCACGTTGTCGCTGAAGTGATAGCGGAACTGGCCGAACGCGCCCATGCGCTTGGACGGCGTCAGCAGCATGTTCTCGCGGGCGAAGTTGTAGCGGTTCGCGCCGGTGAACGGAATGAAGTCCTGCGGATAGCGCACGCCGTTCGGGAAGCTGCTGCCGTTGGGCGTGGTCATGTTGCAGAACGGCACCGCCGGGGTCGAGGGATCGTCGTCGACGTCGGTCAGCGGACACGCGGTGCTCGCGGTCGGCGGGTTGAAGATGAAGCGGCCGTTCGGGGTCGCCGAGCTGCCGGTTTCCACGCCCAGTCCCGGCACCGGGAAGCGGGAAACGGCGCGGTCGCGCGAGTACACCGGGTCTTGATCGACATAGCTCAAGCCCAGGAACAGGTTGGCGCGGTCGGTATTGAAGCCCCACGCCAGGTCGACGCCTTGCAGCTCACCGTCGCCCTTGCCGTACTGGCCGTAGTTCAGGCTGATCTGGCCGCCATCGAAATTGCGCCGGGTGATGATGTTGACCACGCCGGCGATCGCGTCGGAGCCGTACAGCGAGGACGCGCCGTCTTCGAGGATCTCGATGCGCTCGACGATCGCCAGCGGAATGGTGTTGAGGTCGGTCGCCGCGCCCACGCCCGAGGCGGAGGACTCGTTGACCCAGCGCATGCCGTCGACCAGCACCAGCACGCGCTTGGGACCGAGGTGACGCAGGTCGACCTGGGCCGAGCCGGCGCCGATGCCGTCGCCGTTCGGCGAGAAGCCGAAGTTGCCCGAGGAGTTGAACTTGGTGTTGAGCGCCGAGCCGGCGCCGGTGAGTTCCTGTACCACGTCGCCGATCGAGGTCAGACCGGTGCGTTCGATGTCTTCTCGATTGAGGGTCTGGACCGGGACCTGGCTTTCGATCTCGGCCTTCTTGATGCGGGTGCCGGTGACCTGGACGGTGTCCAGCGTGGTGGCGTCTTTGGCGGGTTCGGCTTCCTGGGCGGCTGCGAAGCCCGGCAGGGCGACCAGCAGGGACAACTGGATGGCTTTCGCCAAGGCGTGACGACGCGACGCTTTCATCGACTCTCTCTCCCTCAAGGTGTTTGGCTTGGCTCTGATGGCCATTGGCGCACCGCCCGCGCGGGGGCCGGCGGCACCGGAAGGTTGTAAACAATTCGTGAAGCCGCCACAAGGCGCAAATAGTGGGCACTTGCCAACTGGGTCTCAGTTTTGATTGGCATGTGGCCCGATGCGGGGCAGCGACCGGTTCGGGCAGGCTCGCGCGCCGGATTTTCGTGTGCCCGCGGGCACGCTGCGCGGGCCTTGCCCTACGCGGCTTAAAACGAGAAACAGGTCGCGGTTTCAGCCGCCCAGCAGCAGGCTCACCGCGACCAGCACCAGAAACGCCGCGAACACCCGCTTGAGCGTGTCGCCATGCAGCTTGTGGGCGAGCCGCGTGCCGTAGGGCGCGCACAGCACCGAGGCGATGGCCACGCCGATCGCCGCCGGCAGATACACATAGCCGATCGCGTGCTCTGGCAAGGCCCCGGCCGGTGCGTTGAGCGCATAGCCGATCGCGCTGGCCAAGCCGATCGCGACACCGCAGGCCGAGGAGGTGCCGACCGCGCGCACCGGCGCGACCCCGCGCCAGACCAGCAAGGGCACGGTCATGCTGCCGCCGCCGATGCCGACCACCGCCGACACCGCGCCGATGCCGACGCCCGCGGCGGTCATCGGCGCGCCTTGCGGCGGCGGCGCATCGGCGCCGAGTTGGGCGCGGTTCTTGCCGAACAGCAGTTGCGCGGCGGCGATCAGGCAGTAACCGGCGACGATCCAGCGCAGCCACTCGCCGTCGATGCGCACGGCGACGAAGCTGCCGAGCCAGCCGCCGAGCAGCAGGCCGGGAACCATCCAGCGCACGGTCGGCCACATCACGCTGCCGCGCTTGGCGTGCGCGCGCGCCGACGCGGTCGCGGTCAGCACGATGCTGGCCAGCGAACTGGCCAGCGCGGTGTGCATGGCCGCTTCCTGCGGAATACCGATTTCCGGCGCGATCCACGCCAGCGCCGCGACCAGCACCAGACCGCCGCCGATCCCGAGCAAGCCGGCGAGCACGCCGGCGACCGCGCCGAGCGCGAGGAAAACCAGCCAGATCGCCATGCGGTGCTCCAAAGGATTAGCGAAGCGACGATCGTGGGTCGACCCACAGGCCTGCCGACAGCGTCACCCGGCAAACGTCGCGATGCACCGATTCTGCATGCCATCGCTCCCACACGCGACCCACTTCCCGCATCTTCGCTTTTCTTTCTTGCCTTCCCTGCCGTTGCTTTCCCTGCCGTTGCTTTTCACCCCTTTGCAAAGGGGGGCAGGGGGATTCGCTTTTGCTTTGCCTTTCCCATCGCCAAGCAAAAGCCGCGCCCACCGAATCTCACTCAACCACAAGCCGCGCCCAAGACATCGCAACAACCTCGCCATTGCAAGGCCACACTCGCTTCCTACAGCCGAACAACTCTTTCGCATCGCAACTCCCACCGCGAAACACCGCGACCGCATTCCCACTCCACCCCATCCACCCACCGTTCACATAAGACATTCATCCACGCTCGGCTATAGTCCCGAACATGCTCCCGCGCCCCCATTCCCTGCTGTTCGCCGCGCTCGCCGCGACCCTCGCCACCACCGCCTGCGCCCAGACCACGGCCGCGGCGCCGACCCTGCCCGCGGTCAAACCCGCGGCGATCAGCAACGCCTTGCCCGCGCCCGCGGTCGATCCGTTGCTGCCGCGCGTGCGCGCCGCGATCGACGCTGCCGAACGCGGGCCGTTCGACGCCGGCCAATACGCCGACATCGCCCGCCATCCGCTGTACGGCTGGGTCGAGTACGCCAGCCTGCGCCGCGCCATCGACAGCGTGAACAACGGCCAGGCCCAGGATTTCCTCAACCGCCGCGGCAACGAAGCCTCCGGCGACGCGTTCCGCGACATCTGGCTGGCCGCGACCGCGCGCCGCGAAGACTGGGCCGCGTTCACCGCGGCGTGGACGCCGAAGAACAACAGCGGCAAGGACCGCAGCGTCAGCCTGCGCTGCGCCGAATTGAACGCGCGCCAGGCGCTCGGCAAGGCCGATGCGCAATGGACCAAGGACGCGCAGGCGATCTGGCGCAGCAGCGGCAAGTCGCTGCCCGACAGCTGCGATGCGCCGTTCGCGGTGCTCGCCGCGCAAGGCGGGCTGAGCCCTGAACTGCGTTGGGAACGCATCGACGCGGCGGCAGCCGAATGGCAGCCGGCGGTGATGCGCGCCGCCGCGCGCGGTCTGCCGGCGGATCAACTCACTCAGGCCAACGACTACGCCGCGTTTCTGGATAACGTCAACGAACGCGCGCTGAGTTGGCCGAAAACCGAACGCAGCCGCAAGATCGCCTCCTACGGCCTGGCCAAGCTGGCCAAGGCGCAACCGGCCAGCGCCGAAGCGCAGTTGCCCAAGTACGCCTCAGCGCTGGCCTTCAGCGACGAAGACCGCGGCCGCGTGCTGTACCAGACCGCGCTGTGGTCGGTGGCCTCCTACGATGCGCAATCCGCGCGCCGCCTCAACGCGGTGCCCGAGGTGGCCTATGACGAACGCCTGCACGAGTGGCGCGCGCGCGAAGCCATGTCGCGTTCGGACTGGGCCGGCGCGCTGGCCGCGATCCGCAAGATGGGCGCCAAACAGCGCGACGAATCGCGTTGGGAGTATTTCGAAGCGCGGCTGAGCGAAATCGCCGGCGACAAGGCCAGCGCCGCGCGGCTGTATCGCGAATCGGCCAAGAACGCCGACTTCCACGGCTTCCTGTCGTCCGACCGGCTCGGCCAGCCCTACACGCTGTGCCCGGTGCAACCCAAGGACAGCGTCGCGGCCAAGGCCGCGATCGCGCGCGATCCGATCCTGATGCGGGCGATGGGCCTGTTCCAGATCGAACGCGCGGCCTGGGCGATCCGCGAGTGGGACGATGCGCTGACCCGTTACGACGACACCCAGCGCCGCATCGCGATCGAAGTGGCGCAGAGCTACAACTGGTTCGACCGCGCGGTGTTCTCGCTCAACAAGACTCCGAACGAACAGCGCATGTACTACCTGCGCTTCCCGCTGCACCACGGCGATACCATCCGCCGCGAGTCGGCGCGCAACGGCATCGACCCGGCCTGGGTCGCCGCCGAGATCCGCGCCGAAAGCATCTTCAACCCGACCGCGCGCTCGGGCGCCAACGCGATGGGCCTGATGCAGGTCCTGCCCGGCACCGGCGCACAGGTCGCCAAGAGCCTGGGGCTGCCCTGGGGTGGCGCGGCCAGCCTGTACGACTCGGACACCAACATCATTCTGGGCACCGCCTAC
Organism: Lysobacter sp. Soil_N_51; assembly: GCF_057655755.1. Lineage (NCBI taxonomy): Bacteria > Pseudomonadati > Pseudomonadota > Gammaproteobacteria > Lysobacterales > Lysobacteraceae > Lysobacter > Lysobacter sp. Soil_N_51. The sequence goes on along the minus strand of NZ_JBDGLR010000002.1, from coordinate 69,146 downwards.
CTGCGCCAGTTGCTCGACAAGTACGGCGGCCAGCCGTATTTCGCCATGGCCGGCTACAACGCCGGCCCCGCGCCGCTGGGGCGCTGGCAGTCGCAGCGACCGGGCATGGATCCGGATTTCTGGATCGAGACCATCAGCTACAAGGAAACCCGCGAGTACGTCGCGCGCGTGTTGGCCTTCAGCGTGCTCTACGACTGGCGCCTCAACGGCGATGCGCTGAAGGTCAGCGACCGCATGCGCGGAATCAACAACAGCCCGCGCAAGTCCTTCACCTGCCCCACATCGGCCGCCACCGCGACGGCGCCGTTGCCGGCCGAAACCGACTGAGCGCGCGCCGATGCCCGCGCCCCGTCGCCATGTCCTGATACTGGGCGGTACCGGCTTCGTCGGTCGCCACCTCGTCGAACAGCTGCTGCGCGAACGCTGCCGCATCACCGTGCTCAGCCGCGGCGTCGACCCGCTCAAGAAGCAACTGCTGTCGCGCGACGCCAGCCTGATCGAAGGCGATGTCGGCAACCCGGATTTCCTGCGCGCAGTGCTCGACGATGTCGACGCGGTGGTCAACCTGGTCGGCATCCTCAACGAACAAGGCGACAGCGGCGCCGGTTTCGAGCATGTCCATGTCGAACTGCTCGATGCGCTGATCGAGGCGATGCGCGACATGGGCGTGATGCGGCTGCTGCAGATGAGCGCGCTCAACGCCGGCACCGGCCAGAGCCATTACCTGGAATCGCGTGGCCGCGCCGAACAGAAAGTGCGCGCGAGCAAACTGTCGTGGACCTTGTTCCGGCCGTCGGTGATCGCCGGCCCGGGCGATGGCCTGTTCTGTCGCTTCGACCAGTTGCTGCGCTACGCGCCGCTGCTGCCGATGGGCCGGGCGAATGCGCGCTTCCAGCCGGTCTGGGTCGGCGACGTCGCCCAGGCCTTCGTCAACGCCTTGAACGACGACAGCCACATCGCGCGCAGCTACAACCTGGTCGGGCCGGACGTGATGAGCCTGGGCGAGATCGTGCGCGCGACCGCGAAAGCGCGCGGCCGACTGCGTGCGGTGCTGCCGCTGCCGGATGCCTTGGGCAAGCTGCAGGCCGATATCGGCGAATTCCTGCCGGGCAAGCCGATCAGCCGCGACAACTGGCGCTCGCTGCAGAGCGATTCGACCAGTGTCGAGAATGGCTTGCTGAAGCTTGGAGTCACGCCGACGCCGGTGTTGCCGCGCTTGCCCGAAATCCTCGGCCTCACCGCGGCCTGACATCGGCTCCCTGTAGGAGCGGCGTAAGCCGCGACCGCGACATCACAGTCACGACGTAGGCGCGGTATCGCGGTCGCGGCTTACGCCGCTCCTACAGGGGGGCGACGCGACAACGTCGTCTCGACCGCCCTGCGCTAGGATGCGCATCACCGCCACGACAAGGACAGCCCCATGGGCCTGCTCGACACCCTGCTCGGCCATGCCGGCGAAAAATCCACCGACAAGGTCAACGAGGACTTCGCCCCGCTGCTCGCGCCCGGCGAAAGCGTGCAGCGCGCGTTCGGCGAAATCCGCGACCTGATCGTGTTCACCGACCGCCGCCTGATCCTGGTCGACAAGCAGGGCGTGACTGGGCGCAAGACCGAATTTCTCAGCCTGCCCTACCGCAGCATCGTGATGTTCTCGCTGGAAACCGCCGGCCATTTCGACCTGGAAGCCGAACTGCGGCTGTGGGTGTCGGGCCAGCCCAATCCGATCATCCGCCACCTCGGCCGCAGCGCCGGCTCGGAGGACATCATCGCGCTGCTCGCGCAGAACACGCCGCGCTGACGAGCGCACATCGCAACGGTATTTGAGGAACGCAAGGATGAAGGTGTACTTGGTCGGCGGCGCGGTGCGCGATTCTCTGCTCGGCCTGCCCGCCGGCGATCGCGACTACGTGGTCGTCGGCGAAACGCCCGAGGCGATGCTTGCGGCGGGCTTCAAGGCGGTCGGCAAGGATTTCCCGGTGTTCCTGCACCCCGACAGCGGCGAGGAGTACGCGCTCGCGCGCACCGAGCGCAAGTCAGGACGCGGCTACCGCGGCTTCGTGGTCGACGCCGATCCGTCGGTGACCCTGGAAGACGACCTGGGCCGGCGCGACTTCACCATCAACGCGATCGCCCGCGACGAACGCGACGGCCGACTGGTCGATCCCTACGGCGGCGCGCGCGACCTCGAGGCGAAAGTGCTGCGCCACGTCGGCCCGGCCTTCGTCGAAGACCCGTTGCGGGTGCTGCGCGCGGGCCGCTTCATGGCGCGCTTCGCCGAACACGGCTTCACCGTCGCGCCCGAAACGATGGCGCTGATGCGGCAAATGGCCGAGTCGGGCGAACTGTCCGACCTGGTCGCCGAGCGGGTATGGCAGGAACTGCGGCGTGCGTTGAGCTGCGCGCGGCCATCGGCGTTCCTGCGCACCTTGCACGACGCCGGCGCGCTGGCGGTGGTGCTGCCGGAAGTCGACGCCTTGTACGGCGTGCCGCAGCGCGCCGAATTCCATCCCGAGGTCGATACCGGCATCCATACCGAGATGGTGGTCGACATGGCCGCGCAACTCGCGCCCGGCGACGACCTGATCGGCTTCGCCGCCTTGACCCACGACCTGGGCAAGGCGCTGACCCCGGCCGACATCCTGCCGCGCCATCTCAATCACGAACGCGCCGGGCTGGAACCGCTGGCCGACTTGTGCGCGCGCCTGAAAATACCGACCGAGCACCGCCTGCTCGCCGAGGCGGTCTGCCGCGAACACCTCAACGTGCATCGCTTCAACGAACTGCGCGCGCGCACCGTGTTTGAGCTGATCGCGCGCTGCGACGGCTTCCGCAATCCGAAGCGGATCGAACAGATGGCGCTGGTGTGCGAAGCCGACAAGCGCGGCCGGCTGGGCTTGCAGGACGGCGACTATCCGCAAGGGCCGGCCCTGTGCGAAGCCCTGGCCGCCGCGTTGAAGGTACGCGCGAGCGATTTGCCGCCGGGGCTGGAAGGCCCGGCGGTCGGCGAAGCGATGCGGCGCGCGCGGATCGCGGCGATCGCGGCGATCGCGGCGGCGCGCAAGGAAGAGGGCTGAGGTTTTACCTGGTTGCTTGGTTGCTTGGTTGCTTGGTTGCTTGGTTGATTGATCGCTTCGTTGATTAATCGCTTGGCCGCTTCACAAATGCAGCTCCCTTCGCGTCGTGTTCTTGCTCGTCATTCCCGCGAAGGGGGGCTCCGCCTTCGCGGGAATGAAGCCTCGGAATGACGATACCGACGCCTATCCCATCCGCACCCTGCCCAAAAGAGAAAAGCCGTCGCGCAAAAACATGCGCGACGGCTTTTCCGCATCCACGGCAACCACGGCAACCACTCAAATCACCGCGGCAACCACGACTCAGAACCGATAATCGATCCGAGCGTAATAGCTGCCGCCGTTCATGCCGAACGGCAAGGTTTCCCAGCCGTACTTGAAGCCCAGCTGCGGGAACGGCGCGCCGGTCTGCGGGTCCCACTTGTCGGGGTAGGTGTCGAAGATGTTGTTGCCGCCGACGGTCACGCTGGTCTTGTCGTTGAACTTGTAACGCACCGCCAGGTCGCCGAGCCACTTGCCGCCCCAGGTCTGCTTGATGCCCGGGGTGAAGCCTTCGCCGGTCACCGGGCCGTAGTAGTTGGCGCGCGCGGTCCATTCCCACTTGTTGATCTCGTACACGCCCTGCAGCACGTGGTGTTCGCGCGGCTGGCCGCGTTCGATCAAGGTCACCTGGGTGTCGTCGAACAAGGCGCTAGGCGACAGGATGCTCGACTGCGACCGGCGATCCTTCACTTCGGTCTTGTTGAAATGCACCAGCGCGGTGAGATTCAACTTGGACCCGCCGGCGAACTCGGTGTTGTGGTTGGCCACGATGTCCACGCCGGTGGTCCGGGTGTCGATGGCGTTGGTGAAGAACAGCACCTGGCCGACGCCGATCGGGTCGAGGATCGCGCGGATCGGGCAGTTGCCGTTGCCCGGCGCGCACGGCTGGCCGTTGGTGCCGACCGACTCGGGCTGGATGTTGCTGGAGAAGATGATGCGGTCGTCGATGTCGATGCGGAACACGTCCATCGTCAACGAGAAGCGATCGTTCGGCTTGAGCACGAAGCCGACCGAGGCGCTCTTGGAGGTTTCCTCCTTCAGCGGCTCGATGCCGAACGCGCGGGTGACCGCGCTGTCCTGGCGCGCGGTCAGGGTGTCGGTCAACACGCCGGCGGCATTGAGGTTGGTCGAGCGCTGGCTGTAGAACAGCTGCTGCACGCCCGGCGCGCGGAAGCCGGTGGAGACGGTGCCGCGCAGCGCGAACTGCTCGGTCGCGTCGAAGCGCGCCGACAGCTTGCCGGTGGTGGTGTTGCCGAAATCGGAGTAGTCCTCGTAACGCACCGCGCCGCCGAGCAGGAACTTGTCGGTCAGGTTGGTTTCGGCGTCGAGGTAGATCGCGTAATTGTGGCGGCCGTCGTCGACCGCTTCGTTCGGCGAGAAGCCCGGGAAGCCCTGCATGCCCGGCTGCGCGGTGTCGCCGGTCTGGCCGACGATGTTGATCGCGCGGTTGTTGGTGCGGCCGTAGGTGTAGGTCACCGGCGCGCCGGCGCGGATCTGGTAGTCGTCCTTGCGGTATTCCACGCCGGTGCCCAGGTACAGCGGACGATCGTTGACGCCCTTGAGGGTGCCGCGGAAATCCAGGTTGAACGTGGTCTGGTCGAACTGCAGGGTGCCGGTGTCGGCGCGGGTCGGCGACTCGGCGTAGATGCCGCCGCCGGGCTTGGGCTCGTACCACCAGCTGACGTTGACCGAGTTGCTTTCCTCGAAGCCGAACTTGCTGCGGCCGCGGTTGACCGAGATGTCCCAGTCCCAGTTGTCGTTGATCGTCGCCTTGTAGCCGACCGCGAGCGAGGTGTCGTCGACCGTGGTCAGGATATTGGGCAGGAAACCGTCCGGGTACAGCGCCGGCACCGTGCGGTTGTCGCCGGGGCTGCGGAAGAAGCCGGAGGAATCGCCCTTGCGCTTGGACAGGCCGCCGAACCAGTACAACTCGCCGGTGCCGACCGGCAGGCCGCCGTTGAACCAGAAATAGGCGTCGGTCGCGTCGGCGTCGCCCAGGCGCTGGGTCACCCGCGGCGGGCTCACCCGCAGGCTGTCCGGGCCGGCGCGGTTGGTTTCGGCGCGATCGCGGTATTCCAGCGACAAGTTGAGGAAGCCGCCGTCGTCGCCGAGCTTGACCCCGGTGTTGACCGAGCCCTGGTAGTTGGCGCCGTCGCCGGCGTAGTTCTTGCCGGCCTGGAACGACAGCTGGGTTTCTTCGGTCTGCTTCTTCAGGATGATGTTGATCACGCCGGAGATCGCGTCCGAGCCGTACTGCGCCGCGGCGCCGTCGCGCAGCACTTCAATGCGCTCGATCGCCGACAGCGGAATGGCGTTGATGTCGGTACCGGCCGAACCGCGGCCGATGGTCTGCTGCACGTTGACCAGCGCCTGCTGGTGGCGGCGCTTGCCGTTGACCAGCACCAGCACCTGATCGGGGCCGAGCGAACGCAGCGTCGCCGGACGCAGGATGTCGGTGCCGTCGCTGACGAAGGTGCGCGAGAAATTGAACGACGGCTCGAGCATCTGCAGGATCTGGCCGATCTCGGTCGCGCCGGTGGCGTTGAGTTCTTCCTTGCCGATCACGTCGACCGGCGCCGCGGTGTCCTCGGCGGCGCGACCACGCGCGCGCGAACCGGTCACCTGCACCGCGTCGAGGGTCGTCGCATCGCGGCTGGCCGGAGCGGCGTCCTGGGCGAGCGCGGCGGAGGGGACGAAGGCGCTGGCGGCCATGGCGGCGGCCACGGCCAGCGCCAATCGGTTGCGATGCACTGAAGACATGAGTCGGTTCCTTGCGAAAGAGAGGCGGGCTCCCGTGGCCCGCGCTGGAGCCTCACAAGTTCTTAACCTTTACGCAATACGCCGTGTGACTGTGCCGACTTTGCCTTTGTGACAGATTTCCTAGAATGACGAATGGCTAATGAGCGGTTCAGCGGTTAATGGGTGGGCGTCACTGAATGGGTTCGGCGAGTGGCGGCGCTTGTGTGGCACGGCTTGTGCGCACGGTGTGTGCCAGATGCGCGAAACGGGAGGTTGCGCTGGGGTAGTCGGGGCGTCGTCGTGGGTGAGGTGGCGCGGTCGCGGCTTACGCCGCTCCTACAGGAGGCGCCAGCACCTGCGTAGCTGGGCGAAGCGACTGTAGGAGCGGCGTAAGCCGCGACCACGTCAATAAAACGACGCCGCAATCTCGCTGTCGCCCCGCTCAACCCCGCTTTGACGCCAACCTGCGATCGACCCGCTGTAACCACAGCGCCACCGGCGTGCGCGCCACGAACAAACCCGCCAGCGCGCCCAGGCCGTTGGCCAGGGCATCGGCGGCATCGCCGCTGCGCGAATCGGTCAGGTTGGCCTGGGCGAATTCCAGGCCGACGCCCATCGCGATCAAGCCGATCGCCGCGATCGCCTGCGGCCGCATCCGCGCGAACAGCATGCCGGCATACGCCGACATCGCCAGATAGGCGCTGAAATGTTCGATCTTGTCGAACTGCGAAAACGGGGTCGGCGGCAGATCGCGCGCGGGCAACAGGCAGGTCGCGACCACCACCGCGATCATCGCCAGCCACAGCGCGACCCACAGCGCGGGACGTTCGAACTCGCGCAGCCACGCGCGCGACGGCGCGGCGCTCACGGACGCGCGCTCACGAACAGCTCGACACACCGTTCGACAAACAGACATGCGCTCACAGGCGATGACTCAGATCGCCCGCCAGGAAGGCAACGCCGAACTCGACGTCCTTCTGCAAGCCCATCACCTGGAAGCGCTCGCCCATTTCGCTGGGCAAGGTGAGCTGTTTGACCTCGCTGAGACGACGCTGCTTTTCGCCTTCGTCCTTGATCGACTCGATCCGCTGCAGCACGCCGGCCAGGCCATTGCCGAGCAGGAAACTCGCCTGCGAACAGTAACCGGCCAGATCGAACCCGGCATGCACACCGGCCTCGACCAGCGCGGTGAAATCCACCGACGCGGTCAGATCTTGCAAGCCCGGCCACAGCAAGGGATCGCCGTGCATGCGATGACGATAGAACGCGCGCAAGGTGCCGTCGCTGCGTTCGGGCGCGTAGAACTCGCCGCGCGGATAACCGTAATCGACGAACAGCATCGCGCCGCGGCGCAAACCACCGGACACGGCCTGAATCCAGTACGGCAGCTGCGGCAACAACTCGGAGCGATAGCCTTCGGCGAACGGATGCTCAAGCCTGCGCTCGGCCTGGCGCACCGCGTTGGCGAGAAAATCGTCGGCCGGGCGCAACTCGCGGGCGAAGCCATCGCCCTCGACCACGATGTGTTCTTCGTGGATTTCCTCGTTGTGGATGGCGAAACGCGGCGTCGGCAGCGCGTCGATCACTTCGTTGGCGAACAGCACGCCGTCCCACTCGTCGCCGAACGGGCCGTCCGGCCATTCCAGCAGTTCGAACAACGGCGGCACCAGCCGTTCGCGCAGACGCTCGCGCTGACGGTGACGCAGTTGCGCGCTGGGTTCGAGGATGGCGTAACGGTCCGGCAACGCATCGAGTTCCAGCAGCCGCTTGAGCGCGACTTCGGCGAACGCGCCGGTGCCGCCGCCGACTTCCAGAAACCGCGCCTGCGGTCCGATCTGCTGCAACACCGGCGCCACCGCTTCGGCCACGCAGGCGGCGAAGATCGGCCCGAGCTCGGGCGCGGTGACGAAATCGCCGTCGCGGCCGAACTTGCTCGCACCGGCGCTGTAATAGCCCAGGCCGGGCGCGTACAAGGCCAGTTCCATGTAGCGCGAGAACGGGATCGCCCCGCCGTTCGCGGCGATCTGCTCGCGGATCAATTGGGCCAGGCGCGCGCTGTGGGCGAGCGCGTCGGCGTCGGGAGGCGGCAGATCGAAGGTTTTCACGGTGTGGGGTACGGCGGGCAGCAGGAACAGGGCGTCAGGATACGGCCCGGCGATGGCGGCGGCGAGTCGCGGGCGTCGAACGGGCTGTTGCGGCACCTGCGCGCGGCGCCGCGCCGCCCGACGCCAAACGCTAGCGCTTTGGTACTAAACCCGCGGCTTTCGATGCCATGTGCGGTTTACTTTCAAACTATCCGTGCAGCATGGCGCGGTCATCCAAGGAGGCTCGCGCATGAGCACGGTCGATCCGGCCATCGCCCGGCGCCAGGAACTGATCGATCAATTCCAGCAGCCGCAGCGACCCAACTGGCTGTTCTGGGTCTTGGTTTTGATCGTCGCCGCACTGTGGGGCCTGTTCGCCTATTCGGTCGCGCACGTGGGCCAGTATCCCGTCGGCGACGGCTATGTGGCGCCCTTGGCGTATGCGGCCGACGCCACGCCTCCGATGTCCTGGGGCATCTTCGTCGGCGCCTCCGGCGCATTTATCCTCGGCTTCCTGCTGAGCTTCGTGCTGGCCGAACTGTACGGCATGGCCGCGACCACCTGGGGCAGTTTTGCCGTGACCCAGATCGCCTGGGCGCTCGGCCTGTGGCGCGGCGCCGCGGATTCGTGGCTGCCGCCGGTGCCTGTCGGCGCGTCGCTGGCCGCGCCTTCGCCGCCCAGCGCGCAGTGGGACTGGCTGACTTGGCTGGGCTGGCATTCGCAGTATTGGGCGCCGCTGTTGCTGGTCGCGATGGCGATGGTGTGCGCGATGCTCGCGCTGCGCGCTTATCGCAAGCGCGTGCGCTACTTCCTGCGTCTGCGCCGGATCGTCAGCGAGGGCACGCGCACCGCCGGCGTGGTCACCGAAACCCACGACACCGGCGTGGAAATCCTCAATCAGCCGCGCATTCGCTACGTGGTCAAGTTCAGCGATCACCAGGGCGTCGAGCGCTGGGTCACCAAGACCAGTCAGTTCGATGCGATGCATTTGCCGCGAGCGGGCGATGCGGCGGTGGTGTGGTTCTATCCGGATCAGGCCGGCGATGAAAGCCAGATTGCCGTGGCGTTGGGTGCGGCCGACGATGAGTTGCTGGCGGCGGCGTTGGCGAAGACTTAGCGTTGGTGTGTGCGGCGCGGCGATTGCGTGGGTTTCGGCGTGGTTGTTGTGGCGCGATCGCGACTTGCGTCGCTCCTACAGTCGGATTGCTTGATTTCGATACGGGCGTGCTGACCGCAACTTTGTAATCGCAAACAAATCGGGGCGCCGAAGCGTCCCGATCCTGGCCATCACGAATGCCCCGCTTCAACGCGCCAGCGGGCTTTCCAGTTGCAAGCCTTCAAAGCCGCGCGGCACTTCGCCGTCGACCGCATACCGGTACAACGCCGCCGAATAAACGCCGCCGAGCGCGCTCTGGTACACCGCCAGCGCCAGCAGCACCAGCACGGTGATCGCGCCGAGCAGCACCGCCAACGCCGAGGACAGCAGGCCCAGCACATAAGCCAGGCCGAAGCCGAGCAGGCCGACCGCGACCATCGCCAGGCCCGTGGCCAAGCCGATGCCGACCATGCCCGCCGCGCTCTCGCCCCAGGTGCGCTTGAACATCGCCACGCTGCGCTTGACCGCATCGATCGGGCCGACGTCCTCGGCGACCAGCACCGGCACCACCAGGAACGTCGCCATGGTCCAGGCCGCGCCGAGCGCGCCGCCGATCAGGCGCACGATGAAGTTGTTGTCGCGGTCCTTGAGCGCCTTGAGGATCATGCCGACGGTCGCGGCGATCGCCGCGTACCCGGCGATCGCGCCCAAGCGCGAACGCGCGGCGTTGAAGCCGTCGGCCAGGGTCGGGTCGCCGCCCTCCAGCCGGATCATCGCCGCGCTGACCAGCGCGCAGTTGCAGAAGATGATCGCGAAGTACTGGCAGAAGTAGAACGCGAAGGCGAACAGCAGCGAGCCCGGCCCGTAGCCGTCGGCGAACACGTCCAGCACCAGCGCCGGAATCAGGAACGTCGCCAGCACGACCAGCACGCAGACCGCGGAAATGATCGGGAAGATCAACAGCTCCCGATCCGAATTGAGCACCGCCGCGCTGGCCTTGGCCAATTGCCAGCTGCGGGAAATTTTCTCGAACATCGCCTGCCCCCAGGTTTAGTGACCGGGGCATCGTCGAACCTGTGATGGGAATTCGCAAGTGGAATGTGGGCCGCGGGCGAGCTGGGACAAAAGCGTCGGGGCTGAAGCCCCTCCCGCAAAAAGCGACGCGTCATGCCTTCGGCGCATAGCGAAAACCAGCTGCTGGCGTTGAGGCCGAGAGGTCTTTGCGGGAGAGGCTTCAGCCCGACGCTTTCGGCTCAAATCGCCGATCACCCCAAGCGATCCGCTCAACCGCCGCGGCTGCGCTCGATCGACACGCCGACGCCGCGCGCATTGCGAATCGCACCGGGCTTGCTGAGCTTGAGCCGGACCCGTTCGACCTTGAACTCGTCGAGCACGATCGCGGCCACGCGCTCGGCCAGGGTCTCGACCAGGCCGAACTGCGACTGCGCGACGAACTCGGTGATGCGCGCACACACCGCCGCATAGTCGAGCGTGTCGCCGATCGCATCGCTGGCCGCGGGCACGCGGTTGTCGAACGCCATCTCCAGATCGAACACCAGCGGCTGGCGAATACCGCGCTCCCAGTCGTAGATGCCGATCACGGCTTCGATTTCCAGGCCTTCGATGAAAACGTGATCCATGAGCGATGGGATTCGTGATTAGAGATTAGGGATTCGCAACAACAAAGCGCGAAGCAGCGCATGCTACTCGCAGCCGGCGACAAGGTCATGGTCGGGTCGAATCCGCCGTTGCGAATCCCGAATCCCCAATCACCAATCCCCGCCCCTCACTCACACCGCCTGCAACAACGCCATATCCCAACGCGGCGTCACCTTCACCGCGGCTTCCTCGTGCTGCCCCGCCTGCAATCGCAGCGCGCCAGCGTAGGCGATCATCGCGCCGTTGTCGGTGCAGAACATCGGTCGCGGAAACGCGACTCGGCCGCCGCGTTTTTCCGCCATCGCGGCGAGTTTGGCGCGCAGGCGCGTGTTGGCGCCGACGCCGCCGGCGACCACCAGGGTCTTGCAGCCGGCCGCGTCGAGCGCGCGTTCGCACTTGATCGCCAGGGTGTCGACCACCGCGTCCTCGAACGCGCGGGCGATGTCGGCGCGGGTCTGCTCGGCCTGGTCGCTGTTCTGCCAAGCCAGCAGCACCTGGGTCTTCAAGCCGCTGAAACTGAAATCCAGGCCGGGCCGGTCGGTCATCGGCCGGGCGAACTTGTACTTGCCCGGGGTGCCGAGTTCGGCCTGCGCCGCCAGTTGCGGGCCGCCCGGGTACGGCAGGCCCATCAGCTTGGCGGTCTTGTCGAAGGCTTCGCCGGCGGCGTCGTCGAGGGTCTCGCCGAGCAGGCGGTACTGGCCGATCCGATCGACCGCGACCAACTGGGTATGCCCGCCGGACACCAGCAAGGCCACGAACGGCGGCTCGGGCCGGCCGAGCGGGTCGTCCTCCATCAGCGGCGCGAGCAGGTGGCCTTCCATATGGTGGACGCCGATCGCCGGCACCTCCAGCGCCCAGGCCAGCGCGCGCGCGACCCCGGCGCCGACCAGCAGCGCGCCGACCAGGCCCGGGCCGGCGGTGTAGGCCACCCCGTCGAGTTCGTCCACGCGCAGCCCGGCTTCGGCCAGGGTCTGGCGGACCAGCGGCAGCAATTTGCGCACGTGGTCGCGGCTGGCCAGCTCGGGCACCACCCCGCCGTACTGCGCATGCAGGGCGATCTGGCTGTACAGGGCGTGCGCGCGCAGGCCGGTGTCGGTGTCGTACACGGCCACGCCGGTCTCGTCGCAGCTGGTCTCGATGCCCAGGACCTTCATCGGGATGGGACCTCGGACGAGGCGGGGACCGCCGTTTTCTGGGAGAATGTCGCGTTCATGGGGTGTATGTTGCACCTTCGGCGAGAGCATCGCTATAATGCGCGGCTCTCCCGGTCCTCCGGGCCGGTCCCAGATAACGAGATTACGTATGCCCAGCGTCAAAGTCCGCGAAAACGAGCCTTTCGAGTTTGCCCTGCGTCGCTTCAAGCGCACCTGCGAAAAGGCCGGCGTCCTCGCCGAAACCCGCAAGCGCGAGTTCTATGAGAAGCCGACCCAAGAGCGCAAGCGCAAGGCCGCCGCCGCGGTGAAGCGTCAGGCGCGCCGCGCCTCGCGCGACGTCACCAAGCGCCAGCGCTTGTACTGATCGCGCATTCCGCGCATGGCCAGCTTCGCGGCTGGCCCTGCATGGGATGACCATCAAGCCGGCCGCGCCTTGTGCGCTGCCGGCTTTTTGCGTTCAAGCCGGGATTCGAGATTGGGGATTCGGGATTCGCAAAAGCGGATGCCGGTCATCCTTCCCTCGCTTCCCGATCCCGAATCCCGAATCACCAATCTCGAATCCCAGCACTTATGAGCCTCAAGCAACGCCTCACCGAAGACATGAAGGCCGCGATGAAGAGCGGCGACAAGCACTCCCTGGGCGTGATCCGCCTGATGAATGCCGCGCTCAAGCAGAAGGAAGTCGACGAACGCATCGAGCTCGACGACGTGGCGGTGATCGCGATCCTCGACAAGATGGTCAAGCAGCGCCGCGACTCGGTCAGCCAGTTTGAGGCGGCCGCGCGCGAAGACCTGGCCCAGGTCGAGCGCGAGGAGATCGTGGTGATCGAACGCTACCTGCCGGCCAAGATGGGCGAGGCCGAAGTGCTGGCGGTGATCGAAGCGACCATCGCCGAAGTCGGCGCGACCGGTCCGGCCGACCTGGGCAAGCTGATGGGCCCGCTCAAGGCCAAGCTGGCCGGCAAGGCCGACATGGGCCAGGCCTCGGCGCTGGCGAAGAAGCGTCTGGCCGGCTGAGCCGCGCCGCGACACGCCGCGACACGCCGCCCATCTGGACGAGGGCGGCCCGGAACCCCGCAGGTGCCGCGACCGTGGCGCCTGCGATCCCTCGCCCGCAAGGGCCGCACACCCGGGGGTGCCGCATGAAGCGCAAGACCATCCACCGCGACTGCTTTCGAGCCGCTGCCGCGCGAGACCACGCCGGCGTTTGACGCCACGACCTGCTTTCGAGGCCGACTTCGAAGCAGCGCTCCATGATGATGACTGCGGCATCGTCGACCCTGCGCTCGACGCTGAGCCCACGCGCGAAATCACCCGCAAACGGCGCAAAGGCTATCCATCCGAATCCCGGGTCAAACGCGGCCGGCGCCTGGTCCATGGCGACAAGGAACTGGTCGAGAAGCTGGGCCGCAACGATCCCTGCCCCTGCGGCTCTACGCGGAGGTTTAAGGAACTGTTGCCTCGGCGCCGGGCGGTATGAAGGGGTCGAGCGCGACGATTACTTCCGTGATTGATCGCTTCGGCGGCTGAGAATGGCCGCCGTGTTTGCTGTCGCGTCGCTTGCTTGCAGGCGGCGCGGCGGTTTGGTTGGCGCGGTCGCGGCTTACGCCGCTCCTACAGGTGCATACGGGGCATTCGACCGCAGTTTGTGGCGGTGAATCGCTGACCCGCGCTGCGCCTGAACACCACCCGCGCGATCTGCACATCACGCCGACGCGCCGCTAACCCGATTGGCGGATACTGAATGCGACGCCGCACGCGCCGCTATCTGTTCCGCATGCCCGTAAATTCCGACCAGCCGACCTCGCCCGCGAACGATCACGCGCCCCCGCGCGATGTCGCATCGCGCGCCTCCAACCCGGACCTGCGCACCGGCGCCGGCGAGTTCGCGCACGAGACCATGGAGCGCATCCACGCCCTGCAGGCCCGCCTGGAGCAGAGCTGGCCGGGCAAGTTCGTACAGCGCTTCGTCGACTACGACATCCTCGCCCTGGCCGCGGCGCTGTCGTTCTACACCTTGCTCTCGCTGGCGCCGCTGATTTTGATGGTGCTGTGGCTGACCACCGCGCTGTACCCGTCGGCGCAGGAGGAATTCTTCCGCCAGATCGGCCTGCTCGCCGGCAGCCAGGTCGAAAGCACGGCGCGGCTGATCGTGGAAAACGCCGAAAACCGCCCGGGCACGGGGTCGTTCGCGGCGCTGCTCGGCACGGTCGCGCTGTTGGTCGGCGCCTCGGCGGTGTTCGGGCAATTGCAGGCCGCGCTCAACCGGGTGTTCCGCAGCGACGCCAAGCGCCTGGGCGGGCTGGCCGCGTGGCTGCGCAAGCGCCTGCTGTCGTTCGGCATGGTCATCAGCGTCGGCTTCCTGCTGGTGGTGTCGATGGCGGTGCAGGCCGCGTTGCAACTGTTGATCGCCTACGTGCCCGACCTGCTGCCGGTGTTCGCGGCGATCGCTTCGTTCGTGCTGTACGCGCTGGTGTTCGCGGCGATGTACCGCTGGCTGCCCGATCGTCCGGTCAGCAAGGGCCGCTCGTTGGTCGGCGGCGCGCTGACCGCCGGCTTGTTCATGCTCGGCCGCAGCGCGATCGGCCTGTACCTGGGCCAAGCCAGCCTCGGCACCGCCTACGGGCCGGCCGGCGGCCTGGTGATCATGCTGGTGTGGATGTACTACTGCGCGGTGGTGTTCCTGCTCGGCGCGCTGATCACCGCGATGCTCGACGAGCACGCGCGGGTGCGCCGGCGCCTGGCCGAGGAGCGCAAGGCGGCGGGATTGGCGGCGCACGACGCCGCAACCTCGGCCGGAACCTAGTCGGCCCCGACCGCCGCGCGGTGAACGCGGCGCCTGTCGATTCCGCGCGTGCCCGTTCGTCGCCTGAGTATCCGCAGCGCAAACGAGGTCACCGATGGAAATCCACTGGATCCAAGCCCAGGCCCCGCGCCGGGTGCTGGCCCTGGTCAGGCACCTGGGCATCGAGGCCGAGCTGATCGAGCACGACCTCATGGCCGGCTCGATGAAACACCCCGACTACGCCGCGCTCAATCCCAACATGAAAGCGCCGACCCTGGTCGACGGCGAGGTGGCGCTGTGGGAAGCCTCGGCGATCATGGCCTACCTGTGCATCCGCGCCGGTTCGGACATGTGGCCGGCGCACAATCCGGCCGAACAGGTGCAGGTGCTGCGCTGGCTGTCGTGGAACGACTGCCACTGGGCGCCGACGATCGATGCGCACTACTTCGAATACATCGTCAAAGGCCACTTCGGTTTCGGCGAGCCGGACCTGGAGCTGCTGCAATCGCGCCAGCGCGACATCGCCAAGTACGCCGGCGTGCTCGACGGCCACCTGCAAGGCCGCGATTTCGTCGCCTGCGACCGGCTGACCATCGCCGACTTCCAGCTGGCCTCGATGGCGACCTATTGGCGCCAGTGCCATCTGCCGCTGGGCGACTACCCGAACATCGTGCGCTGGCTGGACGGGCTGATGCGGATTCCGGCCTGGGCCGAGCCGTGGCCGGGGCGGCCAGGGTTGTAGGCGCGGCGGCGGAAAGCCAGCGAGCGCCCGGGCGTCGGATTGAAGCCCGGGCCGCGCAAACGAAGCCCCATCCATCGTGGCGGCGCACACCCACCCGAAGCCCGCCCGATCCCGTCGCGGCCTGAGCGCGCGGCTCATGGCATCCTAGTCGCCGATCCGCAACGAGTTCCGCCGCCCTTCGCGGGCGCCCCCGGCATGGCCCGCATCCCCGACGGCTTCATCGACGACCTCCTCGCCCGCACCGACATCGTCGAGGTGGTCGGCGCGCGCGTGCCGCTGAAGCGTCAGGGCAAGGAATACTCGGCGCGCTGTCCGTTCCACGACGAGCGCTCGCCCTCGTTCTGGGTCTCGCCGACCAAGCAGTTCTATCACTGCTTCGGTTGCGGCGCGCACGGCACCGCGATCAGCTTCCTGATGAATTACGACCGGCTCGAGTTTCTCGATGCGGTCGAGGAACTGGCCAAGCGGGTCGGCGTGGAAGTCCCGCGCGATACGCGCTCGCGCAACGAGGACTCCGACACTCAGGAACTGTTCAACGCGCTGGAAGCCGCGCAGCGTTTCTTCCTCAAGCAATACGCGAGCAGCGGCAAGGCCCAGGGTTATCTCGACAGCCGCGGGGTCAGCATCGACATCCGCGACCGCTTCGGCATCGGCTACGCGCCCGACGGCTTCAACGCGCTGCGCGACGCGCTGGGCACCGACGAGCGCCGGATGAAACTGCTTGAACGCGGCGGCATGCTGTCGAAGAACGACAGCGGCCGGGTCTACGACAAATTCCGCGACCGGGTGATGTTCCCGATCCACGACCGGCGCGGCCGCGTGATCGCCTTCGGCGGGCGCGTGCTCGACAAGGAAGACGGGCCGAAGTACCTCAACTCGCCGGAAACCCCGCTGTTCCACAAGGGCCGCGAGTTGTACGGCCTTTGGCAGGTGCGCCAGACCCACAACAAGATCCCGCGCCTGATCGTGGTCGAGGGCTACATGGACGTGATCGCACTGTTCCAGCACGGCGTCGACACCGCGGTGGCGACGCTCGGCACCGCGACCACGCCCGACCACGCCGAGTTGCTGTTCCGCAACGCCGCCGACGTGTATTTCTGTTTCGACGGCGACCGCGCCGGGCGCGGCGCGGCGTGGAAAGCGGTCGAATCGGTATTGCCGCGAATGAAAGACGGGCGCCAGGCGTTCTTCCTGTTCCTGCCCGACGGCGAAGACCCCGATTCGCTGGTGCGCAGCGAAGGCGCCGAAGGTTTCGACCGGCGCTTGCGCGAGGCGACGCCGCTGTCGCAGTTCCTGTTCGATTCGATCGCCACCGACGTCAACCTCAACACGCTTGAAGGCAAGGGGCGTCTGGCCGAACGCGCCAAGCCGCTGCTTGCGCAGATTCCCGCCGGCGCGTTCGCCGATCTGATGAAGCAGCGACTGACCGAGCTGACCGGCGTCGGCGGCCGTCAGGCGAGCCCGGACACGCATGTGCCGACCCAGCGCGCGCATTCCGGCGGCGGCCGCCACGCGCCGACGCCGAGGCGCTCGCTGGTGCGCAGCGCGATCGGCGTGCTGCTGCAAAAACCCTCGCTGGCCGCTGGGTTGACCCCGCCGTATCGCTTTTCCGCCTTGCGCCAGCCGGGCATCGACCTGCTGACCGAGATCGTCGAGGTGGTGCAGCAGCGCCCGGAAATCAGCACCGGCGCCTTGCTCGAACATTTCGCCGAACATCCGCAGTCCGGCGCCTTGCAGAAGCTCGCCAGCCAGAGCCTGCCGGGCAACGACGACACCTTGCAGCGCGAGTTCTTCGATGCGGTGGGGCAGTTGGAAAAGCAGATGGTCGAGCAGCGGCTGGCCGAGTTGCAGATGCAGCAGGGTGAGACCGGGCTTGGGGATGAGGAGAAGCGGGAGTTGCTGGCGTTGTTGCAGGCTCGGTTGAGTAGGCCGCGGGCGCCGGGGTGAGTCGGGAATCGGGAATCGGGAATCGGGAATCGGGAATCGGGAATCGGGAATCGGGAATCGGATAAAGGCTATCGCGCTGCGCTACTTCCGCAAGTCCCCCGTTGCTACAAGTCATCTAATTCGAAAGTCGCCCGAAGTAACGCATCTTTCCAATCGCACAGACCTCACCTACCGTCATTCCCGCGAAGGCGGGCTCGGTTTTACTTCGGCGGAGCCGAACATCCAGTGCTTTTCGTGCGAGAACGTTTGAAGTCGCTGGATTCCCGCTTTCGCGGGAATGACGTTCTGGAGGAATGACGCTGAAGTCTCTGGATGTTCGGCTCCGCCGAAGTAAAACCGAGCCCGCCTTCGCGGGAATGACGGCTTGGCGCGACGCGGTTTACGACGGGACATCTAGCGCTAGCATTTATCACACGCGCAAGCATCGTATCCATCGCTCAACCCTCACCCCCAAACCTGCCCCATCACCCGTGCGAAATTCCCGCCCAGAATCTTGCCGATCCGCGCATCCGAATGCCCACGCGCCGACAACATCCCGGCCAGGGTTTCGAAGCGTCTCGGGGTATTGAGGTCGGGGATATACAGATACACCGTCTCGCTTTCGCCCGGCGCGGAAATGCCCAGGCGACGGCGATCACGGATGTCCTCGCGATGGCGCGCCTTGTACTTCTCGCTCAGCTCCACCGGCGACAGCATGTTGTCGGTGCCGACGCCGACGTGGTCTTCGCCGCAGATCTTCACTGCGTGCTCGATATGCCGGATCAGGTCGGCCGCCATCGGCTGACCGCTTTCGCGCAGGAACGGCATCAGGTAGATGCCGACCACGCCGCCGCCGTCGGCGACCGCGCGCAATTCGGCGTCGGTCTTGTTGCGCGGACGTTCGACCAAGGCCGCGCAACCGGTATGGCTGATCAATACCGGCGCCTTCGATGCGGCGATCGCCTCGGTCGCGGTGCGGCGGCCGCTGTGGGCCAGGTCGATCAGGATGCGGCGCTCGTTGAGGCGTTCGATCAGGCTTTGGCCGAAACGGCTGATGCCGGCGTTGCCGGCTTCCATGCAACCGTCGCCGACCAGATTGCGGACGTTGTAGGTCAGCTGCACCGTGCGCAGACCGAGATGATAAAAATCGTCGACGCGTTCGAGCTTCTCGCCGATCGGCGCGCTGTCCTGGAACTGATAGACCACGCCGAGCTTTTTCTCGCGCCGAGCGCGCTCCAGGTCGGCGCCGGTGCGCACCCGCGCGAACACGTCCGGATGCCGGTCGATTTCGTTTTCCCACAGGCCGATGCTGCGCACCGCGTCTTCGTACGCGCCTTCGTACTGCGCGACCGGGCCGACCGTGGTCTGCAGCACACGCAGGCCGCTGCCGCGCGCTTCGTCGATCAAGCGCTGCGACAAGGCCTCGCCGGGCCCGGAGTCGGCATCGCCGATGAAGCCGCAGCCGTCGATCACCATCGCCTCGTCGTACGGCGCCCAGCGCGGCGGCCCGCTCGCAATCGCGCCCGCCGCGCGCAACGGACCAGCGGCGCCGGCGGCGAACACGGCCGCGCCGGCCAGCGCGCCGCGGATCAAAAACGACCTTCGATCGAGCATCGATCTTCTCCCTGGACGCGGCACCCGGCGCGACGCCGGTCCCGCACTCTAAGCCAAACGTCGGACGCTTCCGTCCGTGACTTTCGGGATGGATCACAGCGGCGGCGCGGCGCGCTAAGCTCGGGGTCCGTGCGTCAGCGCCGCGGGCCTGACGCCCCATCGACACACCGGGGAGAACGACGATGCCGCTGCGCCATGCCTTATCCGTCAGCGCGTTGGCGCTGGCATTCGCTCAACTCGCCTGCGCTCCCGCCCACGCGCAGGATGTTGCACGCCAGGAACAAGGCAACCGGGTCAGCGAGAACGTACCGGCGATCAGCCCCGAACTGCAGGAGCGGCTCAACCGCTACCAGAACACCCGCGGCGCCGGTTTCGCCGGCTGGACCCACGATGGCTGCGTGCTGATCGGCACCCGCTTCGCCGAAACCACCCAGGCCCATCGCGTCTGCCAGCCGCTGGGCATGCGCGAGCAACTGACCTTCTACCCCGAACCGGTCAATCGCCTGACCGCGGCGCCCGGCGGCTTGAACGGTTTCGTGTTCGGCAAGGACATCGGCGGCAACGAGTTCTGGCAACTGCACTGGTTCGATCTGGCATCGCGCCAGGTGAGCCTGCTGACCGACGGCAAGTCGCGCAACGACGGGCCGCTGTTCTCGCACGATGGCAAGCAGCTCGCCTACAGCAGCACCGTGCGCAACGGCAAGGACACCGATGTGTGGGTGATGGACTTCGCCACGCGCAAGCCGCGCGCGGTGGTGACCGAGGGCGGCAGCTGGGACGCGGCGGATTTCTCGCCCGACGGCAAGCAGTTGCTGGTGAGCAAGTTCGTGTCGGCCAGCGAGACCTATCCGGGTCTGGTGGACCTGCAGACCGGCAAGCTGGAAATGTTCCCGGTCGACGGCGGCAAGGCGGCGATCGGCGATTTCCGTTTCGCCAAGGACGGTCGCGCGGTGTACTTCGTCTCCGACGAGCCGATCGACGGCAAGGCGCAGGAGTTCACCAGCCTGCGCCGGCACGATCTTTCCAATCACAAGCTGCAGGTCCTCAGCGCCGATATTCCGTGGGACGTGGGCGGCGTGTCGCTGTCGCAAGACGGCAAGCACCTGTTGTTCGTCAGCAACGAAGACGGGATCAGCAAACTGCATGTGCTGTCGCTGCCCGATCACAAGCCGGTGAAACTCCCCGACCTGCCGATCGGCGTGATCGGCGGTGTCGATTTCTCGCCGGACGGCAAGCGCATCGCGGTGTCGATCAACACCGCGACCTCGCCCAGCGACGTGTACGTGATCGATCTGGCCAACCGTCAGCTCGCGCGCTGGACCCGCAGCGAAGTCGGCGGCCTGGATTCGAGCCAGTTCGTCACCCCGACCCTGGTGCGTTACCCGACCTTCGATCAGCTCGACGGGAAGCCGCGCACGATTCCGGCGTTCTACTACAAGCCGGCGAACGCGCCGGCCGGCAAGAAACTGCCGGTGGTGATCCAGATCCACGGCGGCCCGGAAGGCCAGGCGCAGCCGACCTTCAACGCGACCGCGCAGTTCCTCGCCAACGAACTCGGCGTGGCGGTGCTGGTGCCCAACGTGCGCGGCTCATCGGGTTATGGCCGCACGTATCTGGGGCTGGACAACGCCGAGAAGCGCGAGGATTCGGTCAAGGACATCGGCAGCCTGCTCGACTGGATCGCCAAGCAGCCCGAACTCGACGCCAAGCGCGTGGGCGTGCATGGGGGCAGCTACGGCGGCTACATGGTGCTGGCCTCGCTGATGCATTACAGCGACCGCATCCGCGCCGGCGTCGACATCGTCGGCATTTCGGATTTCACCACCTTCCTCAACAACACCGAGGCCTACCGCCGCGACCTGCGCCGCGCCGAATACGGCGACGAGCGCGTGCCGGAGATGAAGGCGGTGTTCGATCGTATCTCGCCGTTGAAGAACGCCGGCAAGATCCGTTCGCCGCTGTTCGTCGCGCAAGGCAAGAACGATCCGCGGGTGCCGTACACCGAGGCCGAGCAGATCGTCAAAGCGGTGCGCGGCAATGGGCAGCCGGTGTGGTTCTTGATGTTCAACGATGAGGGGCATGGGTTTCAGAAGAAGGCCAATGCCGATTACTTCAGTGCGGCGACCATGGAGTTCTGGCAGCGGCATTTGATTGGGGAGAAGTGAGGTTGGGTTGTCGGGGTAGAAGCTAAAAGCGAATCCCCCCTGCCCCCCCTTTTGCAAAGGGGGGAAAAGCGGGGCGCGCTTGGTCGGGCGGGATGCGTCGCATCCCGATTCCCGATTCCCGATTCCCGATTCCCGATTCCCGATTCCCGACTCCCGACTCCCGACTCCCGATTCCCGATTCCCGATTCCCGACTCCCGAACCCCGAACCCCGAATCCCGAATCCCGAATCCCGAATCCCGAATCCCGAGTTAATCAATCAATCTCGCTGATATCGTCCGACAACCCATTCGCATCGCGGCGAATCTCGGCGCGGTCGCGTTCGTCGGCGATGCCGCCCAGGCCGCTTTCGCGGAACGCGTCGGCCACGGTCTGGCGTTCGACCAGCGCAGTCAATTCCGGATTCGATTCCAGGTTGCCGTACAACTGCTGCTTGGCCGCGTCGGTCAACTGCCCGGTCGCGGTGTCGATGACCTCGCCGGTCAGACCGGTCAGCGCCTCCTGCACCAGCGGATTGTTGGCGAACAAGGTCTCCAGCTGGCCGGTCGCGCGCGCTTCCAGGCGCGCGGGCAAGGGCACCGCGACCAGCGCCAGGTCGACCACGAACGCGATCGCCTCCTGCTTGGCCTCGATGTCGGACTGCAGCTTCTCGAAGCCGCGATCGACCGCGACGTCGCTCGCCGCCGAGATCACCACCAACCGGCCCGAAGCCTCTTCATAACCGGGTGAATTGGTCTGTCCCAGCGAGTCGTTGACGATCTTCGCCTGCTCGCCGAAGTACTCCAGCACGCCCTGACGCGCGGTCTCGCGGTGGCTGCTGGCGATCTCCGGATTGAACGTGGTCAGCTCCAGCACCGCCGCCAGATCGCGGCCGTTGACCTCGTACTGCTTGCGATCGGTGTCGTCGCCCAGGCCGCGCGCGCCGCTGTCGTCGTATTCGCTGAGTTCGTCGAGCACCGCGTCCGAATGCGCGCCGAGCATGTCGGCCAGCGCTTCGTTGCGCGCGACCTGGCCCTGTTCGAACCAGTCGCTGTGCTCGCCCGGCAAACGCGCGAGCTGCGCGGCCAGATCGCCGGCCTGGGCGCGATCGTCGCGCGCGACCGCGGAGAAGATCGTCGCCATCATGTCCGGCTCGGCCTGCGGCAGCTGCGAACCGATCGCGATCACCTTGTCGAGCTGATCGGCCGGCAGGCCGCGCAGGAAATCGGTCAGCACTTCGGGATGCTGCGCATCGCCGCCGGCGACGTTGATCGCCAGTTCCAGTTGCCGGTAGTTGTAGCTGTGAAAGCCCAGGTCGGTCGGGTACGGCGATTCCGACCAGGTCTTGAAGATGCGATCGGCCAGGGCGCCGCGCAGCTCCAGCGTTTCCGGGCCGCTGGATCCGCCCAGGAAATCGGTGATTTCCTGGTACTCGCGCACCTGATCGGGGCCGTAGTCGATATCGGCCAGGCCGTCGAAGGAATCGGCGTCGATCTTGCCGTCGTTGTAGGCCTGCGCGATCTGTTCGGTGATGTCGGCGCGGGTCGCCGCATCGATCTTGCCGTCGTTAGCCAGGCCGAGCACGCCGCTCGGCGTCAGCCAGGATTTGACCGCGCCGGGGTCGCGTTCGAGCACGGCCGCGGTGAGGTATTCGCGATACGCCTCGGGCTCGCCGCGCACGGCGTCGGCGAAGGCATCGCGGCGCGCGCCGTAGTCGTCCTCGCCGTCGCGCTTGCCGACATCGAGAATGCCTTGCGCGTCGTTCTGCGCGTCCTGCTTCACGGTCGGGATGCGCGCTTCGCCGAGCAGGTCGGCGGTGCGGGCCGGCAGCGCTTCGGCGGTGATGCCGGCATCGCCGATGCCGCCGACCGCGTCGACGTACTGCTGGATCTGGTCGTAGGCCTGCATGGTCTGTTCGGTACTGGCCTGCGGCGAGATTTCGCGGTCGACCGCCTCGAGCACTTCGGGCCGGTATTTGCTCGGCACGTTTTCGTTGCGCATCGTGTACAGCGCGATTGACTTCATCGAGGTGTCGTCGATCTGCACGAAATCGCCGCCCGAAGCGCAGCGTTCGACATAAGCCTGGGTTTCGCGATAGGCGGTGTTGCGCTGATCGACCGTGGCGTCGGGGCTGATGGTGGCGTCGACCGCGGCCTGGACGTCTTCGTGCTGGGTGCCGGTCGGCGGCACCACGCCCTCGGCCTGCTGCTGCGGCTTGACCGGCTCGACCGGCGCCGTCGGCGGTTCGCGCTGCAGGAACAGCGCCGGATTCTGGAAATAGCCGTTGTTGAAGATTCCGCTCATGGCCGTCGCGCCGCGCTGGGGGGAGAGGGCTTTCACGCTAGTCCTCGCCTCCGACCGTTGCCAGATGGGGCCGACCCTAGCGAAAACCGCGGAAGTCATTGAATTGACACACTTCACCAGGGTTTTCCCCACTGGGATCGCGGCGCATTAATGGCTAACTTCCTGTGTAACCAATGCACAGTCAGGCCCCGTCGATGACCGACCCGATCAGCTCGCGCCCCGCCTTCGAGCGCCTGCCGCCGTTGGACCGGTCGACGGATTCATCGGCCGCGGCGATCACGCCGCAGGCCCTGCGCGACGCCGATCCGGCGCAGGCGCGCGCCGCGACCGACGCGCTGACGCCGCCGCAACTCGAGCGCTTGCGCGAGCAAGTCGATGCCTTGCCGCTGGCCGATCGCGACACCCTGGCGCAAAACCTCGCCGGCAAACTCGAGGCGCCGCAATTGCAGAAACTCGAAGCCGCGTTCGGACACGACACCATCGCCGGCGCGGTCGAACACAGCGGCGGACCGCAGGTGCGCGACGCCTATGCGGCGCTGCCGCGCGACGACGGCGACGGCGGCCTGGTCGACAAGCTCAAGCAGTGGCTGGGGCTGTCGCCGTCGTCACAGGACGACACCCGGGAAATCTCCGCCAGCGTCGTCAATCCCGACAGCGGCGAAGTCAACGACGCGGTCTGGACGGTCGATTCGGAAGGCCGGCCGATCCATGCCGAGGGCACCTTGCGCACCGTGTTCAGCAAGCTCGAACGCAGCGACGCGGAGACCGACGCGCAAGGCGCCGCCGCCGATCGCGGCATCGAAGGCGACCAGGGCGGCCATGTGTTCGGCCACCGCTTCGTCACCGATCAGGGCCTGAAGAACCTGTTCCCACAGAACGGCAACTTCAACATGGGCGCCTACAAGACCCTTGAAAACGAGTGGGCGGCCTGGGTCGACAAGGGCATGGACGTGCAGATCAGCGTCGATCTGACCCCGCGCAACGTCGATCGACCGGACCGGGTTCGCATTTCCTATGAGGTCATCGACCCGAGCGACGGCAGCAGGGTTTACGATCAACGCGTCAGCTTCGACAACCGCGCCGGCCAGCGCTACGACCGGGTCGACGGCAGTCAGATGGACGACATGATCGCCGCCGGTTGATCGCCGGCGCGCCCTTACCGATACGCAAGGCAGGACATGAACAGAGACGAATTGCTTGGCGAGATCGCGCGCCTGATCGTGGTCGACCCCAAGGCCGGCGAACGGCCGTGGGACGGTTACGCGCTGATCGCGTGGTACGGCGACGGCATCAGCCGCCTCAACGGCTTCCGCTACGACAAGGGCCAGCCGGGCGAACCGCTGACGCCGTCGGGCGTGGAGATCGAGAACCGCCTGGAAGAACTGCGCCGGGTCACCCAGGTCAAGGACAAGGCGCCGTGGCGGGTGTGCATCATCCGCATCAACCGCGAAGCGGCCGAAGTCGCGATCGACTTCGAGTACGAAGACCCGGGCAAGTGGTACGTGACGCCGGACAGCGCGGCGGAGATCGCGGACAAGGTCAAGCCTTGGTGAGGTGAACGACGCGTTCGCGAGTGCGCAATCCGCACTCGCGACGCAGGCTTCGTCCGCCCCCTGTAGGAGCGGCGCAAGCCGCGACAACGCCACTTCGCATGCCGACGTTTCTGACCTGGGTCGGTGACGCATCGGCGCTCGACCTCGCCGTTGCGGCGAAGTTTCATTGCCGCAGTCGCGGCTCGCGCCGCTCCTACAGTGCGAAACCCACATTCGGCGATGGCACCGCCGTTGATCCCCAATCCCCAATCCCCAATCTCGAATCCCCAATCTCGAATCCCCAATCTCGAATCCCCAATCTCGAATCCCGAATCCCCGCCCTCCATGCACTGGCTAAAACGTCTGCGCGTCGACGCCTTCACCCTGGCCCTGCTCGGCGCGGTCGCGCTGGCGTGGTGGTTCCCGGTCCGCGGCGTGTCGGCAGGCGCCCTGGACGACTTCACCAATATCGCGATCGCCGCGCTGTTCTTCCTGCACGGCGCGCGTCTATCGCGCGAGGCGATCCTCGCCGGTGCCTTGCATTGGCGATTGCACCTGGTGATCTTCGCCAGCACCTTCGTGCTGTTTCCGCTGCTCGGCCTGATGCTGCGGCCGCTGTCGGGCCATTGGCTGACGCCGGAGCTGTATCTGGGTTTGCTGTTCCTGTGCACCCTGCCCTCGACCGTGCAGTCCTCGATCGCGTTCACCTCGATGGCCGGCGGCAACGTGCCGGCGGCGGTGTGCAGCGCATCGGCGTCGAGCCTGCTCGGCGTGTTCCTGACCCCGCTGCTGATGGGCGCGCTGGCCGGCGCGCACGGCGCGATGGCGAACCCGGGCGAGGCGATCGGCAAGATCATGCTGCAGCTGCTGGTGCCGTTCGTGGCCGGGCATCTGCTGCGGCGCTGGATCGGCGCCTGGGTCGAACGCCAGCGCGCGGTGCTGCGCTACACCGACCAGGGCACGGTGCTGCTGGTGGTGTACACCGCGTTCGCCGCCTCGGTCAGTAGCGGCCTGTGGCAGAACACGCCGCTGGGCGCGTTGTACGTGGTGATCGGCGTATGCGCGCTGCTGCTCGCGGTGGTGATGCTGACCACCACCTTCGCCGCGCGCCGGATGGGGTTTTCGCGCGAGGACGAAATCGCGATCGTGTTCTGCGGTTCGAAGAAGAGCCTGGCCACCGGCGTGCCGATGGCGAAGATCCTGTTCGCGAGCAGCGCGCTCGGCGCGATCGTGCTGCCGGTGATGATCTTCCATCAGCTGCAGTTGATCGTGTGCGCGCATATCGCACGGCGTTATGCGCGGCGTGCGGCGCAGCAGGCGCAGGCGGTGCCGGATCAAGTGGCGGACTGATCGGCCTGCGGATTGACCAGCCTTGCAAATTCATAACGAAGGGTTCCCCCCTTTGCAAAAGGGGGGCCAGGGGGGATTCGCTTTTTACAGTCAGATCGCCGCGCCCTCGCGAAGAGCGAATCCCCCGCGCTGCGCATCTACCAGCAACGATTTCGCGCCGGGCGCCGCCCCCTCTACAAAGTGGGCAAACCTCAGCGCGCTCGGATGAGGGTGGGCGTTCTATCCGAGCAGCAGCAAGGCCGCTGCGAATCGGCAGTACACGAGCCGCGTCGAGGTTCGCCCACCTCCGACTCCGACTCAACGCCACGTCGAGCGCTCAACCAACGAAAGCGCTCAGCGCGCGTCCTTCACCACCTCGCCGCCCTTGATCACCACCGGCACCGACGCCAACAAGGCCACGTCCTGGGTCGGATCGCCGGCCACCGCGATCAAATCGCCCCAGCGGCCTTTCTCGACGATGCCGACATCCTTGCGACCCAGCGCCTCGGCCGCGTTCGCGGTCGCCGCCTGGATCGCCTGCGCCGCGCTCATGCCGTAATGGGTCATCACCGCGAACTGGCGGCCGTTTTGCCCGTGCGGGTACACGCCCGCGTCGGTGCCGTAGACCATCTTGACCCCGGCCGCATGCGCGCGGCGGAAATTCTCGCGCTGGATATCGGCGACTTCGCGGTCCTTGCGCAGGTTGTCTTCGAGCACGCCGTTCTTCTTGCCCTCGGCCTGGGTGTAGTCGGTGTTGTAGATGTCCATCGACAACCACGCGCCGTGCTGCTTGGCCAGACGAATGCCTTCGTCGTCGATCAGGCTGGCGTGTTCGATGGTGTCGACGCCGGCGCGGATCGCATCGCGGATGCCGCCGGCGCCGTGCGCGTGCGCGGCCACGCGCAGGCCCCACTGGTGCGCCTCGTCGGCGACGGCCTTCATGTCCTCATAGCTCATCTGCTGCTGGCCCGGCTCGGTATTGCGCGAGAACACGCCGCCGGTAGCGCAGATCTTGATCACCTGCGCGCCGTACTTGCGCAGCTCGCGCACGCGCTGGCGCGCCTGTTCGGGCGAGTCGGCGTTGTACGGGCTCTTCTGGTTCATCGACGGCGGGAAAAAGGTCGAATCGCAATGCCCGCCGGTCGCGCCGAAGGAATACGCCGCGGTGACGATGCGCGGACCGCGCAGTTGGCCTTCGTCGATGGCCTGGCGCAGGCCGACGTCGTTCCAGGCATCGGCGCCGACGTTGCGCACGGTGGTGAAACCGGCATCGAGGGTCTGCTGCGCGTGCTTGACCGCGAGCACCGACCAGAACCGATCGTTGAACTGCAGTCCGGTGTAGCCGCCGTAGGACGGGTCCGAATCCAGATGGGTGTGCATGTCGATCAGGCCCGGCAGCAGGGTCATGCCGGCCAGGTCCAGGCGCTTGATGCCGTCGGGTGCGGCGTCGCCGACGCGGCCGACCTCGACGATGCGGCCGTCGCGGATCAGCACCTGCGGCCGATCGATCAGCTTGCCGCTGCGCGCGTCGAACAGCTTGGCCGCGGTCACCACCAGATCGTCGGTCGCCGACGCGTTGGCTGGCGACGCGGTCTGCGCCGAGGCCGCGAAGGCCATGGCCAGCGGCAGGAGCGCCGTGATGGAACGAAGGACCGGATTCCTCATCGACAGCATCTCCCCTGAACTTCAATGGTGGTCGCGCGTTCGGCGGCGCGACCGATCAACCCACCTGGCGCAGCTCGAAGGCCGCGGCCGGCTGCAACGCGGGCAGCATCCAGTGGTCGATCATCAAGAACGCGAACAACGCCATCAAGTAGACGATCGAGTAGTTGAAAACCCGCATCGCGTACAACTCGTCGGGCGGGTCCATCAGTTTCCAGGCGTAGTACAGGAACATCGCGCCGAGCACGAGGGCGCCGCCCAGGTAGAACACCCCGCTCATGCCCACCGCCCACGGCAGCACGGTCACCGCCACCAGCAGCACGGTGTAGAACAGGATCTGCCAGCGCGTGTACTGCACGCCGTGGGTGACCGGCAGCATCGGCACCATCGCGCGCGCGTAGTCGGCGCGGCGGAAGATCGCCAGCGCCCAGAAATGCGGCGGCGTCCACACGAAGATGATCAGCACCAGCAGCAGCGCGTGCGCCCAGTCCCACGGACCCTGCATGCCGGTGACCGCGGCCCAGCCCAGCAGCGGCGGCGCGGCGCCGGCGACGCCGCCGATCACGATGTTCTGCGGCGTGGCGCGCTTGAGGAACACGGTGTAGATCACCGCGTAGCCGATCAGCGAGGCGAAGGTCAGCACCGCGGTGATCACGTTGACCCACAGCACCAGGATCAGCATCGAGGCGGCGGCGAGGATCAGCGCGAACACCAGCGCCTGGGTCGGCGACACCTGGCCGGCGACGATCGGCCGCCACGAGGTGCGCGCCATCTTCGCGTCGATGCGCGAGTCCAGCAGTTGGTTGATCGCCGCGGCCGAGGACGCGGCCAGCCAGATGCCGAGAAAGCCCAGCACCGACTCGCGCAGCGGCGGCCAGCCCGGCACCGCCAGGAACATGCCGACGATCGCGGTGAACACGATCAACGCGACCACGCGCGGCTTGGTCAGCGCCCAGTACTGCCTCGCGGTGGGACGGCTGGTGGCGTTCATCAGGTCTCCGGCGTGCGCAGGCGCGCGAGCAGCGATACCAGCACGAACAGCAGCAGCACCGCGCCGGCGTTGTGCGCAACCGCGACCGCGAGCGGCAGGCTGAGTTTGACGTTGGCGATGCCCAGGCCGACCTGCAACAAGGTCAATGCGCCCAGCAGGCACGCCCAGCCGCGCATGCCCGGGGTGCGCAGCAGCTTCAGCATCAGGCCAAGCAGATAGACGAACACGACCATCGCCATCGCCCGGTGGGCGAGCTGGATCGCGATGCGCGCCTCGCCGTCGAGGATGCCGCCCTCGTAGTCCACGCCGATTCCGCGCCACAGCACGAAGGCTTCGCGGAAATCGTGGCGCGGCATCCATTGGCCGACGCAGGTCGGGAAATCGTTGCCGCAGGCGAGCGCGGCGTAATTGGCGCTGGTCCAGCCGCCGAGCGCGATCTGCACGCCGAGCACGGCGATGCCGAGCATGATCAGGCGGCGCACGCCGACCGCATCGGCCAGCCGGATCGGCTGGTTGGTCGCGCGCCACGCGATCCACACCAGCAGCGAGAAGGTCAGCAGGCCACCGAGCAGATGGCCCATCACCACGATCGGCTTGAGCAGCCAGGTCACCGTCCACATGCCCAGCAGGGCCTGGAAGATGATCACCGCCAGGGTCAGCGCCGAGGCGCGAGACAGATCGGTATTGCTCCAACGCAAGGCCGCGATGAGCAAGATCGCTTCACCGACGATCGCCAGCGCGGACGCGGCGACGTGCTGGCCTTTCATGTACAGCGGAATCGCGATCGCGACCACCGCGGCGGCCAGCGCGATCTGCGCCATGCCCTTGCTGCGCCGGCGCGCCGACACCAGCGCCAGGGTCAGCACCAGCACGCCGAGCAGGCCGGCGATCATGCGGTGGAATTGTTCGCGCCAGGCCTTGTGCACTTCGACCGGTCGGATCGCGGTCGCGGCGTGATCGGTGATCTCGTGCGCGGTGGTCGGCCACGCGGCGCGGCCGTAGCAGGTCGGCCAGTCCGGGCAGCTCAGGCCGGCGTTGGACAGGCGCACGAAGGCGCCGAACACGATCACGCACAGGGCCAGCGCGACGGCCAGCCAGGCGATTCGGTGGAAATTCTTGTACAGGCCCGAAGCACTCAGGCCGGTCATGCTCGCTACGCTCATTCGAAAACTCTTTCCTGCTCGAGGCTTGCGATACCGGGGCCAGCGCGCCGCGCCAGCCCACCGATCACATCAGTTTCAGCAGCTTGACGAGGTCCGCGCGCAGACCGCCGGGTTCGAAGCCGGGAGCGTAGCGCAGAATCACGAAGCCGTTCGGGTCGATCACATACACCGGCGTGCCGGCCGGATCGTTCAGGCGCGGCAGCAGCGCCCGCGTCGACGGCGAATCGGCCAGCACCCGCAGCGACGGCGGCCGCGCGGCGCCCTCGGGCAGGGCGCCGAACCACAGGATGTCGACCTGATCGGCGTCCTTGCCGAACAACTGCCAGACCGTGTCCAGCTCGCGCGACAGCTTGACGCAGGCTTCGCGGCAATCGGCCTTCGGCGCGACCAGGATGCGCCACACCCGCGCCTGCGGCTGCCACGGATAGGGCTTGCCGTCGGCCAGACGCGGCTCGTGCGTGCGCAGGTCAGGCTTGGGTTCGAGCAATTCGCCGTGCTGGCGGGTCACCGCCGGGTGGTGATCGGTGAAGCGCAGAATCCCGGCCACCAGCATCGGCACGAAGAAAAACGCGGCGATCAGCACCAAGGTCAGGCGATTGCGGTTGCGCTGCTTGTTGGCGGCGGCGGTCGAAGCGGAGTCGGTCATGGGTTCGCGGCGTCGGGACGGGTCCGCTTGCGGCGGAAGGTGAGGATCAGCGCGGTGGTCAGCACCGCGAGGGCCAGCGCGTACCACTGCAGCGCGTAGCCGCGATGCTGCGGCGGCGGCAGGGTGTTGGCGAGCAGTTCCAGATCGCGATCGAAGCCGAGCTTGATCGCCGGGTCCAGGCGCAGCACGCGCGGCGCCAGCGGCGCCGACAGGCCGGTCGCGGCGGCGATCGCGGCCGGATCGACCCGGGTCAGCAACCAGCCCTCGCCTTCGCGGCCGATACCGGCGCCCAGGGCGATGCCGCTGGACGGCGGCGCGGTCAGCAGGCCGCTGAGCGCGAATTCGCCCTCGGGCTTGGCGATGACCGGCAGCTTGCGGTCGCCGGCCAGCGGCAGCCAGCCCAGGTCGACCAGCAGCGGGCCGCTCTGGCGCGGCAGGAAGATGCGGTACACACGCACGCCGGCGCGGCCGTTGCGCTGTTGGTTGTCGAGCAGCAGCGGGCCGCGCGCGTCGAACGCGCCGAGCCCCGAGGCCCAGTCGTAATCGCGCAGCCGCGCCGGATCGTCGGCGAGCGACAGCGGCTTGGGGCGACGATCGTGCAGCACCGCGGCGGCGGCATCGAGCATCGCCTGCTTCTCGACCGCGCGATGCGATTGCCAGCGGCCCAGGCTGGCGAACACCGCGATCGTCGCCAGCGCCAGGATCCAGCCGAACAGCAGGGTGCCGCGGCGGCTCATCGTGCGCGGTCCGCGTGAACGATGAGCGCGTGGGTGGCGTGGGCGCGCATGCCGCCAATGTAGCGGCGGCGAGCGCGACCGGCACGGTCATGACGGTGCGACCCGATGCCGCACTCGGCGCGGCCCGCCAATCGGAGCGATAATGCGGCCTTCGCATTCATGCGCGCGCCGCGCGCGCCCGAGGAGGCCGCGATGAACGAGTCGCTGAAGATCCTGCTGGTTGTCGCCTTCCTGATCGTCATCGTGTGGAACCTGGGCGCCGGTCTGTATTACATGCTGGTGGACAAGGGTCAGAGCAAGCGCACCGTCAACGCGCTGACCCGTCGTATCGCGCTGTCCGTCGCGCTTATCCTGCTGGTGGTCCTGGCGATCTACATGGGCTGGATCACGCCGCATGGGGTGGGGTCGAATCCGAATTGAGGCGGTGGATGGCTGGCCGAGGTTGGCTGGCTGACTGCGTTGGCGGCTGACCCGAAGCCGTCGAACCTGCAAGGCTTTCGCCTGTTTGAGACCATCATTCCCGCGAAGGCGGGCTCCGCTTTACTTCGGCGGAGCCGAACATCCAGTGACTTTCGTGCGAGAACGTTTGAAGTCACTGGATTCCCGCCTTCGCGGGAATGACGGTCTTGAGGTGTCGTGCGCTATTGGCGCACTTACCTCTTCGACTGCCCGCTACTGCTCTTAAATCTGCACGCTGCCGATATCGAGCGCGTCCGCGGCGAGAAACAAACGCGGCACCGCCATAAACACAACCCAACACCACCGACATCATCAAAAAAACGAAAGGCCGGCAGCGCCGGCCCTCGTCATGGTTTTACCGCTCTCGTCGTCGCGCGCTTACAGCACGTACACGAACAGGAACAAACCCAGCCACACCACGTCGACGAAGTGCCAGTACCAGGCCACCGCTTCGAACGCGAAGTGGTTGTCCTTGTCGAAATGGCCCTTGAGGCAGCGGAACCAGATGATCGCCAGCATCAAGGTACCCAGGGTCACGTGCAGACCATGGAAGCCGGTGAGCATGAAGAAGGTCGAACCGTAGATGCCCGAACCCAGGGTCAGGTTCAGCTCGGTGTAGGCGTGGATGTATTCCTCGGCCTGGAAGAACAGGAACACGCAGCCCAGCAGCACGGTCAGGCCCAGCCAGAACAGCAGCGCCTTGCGGTGACCGGCCTTGAGCGCGTGGTGCGCGGCGGTGACGGTCGAACCCGAAGTCAGCAGGATCAGGGTGTTGAGCAGCGGCAGGCCCCAGGCCGGGATGGTCTCGAACGCGCCGCCGACGCCGCCGGGGCCGCTGCTCGGCCAGGCCGCGCTGAATTCCGGCCACAGCAGGCTGTTGGTCATCACGCCGTCGCCGTCGCCGCCGAGCCACGGCAGCGCGAACTGGCGCGCGTAGAACAGCGCGCCGAAGAACGCAGCGAAGAACATCACTTCCGAGAAGATGAACCAGACCATGCCCATGCGGAAGGACACGTCGACCTGCTTGTTGTAGTTGCCGCGCACCGATTCGCGGATCACGTCGCCGAACCAGCCGAACAGCACGCCGATCATCATCGCGATGCCGACGAAGAAGGTGGGCTTGCCCCAGCTGACTTCATTGAGCCAACTGGCGACGCCGATCATGGTGGTGAACAGCCCGATCGAACCGAGGAACGGCCAGCGGCTGCTGTGCGGCACGAAGTAGATATTGGCGTCTGGCGTGTGGGCGTGGGCCATGGCGGCGTTCCGTTGGTGATTAGTGCGAGGCTTACGGCGCCGCCAGCGGCGAGGCCGGCGTCTTCGACGTCGCCCCCTGCTGCAGGCGCGCGGTCAGCGCGTCGTTCTTGAAGAACGTGTAGGACAAGGTGACCGTTTCGACATCGGCCGGAAGATTCGGGTCGATGATGAAACGCACCGGCATTTCGCGCGCTTCGCCGGCCTGCAAGGTCTGGGCGGTGAAGCAGAAGCATTCGGTCTTGTTGAAATAGCCCGACGCGCGCGCCGGCGCCACCGAAGGCGAGGCGCTGCCGACGATCGCGCGATCGGTCGTGTTGCGGGCGTAGTAGGTGGTCTCGTACTGCTCGCCCGGCCGCACCTTCATGCTGAGCACGTGCGGCTTGAAGTCCCACGGCAGCTTGGAGTTGACGCTGCCGTCGAACTGCACGGTGACCATGCGATCGGCGACCGCGTGACCGCCGACATCGGCCTCGGCCACGCCGCGTTCCAGGCGGATGCCGAACACTTTCTCGCAGGCGATGCGGTACATCGGCACCAGCGCGAAGGTGAAGGCGAACGCTCCGAGCGCGACGCCGACCATGATCTTGGTCATCTTCGGGCCGGACTGGGCGCGGGCTTGATTCAAGCGGTCCTGGTTCGGATCGCTCTGCTCCAGACCAGGCTGATCGGCCTTGGACTCGTGCTCGCTCATTGGTTCAGCACCCCGAGCGCGATGAAGCCGACATACACCGCGATCGCGGCCAGCCCGAACCACAGCGCAGTGCGGCGCGCGGCCGAACGGCGTTGGGTCAGATCGGTCTGGTCGGTCGTCTGGGTCATGGCGGTCTGGTGGGTGGGGCGTGCTGCGCTCGTTCGCCGAAGCGTCCGAGCGCGGGCTTCACCCGATCATGCGCTCTTAGTGGGTGATGTCGCCGTGGGCCAGATCGCCGTCGCGGATGACCGGCGGGGTGCCGAAGGTGTGGTGCGGCGCCGGGCTCGGCACGGTCCACTCCAGGCCCTTGGCCGATTCCCACGAACGCGCCTCGGCCTTGACGCCGTAACGCTTCGAGTGCCACAGGATGCCGAGCATCATGAACGGGGTCAGGAACATGCCGAACGCGCCGATCGAGCTGATCAGGTTCCAGTCCGCGAACACCACGTTGTAGTCCGGGATGCGGCGCGGCATGCCGGCCAGACCCAGGAAGTGCTGCGGGAAGAACAGCAGGTTGACGAAGATCATCGTCCACCAGAAATGGAACTTGGCCATCGGCTCGCTGTACATGCGACCGGTCCACTTCGGCCACCAGTAGTAGACCGCGGCGATGATCGAGAACAGCGCGCCGGTCACCAGCACGTAGTGGAAGTGCGCGACCACGAAGTAGGTGTCGTGGTACTGGAAGTCGGCCGGCACGATCGCGAGCATCAGGCCCGAGAAACCGCCGATGGTGAACAGGATCACGAACGAGATCGCCCACAGCATCGGCGCTTCGAACGAGATCGAGCCGCGCCACATGGTGGTGACCCAGTTGAACACCTTCACGCCGGTCGGGACCGCGATCAGCATGGTCGCGAACATGAAGTAGATCTCGCCACCGAGCGGCATGCCGACGGTGAACATGTGGTGCGCCCACACGATGAACGACAGGAACGCGATCGAGGCGGTCGCGTACACCATCGCCTGATAACCGAACAGCGGCTTACGGCTGAAGGTCGGGATGATTTCCGACACCACGCCGAACGCCGGCAGGATCATGATGTAGACCTCGGGGTGACCGAAGAACCAGAAGATGTGCTGGAACATCACCGGGTCGCCGCCGCCGGCCGCGTTGAAGAACGAGGTGGCGAAGAACTTGTCGGTCAGCAGCATCGTCACCGCGCCCGCCAGCACCGGCATCACCGCGATCAGCAGGAACGCGGTGATCAGCCAGGTCCAGCAGAAGATCGGCATCTTCAACAGGTCAACGCCCGGGGCGCGCATGTTGAGGATGGTGGCGATGACGTTGATCGCGCCCATGATCGAGCTGATGCCCATCATGTGGATGGCGAAGATCGCGAAGGCCACGTTGGAGCCGCCCTGCAGCGACAGCGGCGGGTACAGCGTCCAGCCGCCGGCCGGCGCGCCGCCCGGCAGGAACAGGGTCATCAGCAGCAGGGTGAAGGCGAACGGCAGGATCCAGAACGACCAGTTGTTCATGCGCGGCAGCGCCATGTCCGGCGCGCCGATCTGCAGTGGAATCATCCAGTTGGCCAGGCCGACGAAGGCCGGCATCACGCCGCCGAAGATCATCACCAGCGCGTGCATGGTGGTCATCTGGTTGAAGAACTCGGGCTTGACGAACTGCAGGCCCGGCTCGGCCAGTTCGGCTCGGATGATCACCGACATGCCCGCGCCGATGATGAACATCACGAAGCTGAAGATCAGATACAGCGTGCCGATGTCCTTGTGGTTGGTCGAGAAGAACCAACGCTCGATGAAGCCCTGCTGGTGGGCATGATGATCATCGTGGTCGTGATGATGATCGGCGACGGGGTGCGTGGCTGCCATGGCCTACCTCTGAGAATGCTTGGACGATCAACCGGCGACCGCGGGAGCCGCGGTCGTGGTGTCGGAATTCGAAGCCGCGGCGGCCGGCGCGGCGGGCGCCGCTTCGGTCGGGGCGGCGGCAGGCGCAGCAGCCGGGGTCGCCGGCGCGGCAGGCGGAGCGTTCTTGGCCTTCTGCTCGGCCAGCCAGCGCTGGTACTCGACCTTGGACACCGCGCGCACGACGATCGGCATGAAGCCGTGGTCCTTGCCGCACAGCTCGGCGCACTGGCCGCGGTAGATGCCCGGTTCCTTGATGTCGGTCCAGGCCTCGTTGACGATGCCCGGGATCGCGTCCTGCTTCCAGCCCAGGGCCGGCACCCACCACGCGTGGATCACGTCGTCGGCGGTGATCACGAAGCGGATCTTGGTGTTGACCGGCAGCACCAGCACGTTGTCGACGTCGAGCAGGTAATGCTCGTGGTCGGCGGCGCTGACGTGCTTGCCGCTCTGGCGCAGCTGGTCGCTCTTGCGGTCCAGGCGGCTGGTCAAGGACACGCCTTCACCCAGGTAATCGTACTTCCACATCCACTGGTAGCCGGTGACCTTGACGGTCATGCCCGCGTCGCGGGTGTCGTACATCGCGATCAGCTTGCTGGTCGCCGGGAACGCCATCAGCACCAGCAGCACCACCGGCACCACGGTCCAGACGATCTCCAGCTTGGTGCTGTGGACGAAGTCCTTGTCGGGCACGGCGCCCTTGGACTTGCGGAACTTGAACATGGCCACGGCCATCGCGCCGAAGACCAGGATGCCGATCACCACGCAGATCCACAGCGCCAGCATGTGCGCGGAGTAGGCGTTCATCGACTGGGCGGTGACGCCCTTGCCCATGTTCAGCTGCCACGGCTTAGGGTCCGCAGCCTGGGCAAACGCGAGGACCGGCAGCGCCATCGAGGCGATGCCCGCTGCCCACTGCTTGAAACGACCGGCTTTCATCAGTTCGAGCCCCGAAAAATCAGTGTGATGTTCACGACGCGCTCCGCGGGCTGCCTTTCCCGGCACCGTCCTGCGCCATGGAGCTGGGCAGGGGGCCGTCCGGTCTAAAGGTGGCTGGCGAGCCCTGATCAGGGCCCATCACGCCGGCATCGGCGCTACGGATAACCGAGAAATGGTAGCGGCCGACCCGTCCTGCGGCAACCCGGAACTGCGAACCTGGCGCGCGCGCCACCGCCGTCGCGCTACGCCGCGCGGGGCTTTGCGCGTGCTTCCGGGCGGTTATGGCCTCTCGCCGAAGTCCCACGCAAACGTGATCCATGCAAGTTCCAGTGGGCCATAACGCGCCGATCGCGCCATCGGCGCCCGCCGCGCGCCGCCGCGACCTTGCCCAGCGTGTCCCTTCGGGCCCTCGCCGTGGCCCGACGCCGCGGACGCGACCCAGGCCCGGTCCCGGGCCGTCCGCGCCCGAGAGAAAGCTCTAAAATGTCGGACTTCCCACCCCCGTGCCGGGCCCGATGTCCACCAATGCTCCCTCCGCCGTCGCCAGCGACGGCCCGCCGCCGACTTCAATGATCAGCCCCGAGCTGCCGCCGCCCACCTCCGGTCCGCGCGCCGCGCTGACCTCCGGCTGGGTCCGCGACGAAGCCGATCACGTCCGCCACCTGCTCGAGATCGCGCGCCTGCCCGATGCCGACCGCGACGCCGCCCAGGCCACCGCGGCCGATCTGGTCAAGCGCGTGCGCGCCCGCGCTCAGGATCAGGGCGCGATCGAAGCCTTCATGCGCCAGTACGACCTCGGCAGCGACGAAGGCGTGCTGCTTATGTGCGTGGCCGAGGCTTTGTTGCGCATTCCGGATCAGGACACCGCCGACAAGCTGATCCGCGACAAGCTCGGCGACGCCGACTGGAAGCGGCACCTTGGGCAATCGGACTCCGTGCTGGTCAACGCCTCGACCTGGGGCCTGATGCTGACCGGCAAGCTGGTCGATCTGGCCGACGACACCAAGCGCGACGTGCACAACGCCTTCAAGCGACTGGTCGGCCGGGTCGGCGAACCGGTGATCCGCCTGGCCGTGCGCCAGGCGATGCGGATCATGGGTCACCAGTTCGTCATGGGCCGCACCATCGGCGAAGCGCTGTCACGTTCGAAGAAAGGCGACAACGCAAACTACCGTTACTCCTTCGACATGCTCGGCGAAGGCGCGCTGACCACCAAGGATGCGCTGCGTTACCAGCAGGCCTATCGCGATGCCATCCACGCGATCGGCAAGAGCGGCAATTACAAGAACGCCGACGTGTTCGCCACGCCGTCGATCTCGGTCAAGCTGTCGGCGCTGCACCCGCGCTACGAGCACGCCAAGCGCGAGCGCGTGTTCGCCGAACTGACGCCGCGCGTGCTGGAACTGGCGCAACTGGCCAAGAGCTACGGCATCGGTTTCACCATCGACGCCGAGGAAGCCGATCGCCTGGAAATGTCGCTGGACCTGATCGCCGCGGCGTACAGCGACAAGTCGCTGGACGGCTGGGAAGGCTACGGCCTGGCGATTCAGGCGTACCAAAAGCGCGCGCCCGAGGCGATCGACTTCATCGCTGATCTGGCGCGCAAGACCGGCCGCCGCATCCCGGTGCGCCTGGTCAAGGGCGCGTACTGGGACAGCGAGGTCAAGCGCGCCCAGGTCGACGGCCAGGCCGGCTATCCGGTGTTCACCCGCAAGCCGAACACCGACGTGTCGTATCTGGCGAACGCGCGGCGCATGCTCGAAGCCGGCGACGCGATCTATCCGATGTTCGCCACCCACAACGCGCAGACCATCGCCACCATCCATCAGCGCGCCAAGGCCATGGGCCGCTCGCAGCACTTCGAATTCCAGAAGCTGCACGGCATGGGCGACGATCTGTACGCCGAAGTGATTCCCGCCGATCGCTTGAACGCGCCGTGCCGCGTGTACGCGCCGGTGGGCTCGCATGAGGATCTGCTTCCTTACCTGGTGCGCCGCCTGCTCGAGAACGGCGCCAACTCCAGCTTCGTCAACCGCATCACCGACGAGGCCATCGCGATCGACGACCTGATCCAGGACCCGGTCGAGACCGTCGCCGCGTTCGACAGCATCCCGCATCCGCGCATTCCTCTTCCCGCCGATTTGTATCGCAGCTTTGGCTTCGACAGGACCAATTCCATGGGCGTC
Source organism: Lysobacter sp. Soil_N_51 (assembly GCF_057655755.1). Classification (NCBI taxonomy): domain Bacteria; kingdom Pseudomonadati; phylum Pseudomonadota; class Gammaproteobacteria; order Lysobacterales; family Lysobacteraceae; genus Lysobacter; species Lysobacter sp. Soil_N_51. Next base: position 30,327 of record NZ_JBDGLR010000002.1, on the reverse strand, counting down.
AATCTCGCCAACGATCAGCAACTGCAGACCCTCGCCGCGCAAGTCAACGCCGCCGCGGCCGCCGATTGGCGCGCCACCCCGCTGGTGCCGGGCGCGACCGTCACCGGTCCGGATATCGCCGTGACCAACCCGGCCGACCGGCGCGAGATCGTCGGCCAGTGGCAGGCCGCCGACAGCGCCACGGTCGAGCTGGCGCTGAAGAACGCGGTCGCCGCGCAGGAAGCCTGGGACACGATGCCGGCCGCCAGCCGAGCGACCATCCTCGAACACGCCGCGACTCTGCTTGAACAACGCATGCCGCAGTACATCGCGCTGTGCACCAAGGAAGCCGGCAAGACCATTCCCGACGGCGTCGCCGAAGTGCGCGAAGCGGTCGATTTCCTGCGCTACTACGGCGCCCAGGCGCGCAAGCTGTTCGCGCCCGAAGCCCTGCCCGGCCCGACCGGCGAATCCAACACCTTGCATCTGTCGGGCCGCGGCGTGTTCGTGTGCATCAGCCCGTGGAACTTCCCGCTGGCGATCTTCGCCGGTCAAATCTCCGCCGCGCTCGCCGCCGGCAACAGCGTGATCGCCAAGCCGGCCGAACAGACCAATCTGATCGGCTATTACGCGGTCAAGCTGTTGCACGAAGCCGGCGTGCCCGAAGCGGTGCTGCAGTTCCTGCCCGGCGACGGCGCCACCGTCGGCGCCGCGCTGACCAAGGATCCGCGCGTGGCCGGCGTGGCCTTCACCGGCTCGACCGACACCGCGCGCGCGATCAACCGTTCGCTGGCCGCGCGCGACGCCGCGATCGGCGTGCTGATCGCCGAGACCGGCGGCCAGAACGCGCTGATCGCCGACTCGTCCTCGCTGCCGGAACAACTGGTCAAGGACGCGATCGGCTCGGCCTTCACCTCGGCCGGCCAGCGCTGCTCGGCCGCGCGCGTGCTGTTCGTGCAGGACGACATCGCCGACAAGGTCACCACCATGCTCGCCGGCGCCATGGCCGAGCTGAAAGTCGGCAACCCCGGCCTGCTGTCGACCGACGTCGGCCCGGTGATCGACGAAGACGCGCTGAAGATGCTGGCCGAACACGCCGCGCGCATGGACAAGGAAGCAACCAAGATCGCCGAAGTGCCGGTCGACGCCGACAGCGCCCACGGCAGCTTCTTCGCCCCGCGCGCGTACGCGCTCAAGTCGCTCGATCAGCTGCACAAGGAAGTGTTCGGTCCGGTGCTGCACGTGATCCGCTGGAAGGCCGATCAGCTCGACGCGGTGATCGACGCGATCAACGCCACCGGTTATGGCCTGACCCTGGGCATCCACTCGCGCATCGACGAAACCATCGACCGCATCAGCGCGCGGGTGAAGGTCGGCAACTGCTACGTCAACCGCAACCAGATCGGCGCCGTCGTCGGCGTGCAGCCCTTCGGCGGCCAGAACCTGTCCGGTACCGGCCCCAAGGCCGGCGGCCCGCACTACCTGCCGCGCTTCACCACCGAAAAGACGATCACCGTCAACACCACCGCGGCCGGCGGCAACGCTTCGCTGCTGACCCTGGGCGATTGATCGCCACGCGGCGGGGCGAACTGTTCGTCCCGCCGCGCAGCTTGCGCCGCTTCCTGTAGGAGCGGCGCGAGCCGCGACCGCGACACCTCGCCCGCATCGCAGGCACAAGGTCGCGACTACGCCCACGCTCCCGACGTTTCGCCACGCGGGATCGCCATCCCCTGGCGGCGCGCGATCACGACACCCCGGTTACGACGTCGGCGTGGTTTCGCGGTCGCGGCTTGCGCCGCTCCTACAGTCGGACTTCGGACGTTCGCGCAGGCGGGTGGTTGATTCGCCCAGCGCGCCCCGACACCCGGCCTGCGACCGCCGTCGCAGATGCCCCTACGCCCGAGCGCAGTACGCTTACGCCATCGCCCAGCCGAGACACGGACCATGTCGCGCAACCTGCTGCTGTCCGCCGCAACCTTATGCGCGCTCACCGCCTGCGCCACCCTCGCCCCGCTGCCGGTCAAACCCGGCGATCCGAGCGCATGCAGCGAACGCCGCCAGGATCGGGTGCTGTTCGGCATGAACAGTCCCGACGGCCCGGTCAGCGAAACGCAGTGGCAGGCGTTCCTCGCCGAGGTGGTGACGCCGCGTTTTCCCGCCGGGCTCACCGTGTATCAGGCCAAGGGCCAGTGGCGCGGCGACAGCGGCCAGGTCGAGCAGGAAGACTCGCGCGCGATCGATCTGATCCACGACGATACCGCCGAGGAACGCAAGCGCGTGGTCGAGGTCGCCGACGAGTACAAGCGCCGCTTCAAGCAGGAAGCGGTGCTGATCGTGAGCACGCCGGCGCGGGCGTGCTTCGCGCAAGCGCGGGCCGGATCGCGGCACGAAAGTTGATTCGGTAGTTCGCCCGAGCGAATCGGACCGAATGGATTCAATGCCGGGTCGGCGAAGCCATGCGTGCATCTTTCGATCAAAACGTACGCGTCACCGATCGTTTCCGCAAATCCGTTAGCGCTAAATCCGTTAGCGCTTGAAATCGGTCCGCCGCTCCAACTGAAACAGCTGATCGCCGATATCCTCCAGCCGCGCCGCGACCACCGTCTGCGCGTCGTACACCCCGCGGTTGTAGTAGTACCCGCCGATTTCTTCGGAAATGAAGTCGATGAGGAACTCAGCGTCGAAGCGGCCGATCTGTTGCTTCAACTCTTCGCTGAAGTAGCGCTGCAGCTTGGCCACGATCAGGGTCTTTTCTTCGCTGGAGAATTTGATGTCGCTCATCGATCGGTCCGGGCAAGGAGAGGAAGGCAGGATGCGGACCGCGCCGCATCCTCGCCGGTCGCGCACAGTATGCGTCGCGCGTCGCAGGCGCTGATTCGCGCGCGGCATCACGCGCCGATGCACACACCAGGCAAAGCTCAATCCGTCGCCGGCCCATCGATACGCGGCCGCCAATCCTCGACCGCACCGCGCGCCAGCCGCGCCTCCACCAGCCTGCGCCACGACGGCACCAACGGCAGCGCCAGCGCGGCGCGCAACTCGTCCAACTCCAGAGTGCGCGTATACAGCAGGGTCGCGATGCGTTGCAGCGTCCACTGCGGCCACGGCCGCTCAAGCAGCGTCATCGTCTCGCCGGCGGCGATCTCGCCAGGTTGCAGCACCCGGTAATACCAGCCGGTGCGCCCGCTGGCCTGCATCTGCCGCGCCATGTCGGCCACGCCGAAGCGATCGTTGAGTTTCCAGCACGGCTGCCGGGCCTGGCTGACTTCAATCAGCACTTCACCGATGCGATAGCGATCGCCCAGGCATACCTGCGCCTCGGTCAGTCCGTGACTGCTGAGGTTCTCTCCGAACGCGCCGGGCTCGCGCAACAGCGGGTGCGCGCCGATCCGCTCGGCCCACCAGGCGTAATGATCGCGTGGATAGTGATGCAGCGCCTTGTCCGGTCCGCCATGCACGCGCAGGTCGCCCTGCTCGTCACCGTCCAGACCTGATTCGCCGACCTGCACGCGCCCGGCGAACGCGCGCTTGGCGATCGCGCTGACGCTGCCCGGCCGCGTGTAAGGCCGGGCGCGGCCGCGCAACAGCGCGTCGATGACGGTGTCGGACTGGATCAAAGCGATGGCGCTCTCTAACGTCATGGCCGGCGTGGTCTATGCCGCCATTCTCGCACCTGCGCGAGGTCATGCCGCTTCAGGCCAACCGCGGCCAGGAGAAACCCACAAACGCACTCGTCCGCGTTGCGCGCGCCCTCTCGCCCATGGCGATGGCCCGGATGAACGAACCGGGACCTCAATCACCAGGCGCGCCCGCTCGAACGCGGATGCGGTCGGCCCGGGCCCGGCCTTCCGGCGCATCGTCCACGGACGTCGACTGTGAGAACTCGGTCAACGTTGCTGGAAGTCGGTCGCAAAAAGGCTTGACTCTGGACCATGGTCCAGACCGAACACTGTTTCAATACCCGCCACTGTGAACATGGAGGTGCGCAATGAAGATTGGGGAGCTCGCGCAGCGCGCTGGGGTGGGTATCGACACGGTGCGCTATTACGAACGCCGGGGTCTGTTGCCGCTGCCGATGCGCCAATTGTCGGGCTATCGGCGTTTCGAGGCGAAGGACATCGCCCGGCTGCAGTTCGTGCGCAAGGCCAAGGCGCTCGGATTCACCCTGGAGGAAATCCGCGAACTGCTCGCCCTGTCCAGCCGGCGCGGCGGCGACATGGCCGGGGTGAAGGCGACCACGACCCAGAAGCTGGCCGACCTGGAATCCAAGATCGACGAACTCACACGCATACGCAACGGACTGCGGATCCTGCTCAATTCGTGCCCCGGGCACGGAGCGGTGGAGCGCTGCCCGATTCTCAACGCCCTGGGAGGGGATGAAACATGAGCGATACACAGGCATCGGACAAGCCATCCGATAACGTCGAAGACGTCGCGCGCGACTGCTGCTCCGCCGCGCGAACCTGCGGCAGCACCGCCGCTGCAACGGCAACCCGCATCGATCCTGTCTGCGGCATGCAGGTGGACCCGGCCGCAACGCCGCATCGCCTCACCCTCGCCGGTGTCGACCACTACTTTTGTTCGGCGCATTGCCGCCAAACGTTCGCCGATTCCAACGCGCAGGCATCGGCGGCGCGCTGAAACCTAGCTCCAGCGATGTAGGGGGAACACCCCCGGTAAGCGCAGCGGCCGCGCATAGCGAAGCCATCCGCGCAGCCTGACGGGCCGCCGAGCGCGGCGCGGCATCCGGGGTTCTTGATTGCCAACAACCACCATGGTCGCGAGTCGATCGCGGCGCGTGCGCCTGCGCGCCGTTCATTCACAGCCAGCGGCCATTCGCCAGCAAACGGGGACACTCATGAACGAGACCAGCACGTTTCGCGATACGCAGCACGCACACCTTCCTTCCGGCCACGCCACACCGGCGCCGGCCGACGCATCGATCCTGCTGGCCGAAGCGCTGAAGCCCGGCGCGGCCAGTTCGCGGACCGCGCTCGCGGCCGACGCCTTACTCGCGCTCACCCAGAAGGGACTCGAGGGCGACGCGGCCGCGTATGCGCAGTACCAGTCCATCCTGCTCGACCTGCACGTTCCCGGCGAGCCGCGCACCGAGCCGACCCGGCGCTGGCTGGCGAGCCAGATCTATCAGGTCGAAGACCGGTTCGCACCGGCGCTCGCGGACTTCCAGTTCCTGCCGGTGGATCAGTTCCGCGCCCGGGTCGATGCCGAAATCGCCTCGCGCACGCGGGTCAAACACCCAATGTCGCTGCACCTGTTCCAGGGCACGCCGCCGCTGCGCGACGTGCGCCTGTTCCTGCAGCATCACTGGAACCGCTCGTACAACTTCTACAGCCTGCTGGCCGAACTCGCGTTCCGGTTCGAGGCCATCCACGACGCGTCCGTTTTCTATCGCAACCTCTACGGCGAAGCCGGCGCGCAGACGCCCGACCGCGCGCATCCGACCTTGCTGGCGCGGCTGATGGCGTATTTCGACATTCCGCTGCGGGTCGACTTCGCCGCGCTCGATCCGCTGGAAAAGGCCTACCTCAACAACCGCATCCGCTGCGTTCGCCACACCGACGTGGCCTGGGGGTTGTCGCTGGTGTACGCGGTCGAATCGGTCAGCTGCGTCAACCACCTGCGGATCTACGAACTGCTGCAGCGCATGGGCGTTCCCGACGGCCCGAGCGAATTCCATCGCCTGCACGGAACCCAGGACGAGATCGACACCGAGGAGATGTGGGAACTCATCGCCAAGTTCGCCCACAGCGAATCGTTCCAACGCACCTTCATGCAATCGCTGACGCGTCACTTCGACATCAATCGGGCCTATTTCGACATGTTGTGGCGACAAATGCAGGGACAGCACATCCACTAAGCCCGATTCCTCACCGTGCCTGCCAAGGAGCGCGCATGTCGAACACTCGCAATCACTCCCTGCCGCAACTCGAAGCCCTTCAGACCAACCGCGCGCGCATTCTCGCCCGCGCGCTGGAACCCAAGGCCTCGTTCGCCCATCTGGAAGCCGCGGCCAAGACCTTGTCCGAACTCGCCGAAACCGCGCTCAACGGCAACAGCGACAGCCATGCCGAGTACCAGAAGCTGCTGTACATCCTGTCGCTCAGCGACGACACCGCCACCGCGCTCGCGCGCCGCTGGCTGTGCAACTGGGCGTATCGGGTGGAGGAACGTTTCATTCCCGTCGCGGTGGTGCCCACCGCCTTGTCGGAAGCCGAATTCCTGGCGCGGATAGAACAAGAGGTGTCGTCGCGCTCGCGCGAGAAGCACCCGATGTCGCAGTACATCTTCGAAGGCTCCGCCTCGCCCGCGCAGCTTCGGGTGTTTCTGCACCGGCAGTGGTTCCGCACCTTCCGCCTGTACCGCGAGGCCGCGGACCTGCTGGTGAACCTGGTCGATGTGGACGACGCGGCGGCGCTCGGCCGCTACCTGCACGGAGAACTGGGCGAAGACGACGAAGTGCGCTCGCACCCGCGGCTGCTGGCCAAGTTGCTCGATGCAGTCGATCTGGACGCGGACTTCCAGGCCGTCAGCACGATGCCCGAGGAAATCGCGTACTTGAACAATCGCGTGCGCAGCTTCCGCAACCCGGACGTGGGCTGGGGCCTGGCGGTGTTCTACATCACCGAAATCGTCGTGCCGGGCAATCACGAGAAGCTCTACAACGCGCTGCTCCAGGCCGGCCTCAGCGAAGACGCCGCCGAGTACTACAAGATCCACGTCAGCCTGGTGCCGCCGCGCGCCAAGCGCGAGTGGCAGCTGATCTCGCGGCGCATCGCCGACCCGGCGTTCCAGAAATCGTTCCTGACGTCGCTGGCGCAGCACTTCCGGGTCGAGCGGGCGTACTACGACGCGGTCTGGGACGAAATGCGCAGCGTGCAGTGACCGTCCTTCCGCCCGCCAGCCAAACCACCGGATCAGCCAGCATGCCGAGCCACGTCAGCGAATCGCGCATCCATGGCGGCGTCTACTCCGATCCGGAGTTCGCCGCGATCTTCTGCGATTGCAATCAGCTGCAGAAATGGCTCGATGTCGAGCGCGCGCTCGCGTCGACGCAGGCGCAGATGGGCCTGATCCCGCATGAGGCGGCGCAGGAGATCGCGCGCCGCACCCATGTGGAGTTGTTCGATCTCGAGCGGCTCGGCCGCGAGAGCCGCGAAACCGGGCACATCCTGATTCCGACGATCTGGGCGCTGGCCGAGCGCTGCCAGGACGGATGGGGCGAGTACGTTCACTACGGCGTGACCACCCAGGACATCCTCGACACCGGTCTGATGCTGCAGGTCGCCGAAGCCTGGGAACTCGTGCTGGCGCGGCTGCGTTCGATCCAGACCCAACTGCTCGCGCTAGCGCGCAAGCACCGGCGCACGCCGATGGTCGCGCGCACCCACGGCCAGCACGCGTTGCCCACCACCTTCGGTTACAAGGTCGCGGTCTGGGTCGACGAGATCGATCGGCATCTGCAGCGATTCGACGAAGCGCGTGCGCGGGTGATGGTGGGCAACCTCACCGGCGCGGTCGGCACCATGGCCTCGTTCGGCGCGCAGGGGTTCGAGATCCAGCAGCGCACCTTGGCCAGCCTCGGGCTCGATGCGCCGCGCACCAGTTGGCATTCGGTGCGCGATCGGATCCTGGAGGTGGGCGGATTGCTGGTCCAGTGCGCGGTCACCATGGGGCGGATCGCCAACGAGATTTACCACCTGCAGCGGACCGAAGTCGACGAGGTCCGCGAAGGAACCGCTCCCGGCAAGATCGGCAGCAGCACCATGCCGCACAAGCAGAATCCTTCGACGGCCGATCTGATCAGCGCGTTGTCGCGGCTGATCCGGGCACAGATGGTCGCGCTCACCGATGCCGCGTTTCATCTGCACGAGCGCGACGGCACGGCCTGGCGGATCGAATGGGCCGCCCTGCCCGAGCTGTTCGTCTACACCGGCGCATTGCTCGCGCGCATGGACGAGATGTTGGCGGCGGGCCTGGACGTGCGCGAACAGCGCATGCGCGACAACCTCGACCTGCTCGGCGGGTTGATTCTGTCCGAGCGCGTGATGCTCGCGCTCGGCGGTCGATTCGGCAAGCAGACCGCGCACGAACTGGTGCATGAAATATCGATGGAGGCGCGGCGGCGCGATGTTCCGTTCCGCGACGCCTTGCTCAAGGACGAGCGCCTGCGCGGCAGCTTCACGCCGCAGGCGCTCGAAGATCTGCTCGATCCGGTCACCTATGCGGGGCTGGCCGTGGAGATGGTCGACCGGGTCGCGCGCGACGCGACCGGCCATCCGCGCGGCCGATCCTGAGCGGGCGACATCATCAAACGAGTTTCCAGTCAGCCCATTCTTGGATGGAGGGTATGCGATGGAACCACAGACCTTGAAAGTGACGCCGCATCCCGCGTTCGCCGCGCGCCGCGGCTGCTCGGTGAGCGAGCCGGCGGTGGTCGACGATTGCCGGCACGAACACAGCCATATTCTGGATTCGAAGGTGCATGGCGGCGGCTACGCCGGTTCCGCGAGCCGGGCGATCTTCTGCGGCCGATGTCGGCTGCAGCGCTGGCTCGACGTCGAATCGGTGCTGGCGATGGCGCAGGCGGAAGTTCACATGATCCCGCTGCAGGCCGCGCTGGAAATCCAGCGCTCGGCGAAATTGTCGGCGATGAATCTGGACCAGATCGCCGACGGCGTGAGCAAGACCGGGCACTCGTTGATGCCGCTGCTGCGCGCGTTGCAGGACAACTGCAGTCCAAGCGCGCGCGAGTATGTTCACTACGGCGCGACCACTCAGGACATCCAGGACACCGCGCAATCGCTGGAGATGCGCGACGTGCTCGACAGCGTCGACGTCGCGCTCGATGGCTTGATCGCGCAGCTCGCGGCGCTGGCGAACGCGCACCGCGGCTCGCTGATGGTCGCCAGAACCCATTCGATACCGGCCTTGCCCACGACCTTCGGCTTGAAAGTGGCCGGCTGGATCGACGAGTTGTTGCGTCATCGCGATCGCCTCGACCAGGCGCGCCAGCGCGTGCTCGTGGTGCAGTTGTTCGGCGGAGTCGGCACGATGGCCGCGTTCGGCCCCGACGCCATGGCGCTGCTGAACGTTTTCGCGCGCCGGCTGTGCCTCGGCGTGCCGCATGCCGGCTGGCATGTGGCGCGCGACCGCGTCGCCGAATTCGTCAGCGCGCTGGCGATGATGACCGCGTCGCTGGCGCGGGTGGCCGACGAGATCCGCACCTTGAACCGCTGGGAGATCGCCGAGGTCGAAGTCGGCTGGTCGGAGCAGCAGATCGGCAGCAGCACGATGCCGCACAAGCGCAATCCGGAAGGCTGCGAGCAGGTCGTGGTGATGGCCCGCCTGGCCAAGGCGCAGGTCGTTCTCGCATTGGACGCGATGATCCTGGAGCACGAACGCGACTACCGCGGCACCCGCCTGGAATGGTGCGCGGTCGCCGATGTCTCCCACTACGCGCTGACCGCGCTGGCCTTGCTCAGCGACACGGTCGGCCGGCTCACGGTCAACGACGCGGCGATGGATCGCAACGCGCACGCCTACGGCGACGCGATCTGCATGGAAGCGTTCGTGTTCGAGATGGCCAAGACGCTCGGCAAAAGCAGCGCCTACGAAATCATCTTCGAACTCACCCAGGCCTGCCAGCGCGACCGGGTGTCGATCCGCGAGGCGGTCGAATGCGATCCGCGGGTGCTCGCCGCCGTCGACGAGGGAAAGCTCGCGCGCCTGTTCGAACCCAGGGCGCATCTGGGAATGGCCGAGACCATCGTCGACGACGTGCTGACCCAGGTCGGCAACCGTCGTTTCTGAAGCATTGGATTCACCAGCGCGAATGATCCGCGCGAACACACGCCGCCGCATAACTCATCGGGAGAAAGGAATGTCAGTGAGCATCGAAGCCGATCCGGCCAAGGTCCAGCAGTTTTCCGCGCGCATCATGGAGGATTACGGCAACACGCTGCGCGGCGCCATGCTCTATATCGGCGACCAGTTGGGCCTGTTCAAGGCCCTGGCCCAGACCGGCGCGGTGACGCTGGAGGAACTCACCGATCACACCGGCCTCAACGCGCGCTATCTGCGCGAGTGGCTGGGCAGCATGGCGACCGGCGATTACGTGAGCTACGACCGCCACAGCAAGCGCTATCGCCTGCCCGACGAATTCGTGCCGGTGCTGGCCGACGAGGACTCGCCCTACTTCGCCGGCGGCATCATCCAGCTGAGCGTTCCGTTCGTGTCGATGGCGCCGCGCATCATCGAGGCGTTCCGCCACGGCGGCGGCGCGCCGGAAGAATCCTATCCGGTCGAAACCTGGCAAGGCATGGAGCGCATGACCATGCCCTGGTACAAGCATTTCCTCGTCCAGCATTGGATCCCGTCGCTGAGCGGGGTCAAGGAAAAGCTCGAAGCCGGCGGCAGCGTGCTCGATTTCGGCTGCGGCAGCGGATTGGCCGCGATCACCATGGCCCAGGCCTTTCCGAACGCCAGCATCCTGGGCTGCGATTTCCATCTGCCCTCGATCGAACGCGCGCGCGCGAACGCGCATGCGGCCGGACTCGGCGATCGGGTGCGTTTCGAAGTCGCCGATTCCGATGCGCTGCTGGGCAAGAAGTTCGACTTCGTGACCACCTTCGTGGTGATCCACGACGCGGCCGATCCGCAGCAGATGATGAAGGACCTGCGCACCTCGACCGCCGACGACGGGACTTACCTCATGGTCGAGCTCAACCTGTCCGAGGAACTGCACGAAAACATGAATCTGTTCGGCCGGGTGATGTACCCGCAGAGCACGCTGTACTGCATGACCTGTTCGTTGTCGCACGGCGGCGCCGGGCTCGGCGCCTTCATGGGCGAAACCCGCGCGCGCGACATGGCCGCCAAGGCCGGTTTCAGCCGGGTGCGCAAGGTACCGTCCGATCGGCCGCCGCTGCCGGCGTTGTTCGAACTGCGGCCCTGAGCCGCGGCGCCAGCCGTCGCTCGGCTGGTCGCGGGCAAAAAAAAACCCCGCCGAGGCGGGGTTTTTCGTGCAGCGATACGCCGTTGGATCAGAACTTGTACTGAGCGGCGATACCGAACAGATCGGCGTGGCCGGAGTACTTGCCGACCAGACGCGAACCGCTGTTCGACATCACATCGATCTTGGGGCTGTCGATCTCGATGCGGGTGTAGGCGGCGTCGACGCTCAGATGCTCGCTGGCGTTCCAGGTCAGGCCCACCGAGTACAGCATGCGGTCGTTGTCGGGCAGACGCGGGGTGCGCGTGCGGTCGTTGGTCGGGGTTTCGTCGTGCGCCACGCCAGCGCGCAGGGTGAAGGCATCGTTGAGGTCGAACTCGGCGCCGAGTGCGTACATCATCGTGTCTTCCCATTCGAAGTCTTCGAAGCCGACCTGGGTGTTGAGGGCGTTGTGACGACGGATGTCGACTTCGCGCAACGAATGCCAGTCGGTGGCCTGGACGTCGGCCATCATGCGGAAGTTGTCGCTGAACGCGTAGGAGACGCTCAGGGTGTCCACACTCGGCGTGGTCAGCTTGGCGCCGCCAGGACCGTCGGCAATCAACGCAGCCAGGCCGGGGTTGCCGGCCGCGGCGCCCGCGACAGCGGCGGGGACGGTGAAGTCGACCGTGCCGGAGATGTCGTGGTCGATTTCGGAGCGGTGCGAGTAACCGATCGACAGCTTGTCGGTCGGCTTGAACTGGAAGCCGACCAGCCAGCCCAGACCGTTGTCGTCGCCGGTCACGTCGACGAGGCCGTCGTTGCGCTGCGGACCGAACGGCGAAGCCGGCGAACGGCAGGCCGGGTTGCCCGCGCAGATACGCGAACCCAGATCGACGGCGCTGGTCAGGGTGACTTCGGCGCGCTCGTAAATGACGCCGAAACCGACCGAGAAACGATCAGTCAGAGCCACCGCGGCCGACAGGGTCAGGTCGATGGTCTTGACGTCGGATTCGATAGCGTTGTAACGGCCGACCCAGTTGCGGTCGTATTCGGTCTTCAGGCCGAACGGCGCGCTGACGCTGGCGCCGAGGGTGACCTTGTCGAATGCGCCCGACAGCGGCACGACGATGGCCAGCGCCGGCACGGGCTGCGCATCGCCGGGGTCGCCGCCGTTGCCGCCGGTGAGCGGGGTGCCCGCCGCCGAGGTGCCGCCGCCGCGGAACTTCGCGGTCAGGTCGATCACGGTGACGTCGGTGCGGACGGTGGTGCTGTCCAGGTTGACCATCGCCGCCGGATTGTTCGACACGACCGCCGCGTCGTCCTTGGCAACGGCGCTGCCGGCGAAGGCACGGCCCTGGTTCTTGACGCTGTTCTCGCGAATCTGGAAACCGGAAGCGCCGGCCGAACCGAAGCTGATGACGCCAGCGATGCCGAGCGCGATCGCGGTCAGGCGGGTGTAACGGTGTGAGGGTTGCATGCGTGTAGTCTCCGTTGGAGTATTTTTAGTCTTTCTCGGCCGTGTGCGCGGACCCGCTGGTGCGAGCTCCATGCCGCCGGAAACCCCTCCCGACGTACGACGCCGTATGCACTATAGCGCGGCTATTAACCGAACGCTAACAATACGCCCAAGACCGCAAAGCCGTCCGTACCGATGTCGCAAAGCCAAGCCACGCAACCACTTACCTGTCTTTCGTGCCTTAATGGGGTAACTGTCGGCAGCCCCGGCTGGCGGAGCTGAGCGCGTGTTCGTCACCATCCCCACACGCGAACGAACCCGGCTGCGCTGGGCCACTCCGCTGCTGTTCGCCTTGCTGTGGCTGTGCTTCATCGTCTCGGCGGTGGTGCTGCCGGACCCGGAGCAGCGCCGGCTGATGCTCGAGTGGGGCGCCTTGTCGGGCGGCCTGTCCAGCCCGCTGGCGTGGTGGGACGCGGTGCGCGACGGCAGCCTGCTGCGCCTGTTCAGCGCGCTGTTTCTGCATGCCGACTGGGCCCATCTGCTCGGCAATCTGGTGTTCCTGCTGATCTTCGGACTGCCGGCCGAGCGCGCGATGGGGCCGTGGCGGCTGTTGGCGCTGTTCCTGTTCGGCGGCGCGGTCGCCAACCTGGCCGCGGTGATCGCGATCGGCACCCCGGACCGCTTGATCATCGGCGCCAGCGGCGCGGTGTCGGCGCTGATCGGCGCCTACCTGGCGCTGTTCCCGAGCGCCAAGCTCGGCGTGGTGGTGCCGCTGGGCCTGTTCCTGCAATTCGTCAAAGTGCCTGCGCCGCTGCTGATCGGCGTGTGGGCGGCGTTGCAGGTGGTCTTCACCTTCATCGGCCCGGCCTTCGGCGCGGTGGCGTGGTCGGCGCACCTGGCCGGCTTCGCGTTCGGCGGCGCGTTCGCCCTGATCGCCCGCGCCGGCATCGCGCGGCGGTTACGGCGCAAGCGCGGGTATTGAGGTCGGGAATGGGGAGTCGGGAATCGTAAGAGCCGCCCCGACGCTCTTGAGTTGGCACCGCAAGCCCACACGCTGTTTTCAGATCGCGTCATTGCCGCTTTTACGATTCCCGACTCCCCATTCCCCATTCCCGGCCCCAATGCCTACCCTCTACAAAGTCACCTTCCTCAACGCCGGCAAGATCTACGAGTTGTACGCGCGCAAGATCGGCTCGGGGTCGCTGTGGGGGTTCACCGAGGTCAGCGACCTGGTGTTCGACGTGCATGAAGGCTTGGTGGTCGATCCGACCGAGGAACGCCTGCGCGACGAGTTCGGCAACACCAAGGTGTTGCATCTGCCGATGCAGAGCATCGTGCGGATCGAGGAAGTCGAGCGCAAAGGCCAGTCGGCGATCCGCGACGCGGCCACCGGCGAGAAAGTCGTCACTCCGTTTCCGTTTCCGGCCAAGCCGCGCTGATTGACTAGACTGGGGACCGGCGAGACGCGGAGCAGCACGCGATGACCGGCACCACGGTCGATACGATCGAACTCAAGGACCGGCGCTTCGCGGTCGAACGCGCGCAGGTGCAGGGCTGGCTGTACGACGATGCCAGCGGCGAAGTCTGCTGGTCGATCGACGTGCGCGGCGTGGCGACGCGCTTCGGCGACGGCGAATTCAGTCAGGACCTGAGCCCGCATTTCTACGACGAGGCGATGCCGCTGCGGATCGACGACTGGCGCAAGCTCGAAAACAGCGGTTACCGCTTCGATCTGGAAGACGACGACGAAGGCGACAGCCTGCCGACCTTGTACCTGTGCTCGCACCTGGCGCTGCCGCGTTCGCAACTGCATTTGGGCGCGCGTCGCGGCCACCGCTTCGCGCTGGAGTGGCACGGTCTGGCTGAGGCGAACTGGGATGAGGAATTCGGCCGCGACCTGCCGTTCCGGATCGCGCTGGACATCGAGTTCGCGCAGCAGGAGGTGCGGTTCTGGCATCGGCACGACGATGAAGACTTCGAAGCCGCCGCGCGCGAGGTAATGGCGCGGCGCAGCTTGTCCGGCCAGCATCTGAGCTATCGCGATCATCGGCGTTTTCGCGACGATCCCGATGATGAGCATTACCGGCTGATACGCGCGTTCTTCTTGCCGATCGACTGAACCGCGCCGCGCATTGACGCGGCCTCGGGCGAGCGCCTGGTGACGCCGTTACCGCTGCCGGCCAAGCCGCGCTGACGCCCGGGCTCGCGTTGGGTCTTCAGCCCGACGCGCCCTCGCTACGGGCTTGATCCATCGAATCCGCCGTCACCGTCGGCATGTCGGCGCGGGTCCGCCGTCCGCATGGCTGTGGACGAACCGGGATGGGTGTCGTGTTCAAGATAGCGCATTGATAAGGGCGATGAGCGCCAGTCCCCAGCCCGGCATGGAGCGGGCACGGGCGAAGTTTCGGTATCGATACGTGTTCAAATCGACGACGAAGAGCACCGTGTTGATCGACAGCGCCGCCGCCGGCAAGTACCACCCACTCAAGGCGGGAAAGTTGTGGGGAATCGCGATCGCCGCAATTCCCACGGCAAACGAGACCAGACCGATCAGCATGGCGAAGCTCCTCAGCGGCCCTGCACGCATGCGCCCAGCACTGCGGCTGCTTCGGCGCCAGGAGTGGACATCGCTCGACCGTTCGCAAACGCACTCGCCCCACGGGGATCGGCATGAACACCGTTCGCGCCGGGCAGGATGCGGCGCGCCTTCATTCTTGCCATCGGCCAGGCGTGGCCCCGCAGGACATTTCCAGCCAGCGCTGCGGATGGCCGCGCATCGTCTGCGATTGGTCGCCGATAGCGCCGACCGTTCGGAACGCGCCCGAAAATCTCTCGTTGCAGATCCGGCGAAGACTCACCACGGGATCATGAGGCCCCGCCCCTGCGCGAGGCGAGCGTCGGCGCAGGCGATCGCGCGGTGCGCGTCGATCAGGCGCGCGATCGGCTTTGTGCCGGATCGCCGCGATCCGAAAAACAGCGTCGGGATTCAAGTCCCTCACGAAAACGCCCGGCTCGTGCCGGGCGTTTGGTTGCCGCCTCGCTGCAGGCTCAGCGCTTGGCCGCGGGCGTCGCCGCCTTGCTGACCGTCGCCGGCGTTTTCGCGCCCGCGGGTTTCTTCAGTTCGGCCAGCGCCGAAGCGATCGGGCCGTCGCCTTCGAGCACTTCGCCGGCGTTGGTGCCGGGCGTGTCCTCTTCGTCGCCGTGCAGATGCCCGGGCAAAGTCGCTTCGGTGTAGCTCGGGCGGCCGTCGGCATCGGGCGCTTTCGGCGCGCGCAGCACCACGTCGGGCACGATGCCCAACGCCTGGATCGATTTGCCGCTGGGCGTGTAGTAACGCGCGGTGGTGAGCTTGACCGAATCGCCGTTGTCGAGCGGCAGCACGGTCTGCACCGAGCCCTTGCCGAAGGTGCGGCTGCCGACCACGCGCGCGCGGCCGTTGTCGCGCAAGGCGCCGGCCAGCACTTCCGAGGCGCTGGCCGAACCGGCGTCGACCAGCACCACCAGCGGCGCGCCGTCGAGACGATCGCCCGGGGTCGCGCTGAATTGCGCGTCGCTGATCGCGATGCGGCCGCGGGTGCTGACGATCTTGCCGCTGTCGAGCAGGTCGTCGGCGATCTGCACCGCCGAGGTCAGCAGACCGCCGGGATTGCTGCGCAAGTCCATGACCAGGCCGCGCAGCTTGCCGCCGGACTGGGTCTTCAACTTTTCCAGCTGGGTTTCGAAATCCGCAGCGGTGTCGGCCTGGAACGCGCTGATGCGCAGATAGGCGTAGCCCGGTTCGAGCATGCGGCTCTTGACGCTGGTGACGCGGATGGTTTCGCGCGCGACGGTCAGGTCGAAGGGTTTGTCGCGGCCTGCGCGCACGATGGTCAACACCACCTTGCTGCCGGGCGCGCCGCGCAGGGTGCTGGAACTGTCGCCCTCGTCCACTTTGAACGGCTTGCCGTCGATGGCGATGATCAGGTCGCCGGCCTTGATCCCGGCGCGCGTCGCCGGTGTGTCGTCGATCGGGGAGATGACCTTCAAGGTGCCGTCGGGCTGGCGCTGCAGTTCCACGCCGATGCCGTCGTAGTTGCCGCGCGATTGTTCGTCGAAGTCTTCGGCCGCGACCTTGTCGAGGTACACGCTGTGCGGATCGAGATCGAGCAGCAGGCCGCGGATCGCCGCGTGCATGAGCTTGGCGTCGTCGACCGGTTCCACGTACGCCTGCTTGACCGCGTTGTAGACCGCCACATAGCGGCGGATTTCCTCGATCGGCACCTTGGAGTCGACGCCGTCGCCGTCCTTGCCGGGCTTGGCCTTGGCGGCGCGCGCGGGCGGGGCCGGCTGCGGCGGAGTGTCGGTGTCGGCTGGATCGGTGTCGGCTGGCGAAGTGCCCGACTTGGTGTCGGCTGGTTTGGTGTCGGTCGGTTTCTTGTCGGTCGGCGGGGTGGCCGGTGCCGTCGAAGGCGCGGGTTGGGGCGCGGACTGAGGCGCGACCGGCGGCGGCGTGGTCGGCGCCTGCTGCGCGAGCGCCAGCGGAGCGGCGCCCAGCGCCAGGGCGAGCGGTAGCAGACTACGCAGGGGGTGACGCAGGGACATGCACGGCGCTCCGGAACGGGTACGAATCAGGTAGCGATAGGACCGCGCGAGGCGATCCGGGTTCGATCGATTATCTGCGCACGTTAAGCCGCGCGCTTGCAAGCTTTTGTTAAATCGTCGGCGGGTTGCGGATTTGGACTCCTGCGCGCGCTACGAGGTCTGTGTGGGCGGGGCTTCAGCCCCGACGCTTTCGGCTCAGACAAGGCAGGTGTCCGGCGATCCGAGCGAAAGGCGTCGGGGCTGAAGCCCCTCCCACACAGACTTCCACACAGACCTCCCGCTACGACACGATCGGCACGCTTCGAACTGGATCAGCCGTTTACCGCCGCGGCGCCCTGCCTCAACGCCGCAACCAGGTATTCGGATTGACCGGCTGGCCGCCGCGACGCAGTTCGAAATACAGCGCCGGCCGGCCGTGGCCGCCGGAACTGCCGACGGTGGCGACCGCGTCGCCTTTCTTGACCGTCGCGCCGGCGTCCTTGAGCAGGGCGTCGTTGTTCGCGTACAGACTCATGTAGCCGTTGCCGTGATCGACGATCAGCAGCAGGCCGTAGCCGGTCATCCATTCCGAATACACCACGGTGCCGTCGGCGACCGCCTTGACCGTGGCGCCGGCCGGCGCGCCGATCAGCAGGCCTTCGCTGCTGCGGCCGTCGGGCATGGTGCCGCCGAAGCCGGCCAGCAAGGCGCCCGACACCGGCCACCCCAGGCCGCCGACCTGCGGCGCGGGCGCGCGGGCGACCTGCACCGGCGGTTTGCGCACCGGCGCGGGCTTGCCTTGCGCCTTGGCTGCGGCGGCGGCGGCGCGCGCTTCGCGGGCCTCGCGTTCGGCCTTGGCCTTGGCGGCGGCGCGACGTTGCGCCTCGGCGCGCGCGGCGGCGGCGCGCAGCTTGGTCAGCAATTGCTCCAGGCCCTTCGCATCGCGGCCGAGTTCGCGTTCGCGGGTGCTGCGGTCCTGGTATTTCTCGTTGATCTGGGCGACCAGCGCGGCGCGGGTCTTGCGGTCTTTTTCGAGTTGGCCGAGTTGGTTGCGCTGTTGCTTGCGGGTGCTGTCGAGGCTGGCGCGGCGCTCGACGATCTGACGCTCGAGCGCATCGAGTTCGCGCAGCTGCGCGCTCAGTTCGGCGATGCGGCGCGCGCGATCGCGCTGCACATAGCCGTGATAGGTCAGGATGCGGCTGCTGTCGGCGACCTTGTCCTGCGACAGCAGCAGTTTCAGCGGCGCGTCGTTGCCTTGCGCATACGCGGCGCGCACCAGCCTGGACAACTCATCGCGCTTGGAACCCAGGCTCGCGTTGAGCGCGTCGCGCTTGCTCTGCAGATCCTTCAATGCGGCCTGCTCGCGCGCGAGCCGGGTTTCGGTGTCGCGCAGGGCGCGGTTGGAATGGCCGACCTGTTCGTCGGCCTGGCGCAGTTGCTGCGAGGCGTCGCCGCGCTGGCCCTCCAGCTTGCGCCGTTCGGCCGCGACCGACTTGAGTTCGGTCTTGATCTTCTCGAGCTTGCGCTCGGCGTCGCGGCTGTTGCTCTGCGCGGCCGCGTGGGCGCCCAGGCTCATCGCCAGCGAGCATGCCGTCACACTGGCCAGCCACCACGCGCGCGCGCTCGCCATCAGCGCTCCAGCAGGCTCGTGCCGGTCATCTCGGCCGGCTGGGCGATACCGAGCAGGTCGAGGATGGTCGGCGCGACATCGCGCAAGGCGCCGCCGCTGCGCAGCGTGGCCTTGCGCGGGCCGACATAGACCAGCGGCACCGGGCCGACGGTGTGCGCGGTGTGCGGTTGGCCGGTGCTCGGGTCGCGCATCATTTCCAGATTGCCGTGATCGGCGGTGATCAGCAGCGCGCCGCCGACCTCCTGCACCGCGGCGGCGATCGGGCCGATCGCCTTGTCGACCGCCTGCGCGGCCAGGATCGCGGCCTGCAGATCGCCGGTGTGGCCGACCATGTCGGGGTTGGCGATGTTGCAGATCGCGACATCGATCGCGCCGGACTTGATCGCTTCGATCAGTTTGGCGGTGACTTCCGGGCAGCTCATCTCCGGCTGCAGGTCGTAGGTCGCGACCTTCGGGCTCGGCACCAGGATGCGGCTTTCGCCCGGGTAAGGATCTTCGCGTCCGCCGCTGAAAAAGAAGGTGACGTGGGCGTATTTCTCGGTCTCGGCGATGCGCAACTGGGTCAGGCCGTGGGCGGCCAGCAATTCGCCCAGGGTGTTGTGCAGATCGTCGGGGCCGAACGCGACCGGCGCCGGCAGGCGCGCGTCGTATTCGGTCAGACACACGAAACGCGAGAGCTTCGGCCGGCGCGCTTCGTAACCGTCGAAGTCGGGATCGACGAACGCCGCGCTCAACTGGCGCGCGCGATCGGCGCGGAAATTCATGAACACCACCGCGTCGCCGTCGGCCATCGCGGTGGCGCCGTCGATCACGGTCGGGGCGACGAATTCGTCGGTTTCGCCGCGCGCATACGCCGCTTCGAGCCCGGCCAATGCGCTCGGCGCGTGCTCCGGGCTGTCGGCTTCGACCATCGCGTTCCAGGCGCGCAACTGACGATCCCAGCGCTTGTCGCGGTCCATCGCGTAGTAGCGGCCGCTGATCGAGGCGATATGCGCGTTGCCGAGGCGATCGCACACGTCTTGAAGGCGTTGCAGGCTCGGCGCGGCCGACTTGGGCGGCATGTCGCGGCCGTCGAGGAACGCATGCACCGCGACCCGCGCCACGCCTTCGCGCTGGGCGAGTTCGAGCATCGCGAAGATGTGCTTCTCATGGCTGTGAACGCCGCCGGGCGAGAGCAGGCCCATGACGTGCAAGGTGCCGTTCGACGACTTCGCCGCCGCGCAGGCCGCGCGCAGTTCTTCATTGGCGTAGAAGCTGCCGTCCTCGATCGCCGCGTCGATCCGGGTCAGGTCCTGATAGACGATGCGGCCGGCGCCGAGGTTCATGTGGCCGACCTCGGAATTGCCCATCTGCCCGTCCGGCAGGCCGACGTGGCGGCCTTCGGTGTGGATCAGGGTGTGGGCCTGCGAGGCCAGCAGCGCATGCCAGTTCGGCAAGGTGGCCTGGGCCAGGGCGTTGTCGGCGGGGTCGTCGCGATGGCCCCAACCGTCCAGGATCAACAGCACTACGGGCTTGGGTCGGGCATTCGCTGACACGTGGGGGATTCCTATGACCAGGGGCAGGGGCCGCCGCAGGCGGATTCTGCGATTGTAGCGAAGCGGACGATGAAGCCCCGGGGAACGCGGCGACGGGTTCGCAGCGGTGTCCGCAAGTGCTTGATAGTGCTTGACCCGGCACGTCGCGCACCCGCCGACATCACGAAATGCGCATTCGCCTTAAACCGATCGCGCGCTCGCCGCATCACAGACCTTGCCCACCAAGACAACGGAACACGCCATGACGCGCACCCGCCTCACCCTCAGCCTGTCGGTCCTGATCGCCCTGTCCTCGCCGCTGGCGTTCGCCGACGACGGCATCAGCAAGGTCAACGGCAGCATCACCGTCGAAGCCAGCCAGCGCCAGGGCGACCTGGATACCGTCAACGGCAGCATCCGGATCGGCGACAGCGCCCGCGTCGGCAAGGCCGAGACGGTCAACGGCAGCATCCACGTCGGCAACAGCAGCCAGACCGGCGGCCTGGAAACGGTCAACGGCAGCATCCGCGCCGGCACCAACCTGACCGCGAACGGCGGCATCGAAACCGTCAACGGCAGCATCTTCGTCGATCGCGGCGGCACCGTGCGCGGCGACCTGGAAACCGTCAACGGCGCGATCGGCCTGGTCGACACCGACGTCACCGGCGGCATCGAGACGGTCAACGGCGACCTCACCGTCGGCGTGGATTCGCACGTCAGCGGCGGCATTCGCTACACCAAGCCCAACGGCATCAAGTTGCTCAAGCAGCGCGACCCGCGCGTGATCATCGGACCGAACGCGCGCGTCGACGGCGCCCTGGTGTTCGAGCGCGAAGTGAAGCTGTACGTGCACAGCACCGCCAAGACCGGCCCGATCCGCGGCGCCACCGCGATCGCGTTCAACACCGCGACCCCGCCGGCGGAGTAACGCCGAAAAGGCCGCGCCCGCGCCCCGTCCGAGTCGCCACGGCCCCGGCCATGGCGATCCGGGCGGGGCGTTCGCACCGCGCCGACCGCTCGGCGAGCGAACGGATCGGGACAACACCGCGAAACCGCAGCACCTAGAATGGACCTCCCCCACCCCCGGCCTCGCGCCGCTCCTGGAGGTCTCGACCTTGTTGCCGAAGCATCTGTCCCGAACCACCCCGCTGCTCACCGCCACCTCGCTGGTGGCCGCCGCCCTGGTCCTGTCGGCCTGCGACAAGACAGCGTCCAAACCCGACACCGGCGCGAGCGCCGCCACGCCGGCCCCGGCCCAGCCCGCCGGCGAGCACGGCTTCGACGGCGCGATCAACGCCGCCGACTTCGCCCAGCACGTCAAGGTCCTGGCCTCCGACGAGTTCGAAGGCCGCGCGCCCGGCAGCGCCGGCGAGGAAAAAACCGTCCAGTACCTGCAGGCCCAGTTCCAGCGCATGGGGCTCAAGCCCGGCAACGGCGACAGCTATTTCCAGACCGTGCCGATGGTCGAGACCACCGCCGACGAAACCACTTCGCTCACGCTCGAGGTCAAGGGCCAGCCGCGCGAATTGAAGTTCGGCACCGACATGGTCGTCGGCACCCGCACCGGCCAGCCGGAAATGAAGGTCGACGGCAGCGAGCTGGTGTTCGTGGGCTACGGCGTCAACGCGCCCGAGCAGCAGTGGAACGATTACGCCGGCGTCGACGTCAAGGGCAAGACGGTGGTGATGTTCGTCAACGACCCGGGCTTCCACGGCCAGGACGCGACCTTGTTCGAAGGCAAGCGGATGACCTATTACGGCCGCTGGACCTACAAGTTCGAAGAGGCCGCGCGTCAGGGCGCGAAGGCCGCGTTGATCATCCACGACACCGCCGGCGCATCGTACGGCTGGGACGTGGTCAAGAATTCGTGGTCGGGCGCGCAGTTCGACCTGCCGGCCAAGGACGATCCGGAACCGCGCCTGCCGGTGCAGGGCTGGATCAGCAACGACGTCGCGCGCAAGTTGCTCGGCGATCTGGGCCAGAACCTCGATCAGTTGTATCAGGCCGCCGGCAAGCGCGGCTTCAAGGCGATCGCGCTGCAGGCCAAGGCCTCGGTGGATCTCAAGAGCAAGATCAGCCAGAAGTCCTCGCGCAACGTGGTCGCGCGCCTGGACGGCGCCAAGCGTCCGGACGAAGCCATCGTCTACATGGCGCACTGGGATCACCTGGGCAACCACACCGGCGAAGGCGGCCACGAAGGCCATGGCGCCGACGCCAAGACCACCGGTCCGGACACGATCTACAACGGCGCGATCGATAACGCATCCGGCGTGGCCGGCATCCTGGAAATCGCCGAAGCCTTCAGCAAGCAGATCCCGCCGCCGGATCGTTCGCTGCTGTTCCTGGCGGTGACGCTGGAGGAATCGGGCCTGCTGGGTTCGAAGTACTACGTCGCCCATCCGACCGTGCCGCTGAACAAGACCGTCGCGGTGATCAACCTCGACGCGATGCCGATCATCGGCAAGGCCCGCGACATGACCGTGGTCGGTTACGGCAGCTCCGAGCTCGAGGACATCCTCAAGACCGTCGCCGACGGCCAGCAGCGCGTGCTGCATGCCGAAGCCACCCCGCAGGACGGCTTCTACTTCCGCTCCGATCATTTCAACTTCGCCAAGGCCGGCGTGCCCGCGCTGTACGCCAAGGGCGGCAACGACCTGATCGACGGCGGCGTCGAAGCCGGGCAGAAGGCCCAGGTCGATTACAGCCAGAACCGCTACCACAAGCCGTCCGACGAATTCGACGCGGCCTGGAAGCTCGACGGCGTGGTCCAGGACCTGGACGCGCTGTACGGCGTGGGCAAGATCCTGGCCGGCAACGAGCAGTGGCCGAACTGGTACGAGGGCAACGCGTTCCGCGCCGCGCACGACACGCTGATGGCGCCGCCGGCGAAGTGAGCCGAGCCCGCGCGCGGGGCCGGTCCGGTGGGCCGGCCCTTGCCGCACAGCGATCCGACCACGGCGCCCAAGGGCGCCGTGGTTTTTTCCGCTAGGCTTTAGCAGCCGCGGCTTGCGGTATGCCAGAAGGAACACGCATGTCCATCTCCATCGCCTACTGGTGCGTGCTGATCGCCGCGTTGTTGCCGTACCTGTGGGTGGCCGTCGCCAAGGCCAGCGGCAAGCGCTACGACAACCGCGACCCGCGCGGCTGGCAGACCCGCCAGGACAACCCGCGATGCCATGCCGCCTACGCCGCCCACCTCAACGCGTTCGAAGCCTTCGCCCCGTTCGCGGCGGGCGTGATCGGCGCGCAGATGACCGGCGTGGCCACCGACTGGGTCGTCGGCCTGGCGATGGCCTTCATCGTCTTCCGTGTACTGCACGGCGTGTTCTATGTGGCGCGCCAGCCGCGGCTGCGCAGCTTGGCCTGGGTGCTGGGCTTCGGCTGCGTGCTGGCCTTGCTGGTCCTGGCCGCGCTCGCGGCGTCCGAAGACGCCAGCGCGCAGGTGGTGCTGCGTCTGCTCGACGGCTCCTCGCAGGCCGGTTTGCCCAGCTGAGGCTTGCGCGCAAGTCGTTCGCATCCATCCTTTGCGAACGCGGCTCGCGTTCGCCACGTCCCCCCGCCGCATCCCGCTGTCCCGAAGAGTCGCGAATGTCCCCCGCCCCGCGCACCGATCACGAAAACTTCGCGCAATCCCTGCGCGGCGACGGCTTCTGCTTCGTCGGCGGTGAGCACATGCGCGAGCATCTGCTGCAGCACGGTTCGCTGCAGGATTGGCCGGCCTTCGCCGACAGCTGGAACGACCTGGCGCCCGATCAGTACCTGGCCAGCATCGGTCGCCATCGCCGCCGCCGGCATGCGGTGTTCCGCGCCGGCCGCGACGGCGCGATCGAGCGCCAACCGCATCAGCCGCATTACCAGAGCCTCGACTACAACACCCTGCAAGGCGACATCGAACGCTGGTTCGAACCGGTGCGCGACGACATCGGCGGCGGCGCCAGCCTCACCACGGTGCTCGGGTTCTGCCGCGATTTCTTTTCCACGCTCGCGCCGGATACGCAGGCCTGGCATATCGAGCTGCACCAGTTCCGCATCGAAGCGCGCAGCGACGAAGACGGTCAGCCCACACCCGAGGGCGTGCATCGCGACGGTGTCGACTACGTGCTGGTGCTGTTGATCGACCGCCACAACATCCTCAGCGGCACCACCACCATCCACACCGCCGACGGCACCGAACTGGGCAGTTTCACCCTGACCGCGCCGCTCGACGCCGCGCTGGTCGACGATGCGCGCGTATTCCATGGCGTCACCGCGGTGACGCCGCAGGACCCGCAACGCGAAGCGCATCGCGATGTGCTGGTGGTGACGTTCCGCAAGACGGCTTGAGCGCGCGCGGGTCGGCGCGGCCGCGCGGTGTTTGAAGTTTGATTCACAGCCCCTGCCGAGACTGAGGCTCCCTCTTGCCGAGATCGCCTCCATGACCGCGCACCGTATTCGCCGCACCGTCCTCGCCTTGTCGTTGCTGCTAGCCGCCCTGCCTTCGATGGCCGCCGACAAGATCCTGATCGTGGTCAGCGGCGAAGGCCGCGACCAGGGCAAGACCCGGCCCGGCTTCGAAATGGACGAATTCGCCCAGGCGTATTTGATCTTCCGCGACAACGGCTATGCCGTCGACGTCGCCAGCCCGAACGGCGGCCGCGTCGAAGCCGACAAGTACGACGCCAGCGAAGCGTTCAACGCGCGCCTGCTCGCCGATACCGACGCGACCGGACAACTCGCGGCCACGCGCAAGACCGGCGATCTCAAAGCCGCCGACTATGCCGCGGTCTACGTGGTCGGCGGCAAAGGCGCGATGTTCGATCTACCCACCGACCCGGCCTTGCAGCGCGTGGTGGCGGACATCTACGAACGCGGCGGCGTGGTCGCGGCGGTCTGTCACGGACCCGCCGCGCTGGTCGACGTGCGTCTCGGCAACGGCGCATGGCTGGTCGACGGCAAGCGCATGACCGGTTTCAGCAACGAAGAGGAGGCCGTGTTCG
Source organism: Lysobacter sp. Soil_N_51 (assembly GCF_057655755.1). NCBI lineage: Bacteria > Pseudomonadati > Pseudomonadota > Gammaproteobacteria > Lysobacterales > Lysobacteraceae > Lysobacter > Lysobacter sp. Soil_N_51. The sequence continues at coordinate 5,258 of NZ_JBDGLR010000002.1, read as the reverse complement.
GCAAGCGCTGGGCGAAGCAGTACCGCTTCCAGCTCGAAGACGCGCTCAAGGCGCGTGGGGCGCAATGGCACGAGGCCGCGTTGATGATGCCCAAGCTGGTCGTCGACGGCCGTCTGATCACCGGGCAGAACCCGTACTCGACGCCCGCCGTCGCCGAAGCCATCGTCGGCGCGCTCGGCCGCCAGCCCAAGGCGCGCACGGCCTGGCGCGACGAACGCACCATGGCCCTGGTGGAGCGTGCGTTGAACGGCGAATCCGCCGCCGTGCGCCAGGCTTTGGCCGAGAATCGCGAGCACTATCACGTGCAACTGATCGGCCTGCTCGGCTACTACCAATCGCAGTCCACCCAGGACCCGGCGGCCACCCGCGACGCGCTGGCGATCATGCAACTGGCCGCGCCGTACATGCCCGAGCCGCAACTTCGGCTGGGCATGGCCGAGGCGCACCTGCGCTTGGGCGATCGCGAGCAAGCGCGTGCGCTGACCGGCGAAGTACTGGAAAGCCACCCCGACATGGCCGAAGCTAAACAACTGTTGCAACGCATCGGAACCTGAGCCGCGATGGTGGAGCGTCTGCGCATACTCGTGGTCGAAGATCATCTGCCGCTGCGCGCGGCGATGGCGGCGATGTTCGAGTCGCACGGCCATCAGGTCGACTTCGCCGCCGACGGCCGCACCGGCTTGCGCCTGGCGCTGGACGATCCACCCGACGTATTGGTGCTGGACCTCAACCTCCCCGGCCTGGACGGCCTGCGCGTATGCACGCAGTTGCGCGAGCAGGCCGACCGTCGCATCCCGGTGCTGATGCTGACCGCTCGCGACACCCTCGCCGACAAGCTCAAGGGCTTCGAGGCCGGCGCCGACGATTACCTGGTCAAGCCGTTTGCGGGCGAGGAACTGCTCGCCCGCTGCCTGGCGCTGTCGCAGCGCCATCGCGGCGGCGAACAGCATCTGCTGCGGATCGGCCCGCTCAGCATCGATCGCCGCGGCAACAGCGCGCAACGCGACGGCACGCCGCTCGAATTGCATCAGACCGCCTACCGTATTCTGCTGATTCTTGCCGAAGCCTGGCCTCGCACTCTCACCCGCAGCGAACTCATGCAACGCTTGTGGGGCGATGAAGCGCCGCCGTCGGATCCGTTGCGTTCGCATCTGTATCTGTTGCGGCAAGCGCTCGACAAACCCTTCGCCTGGCCGATGCTGCACACCGTGCATGGCGTCGGTTTCAAGCTGCGCGAACGTCCATGAAGCGGCCGCGGCGGCGCATGCGCAACCGCTTGATGATCGCGTTCGGCGGATTCGCCGTGCTGGTCGCCGGCGTGTTCGGCCTGTACGCGGTGGTGTTCATGTATGCGACCGAAGACGCCTTCTTCGACGCCGCGTTGCGACAGGAAGCCGCCGCCCTGGCGCGCGCGCGACAGCAGCACGGCCGCTGGGAAACGCCGCGCAGTCCGTACATGAAGGTGTATACCGACGTGGCGCAATTCCCCGACGACTTGCGCTCGCCTTATCAAGAAGAACCCTGGCGTCATGAATACGCGGGTCGCGACGGGCGCCACTACCATCTCAAAACCCTGCAGGCCCCCACGCCGGCCGCGAACGCATGGCTGGTCGCCGAAGTCAGCCAGCAGTTGGTGGTGCGGCCGATGCGCGACCGCATCCTGCAATTGCTGGCCTGGTCGGCGGTCGCGGTGTTCGCATTGGCGCTGTTGATCGCTTACTGGCTGGCGCGACGGACCGCGGCCCCGCTGGCGCGACTGGCCGCGCAAGTCGGCTCGATTACCCCGCAGCGTTTGCCCGTGCTGCCGCTGCCCGAACGCGCCGACGACGAAGTCGGCATGGTCGCGCAAGGCGTCGCCGAACTGATCGAACGCATCCGCACTTTCATCGAACGCGAACAGGAATTCACCCGCGACGCCAGCCATGAACTGCGCACACCGCTCGCGGTGATCGCCAGCACCAGCGAGCGCCTGCTCGACGAGCCCGGCCTGTCGCCGGCCGGACGCCAGCACTTGATGCATCTGCGCCAATCGGCATCGCAACTCGAGCAGACCGTCGCCACCCTGTTGAGTCTGGCGCGCGAATCGCAAGAGTCGGCGCAAGCGGGCGATCCCGTTGCCGTGCTGCCGCTGCTGGAGCGGGTCATCCTGGATCAGGCGGTGTTGCTGGAAGGAAAACCAATCGAGCTCGACATCCAGGTACCGCCCGACACCCGCAGCGTATTGCCCGAACCGGTACTGCACATCCTGCTATCGAATCTGATCGGCAACGCGTTCGCGCACACCGAAGCGGGCGTGGTGCGTATCTGGATCGAACATGCGGCAAGCCAGGACCGCGCAAGCTTCAACATCGTCAACAGCGGGCACGCGATCGAACCGGACTTGCTCGCGACCCTGCACCGACCGTTTCAGCGCCGCGAAGGCAGCGCCGGCCTCGGACTCGGCCTGGCGATCGTGCGCCGACTGTGCGAACGCTATCGGATCGACTTGCGGATCCAGGCCGAGGATGCAGACACGCGGGTTGAACTCGGTCTGGCGCCGCGGGGTGATCGCGTCGCTTGAGATGCGAACGACTGCTGCGCGGTGTTCGCGATCGTTTGCACGATCCGTGCGGTAACTCGCCGGCCGTTACGAACCGAAATTATCGCGGCAGCGATCAGTCGAAAAACGGCTGACAGTCCGCGATGTTCTGCGTCCATTGCCAGAGGTTGGCGCCTGTATATCGGTTAGTCGCCACCCGCGCGACCACCATCGCAACCACAGTCAATAGCCAGGCTCGACATCCCCTGTCGGAGCGGCGTCCTATTGGATTTCCTTCGGTCATAAGCCGCGACCGCGTAACTCACACTCGAGGCAAGCGCGAAATAGATCGCGGAATCGGACTTGGTGCTGAACCTTGCCGACGGTTGTGAACTTCATCTGGACCTTTACTGGCGATCTCGGATCGGCCGGCCCGGGATCAATCGCCGGGCCGTGCGCGTCGCGATGCGCGACCAAGGACGGGGACAACCGCGCTGCGCTCTCGCTGCATCCGACCAAAGTCGGTGAATGACGAATTACATCGATGGCGACTCCCGCCAAATTCAGCAGAGCATCGCGACTGCACCGACGTGGTCGACGCGAGCAGCAACGCTCAGCGGCTGCCGCCTGATTCGAACCAGCTCACACCGTCGGTCACGAACTCGATCGTGCGATACGCCGTCACCGCCACGCTCGCTGCGCCGCCCTTGAGCTGCAGCACGCCGTTACCGGTGAAGTTCAAGCCACCCATGCCGGCCTGGATGGTTACCCGGCGACCGGGATTGCGCGGCACGATGTCCTGTATCGCGATGCCGCCAGTGACCTGGTAGAACTCGGCACCGTAGTTGAGTTGAATTTGCGCGGACGCGGTCAGATACGTCGCCGCATCGCTGCGCACCGCCTCCACCACCGGGCCCTCGCGGTAATCGGCGCCATCGATGTAGGCGGTGGCCGGCGCATCCTTCAGCACCAGGCCGCTGATCGAGCAACGCGCCGGGCCGCCGGGCTGCTTGTTGATGCGGATCGCCGAGCCGGTGAATTGGCGAATACGGCAGCCCACGATCAGGGTATCGCTGGCGTTCGGACCGATCACGATGCCGTTGACGTTGCTGCTCAAGTCGCCGGAAAGCTCGCAGTTCTTGATCGAATTGGCCGGGCCGTTGACGACTAAACCGCAAAAATCGGCCTTGAGCCCGTTAATTTCGCACGAGCTTGCACCGACGCCCAATTCGACCGCCGCGCCATTGCCGACAATGCCGCCGATCCAACCGCCGACGATCTGCACGCTTTGTCCCTTGTTGACGACGATGGCGCTACCGCCGTTATTGCCGCCTTCGATATTGACGTTGACGATGAAGAAATTGGTACCGTCCTCGGTCACCGGATCGGAATCGATATGGAACGCCGGCAACTGGCTGGCCTGCATCACGATCAGATCGTTGACGAACATGCCGCCGGTATGAGCACCGAAATGCACCTGGTGCCCACCGCAGGAATAGATCCGCAGCGACTCCATCCGTACATCGACCGTTCGATACGGATTTGGACTCGCGGCATGCGGCGAGCCGCCGGTATGAAGACCGTCCTCACGGAAATACCGCACACGGCAATGACGAATGAAGCCATCGGAAGCACGGAACAGGGTCATGCCGCGGAACAGGCGTGACTGATTTCCGTAGCGCCCGTAGAAATCGCAATTGCGGATGTCGAAGTAGGCCGCGAAGTTGAGGAAGATGCACGAACCGGTGGTCGAAGCGGCTGCATTTGGACCGGGCACGAAGGTAAACCCGTCGATCAGGGTGTTCAGGCTGGCGAGCATGCCGCTCTCGGTGCCGTTCCCGATCACGATGTGATCGCGATCGGCGACGTCCATCAGCAACTGCACCCCGCCCTGCGCCGCACGCAAGCTTATGCCGCTCAGGATCCGCAGCGCGGCCGTGAGCCGATAGTTGCGCCGCGTCGCCCAGACGTCGCGCCCCGGATTGTCGTTGATGGCGGCCTGGATCGCCGCGGTATCGTCGGCCATGCCATCGCCGACCGCGCCATAGTCCTCGAACGTAATGAATTCGTCTGTAGGCAGCGGGGCCGCTTGCGCCATGGAAGAAATTCCGGCGGTGGCCGCCGCGGCCGTCAGCGCGAGCGGCACACCCATGAATTGGCGTCTTTGCATGTGGGTTCCTTTGGATCCGGTCGGATTGGGCGCAATGGATGCCTGCACGTTGATGCTGACAGCCACGGATCGCAGGCGCTGCGCCACGGGCAACGCGATCGCGTCACTACGCCTGCAGAAGCTGTGGCGAGGAATGACGGTCGTAAGGGCGCAGTCATCGATTATCCACGCCGGTGCACAGTTGATACGCAGCGGCGCTAGCTCCCTGTAGGAGCGGCGCAGGCCGCGACCGCGCCACCGCACATACGCCGTAAACCAGAAACCGCCGGTATCGGCAAGGCCTTCAGAAGCTGTAAGTCCCGATTCGCCACCAAGGTGGGACTATGGGGCCACCATACTGGCGCGGTCGCGGCTCGTGACCCAAGGAAATCAATCGGACGCCGCTCCTACAGGGGCATTCGCTGCGGCATTGATTATCAAACCAGCCGCTGCGATCAATTATCAGCGGATTAACTCGTGGTCGAACCAAGGGCCTGGCGTGACTTTATTCCGCGCAAAGAAAAACGCCGCAACCAGAAGGTTGCGGCGTTTTAGGGTAAAGCCCCTGGCGATGACCTACTCTTGCATGGC